>CAYFMN010000001.1:0-25520 GCA_964344185.1 uncultured Nitrospinota bacterium
CTTGAAGCGATACGAAGTATCGGTGAAAGATCTCGCCTCGATTCAATAAAATAAATTCCTTATCAGGTTGCAAAAAGTTTAATTGTTTTCTCCACTACTTTTTTCGAAACCTGCAATCAAAATTTAAATCCAAAAGTAGAATAACAGCCTCTTTGCTAGAGATAATATGGCCTTAGGGCAATTGTTATATTTAGTAGTGTTAAAATAATTATTTTAAGAGAATCTCTAATAATTGGCATTTTTACTGGTTTGCTATAGCTTTAGCCCTTGAATTTAGAGGTCAGGCTTCAGATAAATCTGAATTTTTAGAGATTCCCTTAATTTCCTAAGTTTTCGCTCGCCTCGGTTGATATTTAATCCTATTTAAGTTAGAGTCGAAGGTAGCTAATTAAAGCGTTTATAGCCAAAAAGCCCCAATGAGCCGCCAGGAGCAAGTATTTAGCCCCAATAAGTGGCTTTTGAGGCTTTTTTTATGCCTAAATTTGGAGAGAGAATACATGGTTAAAAATAATACGGTCGTTGGGATTGCTTATACATTGAAAAACTCCGATGGCGAAGAGCTTGACAGCGCCGGCGCTGGCAACCCATTGCAATATCTTCATGGAGTGGGGCAAATCGTTCCCGGATTAGAGAAAGCTCTGGAAGGTCTTTTAATCGGAAGCACCAAAGAAGTAGTCGTTCCTCCAGAAGAGGGTTACGGCAACTTTGTTCCCCAACTAAAAATAAAAACTGAGATGTCCATGTTTCCTCAAGACGTAGAAGTTAAAGTCGGAATGCAGTTTACCGCCGACTTGGGAGACGGAAAGCATCAGAACTTTACGGTAGAAAAAATTGAAGGTAACGAAGTTTTCATTGATGGCAACCATCCTTTAGCGGGTCAAACGCTTCATTTCTCCATTGAAGTCTTAAGCATCAGAGAAGCTACACAGGAAGAACTGCAACACGGTCATGCTCATGGACCAGGCGGTCACCACCACTAAACCATATAAAACTTGTAGTGGTAGAAATCCAGATCATTGAATATAGCCCATTATTAACTTATTGATGGGTTGTATTCTCTATGATCTGTTCCCCACCAAAAACTTTAGGGTTCGATTAAAAACCTTTATTTAACTCAAAAATAACGTTTTTAATTTTCATATTTCCAACCTAAAATTAACTCCCAGTTTAATTATTTAGCTTAGTAACAACATTTATTTAGGATTTTTATTTAAATGTCGAACGATGACAAAAAACGTTTGGAATGGCTGCGTGAAGAAATCCAAAAACACGAGCGGCTTTACTATGTGGATGACAACCCGGAAATATCTGATCGCGAATTTGATCTATTAGCTGAAGAATTAAAAAAGCTGGAAGAAAAATATCCAGAATGGGCGACTAAAGACTCGCCAACGCAAAGGGTGGGGGGGAAAGTTTCCGAAAAATTTGCTCCTGTAAAACACCAGTATCCAATGCTCAGTTTGGATAATACGTATAACGTGGAGGAATTAAAAAAATTCCACGAGCGTATGGTGAAAAACCTCGGATCGGATAAAAAGATTGAATACGTTGTCGAACTCAAAATTGACGGTTTGGGAGTCACGTTAATTTATGAAAATGGGATATTGGTTCAAGGAGCGACCCGAGGAGATGGCAAAGTTGGCGAAGACGTTACCGCAAACTTAAAAACGATTAAATCCATCCCCCTCCGAATAAAAGAAAAACAAAAACTGGAAGTGCGCGGAGAAGTTTATATGGAACGAGAGGCGTTTGAGAAATTAAACCGTACCCGTGAAGAAAATGAAGAACCTGTTTTTGCTAATCCCCGCAATGCGGCGGCGGGTTCTTTAAGACTTCTCGATTCCACAATAACGGCAAGCCGTCCCTTAAGTATTTTTATGTATACGGTCGGAGAACGCGACCGGTTTAACTCTCACTATGAGTCTTTGGAATATTTAAAAAAACAGGGGTTCAAAATCAATCCGGAAACGGTTTTATGCAAAAACTTTGAGGATATTTTTGAAATCATTGATCGATGGGAAACGCGTAAAAAAGAAATAAGCTACGACGTTGACGGACTGGTTATAAAAGTAAATTCATTTGCGTTTCAAAACAAACTGGGTTCCACAAATAAACATCCAAGATGGGCCGTTTCATACAAATACGAACCTGAACATGCCATAACGACAGTTAAAGATATTATTTGTCAAGTAGGTAGAACCGGTTCTATCACGCCGGTAGCTATTTTAGAACCGGTATTTCTTTCCGGCTCGACGGTCAGCCGAGCGACCTTGCATAACGAAGATGAAGTCAAAAAATTGGACATTCGAATAGGCGACGAAGCGGTTGTGAAAAAAGCCGGCGAGATTATCCCCAAAGTGATTCGTATTATTGAGAAAAAAAACGGACAACGCGGCCAAAAATTTGAAATGCCCAGGGAATGCCCCGAATGCTCTGAACCGATTGTTCGAGAAGAAGGGGAGGCTGCCTGGCGATGCGTTAATGCTATGTGTCCCGCGCAATTAAAAGAAAGGTTGTTGCACTTTGCTTCCCGCGACGCAATGGATATAGATCATCTGGGACCGGCTATATTAGAGCAATTGGTGGAAAATAAGTTGGTCAAAGAATTTTCAGATTTTTACGACTTAAGCATCGATCAATTAATACCCTTGGAAAGACTGGCCGAGAAATCCGCTCAGAACTTATTGGACTCTATTGAAAAAAGTAAAGAAGCCGGGCTGGCAAGATTGGTCTATGGTTTGGGAATCCGATTTGTCGGGCAAAGAGTGGCGACTGTTTTAGCCGACAACTTTGGGACTTTAGATAATATATTAAAAGCCTCGACCGAAGATTTAGAAGCCATCGACGAAATCGGCCCCAAGATCGTTGAGAGTTTAACGGGGTATTTCAACAATGAAGACAATATTAACGCTTTAAAACGGCTTTCGGAAAAAGGTTTAAAAACCGACGCGCCAAAAAAAGAATTTGGCGATAGCTTAAAAGGAAAACAATTTGTATTAACCGGAACGCTGGAGACGATGACTCGCGACACTGCAAAAAAGAAGATTTTGGAATTAGGAGGGAGGGTAACTTCCAGCGTATCCGCCAAAACCGACTACGTTGTCGCCGGTTCCGAAGCCGGTTCCAAACTCACCAAAGCCCAAAAACTAGGAATCAAAGTTTTAAACGAAGATGAGTTTAAAACCATGATTTGATCAATTGTATAAGTTGATATCTGGCCTGATAGAAGGTATCAGATGTTCTCAAGTCTAGGAAAATGAATTCGGTCAATAGTGGACACTCAGGAACGTAGCAGGAAAATATTAAATAGAAAACCGAGAAGTACAGCTTCTGTCAACTGGAATTAAAAGCCATCAATGCTGCATCAGCCCTCCCACAGGAAATCCACAACTCAGGAACCACATGACAAAGATATTTTAGGTCAGCTTGGAGCATCTTTCCTTCATTTTTTTCCAAATCACCAAATGCTAGTTCCGTCAGGCACTCTCCTGCAAAATCTTTCCATTCATTCAAGTCCATACGACTTGCAGCAGCCACGAGACAAATACTCATTGCTTCTTCGATAGTTAATGCATATTGAACATCGCGTCTGTATTTACGTACAAGGATCCTCAATTCATTGGCGAGTTCACAACTTCTAGAAACCGCGGCGACCCCAGCTAGTCCTTCCAATATAGCTATAAGTTGATCTCTTTCCTCGATATTCGTAAGGTGATAACTGCCAAGCTTTAGGATTTTTGCTGCTAATCCTGCCTTTTTTTTATTAATACTGAAGATCTTGGCAGAATTTACAAGAGCAATAAACGATTTTGGACTCATTTCCTCAGTATTGAGCTGCTTTTCAATGCATTCTGAAATATCTTTAGGTAAAATATTTTGAGTGCTTTCTGCTCCTTCTAAAGGGCCTGGCAAATACGGATATGGAAACTTACTAAGTGAGTTAAGGCTTCCGGGTTTATCCCCACAAACTAGATCAGATAACTCACCCTCTTCAATATTCTCTTTGTTTTTTGTAGCGGCGATCATGATGCGACCAAAAAATCCAGCTTTTAATTGCGACTCCATCGCATAACCAGGATTCCAACGAGGCTCTAAACGCATATCAGTAAGGGACTGTAGGTAGAACTCCCTTGAGCGACCATTAATTGCCCATTCACAAAAACTATTAATATCGAAATTTAAATTCGAAAGTTGACGTTGAATTAATGCAGCCTGTGACATAGCTGCTAATCTTCTATAAAAGACCGGTTTTTCTGATAGTAGGCGCATTCTTGACAACTCTCCGTCTACAAGAAAAAACAACGCAGAAAGAAGCTTGAAGCCATTTGAATTTTGGTTAATTTCATCGTCTCTAATATTCTTAATAAGACTAATAAGTATAGGTTCAACTTCAGGAATGGATCGAAAAATACGGAAACCAACTTCAATAGCTCCTAATTGCGAGATTTTGTCTCCATGTTTTTCTAAATATTTAAAGGCAAATAAAATGTCTTCATTGTCCAACTGGTCGATATTGATTTCCGCCGTTAGGGAAGAATGGGATGACAGAAATAAGCTAAACAAAAAACCGTCATATGGTCGCCATGCTGAGAGCTTTTGAAAAAAAAATCTCCCGTTTTTGGTAGCATAATCCTCTATGGAAGTGCTCCCGTCATATTCGCCCACCAATCTCCGAAAATATCTTTCTGAAGGTGGAACAAATGTACATATTTTGTTCCGCCCATTTTCGAGATCTCTAATTATTTGTCGGGCAATATGTACAGGCGTATCGTTTAATTCATTATTAAATGCTTGAACTTCTTCATCATGAAGAGCGCGGCTTTTTAAAATTTCGTGCCATTTATCTTGTGCGTTATTGGGTAAATTAAAATCAGAAGAAACCTTATCTAGATAACTTAGCCGGATATTTCTATTTGGAGAAAATAAATTAAAGTCCTCCAAATGGAGATCCTGATTGCCTCGAGAAAGTGTAACACCGGATAATTCTTCATCTTCATTCGTGTAATCTAGTACCCACTTTTGACCATCTTTGTCGGAAACTTCTATTTTTGATTTCTCGGAATACATTTTCCGAGCAGCTTCAAATAAATCTGAACGCTGAAAAAAAACTCCTGAATCAGAAAATGAAATAACAGCATTTGTATTTAAATCATACTCTTCTCGAAAACCCGATTCTTCAAGTAAGGTTTTTCGGATCAGAGGTGGAAAAAATTCTAAACCAGCTTGCGCCAATTTCGACCTGACATAAGGTGTATTTGTCACCTCTCGTCTCCTTGGGTTAAATCCATATCAGTCATTTTTGCAATGGCGCCTTTTGCCCAATCAATAATCCAAGAATATAGGTCGGGATTTTGTTCTTTGATTGGCGCCAATACTTTATCCTCAACCCAAATCCAGTATTCTTCCTTGACATTCTTGGGCGCTTCAATCGGAGGTATAAGTAACTTCAAAATATATATACTCCCTCCAGTTTTAACTATGTTATCTCTGTTTCCTCTCTCAAAGCTATGAACCCAGCCGAAAAAATCAATCTGATCTAAGAGCCAGTTGGAGCGAACCTGTACGCTGGGAAAATCAATGTCAGCTCGCCACAAATCTTTCAACACTTGATTGAACACTTGGAACAAGTTGTCCAGCCAAGGCGCTTCTTTAGGAAGCTGAAGCCAGGAATTCATTCGTACAAAAAGAATGCTTTCCCGGATTGCCTTGAGCTCGGCCGTCTCAATCACTTTCCCATCTTCAACCGGACAAGCGTTTAAATGAAGTGTCAATTCGCTACTACTCACAGGTACAAGGGAATATCCCGCGCGACGAAGTGCAGTTCTATATTCCAATTGTTCTTCAGGGGTAATTAAACTGTTGAAGTCTAGTACATCTATAAGATCCAATGTTGAAAATATTTGGGTTTGTTTACTTCCGTCTTCGATATTAACATGCTGATTGAGAAACCTGTCATCCGAAATAATTGCATTACAGTCTCCTGCCAAAGCAATAATACTAGCAGTTGGATGTTCAAGCATCGAAAGTTCTCCTTCATTATACATATTGAGTCGTTTGCTTATTTTTATTTTTCCAGATTCTATTCTTGAATTAATAACGGACCGAATGTGTTCTATAGTATCATTGACCTTACTAGTAAAACTTTCATAAGAAATGAGCTCATTTGTTTCAGAAACTTTCCAAGGCGAAATAAATGGCTCAAATCCTGCAATACGTAGTTTTTCAAGTATTCCAAGATGCAAGAAATAAGTTACAGCCAGATCGTCTAGGTATAATATTGCCCCATCAACAATCTCCGGCTGATTTGGCCAGGGTTTCTCGTGAAGTTGGAGATAGGCTCTAGCTTTCTTCTTTTCCTCAGCCGTAATCTGGCCTTTTTGTCGTAATTTATCCACAATGGACTGGCAACTACATATTACATCTGCATATGCAGTCAAGTCAGCTTCTTCCTCCATTAGAGAACCAACACGATGAACCGGAGACGGGCGAACAACAATGCGTTGTGTATCATCATCGCCTTTTCTATTTTCTGCCTCCGCTATTAAGATTGAAAGCTCTTCACCGACTTGGTTATATAGATCACTGTCTGGAACTGTGCTTGCTATAATTTTTTTAAGATTCTCCGTCGCTAGTAAACTGCGAATCTGATAAGCGTTTCTAATCCTACTTGGTTGATGAAATGCGACTTTTCGTTTTTCCTCAAAAAGCCACATAAGAGTCGAGTGTGGCAAATGAACCGTTTCGAAAACATCCAATGCTTTATCAAGCAAATTCAAATAACTTAAGGTAAATAATGCTGTAATATCTAATCCAACCGAGCCTCCAACATCTAACGGTTTCAGTAATCGATTGCCGCTAAATGCCAAAATAACACCTCTCCGCCGTGGATCACTTTCTGATAGATTTGCAAAAGCAGGGAAAAGTATCAATTCGATCATAGATTTATTAAGGGACTGAGCAGCAAGAAAAATTGGAATTTCACCTCTATTCAACAAACCCCATGTTTCAGATATTCGACGATCCCAATCCGGATTTCGGTTCAAAACATCTCCTAAGTCGATACTTTGGATTGGACCATCGTCACCTGAAAGCATTGCGGCTTTTTGAAGCCACTGATCTTCCGTATCCCCTTCCCAACCAGCGTTGACAGCCAAAAAGTAGGCAGCCGCCAATATACCAGCATCGTCGCCACCTTTTTTCACCGCTAAGAAAACCAATTCTCTCGCATAGGGCGAACCCAAATGAAGAGCGAGTCGAGCTGCGTCGATCAATTCCTGAGCGTTTTTCTTATCTTTCTCAAAATATTCATTAGCAACATTAACCAAAAGAGAATTCCAATCCCCAAGAGCGATTCCAAGATTAATCTGTAATCCGCGAAAGTTCTGATTATCTTGATCATCACTTAGCTTGTCTAATTCAGTCCGTGCTTCCAATAGAGCACCCTCATCAAATAAAGCCCAGCAATACAACATTCGTAGATTCTTGGAATGCATCATGTGGTCGTTATTGGCTTTTATAAATTCGACAAGTTGTTCCGACTTTTGTGTATTACTTAAAGCATTCGCAAACCTCTCTGCATCTTGTAATGAATTTGTTCTTTGAAACAAAATTTCCCCATATATACAAAGATTATCCCACTCCTCTCTAGTTTCGAGTTCAGCTACGAGAACTCCTAGATCACGCAGAGAGTCCGTTTGCTTAAACTGCTCGATTCGACCCTCAATTGGATCCATCCCTTCCGCTTCGGCAATAATTCTCTGAAGGCGATTTTCTTCAGCTTCAGAAACTCCCTCCTCTGCAAGAATATCCAAACATTCTCGTGCTCTTATAGGCAAACCAGCTTGAACAAGCATTTCAATCTGTAAAAACCGCATCGCTTTTTTATTGATAAATTTGGAAAGATCATCAAAATGCTTATCAATGTAATTGGCAATATCCTCCGGAGATTCTTTGCTAAATGCTATAGAAAAACGCGCAATCGCAGCATCGTGAGTCAGTTCGCCATGCAAGGCAATTTGTCGTTCAATCTTCCGTTCAACAGCCGGTAGATCTATTTCGATTCCAAATTGCAAACCAAGATGAACAAGGCGGAGAGGTGTTTTTGGGTTACGAAACTTGGCTTCTAACTTTTGCCTTCCCTTTTCCGACTCATCTGGATCAATAAGTTCAAGCCAAAGAGCGAACTCATCTAGGGTTTCAGCTGAACGAGGAAGATTTAACTGTCGTGCAATCTCAGCAGCGTTCATAAAATGACTTTGAGCTACCCTTCTAACCTCAATTGAAGTAGAATCTGCCGCAAGAGGGAAATTCCTCGCATTTAATGGAATATCCTTGAAAACAGTAGAGCGAAGCTCAGTGGGTACCGTGCTTAGGAGGTATGTCATCGCCATCATGTGATGGAGAACCGGCGATTCTCTTAAATCATCATCGTGCAGTGAATCAAGAGTTTTTCTCGCTTCTTCCCATTGGGCGAGTTCAAGTTGATTTTTTAAAAGAACAAATTTCCCATCAGAATCCAAATCTTTTGCGTCAAAGCCAGAGGACAGAATCCAATCAATAGCTCCCTGAGAACCATCATGAGTTAAAACAACCATAAGAGCTGCAGTTCGCGATTCAGGTAAATCAATTTCGGCTAATATATTTAAAGCAACGTTTTTATTGCCCTTTTTCGAAGCAATAAAAGCCTTAGCAATATCAACTTCCAAGCAAGTTTTTAATGTCATGGCAAGCTTTAGACATTCTTCTGCTTTTTCTATTTCTCGGGTATTTGAAAGTAATCTCGCACACCAAGCCAAGGCTCGACTCCTTGCCTCATTGGAACCACCAGAAAGTTCACCCTCTATAAGTTTTTTAGCGAAAATTAATATAGAACCAACTTGATCAAATTCTACAAAAAACCGTGTTTTGCGAATTAGATTGACCTCATCATCAATTTTGCGATCAACAAGAGTTATTGGAAAATTTGGGATAGAGAAACTGTCTAACTGAAGACCATCCAAGTTTGAGGAAAACCTATGTTGTAATTGCGATTTAGATTCAAGTAAATGGTTTTTCACCACAAAATCTAGTAAAGCCTGGTGAGACCGACATTCCATGGAAACTGGCTTAACAATAGAAGAATGATCTGAACCCGGAATTATGGTACGATTACCAAAATATCTTGAAGCAGATATTTTTTCAAC
Organism: uncultured Nitrospinota bacterium; assembly: GCA_964344185.1. Taxonomy (GTDB): domain Bacteria; phylum Nitrospinota; class Nitrospinia; order Nitrospinales; family JAJDAT01; genus JAJDAT01. The sequence goes on from CAYFMN010000001.1 coordinate 9,183, forward strand.
GATTCTATTTTTTAAAAATGGAATTCCAAAGGGTGCTTTATTTTCATATGCCTCCATGCCAACCAAAGATATTTTATTGGAGTGGAGGAGTTGAGAAAACCTTATATCTAAATCTTCCAATAGAGGACCGGCCCAACAAAGTTCTTTGGCTAGTTTGTGATTAAAAAATCTAGTAATAAAACTAAGAATACTAGCTAATTTCGAACCATATGAAGGAGAAGCATATAAACATAGGCCAATATATTTTTCACGAAAAGAATCGCTATGCTTCTCAAGTAGATATCTTACTACGATGCCACCTGCACTATGCGTTACGAATATAATGTTATTTTTATTGATTGGGGGAGAATTACCTAAACTGTCTTCCCTATTCAATTGTTGAAATACTTCTTGGGCACAATCCTGAATCCCATAATCATTTGAATCCAAAGTTGTGTAATAGTCAGCTAAAAAAATATTAGGGTTTTTAAATCGAGGGTCTTCGACCAATAGCCTTGGCCAATAAATGCCACAATCTGACGTCCAGCATTTAACTGAATCGGAGAATAAACCATGAACAAAAACAAATAACGTTTGAGAATCACTTAATTTATACCAACTGCTCAAGTTTTAACCTATTTATCGTTTTTTTTATGAATGAGTTTGCTAAGAAAACTTTCTAAAAGTCCTAGGGACTACGCTCAATAATAGTGTGTTTTTTGATAGATAATATTGATTTAAAAATTCATACAGCCCATTGATGCATTGATTTAGATCAGCGAAGAAATATTTTTTGAGCAACGTCCGCGCTTTGGGTCGGAAGCAATCGTTCTGCGCATTTTTATGTAGCCTAAGCTTTTGATTATAAAACATATAAGAAAGACTCGCGGCGCCAAACAGTTCGGATTTGTCCTGTGTTTTAAATTCTTTAGAGCGGGATACAAGCGTGTAGCTTAGGCGTATTCAGCTCACTTCGAAAGTTATGCCTATTGGCATCGCTGACAAATGGATATTTAGTGATGCTGTGACTACTTTCAAATATGTTGCCATCCTTTAATAATGGTTTAAGTGGATTAATTGTTTGAGGACAACTTTGCACGTAATTAACTCCTAAGAAGAATTCCAATTGAGTTCAACTTCTTTAAAAAAGTTTAAGCTACTTTGACAAAAAAAATTTTGGTAGTCAATATTTTGTTTTTTCAAAAAACAAAATATCTAAGTTATTTTTCTAACTATTTCAAAACTTTGAAGTTAAGGAAGAAATTTACAACTTATAAAGCATGGCAGCGGGCGTAATCTGAATTTGTACCGTTTTCATCAGGGTAGGTTGTTTGGCATTTGGTTCTTAAAGGCGAACCTTCTGGTTCATTGAGAAAAATGGGACACCTTGGATGAAAGTGACACCCTTTTGGCGGGTAAAGCGGGGAGGGGACGTCGCCGACTAACGGTTCAAACTCTTTCCTTTCCGTTAAACTGGGAACCGCTTCTAAAAGCGATTTGGTGTATGGGTGCCTGGGGTTGTTAAAAATTTCTTTTACCGGTCCATACTCAACAATTCTTCCTAAATACATAATTCCTACGGTATCCGCTATATAACGTACAACGCTCAGATTATGCGTTATAAATAAATAGGTGAGTTGCTTTTTATGTTGCAGATCGCGCAGGAGGTTTAAAACCTGGGCTTGCACCGAAACGTCTAAAGCGCTTGTGGGTTCGTCTAATAAAATAAATTCCGGTTCTAAAATTAAGGCGCGGGCGATTCCTATTCGCTGTCTTTGCCCTCCAGAAAACTCATGAGGATAACGCTCCACTACCGTTGGCGGCAGGCCTACTTCGGCTAATGCGTTTTCCACTTTTTTAAGTTTTTCGGAATCTGATAAATTCGGATAATGCACTCGTAAACCTTCGCCGACTATTTCTTCTATTGTCATTCTTGGAGAAAGAGCGCCGTATGGATCTTGAAAAACCGCTTGCAAGTATTTTCTAATTTGTTTTAATTTTGGCGTATCCAGTTCTAAAATATTTTTATTTTGATATAAAACCTTACCGTCGGCTTGAGCGTTTAACCTTAAAATAGACTCTCCCAAAGTCGTTTTGCCGCATCCGGATTCTCCTACAAGTCCTAAAGTCGAACCTTTTTTTAGTTCTATATCGACATCGTCGACTGCCTTTACGTAAGCCGCAATACGGCGAAAAACTCCACGCCGCACCGGAAACCAGGTTTTAAGGTTTTTGGTTTCAATCAAGATTTCCGGCAATACATTTCTTTTAGGAGCGAGCCGTTTCTCATCCGTTGTAGTTTCGATAGATTGACCGTCTTCTAATAAGTGACAAGCGGCTTTATGACCCGGGCTAACAGAATGCAACGGGCTTTCGGTTTTGCATTTATCAAACGCTTTGGGGCATCTATCATAGAAAAGGCATCCCTCGCCATATTCTGTCGCCGGAGGAACGATGCCTTTGATCGTGTTTAAATAATATTCAGAATCGTCAACTTTGGGAATAGAATCAAATAATTTACGCGTGTAGGGATGGGCGCGTTCCTGGAGAATTTGCTCTCTTTCTCCTTGTTCGACAATTTTTCCGGCATACATGACGCAGATTTCATCCGCCATTTGATTAACGATTCCCAAATCATGCGTTATCAGGAGAATCGCCATTCCGGTTTCATTTTGCAGTTCTTCCATAAGCCTTAGGACTTGCGCCTGGATGGTAACGTCTAGCGCTGTGGTCGGCTCGTCGGCGATTAATATTTTTGGTTCGCAGGCTAAAGCCATAGCGATCATAACGCGTTGTTTCATTCCTCCCGATAGTTCGTGAGGAAAGTTGTCAATGCGGTTTTCAGGGTCGGGGATTCCAACTTGTTTGAGTAATTCGAGCGCTCTAGCGCGAGCAGGACCTTTCTCCAGTTTACGATGAAGTCTTAGCGGTTCTTCTAATTGGTTTCCTATGCGGTAAAGGGGATTCAGGGAAGTCATCGGTTCTTGAAAGATCATGCCAATATCATTACCGCGGATATCGCGCATTTCATCTTCCGAAAACTTCATTAAATCCTTGCCGTCGAAGTTGATTTGGCCATCGGGATGGTATCCGTTTTCAGCTATCAAACGCATGATCGAATAAGCGGTTTGACTTTTCCCGCACCCAGACTCACCGACAAGGGCCAACGTTTTTCCGGGATGGAGTTCAAAAGAAACTCCATTTACCGCTTTGGCAGTTTTATCGAATCCGACTCGAAAATGGGTTTTTAAGTTGTGTACGTTTAGAAGCATAAAATAAGTTTATTTATCCGCTTAATTCTTTTTCGGATCAAAAGCGTTGCGAACCCCTTCTCCAACAAATGTAAGTAGAGATAACGTTATCGTTAAAGTAAGAAAAGTCGGTAAAATTATCCAGTCAGCCTGTAAATTGTTTTTTCCTTGAGACAATAACTCGCCTATGCTGGGAGAAGGACTGGGAACGCCTAAATTAAGATAATCCAGGCTGACCAACGCCAATATGCCCGCAGTCACTTCAAATGGAAAGAATGTGACTACTGGAGTCAAAGAGTTAGGCAGTATATGACGCCTCATGATTTCGAAGTTTGAGACACCCATTGCTTTTGCCGCTTTGACGTATTCCAGGTTTCTTGATTTCAAAAACTCAGCCCTGATATAAGCGGCAATACCCATCCAGGCGGTAAGGTTTAATATAAAAAATAACAGGAGCAATGATGGAGTCAGCAAAGAACTGAGAATGATTAATAAATAGAGCCTTGGCATCGAGCCCCAAATTTCGATAAATCTTTGTCCGATTAAATCAATCCAGCCTCCAAAATATCCCTGAACGCCGCCGAGCATACATCCCACAATGGTGCCGGTAATCGCCAGACTCAAGCCAAATATCAGCGATATTCTGAATCCATAAATTAGTCGAGCCAAAACGTCTCTTCCCCGGTCGTCCGTGCCCAAATAGTGCCCGTCCACCCATGAAGATAAAATAGTTTTTTCTTTATAGTTTTTTGTTTCATATGGAGCGGCTAAAGCCACAACGCCAGATTTGCTTTTGCTCGGTATATATTTGTAATCGTATTGAATTGGAGGCCAAATCATCCAATAGTCGCGGGGTTTTAACGCTTCTGAGTCATTCTTTGAATCGACATTGGAAGTTGCCGGTTGGGTCTTAGCGGATTCATTAATATCTTCTTCGAAATCGCCGAGGTCTAAGGTCAACGAATTTTCTTCGGAAACATCTGATTCTTCTTCAAAATCATCCATTCCCAATGAAAGCGGGTCGTCCTCAAAATCGTCAAGCTTTATTAAGCCGGAGTTTTCGCTTTGTTTAACGGGTTGATAAGCTATTGGCTCTCCAGATAATAATCTTTTAAAAGAGTCCGATTTATAATCCGGTTCGCTGGGAAGACTGCCGCCAAAATCTTTCTCGCTGTATCGCTTAAATATTGGAAAGTAAAAAGAACCGTCCACCGATAAAATTATCGGACGCACATTACAAAGAAGCTCGGTAGGCAGCGTTAAAATAAAAACTATGAAAAGGAATAGAAAGCTTCTAAAAGCTCTTTTATCCGCCTTGAATTTGGTAATTTTTGTTTGAAAATCTTTTCCTAGTCGCATAAGAAGTTACCCCTGCGATTCCTCAAAGGATATTCTTCTATCTACAATCACATAGGAGATGTCCGTTAATAACTGTCCGATCAACGCAATTAAGGTAAAAATAAATAAAGAACCCAAGACAATAGGGTAATCCCTTTGTATAACAGCCTGATATGACAATAACCCCAATCCATCCAGAGTGAAAATTTGCTCTAATAACAAAGAACCCGTAAAAAACATGGAAAGGAAGCCAATTGGGAAACCTGTAATTAGCGGAATCAATGAGTTTTTAAGGATATGTTTAAACAAAACTGTGTTTTCCGACAATCCCTTCGCCCGTGCGGTGATCACATATTGTTTTTTCATTTCTTCTAAAATGGAGTTTTTTGTCAACATGGTGAGAGTGGCAAAACTACCAAGCATGTAACAAAATAAAGGCGCGGCGAGATGGTGCAGATAGTCTAAAAGTTTTTTCCAACTAGACCAACTTTCGTAACCGGGAGTCCCCGCCGAAGTCAATCCAGAAAGCGGTATCAGATGTGCGATAGCCTTATCGCCGGGGCCTAAGAACACAATTAAAAAAATTGCGACGACAAACCCTGGAGCGCTGTATCCAATCAAAACAATTACGCTGGTAATTGTGTCAAAGCGTTCTCCGTTTTTTACGGCTTTGGCAATACCTAAGATAATACAAACGATGTACGAGATAAAAAAACTGGCGACGCCAAGAGATAAAGAGACTGGCAGTTTTTCTTTAACTAATTCAAGAACTGTTTTATTCCGGTAAAAGGAGTTCCCAAATTTAAAAACCAGAAAACCGTCCCAATTATCGTGGTTAAAAAATCTATCTAAAAATGGATCTTTTGGGTTTTTGGGGGAATACCACAAAAAAGTTCGAAGATAACGCTCAAATACTGGCCTGTCTAAATGATAAACTTTTTTGAGTTTTTCAAGTTGCTCCGGGTCAATCTCATTTCCGGACTTATTGCCTCTAACAGAACCGGCCCCTCCCGCTTCGGAAACCGCTCCCGCATGACCTTTTAATTGCGCCTTTATTTGATCGATGGGACCTCCAGGCACAAACTGCGTAATGATAAAAGTAATGGTGACAATTCCAATTAAGGTAGGAAACATCAATAATAGGCGGCGGATAATATAACTAACCATTAGAATTGCCTTAAGAGCTTGGAGGTAACTTTATTAACAAATTAGAGCAAAGAGCTTTTTGTTTTTCTGGCTTCCTTTAGTTTTTTAGCTTTTGCAGGGTCTTCCCACCACCATTCAATAATGTTGTTTAGAGTAGGGGCTTGGGAAGGGTTTTTCTCTGGCCTGGAAAACCGGTTCCAATAGACAACCCTGTCGTAAGAGATATACCAATGAGGCACGGTAATAAATTGATGAGTCAGGATTCGGTCCAAAGCTTGAATATTATCGACTAATTTTTTCCGTGTATCGGCAGAGACAATGACTTCTATCAATTCGTCAATTGCTGGATTGGATATTCCGGATATATTTCTTGAACCAGGCGTTTTGGCCGCTTCGCTTCCCCAAAAATCTCTTTGTTCGTTTCCTGGAGAACGGCTTTGGGGATAATTGAAAACAATCATGTCAAATTTAAAACTACGGACTCTCTCTTCGTATTCCGCAGGTTGAACAAGTTTTATGGTCAGATCTACGCCAATTTTTTTTAAATTGTTTTTATAAGGTTCAGAAATCCGTTGCCATTGTGGATTATTTAAAAGCAATTCGATATTAAATTTTTTGCCGTTTTTTTCTCGAATACCGTCTTCTCCCACTTTCCATCCGGTCGAATCCAGCAGTTTGTTGGCGACAGCAATATTTCTTGCCAATGGTTGTCCTTGACCTGGAGCGCCAACGGGTTTAGTCAAGGCGGTCTTTGGTACCGCAGAGCCGTATTTTTTGCGCAAGTCCAATAAGATCTTTTTTACATTTCCTTGAGGAACTCCCTGGGATTTCATTTCCTCATTATTATCAAAATAACAATCGTTGCGGGTATATTGCCCATAAAACAGGTTTTTGTTACTCCAATCAAAATCAAATACCATTGCGATAGCGGCTCTTATTTTTCTGGAATTGAAAAAATCGTTCCTCAGGTTTAAAACATAACCTTGCATACCGGCAACCCGCTTATGCGGTATTTCATCTCGGATGTAATAACCTTTTTTTACAAAATCGCCTTTATAATCCAACGCCCAGTCCCTGGAACTGCTTATTTGCTCTGCGTCAATTGCTCCACCTTTGAATGCCTCTCGAATAGCTACGGGGTCCAGATAAATTTTCCAGGTAATTTTGTCAAAGTTATATCGACCTTGATTGATAGGAAGGTCTTTCCCCCACCAATTCGGATTTCGTTTGAGAGTGATGTATTTACCAAAATCATATTTTTCGACAATATAAGGTCCGCTGCCTACCGCTATTTCATCGAAGTCAGAGCCGAATTTTTTTCCGGGTTTACCATATATATGTTTTGGCAATATAGGCATTTGCCCTGTAATTAAAGGGAGTTCCTGATTAACGATTGCAAATGTATATTTAACTTTATGGTCATCCAGTTTTTCCACATTTGATATATCTTTAAAATACTGTTTATAGAACGGATGGTATTCGGGGTCTTGAATCAATTTAAAGGAAAAAACAAAGTCTTCAGCGGTTACGGGATGACCATCTGAAAATTTAGCGTTTTTTCGGATATGATAAATCATTGTCATTCGATCTTGAGCCAAATCGACCTTTTCAACTAAATTCCCATATTGAGAAAACGGTTCATCGTCGTCGCTCGAACTATCCATTGGAGTTTCAAAAACTAAAGTCCCAACCCCCGGCGCGACAACGCCTTTAAGCGACATTGGGTTTAATTTTGTAAAAGCTCCATAGGAACTTAAAGTTAAATGCCCGCCTTTAGGAGCCGAAGGATTGGAGAAGTCATACGATTGGCCAGATTTGTATTTTAACCCTGAAGGGCCATATATAGATAAACCATGCATTGGAGCCGCTAAAACCGACTGAGCCGTAAAAAATATAAATAGAATTGCCAACCGCAAACTAAATTTCATAAAATCGAATCTCCTAAAAAAGCGCAAAATTATCCTGCTAAAACGTTTCTAGTATATTTTAGCAGGATGGAAGGCAAGTTTTAAGCTTTCTCTAGCCATTAGGATAAATCCCGAAAATTAAAATCTTATTAAGGTCAGATTAAAAAACCTTAAGAATGAAACTCAAATGATAAAAAATTGTCAAAATTAAATCGTTAAAAAAATTTCTTTTTTATTCAATTTATTTATGTTATTTTTTGCATGCAAAACTTTAATAAAAAAAAGGCGAGAAGAGAAAAGACATGTCTCAAAACGATTTAGATGCTTGGATTGATGGATCTCAAAAACTCATTCTAAATGGTGAAATTGATCAAGCGCAACAAAATTTGGAAAATGCTTTAAAACATTTAAAAGATTCTGAAGATGATATTCGTCATGCTAAAGTATTAGAAAAACTGTCCATTATTAAAAGTATTCAAAAAAAAACTGATGAAGCCAAAGATCTAATCGAGAAGGCTTTGCAAATAAACGAAAAAAATAACAATTTTGAGGGGATGATTAACTGTTTTGGAAGATTGGGTTTTATTTCTCAAGATAACAATGACTTGGAGAAAGCCATGGAGTATTATGAAGCTTCCCTAAGCTGTTCGGAAAAACTGGGAAACAAATCTTTAATCTCGTCATGTCTAAATAAAATAGGTTATTGCTGGGTTGAGCAAAATAAAATTGAAAAAGGGATAGAGTACTACCACAAGGCTTTAAGTTTGGTCGTAGAAATTAATGATCGCAAACAACAAGGCCAGATATTTTCTAATATCGGAAGCGCTTATGAAAAAAATGAACAATTTGACGAAGCTATAGCGTCTTACGAAACTTCTTTTAAAATTTCTGGAGAACCGGACGATTTTTCATCAGGTTTTTATAGAAAGAAACATATGATTGATCTATACGTTTCCAGGAACAAAAAGGACCGGGAAAAAATTAGTTCTATAGCCGATCAATATTTGCATGAAGCTAAAAAACATCCCGCTAAATTTTCTAGGATTACGGCATTTGAGGAAATGGCTTCAATATATTTAGATCTAGGAGAAATTGATAAAGTTAAAGAGTGTATTAAACAAGTTGATGAATATATCTTGGATATGGGAATACCTACTTCTGAAAAAATTAAGGAACTTAAATATATTTTAGGTATATAAAGTAATTTATATTGAGCGTTTTTATATATTGACGCTTTAACAATCAAATCCTTCCTTTTCCGGCCCATTTATTGCTTCTAAATAAAGAGAAGTGAAAATAGATTAGAGGGCTTTAATTAAACTCGATTTTCTTTATTTGAGTTTTAATATTTTTTTTATTCTTTGTAAATATTGAAAAAATACAACTTGGTTCCAGAAACTCCTTTTACTATAATAACTTTCATATTTTTGAGTTGAAATTTTTAAGGAGGCTTATAGTCCATGCCAAAAATGGGCATAAAAGCTAAGAGCCAAAAAGCTCTTGAGTTAATTGAAAAAGCCATAGAGGAAACGGTCATCATTCAAAGGCAAAGATCCTTAATAATCGGAAGGTGGGATTTCGTTGTATTCGGGCTTGGCAAAAAAAACGAAGTTGTGAGTCGTAAAGGATATGCCGAACAAGCGACTATTAAACGGGCGCCCGTTTATGTCGCTTCTTTGGGAGATTCAAGCCTTACGCAAGGCCAGGGAATTCCCATTGAGGAGTTGGTAGAAGAGGATCTACCTGAGGAATATATGGGTTTGGAAGTTTATCAAATCAATCCTTTGCGTCCTCTAGTCATTGAGGAAAAAAGAAAAGAAGAGGGCGGTACAAAAGTAATTGATAAAATTGTAAAGGAATATGAATCCGAAAATATTGCCATTATCCAAGCTCCTAAAGATAAAGATTGGCCAATTGCAGTTTTAAAGTATTTGACTCTTTGCGATAAAGATTTTCCAGATGCAGCGCTTCAGGCATTTTATGCCAAAAGAGGGTATGGCGGAGGTCTTTCGGGAACTTCCTCAAATTTGATAAATTAAACCTCAGACACATACAGTTTACGAATCAAGAATAACTTGCAGTTATACAAAATCTGGTTGTAGTTTAAAAAGTTAATAATAAATATGAAAAAGGAGAAATCATGAAGGCGTCTGATTTAATGGTCCAATGTTTGGAAGAAGAGGGGATTGAGTATATTTTTGGCATTCCAGGCGAAGAAAATGCCGATTTCATGATTTCTTTAAAAAAATCCGAAAAAATTAAATTCATACTGTGTCGACATGAACAAGCCGCCGCTTTTATGGCAGATGTTTATGGACGACTGACTGGTAATCCCGCCGCATGTTTGGGAACTTTAGGACCAGGCGCGACTAATCTTGTTACCGGCGTGGCGGACGCCAATATGGACAGAGCTCCTTTAATTGCTTTAACCGGACAGGCAGATACCAAGCGTTGTCATAAAGAATCGCATCAGGTTATGGATGTTGTTCATATGTTCCAACCAATTACAAAATGGAGTTCGTCCATTGTTCATCCAGATAACATCCCTGAAATTATGCGTAAAGGCGTTAAAATAGCCAGGACGGAAAAGCCTGGAGCCGTTCATATAGAACTTCCAGAGGATATTGCCGAGTTAGAAACAGATAAAAAACCAATTAAAGTAAAGAGAACGCGTCGACCATATCCGGACCCTAAAGCTATTAAATCCGCCATTGAATTAATAGAATCCGCTAAACGACCTATCGTACTTGCCGGTAATGGCTGCGTGCGAAAAAGAGTTTCTAAACAGTTACAAAACTTTGTTAATCATACAGGAATAGGCGTAATCAATACCTTTATGGCTAAAGGAGCCATTCCAAGAACCGATCCTCATTGTCTGTTTACGATGGGATTACAATCGCGCGACCATATTTCCATTGAAATGGAAGAAGCGGACGTTGTTATAGCCATAGGTTTTGACATGGTTGAATACCATCCAAGCTTATGGAATAAAGGCAACAAAAAGAAAATAATAGATATTGATTTCCTACCATATGAAGTTGACGAAAACTATTTCGTAGAAGTGGATATCCACGCGGATATTGCCGCGTCTCTCTGGGAGCTAAATGAACACTTTAAAAATAAACCGCCTATTGTAGACCCTGGTTCCTATGCAGAAATACGAAAGGCGATGGAACACGACTTTGCCGAACATAAAGATGATGACGCAGCTCCGTTAATTAAACCTCAAAAGGTCTTATGGGATACGCGCGAAGTTATGGGGCCTGGAGATATTTTATTGTCGGATGTTGGCGCTCATAAAATGTGGATTGCTCGTTATTATCAATGCGATGAGCCAAACACTTGTTTAATCTCCAATGGGTTTTGCACAATGGGTTTTGCTTTACCTGGAGCTATAGCCGCAAAAATGGTCTATCCAGAAAAAAAGGTTTTAGCTATTTGCGGAGACGCAGGCGGCATGATGAACATTCAGGACCTTGAAACCGCCGCTAGATATGGAGCAAACATCGTTGTTGTCATTTGGGAAGATCGAGAATACGGTTTAATCAAATGGAAACAACAAAATTCCTTTAATGAACATTCTAAATTGGATTTTACAAATCCTGATATGGTCAAACTTGCCGAGTCTTTTGGCTGTTGGGGAAAGAAAGTTGAAAAATCGGCTGATTATAAGCCCGCTTTAGAAGAGGCCTTTGCATGCGGAAAACCCGCAATTATTACTTTAGATATTGACTATGAAGAAAATTTGAAGCTTACAAAACGTTTAGGTCAAATTATGACAACGATTTAGAGATTTAACTTTCTTCATTTATAATAAAAGAACCTCCAAATTATTTTTATTGAATTACGGTTTCTTATCTCTCCGATAGGAAATCGTAATTCTAAAAATTGAGGTAACCTTATAGTCTAAGAAATTTTTCAATCAGGAGGTTAGTCAATCATGGAATTTGATTTTGATGATTTTGAACGCGAATTTAACGATAAATATAATAAAAGAAAAGAACCTCCAAAAGAATTAGTAAAAAAATGGGAAGAAAATAGCAAGAAGTTTCGCGACTCATTACTAGACGAAAGCTTTATTAAGGAAGTAAAAGATTCTGAAATATCCGAACTCGAATTCAAGATAATGCATACGGCTCTTTTATCCTTAATTCCTGATATGCAAACCCAAATTGATCTTTTGAGAGAAAGAATCGAAAAATTAGAAGGGTCTTCAGGTGAAACAAAAACAGAAGAATAAAACATATTTTATCTTAAGTGACTTCTAATTGTCTTATTGCCTCGTACAAAACAATTCCAACCGCATTTGCCAGGTTCAATGACCTCACCCTATCATCGTAAATCGGAATTTTGTAACAGCTTTCCCAGTTTTCCTTAAGAAGACTTTCTGGCAATCCTTTTGTTTCTTTTCCAAAAATAAAATAAGTTCCTGGTTGAAAACTATAATCGAAATAGGCAGTTTCCGCCTTTTTCGATAAAAAGACTTTAGGAGCTTCGGAAGGTATTTTTAACAGAAACTCATTAAGATTTTCATGGATCGAAACTTCTAAATATTTCCAATAATCCAAACCGGCTCTTTTTAACTGAGCGTTTGTTATTTCAAAACCCAAAGGTTTAATTAAATGAAGTTTAGCGCCTATAGCTAAACAAGTGCGGCCAATAGATCCAGTGTTAAAAGGAATTTCAGGCTCAACAAGAGCTATATTAAAATCATATGGCATAAATTACTTTTGCCTTTCCACAAACCGATTTATATTTCTAGTTGAAGTTGAACAGTCTAATATATACGAAACAAAGTAAAAACTATCGACCAAATTATATAGGAGAGAATCATTATTTATCGAAATAAAATGTCGGCTAGTTTTCGAAATTTTTTTTTCGTTATCTTCATTGTTTCTGGTTTTTGTGGGTTGCTATACCAAATTGTTTGGATGAGATTGGCGCTCACTTTTTTTGGAGTTATCACTCCCGTCGCTTCGGTTGTTGTATCGGCGTTTATGCTGGGACTTGCCTTAGGCAATTGGGCAGGAGGTAAATGGATTCGTAAAATATCAAACCTCATGGGTTGCTCGGCTATTTTGTTGTATTTAATCGCCGAGCTGATAATAGGAATCGGAGCTTTTGTAGTTCCCAGTCTTTTTGAACTTGGATATTCAATCCTCCTTACAGTCGAAGAGATGAGTTCCTATAAATATCTTTTTTTCTCTTCGATCATCATTACAATTTCCATAATCCCCTGGTGTTTTTGTATGGGAGCCACAATTCCAGTGGCAATGTTCTTTTTTAAACAAGCCAATAAAACCGAAAAAACAAGCTTTAGCTTTTTATATCTTGCGAATGTTATTGGAGCTATGCTTGGAGCGTTAATTTCCAGCTTTATTCTGTTTGAGCTGATCGGTTTTAGCAATACTTTAAAGGTCGCAGGAACTTTAAACTTTCTTATTGCGCTTAGCTGTTTTCCATTTCTAAAAAAAGCTTCACGCTTAGAAGTTCCACAATCAGAAACAGGAGAGCAAAATTCCATTATCGCTTTATCTGTTGAAAATAGGAACGCCTGGTTTTGTGGAGCAATCCTTTTTTTTAATGGCTTTGCTTCTATGGCGTTTGAAATTATCTGGACTCGGGCTTTTATACCAACATTAGGTAACTTTGTATATGCGTTTGCCGGTCTTCTAACTGTTTATCTATTGGCAACTTGGGTAGGGTCTTTAATTTATCGAAAACTATCTATTCTTTCTAAAAAGCCAACTCTCACTGGCTTAATAGCTTTCTTAACGGCATCTGCTTTTATCCCGATAATTGCTGGAGACCCTCAGTTTTTAGAACCCATTACGCAAAACGGTAATTTAATTGGACTGAAAGTTTTCATAACCCTTTTCAGCATATTTCCGTTCTGTCTAGCGCTCGGCTGTCTAACTCCAATGATCATTGACGAGTATTCAACAGGTCAATCAAAACCAGCTGGTCTGATGAACGCCTTAAATATCATTGGTTCAATTTTAGGTCCGCTATTTGCGGCTTATATTTTATTGCCCTTATTCGGTTCTAGAGAATCCATAATTCTTATAATCATTTTATATTTTATTTTATTCATTTTTTGCGCTTTCCGAACTTCTGAAAAAACAGCGCTCAGGGAAACGCTAGCCGCTACCGTTATTTTTTTAATGGTAATAAGTTTTGGTATATTCAAAAGCAAAAGTTATGAGGAAGGCGCAACGCGTGGGGAAGTTAAAATACGCCGCGATCACACGGCAACGGTAATTTCTTACAACCTGGGACCTTATAACAAAGGTCTTTTAGTCAATGGACAGGAAATGACCATGGGCTTTAATCAGGCCCATAAAATTATGGCGCATTTCCCATTAGCAACTTTACAACATAAACCAAAATCTGCAGTGGTAATAGCTTTTGGCATGGGAACAACTTATAGGTCATTATTGTCTTGGGATATAAAGGCCACCGCTGTAGAACTTGTTCCTAGCGTTATTGAAGCGTTTGGCGATTATCATGCAGACGCTCAAGAAATATTAAAAAACCCAAGAGGTAGGATTATTATTGACGATGGACGGAGATTTTTAAATCGCACTGAAGAAAGTTTTGATTTGATAACTGTTGACCCGCCGCCTCCAATTGAAGCCGCCGGCACAGCTCTTCTTTATTCAGAGGATTTTTATGAAATAGTTAAAAAGCGTTTAAAGCCGAATGGGATATTTTTTCACTGGTTTCCAGGATCATTAAAAAGTTTTCAGCCTGTAATTCGATCAATTCAAAACTCATTTCCCCATGTAAAGGTTTTTCAGTTTTATCCCGGATTCGGGTTCCATATCTTTTGTTCTTTAACTCCAATTAAAATCCCTTCGGTTTCAGAGTTTTCATCTAGACTTTCCGAAAAAGCAAATAATGACTTTATGGAATTCTTTATAAAAACACAAAAAAAACCGTTAAACCTGAATAAACAAGTAATAGCTGACAAGCGCCTTGGGCTTATAAAAGCAATACTGAGTAACAAACTAAATATTGAAGATATCATCAATGATAAAGAAAACACGCGAATTACCGACGACAGGCCTTATAACGAATATTTTTTACTTCGAAAATATTTTAATTTTTAGTATTTTTTTAATTATCAAATTCCCTTTTAATAAATAGCTCCTCAGAAGTTTTTCCATATTTTTGATAGTACAGCTTTAGAGTTCTTTGAATTCTGCGAACGGCGACATGACGCCTATTCTTGCGCGTTATTTCTTCCGCCTTAATCAAATGCTTAATCGCCTTTTCTCCATCCTTTATACGGTCGTAAGCAACCGCCAAATTATAATGAGCTTTTGAATAGTTTTTATATAAATGAATTGCTTCAAGATAAGCTTGAATCTCTTTCTCTGTCTTCCCTAATGCCATGTATTCCAGTCCTAAATTAAAATAAGACTCTGCGTCTAGAGGATCTTGCTCAATAATTTTAAGTTTATGATTAACGTTTTGCCGTACAATTTCTTTAAAACGCTTAAAACCTATTTCAGTTTCCGCAAAACTTTGAGAACTTAAAATTAAAAGAAGTAAGGCTGTTAGAAAAGGCATTTATTTCTTAAAAATGTATCAACTGATTGAAAGTAAAGATTTCAGAATTAGAAAACTTTAGTAAGGCGGGTTTTAATCGTAATTTCTTGATTATTCAAAATCTTCTGGATCTAATTCATACCTTTTGAAAAGAATGCGTAAGCTTTTTTTTGAACTCGCGTTCCACTGAACATGATTTTCAGCGTCGGCCAACTTTTCCGCCTTCATAGTATAAATCACCGCATTTTCTCCATCTTCTAGTGAGTCATACGCCAGCCCTAGATGAAAATGGGCGTCGATATCATCCGGAACAAGCTCGATTACTTTTTTAAATGTATTTACTGCATTTTCGTAATCTTGTAATTGGTCGTACACCAAACCCAAATCCATAAAAACATCTGGGTTTTGCGGAGAAATTTCGATCGTTTTCAAATAATAGTCGATTGCTTCTTTATATTTACCTGATCGATCAAAAATAATTCCTATATTATGAAAGGTATCAGCATTAGAAGGGTTTATTGCGGCAGCTTCTTTATATTCCACGAGAGACTCCTCATAACGTCCCACATTCATATAAGCGAAACCTAATTCCCTTCGAAGATTTTCATCATTTGGATTGGCCGAGACCTGAGCGGACAATTCCTCAATTTTTTTATTTAAAGCCTCTTTAGCGTCCACACTCAAATCCAAAATTAAAAATTACTATTACATTTGCAACAAGAAGTCATCGTCCGTTTCTTCCCCTAAATAATCGGGGAGTTTAGTCTCTTTACTAATCAAACAATCTCTAATCTGATTTTCCATTAAACCAGACGCTTCTTCTAAGTTAGCGCCTTTAAAATTAGTTTGAAAAAGCGTTGTATCTTCATTAAATTGAGCGCCTTTTAAATTCGAATTCTCCATGTCCGCATATTGTAAATTTGCCTCAAAAAAATTAACCTGTTTCAAATCTGCATTATCCAATTTTGCGCTGGATAAGTTTACGTCTTGAAACTTTCCTTTATTCATATTAGAACCGGTCAAAATGGCGCCGCTTAAATTAGAAAACTGAAATTTAACTTCTTCCAAATTTGAGTTCGATAGATTTGCTTTTTGTAATTTTGCCCCTCTAAGATCCGCTTTCGAAAAATCAGGATTTATTTCAGGGTTTTCATCTCTCCACT
>CAYFMN010000001.1:25530-75474 GCA_964344185.1 uncultured Nitrospinota bacterium
GCAAAGCCATATGCTCTTCATTCGCCATATTAATCCTCAAAAGTAGTCAATTTAGATGCAATATAATAACACGCACAAAATTAATTGATCGTTTAATGTCTAATTTTTATTTTTGGCTCCCACCTGATACATCAAAAATAAAGGTACCCCATCTAAAGTCGATTGATAAACCGGTTTGCTTTTTAAATATAAATCCCAAGCCCAGTCATTAAACATGCCTTGGCGTGGAATTAAAATGATAAAATTAGCCGGGCCTTCTTTAAAATTCAATTCTTTTTTTAATAAACCAATTGTTTGCAAATACCGAAAATAATTATATAGATTAGGATATACGTTGATATTAGAATTATTTGGCAACAAGTTAAGATCTTTCCTTACTTCTTTAGATACGCTATCAAGCCAAAAAGTAGTCTCAAAACCTAATCGATGAGCTCCTGATACTCCCCCCGCCAACGCGTTAAACCATTCTAAATAATACGGATGAGTTGCGATTAAATTAAACGAACAAGGAAACATTAAAACCACACCTAAACTCATCTTGATGAAAGGATAAGTAATATATTTAAATCCCTGTCGTTTAATCTTTTCATGAAACCAAAAGCAAAGCTTTTTAAAACCTACTCCTGCAAAACAAGCGATAAAAGGAAAAATTGGTAAGAACAAACGAACTCCATCATGATTAGGAGTAAACGGTAGCGTCATAACAAAGTAATACCATATGAGCTGCCATAAAAATAAAGAGGTTAATTTTGTTTGAGTCAGGTTTTTAGCGCTAATTAAAATTCCAAATATTGATAAAATAAATGTTGCAACAGGCGTCGTAACTGCTGTTAACACTAATGAGTGATGCCAGGGCAGATCGAAAGAATAAGTTTCTCCCAAATAATAGACCGGGACCGGAACAAAGTTTCCACGAAATAAAGATCCTTTTATAAAACTTTCATAAAATATACCTAAAGGATCTCCCCATAAAGTTGGATTAAATACCCACATTACTAAAGGGCTTATTAACAATGCAGGTTTTATTAGATTTTTTATTCTTTTATCTTTGGAAGTTATTGCGTAAAGAATTAAACCAACAGGAATTAATAATCCTGTAAACTTAACAACCCAAGCTAAACCTAAAATTAATGCAAAAACATATTTCCATTTTTCGTTATTTAAAGCTTTATAAAAGGATAAGATGCAAAACCACCAAAAAGCCATCATAGGTATATCTGTAGCTGCCACATGAGCGTGTCCAAATACTCTAGGCATGGTAATTAAGGAAATTGCGCTAAAAGCTCCTGCGGCAAACCCAAATTCAGACGACATAACCCAAAATAAACTTGAAACTACTAAGGAAAATAAAAATGCAGAAGACAATCGCAGAGAAAAAATATCTCCAAAAAAATCATGAAATATATACCAGCTTAAGGCAGGAAGATAACGGGCAATGGGTGGGTGATTATTAAATAAAACTTGATTTTGAGAGTCTTCAGTAGAGGGAGGCCAATATTTTTGTTTTAATTCGTTATCAAATAAAACTTTCCAGTTTCCTTTTTTAAGATGATCGCCTATTTCTTCAAACCATTCGACAACTTTTATACTTCCCCTAAAGTAACCTTCTGGCTCATCCCAAGTAATACCAAAATCTGAAATTCCAGCAGCTACAGATAGAAGGGTTAATAGAAAAAAAAATAAGGCAGCTATAAATTTTTGATTTAATTTCAAAGACGTAATAAAAAGAAGAAAAGTTTTGTAAGGCGTACTCTAAAAGAATTTTCCAACTTCAAAATCTATATATCTATCCATAAAAAGTCTTCTTCCATCCCTTAGAACAACGCAACAAGTACATAGAAATGGTTTTGAAGCCGTTGTTGAAATACCTATAACGCCCCCTTGATTTGTCACTGGATAGATATGGTTATTCCAAGAGGGACCAAACATAAATTCAGCTCGCGCTATTTGGTTAATGTATTTAGACTCATCTCCAGAGATATAAATAAAAATATTGTAATGTTTGCTATCCCCCTTTGGTTTTTCGTATGTATGAACCAAAAATAGACCTTTAAATGCTTTGTAATAATCCTCGTAATGCTCCGTCCTCAAATCGCTTGTCCAGTCGGATCTTTTTTTCCCACCTTGTCTTACTTTTTTGAAAGATTTAAACCTTTCAAAAGAAAGTTTAGGCTCCATTGTTTTAGCTTTTAACGCTAAATAAGAAAGAACTATTACGGCGATAAATACAAACGCCCAAATTAAGGCTAAAATTTGAGGTAAATATTGATTTAATGATGAAAGTAAAATATCGATAACCGATACCCCGGCTAAACCAACTGCATCAATTTAAGAAGACCTATAATAATTAGTATTTTTTCTGGTTTGCTATCGCCTAGCCCTTGAATGTAAGGGCTAGACTCTTGGCAAATCTCAATTTTTAGAGGTTTCCTTAAAAAATATTAGTTAAAAATAAGCTTATTTGTGGAATAAAGGTCACAAGCATTAAAATGCAAAAATGTATACCTAAAAACGGCCAAATCGACGCGTAAAGCTTTGTCACAGGTTCTTCAAACCTTGAACTTGAAATAAAAAGATTTAAACCCACTGGGGGAGTTGAATACCCAATCTCTAAATTCATTAAAAAAATAATTCCAAGATGGATCATATTAATATCAAAACTTTTTGCTATCGGAATAATCAAAGGAACAACCACAACAATAGCTGAAAAGATATCCATCATGCAGCCAACAATTAACAAAAAAATATTCAATATTAATAAAAAGGTCCACTTATCTTGGATATAAGTTTTCATATAATTCAAAATTTGCATAGGAATTTGCTCGTCAACTAGATAGCTTGTAAATCCCAATGCAGTTCCAAGAATGATTAATATCGCTCCTGTTAAGATCATACTTTCACGAATTAATCTTGGCGTGTCGTTAACTAGACGTATTTCTTTATTAATTATGGTCTGAATAAATAATGTATACGAGGCGGTTAATGTCGCCGCTTCCGTGACGGTGACAAAACCAGAATAGATTCCTCCCATGATTATAAAAGGTAATGGAATTTCCCATCCTGCCCCCTTTAAAGCCCTGAGAATTTCACCTACATCCAAACTATTGTGAGGTTTTGTTTCTCCTTTTGCATATGAATAAAAATAAACAGCAATAATGGCTAAGAAACCGGGAACAATTCCTGCAAGGAATAGTCTGTCTACGCTCACTTGAGCAATCAGCCCATATAATATTAACGGTAAAGAAGGCGGGAATAATAATCCTAAACTACCTGAAGTGGTAATTAAGCCTAATGAAAAATTTTTTGAACCCGTTTCCTTTATTAATAAAGGGAATAGCAGACCGCCTAGAGCAATAATGGTTACGCCAGACGCGCCTGTAAACGAAGAAAATAAAGCGCAAATTAGCAAAACAGCCAAGGGAACACCGCCACGAAAACCGCCAAAAAGAGCTTGTGAAAGTCTATTGAGTCTCTGAGGAGTATTTCCTTCAGCTAAAACAAATCCTGCAAAAGTAAAAAGAGGTATTGCTAATAGGGTAGGGTTGCTTGCAATACGGTACAATTCAATAAAGATCGCGGAACCGTCAATATCAGCGTTGTGAAATGATATTATCCCAGCCAAACCGATAACGGCAAATAAAGGGGTTCCCAAAAAGGCTAACCCTAAAATTAGAACCGTTAATATCATAGAGGTTTAGTAATTCCTTTCCTTACTTTTTCCTTGAGACGACAAATAAAAGCTATTATGTAGAGCCATTATAGCTTTTAAGAAAAAGCGAAATGCAATCATTGCAAATGAAATAGGTAAAATAACCTGAAAAACCCAAATGGGAATATTTGCATAAAGAATAGCCCCGCCTTCTTTTTCATATTGAACAAATACCCAGGCGTAATAGGAAAGATATGTCGATATTATTGCCGATGCGATTAAAGGAATAAAAATAACCCTTTTATTCCAATGGGAAGGTAAAAAGTATTTTAAAAAATCAATAGATAGATGTTTATCGTTTCTAGTCGCCAAGGAAGCTCCTAAAAAAGCGACCCAAAGAACCAATTGCCTCAATAAAAGATCTGCCCAGGGTAACCCTTGCTCAAAAATATTTCGTAAAACTACTTGCGTCAAGGATAGAAAAATCATTATCGAAAGCGTACAAACAATCAGAAAACTTTCGATTTTCGCTATTAAATCATCGATTGAATTAAAAAATTTTATCAAGATATTGATCAGGAGGAATGAGTGTTAAAAACTTCTTAAAGTTTGCTACTTCCGGTATAATAAAAGCCTTTTTTTTAATACTCAATGTTTTGTTTGGTCAAGCGACTTTTGAAAAATAACGTTTTATTTACAAGATACTTTAAAGCAATTTCAATAAGCTTGGGCATTTATTTTTTTTTAATTAACCCTGTTTCAGTCTTTGCCGCAAAAGGAGAATCTATTTATTTCCCTCCAGGTGAATTCTGGATGGGAAGTAAAGAAGATGAGGGACGGAAAGACGAAAAACCTAGACATAAAGTCTTTTTAGATGGGTTTTATTTAGATAAATATGAAACAACAGGAAAGGAATTTGAAGAATTTTTAGAAAATTTTCCCAAAGAGCATCCTCCTATAACTGGTTGGTATGGTAAAAAAGTAAGGCCTAGTTTAGAAGACTCTCCAGTCATTGGGCTTTCTTGGAAACGATGTCAAAAATATTGTCAATGGCGTGGAAAAAGATTACCGACAGAAGCGGAATGGGAGCGTGCCGCAACAGGATTAAAGGAAAGACGTTACCCTTGGGGCAATCAAGCTCCAACAATGGAAAGAGCAAACTTTAATAAATGTTGTTTCATTATGAAAGGAGAGGTTCTTCAGCCTGTCGGCTCCTATAAACTGGGGAAAACTCCCGAAGGCGTGTTCGAAATGGCCGGGAATATCGCAGAATGGGTCTTTGATTGGTATGACAAGAATTATTATTCCAAAAGCCCTAATTCAAACCCTAAAGGACCCCAAAAAGGTAAATATCGAGTCATTAGAGGTGGAGCCTGGAATAGTTTGCCAGGCTATTTACGATCTAAAGCGAGATACGGATATAACGATGGTCAGGATTTTTACGGAATCGGCTGTCGGTGCGCAAAAACCGCTGTTTCTACTAAAAAATAGTTAAGCGGTTATTAGGTTTTATCAAATAAAACGTTAAACTTTTTAGAAAAAATTATGGAAGATATTGAACAAACTATTGACTTAATGAACAAACAGCAATTAGCCACTTGTATAGCAAAAAGCTCGGCTAAAAGGCGAAATTTAAATGTTCGATTTACAACTCAAAACCAAAGAGTATCAATTGAAAGATTAGAAAAAATTTACGAAACCTTTGAAAGGTTGTTAAAAGATATTTTAAAAATATGGTTAAGGGATGAAAAGACCGTTCGGTTAAAATATTTAAAACCCATGACAGAAGAAAGAAAACGTTTTTTAATTTCAGATCTTAATAGCGAAATCGATTCGATCCTAAAACAAATCAGCGATGAATGCAGAGTAAATTACCAGAAGATGGGTGAGTTGGAACGGTTTGATCAAAAAATAAAAGAAACGGAAATTGGCGTTAAAACTAACGCTGAAAACAAGATTCAAGAATTATTTGAAAAAATAAATTCAGAATTAGAAGGTTCAAAAAAGATAGAACCCGTTGAACTGGTTAAGTTCTATGGCATTGAGGAACAAACTCTTATTGAATTAAGATTAATTAACCCCTTACAAGAAATAAACGTAATATTTCAAGAAATGTCGAACGATTTTAAACCTGTATCCGATGGCATTCAAAATACCATAAAACTTTGCGCCAAATATTACGACAAAGGAGGATTAAAAAACGTAATTTTAACAATCCAGTCCTTGGTAAACTATGCAGTTCTATCAAAAGAAAATAGAAACCAAGAAGTGCTGGGAAAAAATAAAGATCGTTTAATCGGATTGCTCAAATTAGCGCCAGAGTCGGAAGAAAGACTTCAAGAAATCCAGCCTTTAATGGATTGGTTTTAGTAAATGAATTTATTTATCGCGGTTCGTTTTTTATATTCAAAAGTATTTAGAGTTCTTATCTTTAGTTTTTATTTTGCGGTTAATTTATCCGGTTGCACATTATTTAATGTCAACTTAACGCCAACGATTTCTCCGTTAAAAGAAAAAGAAATCTATGGAGAGGGATCAAATAAAATCTTATTGATTGATATTCAAGGAACAATTTCAAATGGCTCTAACCGGTCTCCTCTTGGCACAGTAGTTGAGGCGGGAATGCCCGCGAAGATCCGGGAAACTTTAGAAAAAGCCGAGGAAGATAAGGATATTAAAGCCATAATATTACGGATTAACAGCCCCGGCGGGACCGTTACGGCAAGCGATATTATTTATCATGAACTAAAAGAGTTTAAGAAAAGAAATAAAATAAAAGTTTATGCCGTAGTTATGGATCTTGCCGCATCTGGCGGTTACTATGTCGCTATGGCAGCGGATAAATTAATCGCTCATCCGACGTCTATTACTGGAAGCATTGGCGTTATAGCTCTTAAACCAACCCTTAACGGCTTGATGGAAAAGTTAGGCGTTGGCGTTGATGTTGTAAAGTCTGTTGACAAAAAAGACTTCATGGCTCCCTGGCGTCCTTTTACAGATGAAGAACGGCGACTATTTCAAGAAACGATTGATGGTTTTCATCAAAGGTTTATTGAAATCATTGCGGAAAATCGCCCTCAATTAACAATTAATCAGGTCAAACAATTTGCGGATGGAAGGATATTTGACTCTCAAAAGTCAATAAAAAATAGACTTGTTGACGAAATCGGGTATTTAGACGACGCTTTAAATTTGGTCAAAAGAGATTTAAGTTTAGAAACGATTAGCGTCATAACCTACTTTAGACCCGGAAGTTATAAAAACAATATTTATTCTTCATTAAATAAAACTGCCAATATTAACCTATTTAACATGAAGCTATCTCCCTCAATGGATTTTAATCCTGTATTTTTATACTTATGGACTCCCTGATAGCGCTGAATAAAACCCATAAATAAAAATTTCAACTCTTATCCCATAAGAATCATGATCAAAGTCGAGTACATAAATATTGGGCTTCCTCAAAAAGTCCCATATGGAGATTCTAAAACCATGTACTCGGGAATTCTAAAAAAGTCCATTTCTGGCCCTATAAACCTGGGTAAACTGGGGTTTGAGGGCGACGACTCTGCGGATAAGAGGTTCCATGGCGGAGAAGATAAAGCTGTTTGCGTTTATTCTTTTGACCATTATAAGTTTTGGGAAAAAGAGACCTCCAAAAAACTTACTCCCGGCGCGTTTGGAGAAAACTTAACTGTTTCAGGACTAGATGAAAAAGAGATTTGCCTTGGCGACATATTTTCTTTTGGAGACGCAAAAGTTCAAGTCTCTTTACCCCGAGAACCTTGTCATAAGTTAAATAAAATGTTCGATAAAAAAGATATGGCCTGTAAATTTCAAAAAACAGGTTATACAGGGTTTTATTTCCGGGTATTAACCGACGGCATAGTAAAACCTAAAACGCCTCTTAAGCTTTTAGAAAAAGGCGATCAGGAAATAACAATTGCTGAAGCCAACGACTTAATGTTTCGCAAAGAAAAAAGAAATTATGAACGAATTGAAACAGCGCTCTCTTTAGGTTTTATATCTGAAAGTTGGAAGCGGGGATATCGTAAACGATTATCAAAGAGGTAAAATGAATCCTCGGTTAATTCCTTTGTCGAGCTTATCTGCTTGGCTACAAAACTGGATTTTGTTTGAAGGAGCAGATATAGGCCTGACTAAAAGCTTTATTCGGTATTTAACCGATCTTCGAGTTTTGTCATTCTCTCCTCCTGATAATTATTTCGTTTCAAAAAAACCAAACGCTGCCTTAGACGAAGACCTGTCTCCAGACGTTTTTCTTGACATCTTAAAAGAAGAATCAGAAACACAAGGCGGATTTGCAATAGGTTATTTCTTGCGTTCAAAACCAAAAAAATATTTCCCTAAAAATCCTCCAGAAATTTTAAAAGAAAAACTGGAAAAACCAGTTAAAAAAAACATATTTTCAGCTCCAGGCAAAGCTTCTGATTTAAGCAATCTTCAAATTGTTAAAAAAGTCGGCAAACAATTACTTCCTTTTCTGGAATTAGAAAACAAATATATTTCCACGCTGAAAGGGGAATACGTTTCTAAAGATGACGCAAAAAGATTATTTCAGTATATTCTTCCCCAAATTAAAGAAAAAGGTAAGCCTAAACAATGGGAACAGCTGAGTCGAAGACGGCATAAATAAAACCGTTGAAATCTATTACATTTAAAAAACAAGACGTTATAATAACCTTTCTAATAACACGATTACTAAAGTTTGGAATTATGAGTGAAAAAAACATCTTAATTGTAGGAGGCGGCCCAGGTGGATATACAGCCGCTTTTTTAGCGGCAGACTTGGGAATGAAAGTAACCTTGGTGGACGCAAATCCCAAACCGGGCGGCGTTTGTTTACATAGAGGTTGTATTCCCTCCAAAGCCTTACTCCATGTAGCCAAACTTATTTCAGAAACAAAACAAGCAAAAGAATGGGGAATAGAGTTCCCCGAGCCAATTATACACTTAGATAAACTCCGTAATTGGAAAAACCAGGTTATTGGCAAAATGGCTGGCGGTTTAACCACATTGACAAAAAAAAGAGGGATCAGGCATGTAACTGGAAAGGCGGTATACAGAGATTCTCAATCAGTTATTGTAGACAACGATGAAATCATAGAATTTGATTATTCCATTTTGGCCTCTGGGTCAAGTCCAATGATGCCTGAAGGCTTTGAAACTAAAAGTCCCCTTTTAATGGATTCCACTTCTGCATTAGATATTCAAAATATACCCGAACGGCTCCTGATTATTGGAGGAGGCTATATCGGCCTGGAAATGGGGACTTTCTATTCTGCTCTAGGTTCTAAAGTTACGATTGTTGAAATGATGGATGGGTTATTGCCTGGCGTTGACCCAGACCTTGTTCGACCTCTTTTTTTAAAGTTACGAAAAAATTTTGAAAATATTTATATAAGTACAAAAGTTGCGTCCTTAAAAGTTTTAGACAATCAGGTTGAAGTTGTTTTAGAAGGAAATGTAAAACCTCAAAAACAAAATTTTAATCGGGTTCTGGTATCCGTGGGGCGCAAACCCAATAGCTCTGGTTTAGGGTTAGAAAACACTAAAGTCGAAGTAGATGCCGACGGCTTTGTACAAGCAGATAAATTTCAAAAAACAGGCGATCCCTCAATATTCGCCATTGGCGATGTTATTGGCGGCGCAATGCTTGCTCATAAAGCGTCGCGTGAGGCCAAAGTTGCAGTGGAAGTGTTGGCTGGAGAACCTTCTGAATTTGATAACAGAGCTGTTCCTGCCGTAGTTTTTACCGATCCGGAAATAGCATGGGCTGGGTTTTCCGAAACTGAAGCAAAAGCAACAGGCAAAGAAGTGGTAACGGCTAGTTTTCCTTGGGGAGCCTCAGGAAGAGCGTCTACATTAGATAGAAACGATGGAATCACAAAGCTTATTGTAGAACCTAAAACAGATAAAATTTTAGGAGTTGGTATGGTAGGAGCGGGAGCTGGCGAGCTCATTGCAGAAGGAGTCTTAGCCATTGAAATGGGTATGACAGCACAGGATATGGCCGGAGCAATTCATCCTCATCCAACGCTTTCTGAGACATTGATGGAAGCCGCCGAGCTTTTTCTGGGGAGACCGACCCATGTTTTTAAAAAATTATAATTAACATCATTAAAAGCGAATATATACGAAAATAAGATAAAAAGTTAAAATTCTCTAAAAAAGCTTTTCATAATAAAACCAACCATTATGTACACAGAATCCGAATTATCCCTTGAGAATATGAGCGTGCTGTTAGTAGACGACACTCCCGCGAACATTGATATTTTAAGGAAAACCTTGGAAAACAATGGGCTTAATATCTCATTCGCCACAAATGGAGAACTCGCATTTAAGTTGGCGTGCGAAAATCCTCCAGACTTAATTTTATTAGATGTAATGATGCCTGGTATTGATGGTTTTGAAACTTGCCGAAAAATAAAGCAAAATGAAAAAATTAAAGATATTCCTGTTGTATTCTTAAGCGCTAAAACTGATGACAAAGATATTATGGAAGGTTTCTCGGTAGGAGGTTCCGACTACGTATTTAAACCTTTTAACCGTAAAGAGGTACTAACAAGGGTTAAAAATCATTTAAAAGGTCAACTATTAATACGCGAAAAAAACCGACTTATCAAAAAACTACAAATATTAAACGACGAACTTGTCGAAAGCCAATTTCAATATAAAAATATTATTGAAACCATTTCTGAAATTGTTATTAGATTAGACCCTAAGGGGAATATTGATTCAATTAACCCATCGTTTTCAAAGTTATTGGGTTATAGGATCTCAGATATTAAAGGTAAACCTATTACAGATTTAATCAAATCAAACTCAGACGGTACATCGCCTGCTGAGCTAATAACACGCCGTTCTGGAGAACGAATTACAAAGAACTTAAAAGTGGAATTCAAACTGCAAACCAATCCTAAAAGCACAATAAAAGTTACAATTGATTGTTTTGGCCTATGGAACTTGCCCAATAATATCGTTGAAGAAAAGGGCGTCGATAAAAGGTTCTTGGGGACTCTAATTGTCGGGGCAAAATAATAGAAAGGAGATCCGTTTTAATTTTGGCCTAAATATCTATAACATCCTTATCTGAATTGTTTTTATAAGGCTTGTTTGGGTATTCGCTGGAAATATCAAATACCTCATTTCGTTTAGGTCGAAAAAAATTTAAAACAAATAAGATAACTCCACCAGCCAGAGCAATTAAGAAAAAAGTAAAAGCAAATATAGCCAATATAGCTAGGCCTGTGACAATACCGAATATTAAGCCGAGTTTAGTTTTTAGAGGCATTGGTTGGTTGGAATCAAACTGGTAAAATATCATAATATTTAAATCTAACTTAATTGTATGTTATGACAGAAAGTGAATTTATTATTATAACTTGTGAGAAGTGCAAGGTAAAGAACCGTATTAAAGCGTACGATTCAAATAAACTTCCTGTTTGCGCAAAATGTAAACACCCATTGGTTAACCTTGACGAAAACGAGGTTCACTCAAAATATGGTAAAAACCTAAAAAACTTTTTCGACTTACCCGATATTGGTTTAAGGTAATAAAATCCAAAACAATTTGTTAATAGAAGGAAAGACTCATGTCAGATACGGAAATAATTGTAACCATCTTAAAAGAAAAACTACAGGCAATACACGTCGGTATTATTGATGAAAGCGCCGCTCATAGAGGACATAAAGCCGCTGGAGGGGGAGGACATTACGCGGTAACAGTAGTCAGCGACCAATTTAAAGACGTTAACCTAATAGACCAGCGGAGAATGGTTTATTCCGCTCTGGAAGATCAAATTTCAGGTACGGCTACAACTCCCAAATTAATTCATGCTCTCCAAATTAAAACGATGACTAACGATGAATGGGAAAATAATAATTAAAGATCAACTCAAAAACTACTCGGTGTAATACTCTAATTCCTCACAATTCTTCAAATTAGGGGATTCATTGAGAGCGCGGATTCCTACTTTACCAAATTGGTTTTTATAAAGATCAAGCTTAATGTACTTTTTACTTTCCGGGGAATCAGCAAAGGCTTTGGCTCCTATATCGCCTACAACATTGCCAAACATTGATAAAGACGAAAGCTTTGGTAGGCTCTTGGAATTTGCTAAAGCAATGGCTCCATCATCGCCAATTTCATTATGATTAATATTTAACGTTTCCAAATTCCCCAAATAAGGAGAATCGGCAAACGCCTCCGCCCCCTCGTCGCCGCATTGGTTACCGCTATAAAGCAGTATTTTTACCGTCGATAAAACGGGTTTAGTTGCAAGCTCCATTGTTCCTCGCAACCCGATATATTTATCTTTCAAAGATAATATTGTTTTATCTTCGGACATGTTTTCTTCTATCAATTTATCAATTTTATTTACTTTAGCCATAATCAAATACCCGCCTTTGCTTTTAAAGTAGGCAATGCTTTCTTATTCAAAAAGTTAAATCAGTTAAAAATTATAAATTAAAGAATTTTTTTAACAAATTATTTTTTTATAAAAATAAAAAAGCCGGTACCTAAAAGGTACCGGCTTGAAAATAATTTCTCTTTACAATAATGGATCTAAAAATAATCCATCCTTTTCCCAACGTGCAATATCTTCTTTAGTTGGAATTGGTGGAATAGGATATTTTTGAGCTCTTCCTTCAGGAGGCAATGGATTATGAAAAGTTTTTGCATAAGCCTCCGCTTTCCATAAATAAAGATGTCCATACACCATCCCCCAAGGCGCCATTGGAGTTCCATCGACACCACGAGTAACTCTCTTATAAACTAAAGCGTCAGGCCAGTCTTTCTGAGGTACTCCATCTAGGCGATCAGGCATCTTTTCGGTATCCATTTTGTTACCATCTCTAAAATCAAGAGCCCCGGACATTAAAGGAATTCCCTCTTTACCATGGCATACGGCACAGTTCAAGCCTTCGGTATTGGGGTCTAAACCTTCAAAAATAACTTTACCTTCTTTAACAATATCTTGATCATCCCACCAAGTCCATTGAGCTCCAAACTTACCTTCGACTGGAGCATGTTCAGGATCTCTGAGAGTTTTTAAATAAGCCACCAATGCAGCCATTTGGTCGTCGTCTAAATCTTCGCCATAATAGGTCGGCATTGCTTTTTTAGATTTAGGATCGTCAAAACCTGGAGATTGTTTTTTGCGCGGCTCCAAAATTTGCTCTTTAATATAATCTTCAGAATATAGGCCAATTTGTTTTGTTCCAAGATTAGGGCCGCGATCAGAATTGCCTTCCCAGAATACTTTATGACAGTTAAAGCATTTATTTTCTTCAAATACTTCCCGTCCTGCGGCGATTACTTCAGGACCGGCTAAACTAGCCAAATTCACCGGCGGCTTGTTAAGTTTCTCTAATTCAACCTCGGGATTAAACTGAGGAAGGTTTGCGGTGATACCTATAAATAAAACCGAAGCAAATCCATAAGTCACAAACAATCGAAGAGTCGCGGACCCTTGTCCTTTTTCTGGCTTTAGCGCCGGTAAATCTAAAAGGATAAAAAACAGCAACGCATAAAAAGAAAAGACAACGAACTCTATTTGCCACCAAATCGGAAAACCTGCCTTTCCCGCTCCAAACCAAATTAAAATAGCGGCAACGACCCAAATAGGTATTTTGAGCTTAATATTTTGAAAAAAAGTTTTTTCTGGTAGTTCTGACATCGGTTACTCCCTAAAGAATTACTCAGCCATTTGAGGCGCAGAAGCGGCTGCGGCCACTTTTTTCTTCTTCGCCGTTTTAGGATATTTAATTCCAATCCAAATAACGGCTGTCATAATTATGAAAAATGTCCAAACGATCTGGGTGACGTTCATACCCGCATCGGCAAGCATTGGAGCAAATTTTTCAGGTGTTACATCTTTAAATACTCGGTAGACATGAAAATTCATTCGAGATAATTCGCGAATTGTTCCCATCCAACTCATCAACCAAATATCAGCAAATCCTAAGAAAATTAGGACATAAACTCCAAGAGGATTGATCTTTCCATAATGAACTTTGCCTGTTTTGGTGGCGATTGTGTAAAAAACGTAATTGATGAAAGTGATAGTTACTAGTGCAAAAGCGGCTGTGTTTTTGGAAATCATTAAAGCTAAGAAAGCAAGATTATCCGGTAACACCATATCTGGATTCATTCCGGGTTCAGGCAGCATGGTTGCAAAGAATCTTCTAGGCGTAAACCAAATAGTCGCTGCCAATATCATCAAAATAAAACCAATTTTCATAAAAGGAAAAAACCTTTGCGCATTATCAATACGCTTCATACTGACCCACATATATAGATTACTTGCGCTAAACATGGTGCCAACAAGCAACCCTTGAACCAACATAAACATAGACTCTCTATCGGACATAATGTACATGCCGATTGAAGCGTCGTATTGGTAAATTTCATAAACAAAGATGTAACCCATAGCAGGCAATGGGATCATGATAGCAACGCCGATGAGGTTTCCTATATAGCCAACCCAGTCGTAATACTCTTTGTCTTCTTTTGTGGTAGACCATAGGTACATATACGCGCCAATAATTCCCACCATATAACCGCCAAAGGTACCGTTTCCAACTAACCTGTGATAATTAAGCGGCATCCAGGTTGCCGTCGCAATTTTGGCCCATTCTCCCATAGCCGGGATATCGGCAATGGGTTTTGGAGGCGTTTGCATAAATGTTGCTGGACCGTCCAAAGCGCATAACAGAGTTAGACCTAAAATATTTAAGAAAACTCCGACAACAATGTGCCGCCCCTTTTTATTGGAACTATTTAATGGATCCCATGAATAAACATAGATATACATTAAGATAGTTTCAAGAATGAACAAAGTAGGGTAGGCGATCATGAAAAGAACGGGAAAATTTGCAACCAAATAGGTGGTAAAGTCTGCATAAGCAACTAACATGATAAAAAGGAATAACCCGCCAGTCAGCGCTGTAAAGCTGTAGCAAATTCCTATTACTTTCGTTATTTCATGAGCCAATCGTTCGAATTTGAAATCGGACTGCGCAAACATGATCATGTTTGACATGACTCCGCCAACCAAGCCGGAAACAACAGCAAGGATAGCCCCGCCAGGACCATGAAAACCGGTCAGTAGAATCGCAAAAACGCCGCCAGTGGCAGCGCCTACAAAACCAGACGCTTTAACGTCTAATAATTTATGAAAATAATTTAAGAAACTTACTATGAGCGAACCAAATGCGCAGGCCCAAAGTCCATATAAAACTCCATGATGGACTTTTAATATAACTTCTATGGTGATCCCTATCACAACCCCAATTAGCACACCTAAAAAGAGGTTAGAAAAAACGATGGCTTGCCTTACCCCTTTAGTTCTTCTGGCTCCCATAACCTCCATAATGACAACAAACATCGGACAACCAAGAATAAAAGAAGCAAATAAAATGTGAAGTTGCGCTCCGATCCAAGTAGCTTTACGGTTTCCTACCCAAGGGAAAACGAAATCTTCTAATTTATGATCTTTGGCTGGACCAATATCGTATAAATAGGCCTTATCATCTTCCTCAGCTTCGCCTTCTTCGCCTTCTTCAGCTCCTTCCTCTTCAGATTCAGAACCTTCTTCTTCCTCAAATTCCTCTTCATCTTCGGCGTATACCAATTGAGGACCAAAACTTGAGTTTTCTAAATCAAAAATTGACGTAACCGTCGAAAAATTGAAGAAAACTAGAAAAAATGTAAACAAAAAGGCCGACAATACCTTCAATAAGGAAGTCGTTTGGGGTTGGTTGATTGACCTATCCATCGACGGAATACCTCTAGTTACCTTAATAATATGAAACATCTCAGAGAAGAACAGAAACCTCTGAAATAGGGATATATTTTTTTCAATTATGCATACCAGGGGAGAGAAATATCATAGGGGGAAAATAAAGTCAAGACGTTTCAAACCCACGACTTATAGGTTGCAAAAAAATAGCTAATATAACTATGAATTAGATAATGAAGCCCAAAACGATATAGAGGACCCTAATTTACGGTAGGAGCGATTTGGCTTTTAGCTTTCATCTAAAACCTTTTTTGCTTCTTTAAGAGCTCTTTCTATATTTGGTAGTCCTCCCCCAGGAACAAAATCAACATAACGGATAATATTATCTTTGTCCGCGATTAAAACAGTCCTCTTTAAATAATTAAAACTCGACCTTAACAAACCGGTTTTTTTGCCGAAATCATAATTCGGAGCGTCGGATAAAAAAATGAGGTTTCCAATTTTTGCTTTTTGGGCAAACTTATATTGGCCTTCTGCGGAATTAGTGCTTATTGTCAAAATATCCAAATGCTTATCAAGCCCTCCATTAGTCTCGCTAAACCTATGGGTTTGCTCATCGCAGGTTGGCGTGTTTAATTGAGGAACTACGCTAATTATCTTAACTTTTCCCTTTAAGCTATTTAAATGTATGTCAGACTTTTCATATCTGGAAAGTAGCGCGTCTGGCAAAGGTTTGCCAACTTGTAATACATCTTCCTTAGAAACCTGATTGGCAAAAGCATTCGATTGAAGGGCTAATAAAAAAAATATTGAAATTCCTAAAACGACTGTCTTGCTCTTAAAAAAACTCATAATACCCTCCTCTTAATAGAGTTAACTAATAGTAATAAATAGGTTTTGATTTCAATAATCAAGAAATTTATTGTCTGAAACCTAGAATTAAAAATCTATTTTAAAGCTCCAACCAGACAAAGGCTATAAAAAGCCACTTCACTATTTTATCAAAATTAGTCTAAATAATATCTAGAATAAAACTTAAAAATAATTTAAAATTTGACAAATATTATAATTTTGACTAATTTATAATTAATTTAGAACTTTACTTACTCAAAAATCAGGTTTTGTTATTGTGGAAATTACGCCAACCATTTTTATGGTCCTATTCGTGTCCTATTTAATAATTTCTTTTTTTATGGGCATGCTTATTCACTCCTCCTTTATTTATGAAACTAAAAGAAACCTGGATAAAAATAGTAAAAAAGCCTGGGTTTTATGTATGTTCGCAGGTTTAGGTATAACAGCCTGGATGTTCATTTACGGATATCACGCAAACTTTGTTTGGAATACAGGGAGTTAATAAAACGTGTGAAACTGCTACTAAAAAGGACAGAACAAATCAATTTATTTAACTATTTTATCTTTCATCTTTCCTTTAAAAAGCAAAATTCTCAAAATTTCGGACTCTAAAACTGAAAAAACTGACTTTTTGAGTTATTCAAAATAAAACTTAATTATTTAACAAACTCGCCGTTAAGTTCCGTTAAGGCCTATTGAGTTTATCTAATTTTTGGGCGATTAAGTGCTTTACCAATTTAAGCGGGTTTATTAAATGAATGGCGGGTTTAAAATTGTTTTATTTTTCTCTGTTTTCCTTTTAGGAATAATAGGAGAATCCTGGGCGCAAACCGTTGTCCCTAAGACTGTTGAGCCCGACCGTTTTAGAAAACGCTTTAAAACTCCTCAAATCCCTAGATCACAATTTCAAAAACCTCAAACTTCTCTTGATAAAGCCGAAGCCGCCCGGGACGACCTCATGAAATTTAGGTTTTTCATATATAAAATCGAATTTGAGGGGTATTCCATATATAGAAACACCCTATTCAAAAAGCTGGAGAAATATTATCGGAGACGAACGATATCTTTATTTACGCTGTACAAATTAGCCGACAAAATTACCGCAAAATATCGTAATGACGGTTATATCTTATCTCGCGCATATGTGCCTGCCCAGAGTATTCGAAACGGCGTCGCCAAAATCAAAATTGTCGAAGGTTATATTGATAAAATAAATTTAGAAGGCGATTTTAAAAATAAGCGAAAAATCTTCGAATTCTAAAGTCCAGACCGTTGAACGCTAAAGTAATGGAACGCTATCTTTTGCTATTAGGCGACCTGCCAGGAATGGAAGTAAAAACGGTAATTACCCCGTCTCCAGAACAACCAGGGGCATCCCAACTAAAAGTAATCCTAAGCAAAAAGCATTGGGACGCTAATTTAGGAATGGATAATAGAGGAAATAGGTTTAACGGCCCATTTCAAGCGTCCGTGGGGGCAAATCTTTATTCTCCCATCAGGGAGACGGGACAGTTTGCTTTTCAGTCCATATTTACAACCCAATTAAGCGAATTACAGTTTTTCAATTTCACTTATCAAGACGCCGTTTCATATGAAGGAACGCGTTTTGTCACATCGGTGACGTCTAGTTTTTCACAACCAGGATCAAATTTAGAAATTTTAGATATTGAAGGCGACAGTCTGAGTATATCAGGAACTCTATTTCACCCTGTTATTCGATCCAGGGAGAAAAATCTCAACCTTAGCTTTGGGTTTTCTGCGCAAGATTCTGAAACCGATATTGTAGGAAACGTTTCCGCTGATGACAGTTTGCGTATTATTACATTAGGAGCTTCCTATGACTTTGTAGATCGATTTCGTGGAATCAATTTAGCGACTATTGATTTTAGCCAGGGATTAAACATTTTAAGCGCAAACGAAAGCGGTTCGGCGAACTTATCTCGAGCCGACGGCAAATCAGATTTCACTAAATTTTCCGGTACGCTAACAAGATTGCAAAATATAAAAGGCGGATTGTCGTTTTTAGGCGCTATGAGTTGGCAATACTCATTAGATAGTCTGTTGTCCTCGCAGGAATTTGGCGTAGGCGGTTCACAATTTGTTCGAGCTTACGATTCATCCGAAATAACAGGTGAACAAGGCGTGGCGTTGAAACTGGAATTGCAATATGGGTTTCGAGAACAAAAAGAAAAATACCCGGATTATCAGATATATGTATTTTACGATTATGGCTCTGTTTGGAACAAAAATCCCGGCGATAACACAAAAGCTCGCGAAGGTCTTGACGCAATAGGTTCGGGCATTAGATTTAATATTAATGAAATGATTTCAGGTTATGCAGAATTAGACCTGCCAACAGCCAGAAGAATAGGTTCGGAAGATAATAAGGATCCGAGGTTCTTTTTTAGCGTAGTTTCAAGGTTTAACTAAAATTCAGGTCTAAACGCTTGAATTCAAACGATCATTTTATGTACATGATTTGCAAAAAATAGACAAACAGGGTGGATCATTAATTTATTGATTAAACGAAAAATCATAAGTATTTGAAAACAAATGATTTATTTTCAAATAAAATATGGCCCAAGTCTTGCTTTGGATAATAAATAGAAAATACCTAAAGGAAAACTTTTCTAAGGCTGCTTGAGGGATAACTGGAAGAAAAAATAATAAACTTTATGATTAAACTAATTTGTTCGTCTAAATTTATCTTAAGACGCTTTAGTCTTATTGCCGTTTTTATTTTAACTTCTTCAACGGCATTTGCATTGCCTCTGGACGGCAAAATCCGTTCGGGAGACGTTCAGCTAAATCAAATCAATTCGAAACGATTAGACGTCAATCAATCTTCCGATAAAGCCATTATCGATTGGCATTCGTTCAATATCGCTCACGACGAACACACTCATTTCCAATTACCCTCGTCAGATGCACTCAGTTTAAACAGAGTCACCGGAGGACAGCGCTCCGATATCTTTGGAAAACTTTCTTCCAATGGACGACTCATGTTAATTAACCCCAACGGAGTCGTGTTTGGACAAAACTCCCAAGTCGACGTGCATGGCTTAGTCGCAACTACAAACGATATCCGTAATGAAGATTTTCTCGCTAATCGGTTTCACTTCACTCTTCCAGGCAATCCATCGGCCAGGATTGTCAACCGGGGAACTATTAATATAGCCAATGCGGGTTTATTGGCTTTTGTTGCGCCAGGAGTCGAAAACTCCGGAATCATTAACGCCAGGTTAGGGCGTGTTGGACTGGCTTCTTCAAATCAATTCACTTTAGATCTTTATGGCGATAATCTAATCACTCTAGGAGTTGAAGGTAAAGTTCTGGATAAGGTCTATGATGAAAACGGTAAACCAGTATCGTCTTTAATCGATCAATCAGGAACGATCAACGCCGATGGCGGTCGTGTATATCTTCAGACCAATGCTGCCAAAAATATTGTCGATCACGCTATTAACGTTTCTGGAATCATTGAAGCAAAAACAGCCGAGAAAAAACGCGGGGACATTATTTTAAATGGGGGAGGCGAAAATAGGGTCAAGTTAACCGGGGTATTAAACGCCTCCGGTTTGGAAAACGGTCAAACGGGCGGTACCGTTCACGTTTTAGGCGACGAAGTTATTTTAGAAAAAGCCAAAATCTTCGCTTCCGGTTTTAATGGAGGCGGTATAGTTTTAGTTGGCGGAGATTACCAGGGAAAGGGTTCTGTATTAAACGCTAGAAACACTTATTTCGACGTTAATTCTTATATCTACGCAGACGCTACTAACAGCGGCAATGGCGGCAAAATCATTTTATGGGCGGATGAAAGAACCGATTCATTCGGAAAGATATACGCTAGGGGCGGAGTGTTTGGCGGCGATGGCGGGTTTGTCGAAACGTCTGGAAAACAAGTCTTAGCGGTAACGCAAGCTGCGGATGTTTCGGCTCCTTTTGGCAAACCCGGACAATGGTTGTTAGATCCTTTTGATATCGAGATCGTTGATAGTTTGGACAATGCGGCTTTGACAGGCGGTAACAAGGTGGATGTCGCCATCATCAATGCTGCTCTTAATAATGGCACCAGCGTTAAAATTCAATCCAATAATAACGGAGCAGGGGAAGGCAATATCCTCCTTTCTTCTGCAATCAGTAAAACCTCCGGCGGCAACGCAACCTTAACCTTGGACGCCGCTGGCGGTATCACGATTAACGAAACAATTACCGCCACAACTGGAGCGTTAACTTTGGAACTTATGGCAGCGACAGGCGTTGTCATAAACAAAGCGTTAACTTTAAATGGAGGCTCAGTCACTCTCAATTCGAACGAAACATTTAGTCGGACTAATTTTGAAAACCCGGGTCGACAAAACATCGTTCAAATCAGCCATTTGTGCGGAGCAGCCAGACCTGCCGAGGTTCATGTATCCGGCGTTCCAAGCGGCCTGGTTCATCTAAGCGGCAATCAAAATACGGAAAACGCATCAGCCGGCCACGGCACGGGTATTACGTTAGCAGGGTCGTCTATAACAACATCTGGAGGAAATGCAACTTTTCAAGACGGGGTCACTTTATCTACCAGCTCTGTGGGGGTAACCACCAGCGGTGGAAATATCACATTTAATGGAACTTTAGATGGGGCTCAGGACCTCTCTTTATCGGCAAGCACAGGAATAATTAATTTCAATGAGGTGGTAGGAGGAACAACCGGGTTTTCTAATTTTACAGTCGGCTCATCAAGCGTAACAATATTTAATGCCGATTCGAACTTTTCTAGCGGACTTTCAATTGTGAACGCTACCGATGGAATTTCTATACTCGGTAATATGACAAATACAATCGATTCTTGTTGTTTAACCATTTTTTTTAATGCCGATTCAGATAGTGATGGCAGTGGAACAATTAGTTTAGCAAGTGGTAAAACATTTACCTCCGATAGTGTAACTAATTTTCTTGGCGCAGACTTTGATATTCAAGGAAATATAAATACTTCTTCGAATTTTCAATTTCGTCGCGTAGCTGCAGGTAGTTTCGGGATCGGAGACGCTTCCGGAGACGCAACAATAAGTGGTTATGAATTAGATAGAATAACCGCTAAGAGTTTAGATTTTAGAATGGATGCGAGCGTTTATGAATTTAACATAGATAATGTTCAAGCTTTCCAAACAGATAATATCAGCGGATCCGTTAGAATATTTGGTTCGCAAGATAATTCAACTTCAAGTATAAACTTTATAAATAATCCTTCTTATTTTGGCGGTAATGTTTTAAGACTGGGGACCACCAAAAAAATAAATACTATTAACTTTAATACAGATGTTACTACCGATGGCGCTTTTAGCGCTTTTGGATCCACAATCAATTTTACCGGTAATTCCACATTAACTGCGAAAAACCTAGGCGGCGTAACTTTAACCAATCAAAGTTTAAATGGCGGTGGCTCTCTTATAATGGATGGTACTGATCTGAATATGAGTTCTAATTCAGTGATTGATGCCGTTTCAGGAAGTATTTCATTAGAATTTTCTGACGGAATAACCTTAGGGTTATTAAAAACGAATAGTATCTCAAATAGTAGCGCTATTAGATTAACCGCAGGTTCTGGTGGGATTCGCGATGCTGATATAGATGGATCATTAGATATTTTTGCTCCAAATGGAACTTTAGTGGTGAATGCCTCAGGAGGGTTTGGAACTTTTTCAAACCCGATTGAATTTAACGTTGGATCGTTAGATATTCCTTCGGATCAAGATTTTAGTTCGACATCGGTAATCGCGAATCAAATTTTTTCCACGACATTTAATCAAAGCCTTGAGATTGTCAGTACAAATCGTACCTTTCGCGCAAGTTCCGAATTCACTAGCACAGTAACTTTTTTTTCTACTAATGTAGGAAATAGTCCAACGCAAGCAATTGGCAACTTTTCGCCAACAATAAGTCCGATATTTACAAATGTATTTTCCCAAAGCTTCTCACTAATAGATACTACAACCTCCACAAACACAACATTTGAAAGCTCTAGCTTTTCATCGTTCAATTCTGAGTCTGGAGAAGAAGAGGGATCTTTTGCAGATAGAATAGTTCTAGCAAGTCTTAATAATTCTAGCCTGGGGCGCGGTCTTTTTGACAACATAAACATTAATAGCAGTGTTACTAGTTCCTTGAATTTTGGCCTGCAATCACTCTCTCAAACAGTAACCGCTTCTCAATTTTTTAGTTCGTCAATTGCAACAACCAGTTTCCAACCTTTTGGTTTAGGAACAAGATCTCTTGGAAGTAGTAATGTACAAACTATTGGAAACGGTATAGCGACAGGTTTAATAACTCCTAGCGGTACCATGAGAGCGGCCAATATAATGGTTGGTTCTGATGGTAGCGTAAACTCACAAAACACTTTCGATGATGTTGGAATGGATTTTACTCCATCGAATCGAAATACCGGTTTCTCAACTAACATTCCTGTAAGTTCGGAAGGTTCAACGCCTGGCGATAATATAGCTAGTCCTGCGCCATCGACTGGACAAGGTATTTCTAGAGACGAGCCTTCTAACCTTAATGCAAACATTTCTGGTAGCGGGACTTCAATCCCTATTGGAAGGCCTGTAGGCCCCTCATCTAGTGGAAGTGTATCTAGAGATGAAGCGCCGAGCGTCAACGCCAACATTTCTAGCAGTGAAACTTCAGTTGGAGCAAGAATCTCTGGAAGTGAAACACCAAGCGTTACCGCAAATATTTCGGGCGGACAAACTTCTGTAAATGCTCGTATCTCGGGTGGGGAAACTCTTAGTATCAATGCAAATATTTCTGGAAGTGAAACTTCAGTTGGAGCAAGAATCTCTGGAAGTTCAACAGCTATTGGGAATACAGTCAATCCCGCTAACAACAGCAATAATTTAAACCCAGATACAAACCCAATTACCCCATCAAGCGAGAATACGACTGCCAGAATTTCTGGTAACTCTACGTCAAATATTGCCACTACCAATAATCAACTAACTATTGGAACTCGCGCTGAAACTCAATCCCCATCATTAACTTCAAGGATCTCTGGTAGTGAAACTCCAAGTAATCAAAACTTAGACGACCGAATGACAGAAATCCGAAACCGTATAGTCGGCAGAAACACAAATCAAACTTCCTCAAACTCTAATTCCAATTCGGGCAGCTCCGAACAACCCTTGGAACAAAGAATGAGATCCTTGTACGACCGTTTGGTAGGAAGCAACCAAACTTCTTCTGAAACTTCAGATGAAAACTCTGAAAACGAGTTATAAGAACTCCTTTAAACTCCTCCCGCACTCTCCTCTTTACATTACTCATAAAAGCAGTATTTTTAGATATTCTTGATAATTATCCTTTTTGGGTTAAGATTATTTAATAGATATAGATACACCTGATCCATTTTGTTTGTTTTCTAATTCTGTTTATCTGAATATCGATGAAACGACGACTTAAAAACCCGATTTTTTTCTTTAGAGTTTTTTGCTACTCATTCTTTTTCCTCATCTTTTCGTCTCAAACTAATGCGTTACCCTTGGATCATCATCCTCTAGTTTCAGAAAAACAAAAAAACTCCAGTTTCTTTGAAACTAAAACTGCTTCAAAGTCTCAACCATCTTCCAAAAAGGTAAAGTCCATCCATTTAGGAGATAGCATCTTAGACAAGAAAGTTAATCTATCAACAATCAATGAAGCTAAAACAGCGTACAAAAAACGTGGCGTGATCGTTTTAAAAGGAATTGGCGGCAAACCTGAGAAACCGGAAGATTCAGAAAATTTAACCAATGAAGTTGAAATCTGGGACGTCAACAATTCTGAGACACAAATTCCATTTTCGAAAAAAGAATTCAAAAAAGATGACAATCGAATTACTTTAATCGAAAAAGCTCCGACTTTCGAAGTGAAGGGATCAAATACAAATCAACTTATAAACAAAAATTCAAAAAATAACAACCAACTATTAGCCGAAACTCAAAGCGAAAGATCTATTGACGTTAAAATTTCCGTCAACGACTCGCTGCCAATTCATTCCTCAAAAACCAAACAGCTAAAACCTAATATAAATCCACCTCCAAATATCACTTCCTCTGATATTAGAATTTCGGTAAATGATGATTTATCAATAGGAGCCTCTAAACGGGTCCGTTGATTACCCCTTAAGGCCAAATTAAAACCCTATTGGCCTTAGAGTAACCAGCGAAGAGGTCCAAAAGTCTCACCTCATCTGTATTATTATTTATAAACAACTGACAATTTAGGTACATCATCTTCATCAAATTTTGTGACCTGCATCACAAGTATATGTATTTAAAGGGCTATTAATTTGGATAATTTTGGATCAAAAATTGCATTTTAAGGGAGATAAGTTTTTATAAATAAATAGATTTCACCTGATCATTCTAATTCACTAGGTCAACTTCTAATTGAATAAATGAAATCGCTAATCTCCCCAAAATTCTTTATAAACTTTTCCTACCAAATTGCGATTTCTCTTTTATCCATTTCAATAAGTTTTGCATTACCGCAGAACGGTCAAATTCGCTCGGGCGACGTTCAAGTAAACCAAGTTAACTCGAAACGATTAGACGTTAATCAATCTTCCGATAAAGCCATTATCGATTGGCATTCGTTTAATATAGCGGGAGACGAACACACTCATTTTCAATTACCCTCATCAGAAGCTCTTAGCTTAAATAGAGTAACCGGAGGTCAACGCTCCGATATATTTGGGAAACTTTCTTCCAATGGTCGACTTATGTTGATCAACCCAAATGGGATCGTCTTTGGTCAAAACTCTCAAGTGGACGTGCATGGTTTAGTCGCAACTACTAGCGACATTCGTAACGAAGATTTCCTTGCCAATCGGTTTCACTTCATTATTCCCGGTAATCCATCAGCGAGGATTGTCAATCGCGGTACAATTAATATAGCCAATGCAGGACTTTTGGCTTTTGTGGCTCCCGGAGTAGAAAACTCCGGGATCATTAACGCAAGATTAGGGCGTGTTGGGTTGGCATCTTCAAATCAATTCACTTTAGATCTTTATGGCGATAACTTAATAACTCTAGGCGTAGAAGGTAAAGTATTAGAAAAAGTATATGATGAAAACGGCAAATCGGTATCGTCTTTAATCGATCAATCAGGAACAATTAACGCCGACGGAGGCCGAGTATATCTGCAAACTAATGCAGCAAAAAATATTGTCGATCATGCCATTAACGTATCTGGAATTATCGAAGCAAAAACAGCCGTTAAGCAGCGCGGCAAAATAATTTTAAACGGAGGTCACCAAAGTAACCGGAAAACTAAACGCATCTGGCCTTGATTCAGGTCAAACTGGCGGTACAGTTCATGTTCTTGGCGACGAGGTTATTTTAGAAAAAGCTAAGATCTTCGCTTCTGGCTTTAACGGCGGAGGAACAGTCTTAGTTGGCGGCGATTATCAAGGAAAAGGTTCTGTATTAAACGCTAGAAGCACTTATTTCGGCGCAAGTTCTTATATCTATGCAGACGCTACCAACAGCGGCAATGGCGGTAGAGTTATTCTATGGGCGGATGAAAGAACAGATTCATTCGGGAAAATATACGCTAGAGGAGGAATGTTTGGCGGCGATGGAGGTTTTGTCGAAACATCGGGAAAACAAATTTTAGCGATAACTCAAGCTGCGGACGTTTCGGCTCCTTTTGGCAAACCGGGGCAATGGCTGTTGGACCCATATGATATTGAAATTGTCGACAGTTTAGATAACGCTAAATTAGCCGGTGGCAATAAGGTAGACGTCGCTATCATCAACGCAGCTCTCAATAATGGAACTAGCGTCAAAATCCAATCCAACAATAATGGGGAAGGAGAAGGTAATATCCTTCTTTCATCGGCTATTATCAAAACTTCTGGCGGAGATTCTACTTTAACCTTAAATGCCGCTGGCGGTATTACAATAAACAAACTCATTTCTTCCACTTCGGGGGCATTATCCTTAGATCTTATAGCGGCGACAGGGGTAGTTCTCAATGAATCCTTGATTCTTAATGGCGGTTCGGTGACGTTAAACTCAAATGAAACTTTCGATCGACCTAACTTTGAAAATCCTGGCCGACAAAATATCGTTCAAACAACTCATATCTCGGGTGTTTCGCAAGGGTCGGTTCCTCATGTGTCCGGCGCTACAAGAGTTGGCTCCTTTCATATCAGCGGCAACCAAAATAAAGTAAACCTCTCGGCAAATCACGGAAATGAAATTGTTTTAGGTGAT
Source organism: uncultured Nitrospinota bacterium (assembly GCA_964344185.1). GTDB lineage: Bacteria > Nitrospinota > Nitrospinia > Nitrospinales > JAJDAT01 > JAJDAT01. Next base: position 52,044 of record CAYFMN010000001.1, read on the forward strand.
TTTTTTAATAAGCTTGAAACAGTTCAGAAATCGTACATTGATCAGAAAGGGAATAATATTACTTATTCCACATTTACTTCTAAGGGCCACCTTGATACTTCCGGCGGAGATATAATTTTTAAAGACCAGGTAAAAGTTAATGCGGATATATTTAAAAGAAAGAGAACTTTAAACGGACTCAATAACTTTATCTTTACGGAAGATTATTTTTCAATTAAATCTGGAGGCGGAAAAATAATTTTTGCAGATAATGTCGAATCGGTAACAGGAGGATTACGACTGGACAGCGATGGAGGAAAAATAAGTTTGCAAAAAAAAGTAAATTCAGCCGCCGGTTACTTTTCGTTCGATTCAGATGGCGGACACATAAGTTTTGCAGACGATGTTAATACAGGTTCTAATGGTTTTAGTATATCCGCTAGTGGAGGAAATGTAATATTTAAAAAATCCCTTAATAGTGGTCTTTTAACCTCTCAAGATTTGTATGATCCAACCAAAGGCTTTTATGTATTTGGAGGTAATATTACTTTCCAAGAAATAGGTAATTTAAGACCTTTCAAAGGATTTTATATTTCCAGTTCCTCTACAGTAAAGTTTTTAGGAAAATCTAATTTTAGAGGTCATTTTAATGTAACTGCTAATAATGGAATTGATATTTTAGATAATATGAAAATAACCGCTTTAAGCAATTCTATTAGAGCAGACGCAATTTCCTTTAACGCAGACTCCGACCAAAATGGCGTAGGCAGCTTTAGAACAGCTAAGAATGAAAGTTTTTCCAAAACAGGGTATCTACATATAACAGCAGCGGGATTTGCTCTTTCTCACAAAATAAAAGGTGAGCATGGGAGCATTGATATATATGACACAAAGATAAAAAAGAGTTTTAATAATAGCGATGTTAACTTTTACGCACATATTTCTGGGCGGGGATCGGTTAACCCGCCTTCTGCTTCCCAGACAAGTTTAAATGGCTCTTCTCAGATTACCAAAGCAAGCCAATCTAATGCAAAAAACTCAACTACAGCAAATATCAGCGGTAATAAAACCAATATTAATCAAACAATATTGACTCAAACCACTTTGAGTAAAATAGAAAACAATTCTAGTAGCATTTCCACTTTATCTAATTCAAATAGTCCTAATAAAAATTTAAAATCAGAAGAAACGCCAGAGCAAAAGGCAATTAAAGCGGCTATTGCGGCTAAGAATGCAAAATTAGACGCTCAAACCAAAGAAATAAGAAACCGTCTAGTAGCAATTAGGGCAAATGTAATTCCCGCTATAGACAAAAATGGTTTTACTCCAAAAACCTTACAACAAAAAGTTACAGGCTTGTGGACCCGTTTAGTAGGAAATAAAACATTGACTAACAACATAATATCCTCTAGTGTTCCCCCATCAAATTCACCCGCTGATGAAAAAAAAGACAAGTAAAATTCTTCTTAGAAGGTTCAATTTTTTGAAAATTTCTTTAAGTTGATTTCATTTCTACAACCCGTCATAATTTAGAATTATTTTTAACTATTTTTTCTGAGCGATTTCTAATGCTTATTACGATTGCAATTTTTTTAGTGGGTTCTGCGATTGAATTATTTGGACTCTTACAAGTTGGCGCCGCCCTTAGCACTTTAAATACAATATCCATTATTATGCTTTCTTTTTTGATTGGCGTTGTGGTTGCGCGATCTTATGGAAAGGAGTTTTTGGAAAAAATCCAATGGCATTTAAAGTCTCGTTCCAAACCCTCTGATGAAATATTGAATGGAACGGTAATGGTTGTGGCAAGTTATATGTTAATAACACCAGGTCCAATTACAGACATAATAGGTTTATTTATTTTGATTCCCGCTACGCGTGATTTTTTTAAAGAGTTTACGCTTTCATGGGTAAATAAAAAGATAGCTAACGGCGATCTATATTTCTTCTTTAAAGATTGATTTTCAAAATAATCTTTTGTTGTCAATTTAATTATGGGATTGTTTTCCGCTCCTCCAAGGAACCTGAGAGATGAGTTACTTGATCTTGACCAAGCGCCCTTTGAAGAAGTTAAAGACAGTTTGTCGGATGTAAGACGGGTTAATCGCTATCTCAGCGGATATCGTGTTTTATTAAGACATGCAGAGCCTTTCCTGAGAAATCATTCTCAAAAACTCGCATTCACTGTTATTGATTTGGCCACAGGCTCTGCAGATCAGCCTTCTGAACTAGTTCTATTAGCAAGACGACTGAACATTCCGATAAAAGTAATCGCTATTGATATTAATCGCAAAATGCTCGATTATGCGCGCGAGGAATCCAATAAATTTCCTGAAATATCCTTTGTACAATGCGACATACTCAATCTTCCATTCAAAGAAAATTCCTTTGATCTAGCGATTAACTCATTATCCCTTCATCATTTTTCTGAGGATAACGCAATATCTATTATCCAGGCTTTAGATAAACTTGGAAAACTTGGCTTTATAGTAAACGACTTGCATAGAAGTCGAGTTGCTTTTTGTTCCATATTTATTTTAACCAGGATATTAACGAAAAACCGATTAACTCGATATGACGCTCCAGTTTCAGTAATGAACGCTTTTACTCCATCAGAAATGGAACGTTTAGCTAACGACGCCGGAGTCAAAGAGTTTAAAATCCATCGGCACTTTCCATATCGAATTGCGCTTGTCAGAAACTCTTTACCTGATCAACCATGAAAACTTGCGATGTAATAATTATTGGAGCTGGGCCAGGGGGTTGCGCTTCAGCTCTCTTTTTGCATCGCGCTGGTTATAAAGTAATCGTCTTAGACAGGGCTGTCTTTCCAAGAGACAAGGTATGCGGAGAGTTTATAAGCCCTGCGGCTGATTCAATTTTAGAAGATCTGGGAGTTCTAAGTTTAATTGAACAAGAAAATCCTGAGCGAGTGTGTGGCGTTTTTATTTCCTCTTATGAAAAATTAGAATTAGGCATTGAATATCCTCCTATAAAAGAAGGTCAAAAACGCCCAACCAGTATATCTATGCCGCGTTTTTTACTCGACAATTTGTTAATCAAACGCTTAAAAAGTGAAAATATAGAAGTTCTCGAAAAGCATAACGTTCATGATTTTATTTTCGAATCTGGAAATGTCGTAGGCGCTACGGTTAGAGATCCAGAAAATAAAAGCTTTGATATCTCGGCAAAAGTCGTCATAGACGCGGGAGGTCGAAACGCTATTTCACTGAGGCGATTAAACTTAAAAAATAAAACTAAAAACGAAGGTAAAGTCGCCATCGCGGCTCATTGGAAAAACATTAGACTGCCCCATGCGTACTGCTACATGCATGTTGGAGATCCTGGATATACTGGAATAGCGCAAGTGGGTAAAGACACCGTCAACGCAGTTATGATCGCCAACTCCTCAAAATTAAAGGGCCGAAATATTACGCAATTCTATAAAGATGGAATTTATAAAAACAAAAAGCGCAAAGCAATAATGGCTGGAGCTGAGCTAGCCGAAGAGCCTCGTACGGTGGAATCGCTTGCTTTTTCAGTTAAGAAACCACAATGCGGAGGTTTAATTTTAGTTGGCGACGCATCCGGCTTTATTGATCCATTTACAGGGGAGGGAATCTATTTATCGCTTAGAAGCGCGCAATTAGCTGCTGAAACTATAGATTCGTCTTTCAGAAACTTTGACTTCTCAAGAAAAAAATTAGCGGAATACGACCAAGCCAGGTCAAAAGAGTTTGGCACAAAATTCATATTAAGCCGCATCCTTCAAAAAATTATATACAACAAAAAAGTATGCCAAATAGTGGTTAATACCCTATCAAAAAACCCTTCTTTAGCGGACGAAATTGTTGGCGTAATTGGAGATTATTACCCTGCCAAAAGAGTTGTATCTTTACGTTATTTAAGTCAATTTCTTTACGGTTTTTTATTTCCGCAAAAAAAGATAATCTACCGTAAGGTACAAAAAGCAGTAAATTCTTAGTTTAGCTTCTCTTTATTTAAAATTAAGGATTTATTTTTGATCCATTTCATGCACGCCAGTCCATTCTTTTGGCGGATACGTAATATAATAAACACATCTCTCCTGTAATAATTTAGAGGGCATGTCATTTGGAAACTCTTCTAATAGTTTGTTAAATTTTTCATCTGCATCGCTGAACTCGCCCGCTCGATATTTTCTCAAGGCTTCTTCATATAAAACGTTCATCCTGCGCCTTTCAGCTGTAATATCGCTCTGTTTGCCTAATAATTCAAAAATGGGCGAACCTTTACTTCTACCTTTAACAACCACAGTATCAAGCTCTCTAACCTCAATGCCTTCTGCGGCTTGTATCCTGGTGTAATTATCGATAATTATATTTGTGCCGTAATATTTATTTAAACTTTCTAAACGCGCGCCATAGTTTACCGTATCGCCTATGCACGTATAGTCTCGAGCATGTTCCGAGCCCAGGTTTCCAACAATCATATCCCCTGTGCTAACGCCTATTCGAGCGTTGATCTCCGGTTTATTTTGAGATTTCCAAACAGGGCGAAGTTCTCTAAGTTTTTCTTGCATTGCAATTGCCGTTTGACAGGCAAAAAGAGCGTGGTTTCCTTTACAAAATGGCGCGCCCCAAAATGCCATTATTGCGTCTCCAATATACTTGTCTAGTATTCCTTGATGCTCAATAATTTCATCGGTCATTGCGCCTAAATAATCATTCAATAGTAAAATTAATTCCTCGGGAGGCATGCCTTCGCTAAAAGTTGTAAAGTTGGCGATGTCGCTGAATAAAACAGTTTGGATCTCGCGACTACCTCCTAACTTTAACTTCTCTGGATTGTTTAATATATCGGTAACGATCGATGGATGGACATATTTATCAAAAGTGTTTCGCATCTGCTCTTTTTCTTTTAGTCCTTGAGTCATGTGGTTAAAAGCCACAGCCAATTGCCCGACTTCGTCTTTTGATTTAAAAGAAATCCTGAAATCGTAATTACCTTTTTCTACTTCTCCAACGCCTGAAACTAATAGACGAAGTGGTCTGACAACCCGATTGGAAAAAAACAGAGTTATTAAAATTCCTATTACAAAGACTAAAAGTCCAACTATTAGAATGCGTTTTTCAAGCGATTTAAATGGCTCTAAAGCTTCATCTAAATTGGATCCTATTACAAAGCCGGAACGGGAACTTTTCGTAGGAAATAAATAATATTTTGCTAAAAATCTTTTACCATTTACTAAAAAACTTTCGCTCTTACCTAAATTTTGTATTGCTTCGCTTAAAAGCGCAGCGCCTTTATTTAAAGAAACATTACCGGCTATAAGCGAATTGTTAACAAAAAATACAATTTGGAATTTATATGAGTTTCTATTGGGCCCTAATAGCCACTGGACCCAGGCATTGTCTATTCTTTTGCATACGGCTATAACGCCGGCGGCATAATCATCGTTTAGAAATTCCTTAAGGGGGGAGTATATAACGCTAAATAAAACGCCGCCAATCGCCAAAACCTCATAATATGGAGAACCGTTATCTAAAATTTTTTCAATGGCAAATTGATTTAAATTATTCGCCAACCATTTTTCGGTTTCTTTATCTTGGGGGAATATTCCTCTTAACTTAGGGCTATCGTCAACCATAAAAACAATATCCCCTTGAGTGTCATTAGCGATTTCTTCCGTGAAAGAATAAAAGTTTTCCTTCATCATTGAAAGGAACGAACGAAACTTTTGGTCAAGCGTAATTGTTTGAACAAGCTTTGAAATATTATTCTGCTGTTCTTTAAGTCGGACAAGAAATTGAACCTGAGCGGCGTCAAGCCTGTTAATAATGCGAGACATCTCAAGTTTTTCAGTTTCTTGATTTACTTGATAAAGAATTTTTGCGAGTAGAAGAAGAATAACTAGGGAAAAGGAAAGGAAAATTTTTCCTTTTAGGCTCATTAGGCTAGTTACCGCATAACAGTGTTAACTGAAAGCGTTTCATTAACGAGAATGTTTTGCCCCGGTTTTATTTGAATTTGGCGATGTATTTTACCTAATCGCCAAAACCAGAAAAACATATCGTATCTTCCAGGTTCTAACTTTTCGAAAGAGTAAGATTTACCGCTGGCGACTCTACGACTTCTTAATCCAGTTTTGGAAAACACGTTAGTTTTAATGCTTTCATCTTCGTCGGCGCTCAGTTCTAAATTCCCCTGAATTTTGACGACAAATGATTTTGTTTCTCCTGAATTTACTTTTCCTAAGTCTTGGAAAGCGTCCCCCATATCGGCAAGAAAAAAACTCAATGGATTGCTAGTTATATTGTTAATTGTAATTGTATCTCCAGGGCTTAAAGCAATCGAACGAGGGGATATTCCTTCGGCAGTCGCTGAAAGTTTATATTCCTTTCCGCCTTTGTAGGAGGGATCAATTAAACATGCGTAGAGATCTTTTAGGTTTCGATAATTGACCATGTCTTTGTCAAACTCAATTAAATAGTCGTGACCATCTCCTCCTTTGGCTTTTTCTATAATTTGTTTGTGACTTTGAGCCTTTAAAATCCCATATACAGCTCCTTTGCCTGGAACTATAGAAGGAACTGGAATGGTAGCGCAGGCAGAAAAAATGAATATCAAAAAAACAGGAACAAATTTTTTCATTTTTAAAGGTCCCTTATTTTTTTACTATCGAAAGATTTAAGTTGGTTATGTCTTTATCTGTTATTGAAACGTCAAAAGCCTTAGCTTTATATCTGCGGTGAAATATAATAGCTTTTAATATCCAATTCCCAGAGGGTACGTTTTTTATTTCAAAAGATCCAGGCTCATCAAGTTTTGCGTAATAGCGCGTTGGCAAAATTACCATCCTTCCTTCCATTAGCTTATGAACTGAGCAATAGTAATTTAACACTCCTGGCTTATCAAAAATAATCTCCAACTTGGAACCCCTTTCAGCTAATCCTAAATCAAAGGTTTTAACTCCGCTCAAAGAATAAACGTTATGGTCGATTTCCCGGTTCTCCGCATTCAAAAACTGAACTAAATCGCCTTGAACAACTATATTTAAGCCTGGACGAAAGCGGAGCCGTCTTTGAACAACTTTGTAAGTTTGATTGGAATCAACGGCATTCTCGCTATTTTTATTTTCTAAATAGACAATTATATTCGATAAAGATTTATTTGCTTGAACAGATACTACTCCAGAAATAGTTTGTTCTGCGAATACAAGTTTCGCGAAACAAATAAAAACTAAGGTAATGAAAAGTGAGACGTAATAAGAAATTTTCAATTTAATTTGGAAATTTTTGAAACGTTTTAAGGGGCGATTAAGTTATCGTTTTAAAATACGTTATTTATTTTAACAAGAAAAAAATAATTTGGAAATTTTAAAGTCAAAAGGCTAAAAACGCTTGTTTTCCGGGAAGAAAATGAGGGAAGGGGATTAACTTAAACAAAAAACGGGAGCGGTATACCGCTCCCTTAAAAAATTAAGTTGTTGAAGGTTGGTTTTCGCCGACAATTTCCATTATTCGGTCTTTTGTGCTGAGTTTCTTCTTTTGCAAATTTTTCTTTTCAATTTCTTGTTCCGGCGTCAAAAACTTTCTGCCATTTAATTCATCAACTTGAGCTTTCAATTCATTGTGCGCGTCATACAGGCTTTTAAACTCATCGTTCTCAGACACTAATTTGTTTAACAGACTTGGCTCAATATCCATTTATTATCTCCTTTTCATTCTCTTCTTTTATCAGCCGGCGGCTAATTGTTCTAAATTAATTTCTGCTTCTGATTTACGTGCATATTTAATTGACAGTCGATCTAAGTTTGTTTCCATTAAGCCTTCAAAATTTTTCAAAGCGAAAATTCCAGCGTTTCCTGCTACAGTATTAGAATTTTTTTTATAAGCTTTTACAAAAAGCGAGTTTAGATTATCTAACAAATAATCTCCGTAAATATCTAAACCTTGTCCGACAAATATAGTAGGTTCTGAAATATGTTTAATCAAATCTTGCGGCGACAACGCCGAGTCTGGCATTTGCCTTAAAAGCTTTCCACCTTCATACTTAAAAATGGCAGCATAAACTTGCTTTTTTTTTGCGTCTAAAATAGAACAGATAGGAAACTCAAACGATTCAACTTGTAAAGCTGTTGCCAATAATGTTTCTATAGCGATAACCGGTTTGTTGACTCCTAAAGCGATTCCTTTAATCAAACTCATTCCAACTCTTAAACCGGTAAAAGAACCAGGGCCAGAAGTTAACGCAAACCCGTCCATTTGGTCCAAATCATGACCAAACTTAACCAAAATCTCTCGAATTTTAGGAAGAATATTTTTTGAAAATGAGGATTCGGGCGCGATGTTCTCTTGGTAAACGATACGTCTTTGGTTAAGAAGAGCAACGCTCCCTTTCGGAATCGATGAGTCAATTGCCAATATTCTCATCAATAAAATACCAAAGTTGGAAATTTTGAGTGTATTTCCAGTTAAATAACTGCTTTTCTGTACAATAGTAATTTAACGATAAAATGTCAATTAAAAACGCCTAACTTTTGGGCGGTTAAACACGTTACAAATCTTTTAAAGTTTTTCTTTTTTAAGTTTTTTTTAAATTAAATTATTCTCTGATTTTTTCGTAAATACTTGACAAATAATAAGTTAAGTTATATTGTGTCCGGAGATTGATGAGTAAATTAAAACCTTCCTTCCAATAAAGGACTGCTTTATTTTCCCTCCAACAAAAAGTTTCGATTTGCCCCCTAAGCGATTTAGGAGAATCTAATGTATATCACCACACAAGAACAATTAGCCTCTTACTGTAGTCAAATTGAAAACTGTCAATGGTTAGCTATTGACACTGAATTTGTTAGAGAGAAATCCTATTATCATCATTTAGGTCTAATTCAGGTATCGGGTAACGGCATTTGTGCTGCCATAGACCCTATAGCTGTTAAAAATCTCGATTGCCTGATGGAAGTCTTTAAAAAGAAGTCAATACTCAAAGTATTTCATGCTGGCAAACAAGACCTTGAAATATTAAATCGACTTTGCGGGATGGCAGTTTCACCGGTTTTTGACACGCAGGTGGCTGCGTCTCTACTGGGTTGGGGGTCTCAAATATCTTTTGCAAAAGTGGTGCAAAAAACAATCGGTAAAAAGATTTATAAAACCGAAACATACACGGACTGGTGCAGGCGCCCTTTAAGCCCAAATCAAATAGAATATGCGTTAGACGATGTTCGCTATCTAGCTCCAGTTTATGAAAAGTTGCTAGAGCATCTTAAAAAAGCGAATCGATTGGAATGGCTTAAGGATGAGTTTCTTCCATTGGAAGATGGCAAAAACTACGAACTACCAGATCCTAGAAAACAGTATATGAGAATCAAAAACTTCCGGAATCTAAGACCTAGAAACTTGGCAGTTTTGATGGAATTATCCGCATGGAGGGAACTAGAGGCTCGTAAACGCGATTGTCACCCTCGAAGTATAATGAGAGATGAACCGTTATTAGAGATAGCAAGAGTATTGCCTAAAGATAGCTCCGCCATGGAGTCGATTCGAGGCCTGCACCAAAAAGAAATTGGTAAAAGCGGCGAAATGATTTTAGAAGCAATCAAAAGAGGAAAAGCGATTCCAGAAGATGAAATTCCGAAATCTCCCGAAGTCAGAAACTATTCGACTCAACCCGGAGTAGAAGAAGTGTTAGCCGCCTATGTTCAAATGAGAGCGGTTGAACTAAAAATCGAAGCGACTGTCTTGGCGGATAGAAAACTAATCCATGACACCGTATTAAAATTTGAACAAAACGAACCGCTTGATGGCAATAGTATTTTTTTCGGTTGGCGTCATGAATTAATAGGAAAAACTTTTTTGGAAATTTTAAACGGCAAAAAAGGTCTTATGATCAATGGAAAAGGTCGCGTTCGTCTTATCTCCACGAAAGATCCTTCATAAATTCAATAAACTCCATTAGCCCAATCTCCTTATTTTCAAGTCAGAAAAAATATTGCGTTTCTGAAAAATAAAAGATAACATTTCCGGCATGATAAAGAATAGTCTTGATCTAATTAGTTTATAATTATTTTTCTAAAATAGTTCCTACGACCCGTTGCCCTTCGATAATATAGATAAAACGGATCTCCGGCGCTTCAACTCGAACAAAATTCCCACCTCTAATAAGTATGTCAGAAACTGGTTTGTCGGTCATAATTCCCGTTTATAATGAGGAAGAAGGGCTGCGCCAAACTCTCCAACAAATTCAATCTCTGCTCAATAGCAGTAGAAAAATTGAAATAATTATTATTGATGACGGGTCGTCTGATACTAAAACCATAGCCATTTTGAACGAAGTAAATATAGCGGGAATCAAAGTCGTTAAGCATTCTATTAACAAAGGTTATGGAGCTTCTCTAAAAACTGGATTAGCAAAAGCACAATATGATTACATTGCTATAACTGACGCCGATGGCACTTATCCCAACGAACGAATACCAGAGTTCGAAAAAATTGCCAGAGAAAACAATCTAGACATGGTGATTGGGGCTCGCAAAGGAGAAAACGTCTATATACCTTGGATGCGGCGTTTTCCTAAATGGTGTTTAAGTAGACTGGCAGACTATATTGCAAGATGTCATATTCCAGATATGAACTCTGGCTTGCGAATAATACGCAAGGCAACTCTTGAGCGTTATCTTTCGATTTTGCCCGATGGTTTTTCATTCACGTCTACCATTACTTTAGCTACAACAGTTAACGGTCATCAAATTAAATTTATAAATATTGACTACTATAAGCGTAAAGGACATTCAAAAATTAGCCCTATTTACGATACTCTTAACTTTATAAATCTAATTATTAAAATTATGGTTTACTTTGATCGTCGACGAATTTTTACCCCAATTGGAATGCTTCTGTTTATTATCGGCGGAACGGCTGGGTTGATGGGTAAAGCTTATGCTTTTACTGTAAATTCTTTGCGCCCAAGGTAATTTTGTGGTCATAAACTAAATGTAAACAAGAAAGTGACAAAATTTCAGTTTTTATAAAACCCACCTAATTTACTTTACAAATATCTTAAAAAGGTAAGTTTCTTTGGATAACATACATAAAACAGACACCCGCCTGTTTTTTTTTGTATTTCTTATTCTATATCTTGGCATAGCTGTTTTTGCGCGCTGGAATATCATTCAAGCTCCGATTACGCAAGAAAGATATAATATATATGTTGTTCCTCACCTTAAATCTTCGACCTTAGAGATACTGCTATCAGAACATCACCGCCAAATACAAATATACAAAAACGCCGTATCAAACATTCTTTATAAGAAGTTTGGTGTTAATGAAATTACCTTTCGCGCGTTTTCAACAATCGCATCTCTCCTGACCCTTCTATTCATCTTTTTATTTACTCAAAAAACAATAGGACCAACTGAGGCTTTAATAGCCACTTTACTCTTTGGAGTTTCTTATTATAGCTTTTTGACGATCAAAAACCCCTATTATGGATCCTTCAACATGTTCGGATCGTTTATTAGCTTTTTTTATTTATTTAAAGGGTTAGAAACGAACAAACAAATTTATTGGTGGATGTTTGGGGTTTTTAGTTTTCTTAATATTACCAATGTTCTGCTGGCAGGCATTACCTTACCAATATTTTTTGCAGTAGCGACTTTATTTTTCTTTAGGAAGTGGAAGTTGGAGGAACTTGCATTACCAGAAATAAAACGTCGAATTATGTTTTTTATAACTTTCTTTACGGTATCAACGTTAGCGGCTCTATGGCTCTATCACTTAAGAGGGCTGAATTTATTAGGAGCAGTTTGGGATATTGCAACCACTCATGAGGTAAACCCCAAAGTTAATGCAGATAACCTTGTGATGGAAGAAACCTTTTATTCAGGTTTAGCTCGTCTCTTTTATTCGGTATTTGTAACTTTTAACTTTGAACATGGAGATGGAAGTTACGCGATATTGGGAACTCCAGAAGGTCCCTGGGTTTATTTTTTTCTATTTTTGGCGGGAATGTGGCGTCTATATAAATCTCATCGCGAACTATTCTGGAACTTTATGACAATTTTTTTAGTTCCGATATTTATCAGCGGGGTCATTTTAAGAATATCAGAAGCTCGTTTTTTAGCTCTCATTCATCCTTTTTATTTAATCGCTGTAGCGCTTGGTTTTACCTATTGCTTTCAATGGTTAAAAAAGTTTTTTTTAAGCAAGTCAATGCAAGAAGGAGTTATTCTTTTCTTTGCTTTTTTATTATTTACTTGGGGCACACATCCAAAACCGTTATGGGCGTCTCCTGTTTACGACGAACTCTTCGAAACAAAAGGAATTCGAGAATTCCGGGATTACTTGAAAACACATCTTAAAGAAGAAGACGTCATAATAAACGTAACTAGTACCACCGAATTAAGGACTGAAGTAGGGGACGCTCTAAACCTCTTTAGTTTCAGCTTTTATCTGGAGGAGTTTAGAGAAAAACATCGGATGGAGTTATTACCGCTAAAAACTGGAAAGGTAGGTATTTGGCTAATATTGGGAAAACCTTTGGGCAGTGATAAATTAGTTCCTTTTTATTTTCCAGAAACTTATTCTCCTAAACTTATCATAAAAGTAAAAAATCTTTGTCTATATTATGGAGAGATAAATATACCAAAAATAACAAAAGTTGATGAGGATATCCCTTTTAAAACGCCTTTTTGGTCTTACATGAAGGGATTTATTCTACACACTAAAAATAGACTTAAAGAAGCTAAACCATATTACGAATTAGCCGCTAAATACGGCTACAACCTTGAAAGAATTTATTATAATTTAGCGCTGGTTAATAATATAAACCATCCCGACATAAGCTTTGATTATATGGAAAAAGCGATAAAAATTATAGAAACTCCGACTGCACCATCAACCAATAACAAAATCAAAAGTTGGGAAACCTATGGACATAATGAAAAGGGCTTACCGGACCTATCTAAGCAAATTCCTAAATTAAGACACATTTACGCTGAGAAGAATGGCGCTAAATACAAAAAGTGGTTTATGGAAGATTTAATTAAAGCAAGACCTAATTATTTTGCGTTATTTTATCTAAATACTATGCTTTATGCTCGCCTTTTATATCTGCACACTGGAAATGAAATTTTTTTAAATGAAGTAAATCAGCTATACAAAAGGGGATCTAAATTAGCCAAAGGTTCTTTAAGCGATGTTATGCGAGAAGTCGCTAATGATCCAAAAGGAACCTTTTATAGTCTTCCTTACTTAAATTTATCTGGAATTACTGAAATGTATCCCCCAATTAAGAGAAGTTGACTTTTTTAAACGCCTAATTTTACTCAAATAATTTTAAGCTTAACTTAATCCTAGAAAAAACCGTCTAGAAATGTATAAGCTCTATTACAAATTTTTAAGTCGTTTTTTCCTTCTGCCATTGACAGAAAATGATTTGCAACTGATAATATTTCAATTAAGTAGAGATAAAACTTCTTCTCTTTAAAATATTTTTTTGGCGTTCCTTTTAATAGCGCTCCAAATAAAAACTTTCCAGTATAAAAAACCCCGAGTTGATTTAATGAAAAAGAAAATTCTATTACTTTACACAGAATTAGGTTGGCAAGGATCCTACCTTATACAAGCCCCTATCAGTTTAGTTTACGTTTCTACCCATCTTGTTCATTTTAAAGACTTAGAGGTTGAACTTTTTGATTGCCGGATAGAAAAAGACTGGCAAAAAAAGCTCCAAGAAAAAGTTTTAAACGAAAATATTATATTAATCGGTTTTTTCGTAATGAGCGGGGTCCAGGTTACCACTGCACATGAAGTAACCAAGTTTCTAAAAGACAAAAAACCTGATATTCCTGTTGTATGGGGAGGTCCTCACCCAACAATTTTACCTGGCGATGTATTAAATTATGATGGCGTTGACTTATGCATTCGAGGTTTTGGAACAGATGCTCTAACTGAATTAGTGAAAAAGCTTTTGAATAACGCTAAGGACTACAACACAATTCCAAATCTTTGCTATAAAGAAAACGGTAAAAATATTATTGGTGAAATTAACGACGCCTATGAGCGAATTAATTATAAAGACCTTCCTTATCATCTTTTAGACTCTTTTATAGAAAAATATTTTGAGGGGAGGAATGTTCGAGAATTCCCTATTTACACGGCATTTGGTTGCCCATACAAATGCAATTTCTGCATATCGCCAATATGGTTTGAAGATACCAACAAAAAATGGGACCCATTACCCGCTGAAGAAGTGGTAGACCATATTGAATTTTTAATGAACCGTTACGGTATTAACTTTATTTATTTTTGGGATGATGACACTTTTGTAAGTCCAAGACACTTTTCAGGTATTGCAGAGGAAATCCTTAAAAGGAAACTAAAAATAAAAATTGGGGTAAGAGGTATACGATCTAATGAAGTACAACGAATGAGTCAAAAAGATATTGATTTAATGAAAGCGGTCGGCATTGAATACCTTCATATTGGTATAGAAAGCGGCTCGCAGAAAATGTTGGATATTGTAGAAAAAGGAATAACAGTTGAACAATCATTAGAAGCCAATAGGAAAATCGCTCAACTAAATAATATAACCGCAATGTACAACATGCTATGCGGTATTCCAACGGAAACGATGGAAGACCTTAAAGAGACTGGTCGTTTCATGCTCAAAATATCGGAAGAGAATCCAAATTGTATAATTTTTGAGCCTAATAAATTAGTGCCTTACCCTGGCGGTCACGCATATGAATTAGCTATTGAGCATGGTTACAAACCGGCAACAACGCCGGAGAGTTGGGGAAAGCTAGATAAAGAAGGAGATTCTTTTCAACCTTGGTACACTAAAGAAAGTAATAGGTTTATTAAAATGTTGCAAGTGGCTTCATATGGCATCAGCAACTGGCCAGCCTATCTAAAAGGATATCCTTTTTGGCTTACCGCCTTATTCAAAACAGCCAAGTTTGTTTATAAGCCCATAGCCAAACTTCGATTGCAAAATGGATATTCAGATTTTTTAATCGAGCATTATTTGTTAAATTTTTCTAAAAAAGTTCTGACTAGCATTAAAAAAGGATAGTTCCTGTCATCAATAAATACCCGCCTCTCTATTCTTCAACTTTTGGTTTCAAAACAAAATAATGGAAGCTTGCAACGGCTAACTCAATACCAATTAGCCAAATTCGAAGAGAAAGCGATACTATAATTGCTTTGGGTTCCGAAATTATAGGAGAAAGTAACAATACAATAAAGCTTTCTCGAACCCCAACGCCTTTTGGAACAAAAAAAGCCAACATACCAATTAAATTGGAAAAGGTGAGGGCAAATAAAGTTGAAAAATAATTGGGAGACAATTCCGGAAATAATGATTTTATATAAAGCCAAAAACCAACCCCTTGAATTCCAATAAATACTAAATATAAAAAAGAGATCTTTATTCTTGATGCTGGAGATAATTCGATATTAATTGGATCTCTTTTGATAATGTTCAAACCAAAGTTTATTGATTTAGTAAAAACTTTGGGAGAAAGAACAAAACAAAAAATAGCGAACACGCCAATTAATGGTAAAAAATAGGTTCCCATATCATTCAAATAAACCATTAATCCAATAACGGCTAACACTGAAACTGAATACGAAAATAAGGCTTCTAAAAATGTAGCCGAAACAACCATTTCAACCGAATGATTTTGCTTTTTATGTAAATAAGCCCTGCTTGAGATTGTCCATACTTTTCCAGGAACATATTTCCATAAATTTGAAACAAACCAATTATATTGCGCGGCGCGAACTGAAGTCTTAAGACCTATCGTTTGTAGAATTGTGTTCCAGGCAAAAAATGCCATGTAATAAGCGGCGGAAAAAAACAACAAGGTTCCAGCCACATATGGCAAATCAAAATTTAACTGAACCTTTAACAGGTTTTGCCAGTTTTTATAAATCGCATTGCCAATAAAACCAAAAGCGATAGCCAACCCCAAAACAAGAGCGATCTGCGAAAAAATAGATTTTTTTTTATTACTTTCGGAATCTTCCATAGTTACTAATTAAGTTTACAGATCTGCCAATTGTGGTGACCTAAAGGCTTTTTAGAGCTATTCTCTTTGCACTGATCATATTCCCAATTTTCAAATGCAACTTGGAACTTAGGACGTTCATCTAAATCGTTGGGAATTTTCTGATCCGTTCCCTGCCAAAAAAGATATCGCGGATAAAGAGCATCCATTGCCATAAAAACGCCGATAGAATCATAAGGCTTTTTCTTAAATTTCAACGCTCCAAATGGATTGGGGAAATAAATGACTGAGTTGGACGGAGTTTCCTTTGCTATAGCGCGCGCAATAAGGTAGGTATCAACATATAAATTATGAATATCTTTTGGCCCCGTTGAAATCAATATACCATCCGAAGGGCGATTCCAATGCTCCATCATAAAATCAAACCTCGGTTTTAGGAAAAACATAAAAATAACAATCAGGTTTCCTAAAACAAAAATCTTTATAGGATTCGCAATCGAAGAAGCTCTCAACTTATTCGTAATTACAAGCTGTACTCCCTGGCGCTTCCTTTCTCCAAAAATTATAATCCCTAAAAAAAGAAGAAGCGTTGGAAAAAGAATAAAAAACTCTCGACTAGAAGTTCTTACGGCAATCTGTCCAGGGTTTTGGATAAAAAATAAAATACGCTGCCAAGTAGATTGATCCATCATAGGATGCCCCTTCACAAAAACTGAAAATAGTAAAGTAAACCCTATGAAAATTCCTAAACAGTTAAAAAATACGGCTTTTTCAGTATCGTCAAAACTTGAATAGTAAAACGGAATCACCAACGTTAACAAAATACCCAATCCCCAAACTGATTGGCACAAGATATTATTTACCGCTTTAGCCCAAGTAATCTCAGATATTAGAATTGCTTTTTCCACCCCAAATATAACGAAAATTCCTAAAAAATATACGATTGGGACGAGAGCTAACAGGGCTGGCCAAGCGCGGAATAATAGCGTCTTTAACCGAATTGCCACTATAGGAACAAAAGTGAAAACAATAAATACCGCAAACAGTAGAACGAATTTTATGGTATGTCGCTGGCCTGGATAATAGATAAGACTGTATGCAGCCCAGACTCCGGAAAAAGTTAAGGGAAATGATAATAACTTCCAGACCCATTTAGGGTCGTTTTCTCTAATTGAAAAATAAATTGAGATGACCAAAGGAACCAAAAATAAAACGGTAAGCTCATAACGAGTCCATTGGGCACACATAAATAGAAAAGACGCCAAAAATAGGATACCTTGTCGCTTTTCCCTGTAAGCAATAAACCAATAGACGTTTGCCGAAAAAAAATAAAGACCCGCTTGCAAATTGTTTAAATATAAAAAAGAATGCCACCACACCATTGGAGAAGTAGCCAAGAGTAAGAGAAGCATTAAACCGTATTTTTGATTTAAAAATCTCTTAGTCAAAGCGTAAAACAAACCAAGGAAACTTATGTAAAGAAAAGTTTGGGTAAGCTTATGTAATGAACTGCCAAATAAACTCCAATAAGCGGAAATCATATGAAATCCCAAAGTCCGATTCTGGTCTTTCACAAAAGTTCTATCCCTAAAAGCCATAATATCCGACTCTTGAAGCGTAACATGCCCCAACGCTTTGTAATAAATCCCATCAGGAGTCATTACCGGATAAAAAATATTAAAAATTATTGAAGGTAGAATTAACAGGACGATGAATAACAAGTAGCCATTAAAAATAATTTTAGGCTGAGGCCACGCTAAGGAACTGCTTTTAACACTAAGCGTAAAAAGAATAACTAAAAGAAGAGCTTGAAAAGCTAAAAATAAAAGGGGATAAACGCTGATTTTTAGGCAAAGCGCGATCCAAATAGATAAAGAGGCAAGAGCGATCCCTATCGGGAAAGCTAAAGATAGGCGTTCTGTTGCAGGTAAGTCTCTGCTAAATATTCCAGATAACAGATAACCAGAAATTAAAGTAAAACATAAACTAATTAAAATCATCCCGCGAATCAATCGACAAAGATTTTTTCTCCATTTTTTACGGCTTCCATGAGCGTTTCAGAAACATCTTCGCGTAATAACCAAGAGGGAAGTCCTTCATCTTTTTGCAATAAATCTCTAACTTTTGAGCCGCTAATTTTAAGAATATCAGAAGCTGGTTCGTTATCGACGAAAAAATGCATTTTGGTTTTGGGAGAATATGCAACTTCCCCATAAAAAACTGGAACAATTCCTATATCTCCGATAGTGTCGAATAATTTGGCGACTGCATCAGGCGCATAAAAATCTTTAACTCCCGTATGGTCTCTTCCTAAAACAAAATGAGAACAACCAAAATTTTTCCTGCAAAGAGCCGTAAAAACGGCTTCCCTTGGGCCGGCATACCTGGAATAAGATGAAAAAGCCCCTATCAAAACTTTGTTTTTAGGATACAAATTATAATCCACCATCGCTTGATAGGCGCGTAAAACAATTTCTCCAAGAAAATCATTCTTCTTTTTGGGACCAATTGCAGGGCTAACAAATAATCCGTCGCAATGATAATCTTCTAAAGCTTTTAATTGAATAAATTCATGTCCTTTATGAATAACATTCCGGGTATGAAAGCCAACTATGCGAAACCAATTTTTATGTTCAAATATTACGCGAGTGTCTTTAGGCTTTAATATATAAGATTTAATAGCTCCAGGTTTGGGAAGCCTTTCGATTAATTTAATTTTACCTCCAAAAAAAGTATTGCCGCCTTTGGTCAATTGCGCAACGCCTGGATGTTCTTTTGAAGTTGTCCCAAACATTTTTTGGGCCAATTGTTCTAGGTCAAAATCAAAAACATCTTCTAAATCTAGAGTAGCAAATCGCTTACCCGATATTTCATCGCTAAGCGCTATAATATTCCCTTTTTTAAACCGCTTTGCTTCAGACTCCAAAACTTGAAGATAAATTGGAAGCGTCCAGACATCTCCGCTAGGTAATTGGTATTTCTCTAAAACAGATTCTATTTCATCCCGCGTCATAAAACCTTGAAGAGGGGAATAGACTCCATCCGCTATCTGCTCGCAATCGAGCAAAACCCTTTCTCCAACTTTTAGTTCAGGTAATTTATCAATTTCTCTTAAATCGCTGACTTTCAAAACCCCATTAACCAAAACTCCTCCATGAGGTTCAATCAATAACGATTGTTGATCAATCCGCTTTATGTCCATACCAAAACGAGAATAATTCTCATACTGGCCAATTAATCTAGAAATCATATTTATACAACCAATCGGATTAGCCCCAATAGCTGTTTCCGCAGCTAATACTAAGCCGTCAGCTCCATCCAATAAAGTATTAAAAACATCGTTAACTTCAGCCCTTGTTGGCTTCGCCTGCGTCACCATAGTCTCAAGTAGGTTGGTGGCAACATAAACTTTTGCATTACGTTTTTTTGCGGTTTCAATAATATATTTTTGTAACAAAGGAATCGTCTCAATCGGTTTTTCCCTCGATAGATCGCCTCGATCAATCAAAACAGCGTCAGACTCATTTGCAATATCGTCGACGTTAGCTACTCCTGAGGAATTCTCTATTTTTGAAATAATAAAGCTATCTTCGCTTGTCAATTTCCGAATAAGACGAACATCCTCAACTCTGGATGCAAATGAAAGCGCAAAATGTTTGATCCCGAATTCTTTAGCGATTTTAATAGCTTCTTTATCTTTATAAGAAAGAGGGTCCATTAAGATAGGCCTATTAACAGAAACGGCTTTATTACTTCCCATTATTCCTTCTGTAACTATTTTCGCCCTTAAACTCCCAGGTTGTTTATCAATCACCTGAGCTAAAACGCTGTTAAAATCTATCGAAATTAGATCGGATATTTCGATTTGACTAACCGCAACAGAAGGGAAAAACGTAATTTGTTGAGCATTTCCAGGAATTTTCTTATCATAGATATCCAAATAACTTCCTTCAGAAAGAAATACTTGTCCCCCAATTACTTTACCAGTCCGTACTTGCGCTCCTTCAGTATCAATACAAATTGGCTTTGGAGTAGCGTTTTGAATAAGAGGAATCAATTCGGATAATTGGTGGATAGCGGTGTGAGACAAATTAATTCTCAACAAATTAACAGGAAGGTCATTCAAACGTTCCAATACGGTCTTCTTTAAAGAAGCCGGTCCAAGGGTGCAAAGTATTTCCAGGCTCATAAATTTAATATTTTTCCAAAGGGAAGGAATAAGAAGGTTCAGTCAATAAATTGAATAGGAAGCTTACCCGTTCAAACTACTGTCCATTGTTCAATATGATCCATTAATGTTTGAACGCTTTCATCAATAGCTTGATCGTTCGTACGAATAATAAGGTCGGGATTTTCGGGTTTTTCATAAACGTTTTTTTTAGAGAATCCAATCAAATTATCTATCTTACCTTCCAGGCTTTTTTGATACAACCCCTTGCTATCTCTTTTTATTAATATATCTAACGGCGTTTCAATATAAATCTCAAAAAAACCTGAACCAATTGTCTCACGAGCTTTTTCTCTCGAAACTTTATATGGAGAAATAATAGGAACCATAATAACGTCATAATCCGGCATCTTTTCGACGCACAACTCCGATATCAATCTATTATTCTCCATGATATCTTCCTTTGAAAAAGACAAATGCTTATGCAAACTCCCACGAATAGCGTCGCCATCCAGAATTAGCGGGTTTAAATTATTTTCACGTAGTCTTGATGAGGTATTTTCGGCAATTGTTGTTTTACCTGCCCCCGACATTCCCGTGAACCACAGAACTAAAGAAGATTTCGCCATAGTCTAAAATTCAACCTATTTTTTTCAGCTTTTCCTGCCATTCAGGTTCTTGACCATATTTTAGTTTTTGCATAATATCGCCGCAAATTTCTTGAAATTGGTCAACCTGTTGTTCAGACCAATCTTTCCACTTTGGAAATGTATTTTTACGCGACTCGTGGAACTTTGCAGTTTTTAATTCGCCTTCATATTTAAAACTCAATTTTGTCCCATTTGGAAAGCTCGTTAAATATTCTAGTAAGTCCGTCATTTCCTCAATGTGTCTGGATTTATCGAAAAGTTTTTCATATTTGATCATTTTTGAATTTGGGTTTTTCGGTAAGCTTTCCAAAGCATATTGGGCGTGTTTACGCCAATACCAACAAAGCTTTTGAAATCTAGAAAACGATTCCCAACAATTCCTAAAAGGATCGTCAAAACATCTTTTTGATGAAGGTCGGCTACCCGGAAAAAACTGAACAGGATCTCCAATAGAGTAGGGCGCAAAATACCCGTTACAAGAAGATCGTACCCAATCTCTACCATCTCTAATAATAAAAACCGTTTTAGAATTGGGGAACACTTTTGGAATGATATCTATTAACCCAACCACTTGAAGGTTGCATTCGGCATAAACAGGGTTTTGAAGTTCTGATAAAAACCTATTTCTAAAATCGAACAAAATTTTCGAAGCTTTATCTTCGGAAATCTTTCCCATTTGTCTGGCCGCAGATAATCCTCTTGGATTTCCTAGAGGAGTTAATTTACCCAGGGTCATATTAAATAATCCAAAATCTCTTATTTTTCGCGCAAACTCAGGATAATTTTTCTTAAAATCAATGATAACGGAATCAAGTCGCCAAACGTCCGGTTCCTGATCCGAATAGCAACTGGGTATAGCAAGCTTAATTAATTCTGAAATAAAACGAGTTGCAGTTCTGCCTGCCGAAGTCACAAAAATACAAGGTTTTTCTATTGCGTGTTGGGACATTGATCTAAAAACCTGGAAGGTAAACTCAATCCTAAATAAAAAATGGGATGGCTACGAAGAATGAAGAGAGAAAGGCAGACACTTATTTGAAGCATATTTAACTATGAGTTTCTTAACGATAAGATCTTAACAAAATACCCCATATTACTCAAACCATTAAAATTCAAATTACGTTTTATTAGATGTAGAATAATATTCAATTATGCTAGTTTCCTCCATAGAACTATTGCAAGAAGATAATTCCACCTGCTTCATCTAATCTAATTTATGACCGGGTTTATTTCTCAGTTAAAAATCAAACCAGTAAAAAACCTACAGGCATTAATCGCTTTATTATATGTAGCGATTTCTTTTTTTGTCATTATCCGCCATGAATATATCAATGGAGAATTTTATTATTATTTTTTCAAAAGTCCACTTGAAGAAGTTTTTAGCGAATATTTTGACGATTTATTCGCAAAAAACTGGTATGCAAACGTAAATAAAATAATTTTTCCAATAAACTTTTGGCTCGTCACAACCATATTCTTTCTTTTAAATTCATTTATAAAAAAAACCTCAATAAATTTTAAGAACGCCCTATCTACATTTCGCTACGCGTTAATCTTTCACCTTTTTATTCTACTAGCTACTTATACAACAGAAATCATTCCCGACTTTTCTGTCATGCCTGGAAACGTTCCGCCAAGAGAGTTAATTAACAACTATCGAATCGTCTTTGTTGGAACGTTTTTTACTTTATATTACATATTTTGTTTCAATGAAATTAAGAGGCTAATTACAGATTCAATAGATTGGTATCAATGGTCGATAATATTTTCCCCCTTAACGCTTTTTTTTCTGCCCTTCAAAACTATCCATATTTATAGCTTTAGCATTGCGTTAATCATCGCCATCTCTTTAATCAACAATCAAAATAGATTCGGTAAACATAAATGGAGTGAAATAGGTTTATCAAAATATGCGATATTGTTTATATCCATTTTAGCTTTATTTTTTAGATTTAAATATGTAGAGTTTTTCATCTCTTCAGGCGAACAAATAATAATTTTTAATGCCGATGGCGAAGCGTATTACAATTCAGCAAAGAATTTTTTTACAGGAAATATCGAAGGAGTCAATTTTTATCAAACTCCATTATATTCATTTTATTTGTCGGCTTTCTTTGAATTATTCGGCCCTAAACTTTCTTCTATTTTCTACTGCCAAGCTTTAATTGGATCAACAGTACCTCTAATTATTTATGGCATACTCACAAGGTTTAAATATTCTTTTGCAGGTATTTTAGCCGCATTTTTTATAGCGACAGATCCATTATGCATACATTATTCTGTATCTATTAATAGATCTTCCCCTTTATTGGTAACAATACCTCTTATTATTTTTTTGTGCCTTCATTTAGAAAAAAACTTCTCACCAACTAAGTTTCTAATTTTGGGAAGTTTAGCAGTGGCAACATTTTATATGGGGCCCGAAACCTTGCCGATTTTATTGGGAATAGGAGGTTATGTAATTTATTTATCCATCCAAAAAGGTTCGGGTTTAATTAAAACGTGGTCATACACAGCGTTCTTCCTAATCGGAGTTTCAATTATTAGCATCCCGATAAACGCTATCCATCATAAAGCTTTTGGAAAGTGGATATTACTGGGAAGAGATTCACAGGCGGATCATACTTCAACTTTTTT
>CAYFMN010000001.1:75490-94006 GCA_964344185.1 uncultured Nitrospinota bacterium
AAAGCAGTCCGCCAATAAAAAAAATGATCGAAATGGGTTTTAACCCAATTAGCGATCCTCAAAATAGTTTAGAGTTATTTCTACAACAACCATTAACTATTATTAAACTAATTGTTGAAAAATTAATTATAGAACTGCCTGGCTTCTTATTAGATCCGGAGGCTGTATACTTTGCGCCAATTCATTTAAACATGGAGTCTTTTTATGGCGCCCATCTCCAATTTTATATTTATTTATTTTTGATAATTGGCGGCATTTATTTAATTAAAACTCCAAGAACAACCTTTCAAAGTAAAGCTTTAATTTTTGGACCTATTATATGCCAAGCGGTCATGACCTCAATCGTCATATTTGGGACTAACAGATTTCGAGCTCCAATTGTTCCCCTAAATTTTATCTTAGTTGGTATTGGAGTTTGGATAGCGCTTTTTTATAGAATTCTACCTATTACCAGCCGCAAAACCAACTTTTCTAAATTTCCAGCGCTTATTTCTTCAACGCTAAAAAACAAACATAGTTATTTAACAACTTGCCAAACTTTCATTTTTATTGGATTAATTTTCTCAGTATTTTCATCTAATAAAGTAAACATACACCCCAATTATAAGTTTTCAAAATGGATGGCAGAAAAAAATGGCAACTCCATTGTTGAAACTTTTAGTTTAAAGATAAACTCGGCAGTAGTAGTCTTTATTGTTAATACTGGAGAAAAAAACGGGAAAAATCTAAAAGCTTCCATTCCAATTTGCAACTTCTTAATTCCTGGGAAACCCCCATTTTTTGTTTTTAGTAATGGCAAAAAATTTCTTAACCAACCTAAACGCATTCAAAGAGGATGCTCAATAGTCAAAGTGGAAATACCTTTTTTTGAAAATGCCGAAGCTCTTTATCTTTATTTCTACAACTCTGAAGACGGTGATTTAGATTTGTTCGACTCCAGAAGTTTAATGGCTAACTTTCACGGACAAATAATACCCGTTCAGTTTTATCAAAAAATGAAATTAAAAAATAAAATGATTAACTCAGAGGTAAATCAAAATTACCGAAACTATTCTAAGGAAGGAATTTTAATTGGAGAACCTATGGTGTATTAGATTATGAAAGTCATACGCATAACTGGAGAAGTCTAAAAGCCGACCATCTAGCTTTATGAAAACGAAGGAAAAACTTAATTTTTTAATTATTCCTCTAAGCCAAAAACCTTCATGTAGTATGAAAAGGAATCTTTTACTGTAATAATTCCAACAATTTTCCCGCCATCTGTAACAGTAAGATGTCTGGTATTATTGTCAGTCATAAACTCAATCCCCTGCAAAATATGTTGATTCCTATCCATTGTATAAATTGGAACATTCATTATTTCTGAAATTGAGGTTTCATGGGACAAACCGCCTCCTACTACTTTTCTGGTAAAATCTCTTTCGGTCACAATCCCAGTATACTCGTCGTCCACTTTGACCAAAATAGCGCTGACGCCTTCCTCTTCCATTAATTTTGCGGCGGCCTGTACATTCTCCTTTGAGTCAATACTCGTAACAGGAGATTTCATATAATCGCCTAGTCTTTCTTTGGGTTCGTCAGACATAATTGCCTCCCATTTTTTTAGGACACATCGATTTATACAAAATTTAATAAATCAAAATTAAAGTTAGTCTTACTATAAAATAAATTAATCTTTAATCAAAGAGATGATTTCAGTTTTAACAGTATCGTCACATAATTGCAATAAACCAACCGTGATTGGTAAGTTAAAACGTTTTGGGCCAGCGCTTCCAGGATTGAAATAGAGGGTATCGTCTGATTGCTGGTTTAGTGGCTTGTGAGAATGGCCAAAAACAACGATATTTTTTATCAAGTCCGATTTTTTGCAAACTTCCTTCGGAACTTCCTTGAAAATATGCTGAATTAAAATACGTTTTTTACATAAGTTAAGGTTCAGTTTTTCTTTATATCTCGCCGGTAACCCCCAATCATTATTGCCTAAAACAGCTTTGACAGGAGCTAAAGATTCTAATTCAATTAAAACATTTTGATCGCCAATATCGCCAGCGTGAAATATTAAATCAACGCCATCAAAAACGCTAAATATTTCTGGCCTGACTAAATTATGCGTATCTGAAATAACGCCAATTTTCACAAAAAAATCGTAGTTTCTAAAAAGTTGTTAAAAAATTATTTACTTAATTTAGTAAATTTAGAACCTTCCAAAGTCAAGTTGTACATAAGACCTTTTTGACCAAAAACAAAGGCTACAATTGGATCTTTAACATTAACCGTATCCAGAGAATCGCCCATTCCAACAGTTATTAAAGCAACCGAACCATCAACGCCCGCCTTCCATCCCTCACTCGACCTAAAATCATCTAATGTCTTTTGCTCCATGAACGCTAAAACCACTGTTTTTGCTTGAGCGCCTAATTGAAAACCAAAAGAAGCCGCAACAGTATTATAATAATCGACAGTCTTGTTATTTATTCTCAAAGCTCCTTCGCCATATTCGCCGCCAATTCCAAAACCGGCTTTTATTACCTGAGGAAAAACTAAAACTCCTTTAGACCCATCTAAAAAACTTTTACCGCCTGGCATTTCATCATAAAACCGTTTTAACGCTTCATCTACGCTAACATCAATTTCCTTAGCGGATGCAGCGTAAACAACGCTAGTTTGAGCTAAACAAAAGGAACCCAATAACAGAAATAAAAAAACAATAGAATAGTTTTTTTTAATTCCAGCTTTTTTAAAAATATTCATTTTTTCCTCAAAAAAATTAGCGATCTATTCAAGTAAAAACAATTTAACCGAGTTATTATTCTTTTAGTTTAGTTTCTATTTTTTTCCTTTCTTCAATTTCAGCTTTTAGTTTCTCATTAGTCTTTGTCAATTCCTCAGTTTTTTCTTCGACCATTTTTTCGAGGTTCCCCATATACATTTTAAGCTTTTGCTCCGCCTTTCTTGTCTGTCGAATTTCGGATTTTAATTGTTCGTTTGCTTTAATTAAATCGACGGTCCTTTCTTCGACCACTTCCTCCAAATAACCGCTGTATTTCTTTAACTTTTGCAAAGCTTTTTTAAGCTTTAAATGGGTTTGAACCCTAGCCAAAACTTCTTCTTGACGGAACGGCTTAGTAATATAATCGACAGCCCCCAGGGAAAATCCTTTAAGCATATCTTCGGTTTCTGTTTTTGCCGTAATAAATAAGATTGGAATACTTGCCGTATTTTCTATCTCCTTCAACCTTTTACAAGTTTCAAAACCATCTATTCCATTAGGCATCATGATATCCAATAGAATCAAATCTATTGGATTTTTCTCGGCAATTTTCAGGGCTATTTCTCCACTCGGAGCTGCGAATATCGTATATTTTTCAATTTCCAAAGTTTTTCGCAAAACATCAATATTCATTGGAGTATCGTCAACTAAAAGAATAGAGCTGCCTACTAAATCTTCGTTATTCATGTTTTGTCCTAATGAGTTTTCCAAGTTATATCAATTAGTTTGAGTCAATAAAAAATCTATAATGACACTCCATCGATTAATACATTTGAGATCTTATATTCCCCTTATATATAATTTGCATAAGAGGGGATAGAATGGCCGGTCATTTTTCTAAAACTAAGTAATTGAAAAATTATGCTTTAAATTTTACTACATTATTGGGAAATTAAAAGAAAAACTAAAAGGAGGGATATTTTTGACTAGAAGCGCTAGATGCTTTGCATGTGAGGCTTGGGGCTTTCTCTACAATCCGTTTTTGGCAAGATATTCGTTATAATGCTTTTCGAATAAAACATCCCACTCTGAAGTTCCCTCTCTTAAAGGTTTACTTGTATAAGAAGCAAGTATTTTTCTAACTTCAATTTCAGCTTGATCATCAACTTTTAATTCATCCAAAAATACTTTCATAATTTCCAACCGAACATCGTTAAGCGGAATTTTATAGTCCAAATCATCCATTTTATCAAAATCTTTTACAATCAACGAACTAATATGGTTGACTTTATCTCTACTAATTTTCATATAAGTTTAAAGTTTTCTCTTAATTATAAGATTAAAGAATTAAGCCTCGTTCCCGAACAAGCTTAGACTTCACCATTTGAAATACTCGTCCATAATCCATCATACTGCGTTCGTAATCTTGCGTTTTTGACTCCAATAAAGTTTTTACCTCTTCATTGAGTTGATCTTCTACCATTAGATCTTTGGTAATAATAGAATTTATAATTGCGGTAAGTTTATCCGCAGATTCGTCCCAAATAATGAAATCACTTTTTAACAAATGATTTGCAATTTTATGAGAAATTCTATCTACTAATTTTTGGCTTAATCTCATAACAAATTTACTTTCCTGATACCAAATATTTTACTTTTTTTGCTTTAGACGGATACAATTAAACTGTTAAGTTCCCCAAAACCCATTTTCAATTGACTTTTGGGAGTTTAATTATCCAATATTTCCCAAAGTGAATCAAATATTTCTAGCTAATTAAGTTATCCCTAGTTATAATCCTGTCTTTTGTGAAAAAGAAAGAAGTAATTTATATAAGAAAAACTCAGCTATTAGAATTTTATTGTATAATTACGTATTCAAAAGATATACAAAAGCTTTGATTTTTATATACTAAGAGCTTCACTTAATAAGTTTCAATAATTATAGAGAGTCTCCGTGGTACAGACAGTTAAGTTTACAGAACAAGTCCCAATCAGCTCCCACCTCAAAGAATTAAAAGATCGTTTCATAATTGTCGGAGGAACTGTACTTTTTTTTCTGGGAGTTTGTTTTTATTTTCGCGATTATTTACTTGATTGGCTCCAAAAACCAATTCCGAAGGAATTCAAAAACTTAACTTTCATTTCCCCAACCGAGCCATTCTTTACCGCAATAAAAGTAGCCCTTATGGGTTCTCTTTTTATTTCGATGCCGGTAATCCTGTTTCATACTTGGAAATTCATAGCCCCAGGCCTTAAAGTTCGCGAAAAGAAAATTACAATGCTTTTTACAATTTCTGGAACTGCATTTTTTCTTTTTGGCGGTGTGTTTTGTTACTTTTTAGTGCTTCCTCTAGGATTAAAGTTTTTGCTTATATTTGGCGCAAGTTATTGGAAGATGGAAGTGACTATTGGGCTATATTACTCTTTTACCCTTAAACTTATTTTAGCTTTTGCCTTTGCTTTTCAAACTCCCCTGGTACTGGTTTTTATGACCAAGTTAGGAATAATAAGCACAGTTAAAATGAGACTTTATAGAAAATGGGCTTTTTTAGGTTGTTTCGTAGTATCTGCAGTTTTAACTCCTCCGGACGTAATTACTCAAATTTTATTAGCTGTCCCTCTATATGGACTTTATGAGTTTGGAATTTTTGTTTCTTATTTCTTTGAAGACCCCAAAACTCGACAAGAAGCTGTGGAACAAATAATCGCTCAAAGAGAGGCCAAAAAGACGGCAAAGGCTCAAAAAATGAAAACTGCCGCAAAGCCTAAAAAGCGGGCCAAAAAAACTGCAACAGGTTAGTTTTCCCTTTAAAGTTAAACCTTTAGAGTAGGAAAGTAAGAATAGGAATTAACTCTGAAAAATAATTCAACAAAATTAATTTCGACAAGCTTGAAAACAGTTGAAATAAAATTGCCGGAGTCATTGAGCCCGTAAAACAAAATAGAGTGGAACCAATTAAACCCAATCCAAAATAACCTAAGACTATCTTTAATTTTAAAACAGGCAGCAAAATAGCCGATAGGTAAATGGCTAAAACCAAGTTAAACCGATTCTTCAAAGGTTGCGTAAAAAAACATAAAAAAACTGTTTGCTCTATTACTGCGAAAATAAAAATTTTAACGAAATGAACGCTGTTTGAATAACGGTCTAAAATAGGATAAATAGGTTTATCAACTAAAAAGCTCTTTTCCCCAACTCCAATAATGGTAAAAAGATAACTTAACCCCAAAAGAGATAAAAACAGGAAAAGACCCAGCCCCAAACCAATGAAAAGATTTCGAAAAAAAACTTTTTTCGAACTAAACTCTTGGCTAAATGTTATTTTTTTTGAATAAATAAGCCAAACAAACGTAAAAAATGAGAAAGCTTCAAAGTAGAAATTCGACCAGGGGTTTGCCGGACTAAAAATAAACTTCCAAATAGGAATAAATAGCAGAAAATAAATTAGAAAAACATTAATCGAAATCTTAAAACTAATAAGGGGAGGGGGTTGAATCCGCAAAGGAAGCGTAAAGTTTTAGATTAAGCCTTGTTTCCAGAAACGTGACTGGGCTTTCCTTTTTTCCCAGGATATTGCTTTACCCCGGAAATAGAAGGGGCGGTTTTCGAATTGAAGGAATGACCGCTAATATTTGCCCAGGCGCCAGGGTTAGGACTAAGGAACAATTTGCCGCTGAAGTGAACAGGTCTGGAGTTAGATTGGACTATTTGTTCCAATCTGATTTTTTCTTGGCTGCCAGCTATTTCTCTCTTTAAAAAAACAGAGTTAAAATAGAATCCGCCAAAAATCACAATAGACATCACCGTGGCTTCTATAAAAACATTCTTCCACATAGGAAAAAGACCTTTATTTTGAATAGATTAATTATAAAACATAAATTTAATTAATCAATATTAAAATTATTAATTTACACTCGAAACCATTTGAATTTTCAACAATTGCAGATAACTTAATGGGGTTGACATCCGAAATCATATTTTTTACTATCGGATCTTAAGCGTTTTATCCGGCCATATATTAAAGAGCAACTCTTAATTACCCCGCCAAAGAGGCTTTGAAAACTCCAGCCTCTAATTATTTTAATGCGTAATTATTTAATTTTGACAGGTTATGAATAAAATTGCTATTGGTTCTGACCATGCAGGATATGAATTAAAAAAAGTGGTCTCATCCATTTTAGTTAAAAGAAAAATTGAAGTTGTTGATTTTGGTCCCCAAGGTCAAGATTCGGTAGATTATCCCGATTTTGGCCAAATGGTAGCTCAATCAGTCGTGAGTAAAGAATCCAGTCGCGGAATAGTTATCTGTGGCACAGGCTTGGGAATGAGCATTGTCGTTAACCGTTTTCCTGGAATCAGGGGAACTCTATGCTCAGATGTACTTTCAGCAAGAATGAGTCGCGAACATAACGATTCTAATTTATTAGTCCTGGCTGGAAGAATGATAGGGCCAACGCTTGCCGGTGAGATTGTTCAAATCTGGTTAGATACCCCATTTGAAGGCGGCCGTCATCAAAGGCGCATAGATAAAATCGAAAACGTTAATAAAATGAAACAAGGAGAATAATAAATTGTCCATATTGACAGAATTTGACCCAGAAATCGCCGCCGCAATCCAAGGAGAAGCCGATAGAGAAACTTTTACGTTAGAAATGATCGCTTCCGAAAACTTTGTCAGCAAACAAGTCATGGAGGCCCAAGGGTCTGTCATGACCAATAAATATGCCGAAGGATATCCAGGTAAACGCTATTATGGCGGTTGCAAATACGTTGATGTGGCTGAAGATTTAGCGATTCAAAGAGCCAAGGAGATCTTTGGAGCGGAACATGCAAATGTTCAGCCGCATTCAGGATCTCAAGCTAACATGGCCGTCTACCATACTCTACTGCAACCTGGCGATACTATTTTAGGGATGAACCTTTCTCATGGCGGTCACCTCACTCACGGAAGTCCGGTTAATTTTTCAGGTTATTCGTATAAAGTAGTCGCATATGGAGTCAATCAGGAAACGGAACTTATAGACTACGAAGAGGTAGAAAATTTAGCAAGAGAACATAAGCCGAAACTAATAGTGGTTGGAGCCAGCGCATATCCGCGCATTATCGATGCTGTAAAATTCAGGGAAATTGCCGACGAAGTGGGCGCCAAGGTAATGACAGATATTGCACATCCAGCAGGTTTGGTCGCCGCAAAACTTTATCCCTCCCCGGTTCCTTACTCAGATTTTGTCACAACAACCACCCACAAAACCCTTCGAGGTCCAAGAGGAGGAATGATACTTTGCAAAGAGGAATACGCAAAAGAAGTCAATAAACGCATTTTCCCAGGAATTCAAGGCGGACCATTAATGCACGTAATTGCCGCAAAAGCTGTAGCCTTTAAAGAAGCGTTGAGCGATGATTTTGTTGATTATCAAAAACAAGTAATTGCCAACGCTCAAGCGTTAGCCAAACATTTATCTGATAATGGATTTAAACTTGTAAGCGGCGGAACAGACACTCACTTAATGTTGGTTGACCTTAGACCCCAGGATATTACCGGTAAAGAAGCTGAAGAAGCTTTAGATTTTGCAGGTATAACCGTAAATAAAAACACGGTACCCTTCGAAACCAGAAGTCCTTTTGTAACCTCAGGGATAAGGATAGGGACTGCGGCATTGACGACTCGAGGGATGAAGGAAAAAGAGATGCAAACCATTGGGGATTGGATTGTCGGAATTCTTCAAAATATAAAGGACGAATCCTATCTCAAAAAAACAAGAGAAAGTATAAAAGAGCTTTGCGTTACGTTTCCTTTTGATCACTAAAGCTTTTGTCGTCTAGATAGTTTCAAAAACCATGTTTTATATTTCTCTGCAATATAAAAAATAAATTGAGATTATTTCATGAAGTGTCCTGGTTGCGGGAATATGGAAAATAAAGTTATCGACTCTCGTATGAATAGGGAAGGCGATCTAATTCGAAGACGCAGGGAATGTCTTCAATGTAACGACCGCTTTACAACTTACGAGAGAATCGAACTAAACATGCCTCTCGTTATTAAAAAAGATGGAAGACGTGAAGCCTTTGATAGCGCCAAAATATTATCTGGCGTTAAAAAAGCCTGTCAAAAAAGACCGATAAGCCTGGAACAAATGGAAAACCTGGTGTCGCAGGTGGAGAAATATTTTCAGGAAAGTGGTGAAAAAGAAGTTTCTGCGGTCAATATAGGAGAAAAAGTTGTGCGGGAGATGTATTCGTTGGACGATGTTGCATATGTCCGCTTTGCTTCAGTTTACCGATCATTTAAAGACGTCAACGAATTCATGAACGAGCTTCAAGACATCCTGAAACACAAACAAATAGGCGAAATATAGCCCTTTCAATTTTGAAACCGCTGCAAACTTTATATTCTTAAAAACCTTCAAATTGAATCGCAGATTACAAAATGTTAGGATGATTCAATTTTTCCCCTACCTGAACTGCCATGGAACAAGTTGCTTATAATATTTCTTTGTTCGGTTATTTCGCGGCGTCCCTCGGCTATTTTATTTATCTAATATACAGAAAACATCCTGTTTCTATCTTTTCAAGATGCGCAGTGGCCATTGGACTTATAAGTCAAACCGTTTTCATGATTATCCGCTCTGGCGAAACAGGACATGGTCCCTACACAAATTCTTTTGAAGTCGCTTTTTTCTGTTCCTGGATGATTGTTCTATCTTATTTTTTTGTCGAATTAAAATACAAAATAAAGGATCTGGGAGCATTTGTAATACCCTTGGCCTTCTTAATTCTGCTTTATTCCTTTTTTTTGGCTCAAGAAGGCAACCAGGCTCCAACTGGTCAAATTAAGATATGGATGACGCTCCATCGGTCTTTATCAATAGTCGGTTATGCCGCTTTTTCTATGGCTTTTGTCGCAGGGGTAATGTATCTTATACAAGAAAACCAATTGAAAAATAAAAAGTTAGGCATCATGTACTTTAGAATGCCTTCCCTTGAATTACTGGATAAATTTAATTTCACTGTCATTACCCTGGGTTTTCCATTATTCACCTTGGGATTTATGACAGGTACATTGGCTAATTCTAAAATCAAAGAAGCTATTTTTTCCTGGGATCTTGTGAAAACTTGGCCTTTGGTGTTATGCTGGCTCGTTTACGGCTTGATATTCTTTGGAAGGTTACTAAAAGGGTGGCGGGGTAAAAAAGCCGCTCAAGGAGCAATTTTGGGTTTTATTACGGTAATACTCACTTTTGTTCTTCACGTATAGTACGCTTAATATGTCTTTATCTAGTTTAGTTATGGTTGGGGTGAATCACAAAACCACCCCCGTCGAAATTAGAGAGAAACTGGCGTTTTCTCAGGGGAAGATCGAAGAATCCTTGGAAAGGATTACCGAAATCCCCGAGGTTATTGAACATATAATCGTTTCGACCTGTAATCGTGTGGAAATTTACGCCAGAGTGGAAGACATTGATCTAGGCATTAAGCGATTAAAAGAATTTATCTGCTCAGCCCACGAATTACTCTTAGACGACTTGGATCAATATTTCTACAGCCATCATAGCAATCAGATGGTCGAGCATCTATTCAAAGTCTCTTCCAGCTTAGACTCCATGGTCGTTGGAGAACCTCAAATATTAGGACAAGTAAAAGACGCTTACGAAAGCGCAAGAACGTTAAAGGCTACAGGTTCCGTTTTAAATCAATTATTTGAAAAAGCTTTTAATGTCGCCAAAAGAGTTCGGGAAGAAACCGGAATAGCGGAAAATGCCGTTTCAATTAGCTATGCAGCCGTTGAACTGGCCAGAAAGATTTTTGACGACCTGGAAAACCATACTGTAATGCTCATAGGAACCGGCGAAATGGCCGAAATAGCGGCAAAACACCTGATTTCCTATGGAGTAAAAACCGTATACGTCGTATCAAGAACTTTTGAAAGAGCCGCAGGACTTGCCAAAACATTGAACGGATGCGCTCTTGCCTTTGACGAACTGGAAAAGGAAATGCACCGCGCTGATATCGTAATCACTTCAACAGGCGCCCCAAGATTCATCATTGATAAAGAAATGGTAGAAAAAGTCATCGAAGAAAGAAAATACAATCCCATGTTCTTTATAGATATTGCGGTCCCAAGAGACATAACTCCAGAAGTGAACACTCTTGAAAATATCTATTTATACGATATAGACGACCTTCAAGCCGTCGTTGCCGCCAACTTAAAAGAAAGAGAGAAAGAAGCCGAAAACGCTTTAGAAATAGTAACTAATGAGGTTTCAAAATTTACCGATTGGATGGGAGCGTTAGATGCTGTTCCGACCATTGTCGAAATTCGAAATCGCGCTGAAAGAATCCGAATAGCGGAAATCAATAAAACGCTAAAAAAAATGGATCATCTTTCGGAAGAAGACATTATCAATATCGAATACCTTACAACATCCATCATAAATAAGATTCTGCATAAACCAACCGTAAATTTAAAAAAGAAAGTCTTATCCAAAGACGGAAGAAATTTTCTTCACTCCATACGACAACTTTTTCATTTAGACGATTAATTGAATGTTAGAAATAGAAAAAATTCGCCTCGGA
Organism: uncultured Nitrospinota bacterium; assembly: GCA_964344185.1. Taxonomy (GTDB): domain Bacteria; phylum Nitrospinota; class Nitrospinia; order Nitrospinales; family JAJDAT01; genus JAJDAT01. The sequence continues at coordinate 86,776 of CAYFMN010000001.1, forward strand.
ACGCGAGGCAGCCCTCTCGCTTTGTGGCAAGCCAACTGGATCAAAAACCAACTAGAAGAAACTCACGAAGGGCTTCAGGTTGAGCTAATTACAATTAAAACCACTGGGGACAAAATTCAAGACGTTCCATTGGCAAAAATAGGCGGGAAAGGACTTTTTTTAAAAGAAATTGAAGACGCTCTTTTAAAAAACAAGATTGATATAGCGGTACATAGTATGAAAGACGTGCCAGTTCAATTACCGCGAAGACTTTGTATAGCTTCTTTTACTGAAAGACAAGACCCAAGAGACGCCCTGATATCAAAAAACGGAGTCAAGCTTGCCGATATGCCAAAAAACGCAAAAATCGGCACGGGAAGCATGCGCCGTCAAACCCAGCTTCTGAATTATCGGCCCGACTTCGAGATCATCCCCCTACGAGGAAACATAGACACTCGAATAAAAAAATTAGAAACCGAAGGTTTAGATGGAATAATTCTAGCCGCCGCCGGTTTAATACGTATGGGCTGGGCTGAGCAAATTACCGAATATATCGATACGGGTATATTGTTGCCAGCCATCGGTCAAGGTTCCGTTGGAATAGAAACAAGAGATTTTGACATTGACGTTATAGAAGCTGTTGTAGCCCTGGACCATGAAGACACCAATTACGCTTTAGAAGCCGAAAGAGGTTTCTTAAGAGTATTGGAAGGAGGATGCCAGGTTCCAATAGGCGGTTATGCAACAATCCAAGACGGTCAATTAACCATAAAAGGTCTGGTTGGTGATTTAGGCGGCAAAGAAATTATTAAGTCAGAAAAAACAGGGGCAATCGAAAATGCCGAATATATTGGCCAAGATCTTGGAAAAGAAATCCTCGGCATGGGCGCAGATAGAATCCTTAAAGAAGTTTATAGCTCATAAGGAAACTTTTGGTCTTACATCAAAGTAGCTTCGATACTCGGCAAATCGTATTAAGCTTGTTCTGCCCAAAAAAATATAAACTTTAATTGGGTTCCACTTTATTTAAAACTTCGTTAAAGCTATCAATATCATATTCTGAAAGATGGCTTTGAAGGCAATTGACTAGCGGTAAAAATTCCTTCCCTTGTTTTTTTAATTTTTCCAGAAGTTCTTCCAGCCATGTCAAATTACAAACGTTAGCGGCTTCTTTTAAATCGGAATACAATTTTTTAGGAATTCTTACGTTCAATAAATCAAGAGATTGCTGCGATGGCTCATTATGCAAAAGGGTGGGGCTATCTTCCCTGTACGTATATTCAATTTCCAAAGTTTTTTTCATCACCTCAAAAACTTCGTCGATTTTAAAAGGTTTTGAAATAAAATCATGGCATCCATTGCTCAAAAAACGCTTTTTATCTTCCGAAAAGGCGGAAGCTGTTATGGCGATAATTTTTGGCCATTCAACGCCAAACTTTTCTTGAATTTTGGAGACGGCTTCTTCGCCGTTCATAATGGGCATTCGCATATCCATAAAAATAATATCGTAATTTTTTTCATTTGCCATATCTACGGCAATTTTTCCATTTGCGGCTTGTTCCACCTCCACGTCCACGCTTTCAAGAATTTCACACAAAATTTCCCTATTCGATTCATTGTCGTCGACTATCAAGGCTACCACCTCATTATCCGGCGCTAAACGCGATACGCTTGTTTCTTGACTATCATCTAAAACTTCTGTGTCTTCGTTCATTGGGATTAAAGGAATATTAAAATAAAAGTTTGATCCAACGCCTAATTGAGAATCGACGCCCAGGTTTCCTCCCATTAACTCGACGATTTTTTTGGAAATAGCCAGTCCCAGCCCCGTTCCTCCCGAGTCCAAACCAGCCTGTCCCTGCTGGAAGGTTTCAAATATTGCATTTCGGTCTTTCAAATCAATCCCGGCGCCGTCGTCCTTTACTTCAAACCTGTAAAACTCCTTATCTATTTTCTTCACAATCAATTGAACTTTGCCATTGTCGGTAAACTTAACGGCATTTCCCAGAAGATTTATCAAAACTTGTCTTAATTTTCCTTCGTCTCCAATAACATTTTCTTTATCTAAGTCATACTCTATATTCCAAATCAACTTCCTGTCCTCACACCGGAATTTAAACATTTGGTCAATCCATCCAAGCAGCGATTTCAAATTAAAAGCTTTGGTATTCAACTTTAAAGAACCAGCTTCAATTTTAGAAATATCCAGAATTTCGTTAATTAAACCTAACAAATGGTCTCCGCTTTTAATAATATTTTGAATCATGTTTTTTTGTTTTTCACTCAGTTCAACGCTTCGAAAAAGTATTTGCGAATAACCAAGGATGGCGTTCATTGGAGTTCGGATTTCGTGACTCATATTTGCAATAAATTGACTCTTCGCCAAGTTTGCAGATTCAGCCGCCTCGTAAGCAATTTTGAGTTTATCTTGAGAATCTCGAACCTCTTTTAATGCCTGCTCTAAGGGCTTAGTCATAGAACGCGCGATATAAACAGAAAAAATAATGATCGCAACAAAAGAAAAAAATAAAATAACTATTAACGTTTTTAACGCGGTAGAAATACTTAATTCTATTCCTTGAGTAGTCTTTTCGACCATTTCATCAAAAATAATCCTTAGCGTTTTAAAAGCATTTAAAGCGGGGGAGTCATCGACTTTAACGATTTTATCTACCTCATGAATAGTTTTTCCCGCTTTAAACATAGACCTGGCTATCAATAATTTACTTTTATATTCTTCTAACGTGTTCCTGAACGTTTTAATAGACTCTTTTTCCCGGTCGTTAATTCCCTCGATTAAGCCGTAATCATTAACTGATTTAATTGCGTCGTCAAAGTTTCCCAGAGCTTTTTCAAAATATTTTTCATTTTTTCGCAAAATATAATTTTTGAAGTTATGTATTCCTCCCCCATAACCAAATTGGTTTTTAATATTTGACAGGAGCTTTTGACGTAAACCAATTTCATCCTTATAACCAGTCCATTTTGAATAAATTTCAATAGTCGCTTTATCTAACTGATTATAATTGACGAGAAAAACAACGCCGATACCGCAAACCAAAATAAGAAACTTTTTATTAACTCCAAAACTTTTGAGTTTCAAAGAAATTTCCCAATTTAAAAAGTTAATAGAATATTACTAACATGCACTTTAAATTAAAAAAACATAATAAAAAATTGAACCATTTTTTCTGACAGCTAACAAAGTAGGAAACAACTACTAGATGTAATATAAGCTGTAAAAAAGAAAATTTCCTTTTTTATTTTTTAAATATTATTTTTCTGAATTATCAGAATAGGAGATAGCGGAGCTTTATAAATTATTTTCATCATAATACCTTATTTTTTAATTAGTTAAATAGCTTATTAAAACCCTTGTGATCCTAATCGAATTTATTAGAATATTCTTTGAAATAGAATTTTAAATCTATCAAGCAAGGATAATGAAAAAAATTTTGTTACAAAAAATTTTGACAAACAAATTAAGGTTGTCAACCAGTAAGAAAAATCTTATCTTATTTACAATTCTTGTAGAAATAATAGTAATAAACAAATATTTCATAACTCCTTAAAAGTTTATTTATATTCCAAAACCTTGTTTTCTTTTTGGAGGCTGCAATGAATACGTGGAATTCTTTAAGCATAAAATGGAAACAAACATTTCTATATTTGACTGTTGGAATCTTTCCTCTAATTACTATCGCCGTCATAATTGTTTTGTCTTTTCAAAAAGTAAAAACTATAAACGCATCACAATTTCAAACTGCTGCCGAAGAAATAGCCGATAAGATTGATCGTAATCTTTTTGAGAGATATGGAGACGTTCAAGCTTTTGGTCTCAACACGATTCTCCAAAACAGGGAGTTTTGGTATCAAAAAGAAAGCCCAATAGTCGACGCTATGAATAGTTATGTTGATACTTACGATATCTATTATTTTACTTTACTAGTGGACCTTAATGGGAAAGTCATTGCCATAAACAATAAGGACCAGGACGGTCAAAATATTCCAACTGAAGATATTTACAATCAGAACTTTAAAAATACTCAATGGTTCAACGACGTAATAAATAAAAAATTTTACACAAGCCAAAAAGGCAACGTTGGCGGTAATAGCGCTTTTACAGGCACCGTGATCTATCCTTTGCATCGAAGTAAAAATGTTCAGGATATATACAGCGACGACGATGGCTTAACTATTGGTTTTATTGCTCCTGTCTATGACACGAATGGCGATGTGGTTGCCATTTGGCATAACTTTGCCAAGTTTTCTCTAGTTGAAGAGTTTTTTATTGAATCCTGGAAAGCGCTAGAGCAAAAGGGACTAGGCAAAACCGAATTGACCTTATTAAATGAAGAGGGAGAGGTGATTATTGATCATGACCCTTCTTTAGGTCAGGGAACAAGCGACACAGTTAAACACGATTTCAATGTTTTGTTCAAATTAAATTTGGCTGAAAAAGGCGTTGGCGCGGCGGTAAAATCCGTTTCAGGAGAAAATGGATTTATGTATGCCAAGCATGCTCGAAAAAAAATTGTTCAAGCCTCCGGGTTTGCGCATCATAAAGGAGCGTTAGGGTTTCCTGGAATGAACTGGTCTGTTTTAGTTAGAGCTCCAGACGAGGTGGTTAACGCCAGTTTAGTTGACATTCAAGACAAAATAATATTTACCACTGTCGTAGTTATTGTTTTAACCTTAATTATAGGGCGGTGGAGCGCTAATCAAGTTATTTTACCAGTTCAATCCTTAACGACAGAACTTAAAAAGTTTTCTGAAGGAGAGATATACAAGATCAAACCATTAAATATAAAAACCAACGACGAATTTAAACAATTGGACAATTCATTTAGAGATACCGTAAAGATTTTCAAGGAATTTATGATGAGCGTTTCCGAGGTATTAAGCGGGACGGTAAAAGAACTTAAAAATACTGCGATAAAAGGAGAATTTAAAAAAGAACTTGATAAATTGCTAGAAAAGGCAGACGAAACCAGCAGAATAAGAACTATGGTTGATAACTCTCCTACCCATACTTTAATGGCCGACCTCGATTTTAAAATGATTTATGCAAATCCTTCTACTCTAAAATTCCTTAAGAACTACGAAAACATTTTTAACTACAGAGCAGAAAACCTTATTGGTCAATCTATTGACATTTTTCACAAGGATCCAAACCATCAAAAAAATATTTTACGAGATCCCAAAAACCTTCCACATCAAACTGTTATTACTATTGGCAATGATATTCTATCAATTATGGCCACAGCAGTTTATAACCAAGACCAAAGTCACATTGGTTCAATGTTAATTTGGGATGTAATAACTGAAAAAAAAGCGATGGAAGAACGAGAAAAAGAGGTAATGCAGCAAATTTCTAAAATGTCTAAAACATTAGCTGGCGCATCGGATGATTTAACTGAAACAAGTTCGGAGATGTCTTCTAATGCTGAAAAAACCTCAGAACAAGCAAGCGAGGTTTCTAATATTTGCGAAGAGGTTAGTCAAAACGTTCAAACTGTAGCTTCGGGAACGGAAGAAATGAGTATTAGTATTAAAGAAATTGCCAAAAACTCATCAGAAGCGGCTAACGTCACAAGCGAAGCGGTTAAAATGGCGGAAAACACCAACGTTACTATTAGTAATTTAGGAACCGCGTCGTCTGAAATTAGCGAAGTGATAAAAGTCATAACGTCCATTGCGGAACAAACAAACTTGTTGGCCTTAAATGCTACAATTGAGGCGGCAAGAGCCGGCGAAGCTGGCAAAGGATTCGCTGTCGTAGCCAATGAAGTTAAAGAACTTGCCAAAGAAACTTCTAAGGCGACTGAGGATATTGGAAATAAAATTTCTGGAATTCAAAAAAACACAAAAGAAGCCGTAGATGCCATTGCAGAGATTACGGAAATCATTAATAGAATTAACGATATTTCATCAACCATCGCAAGCTCGGTTGAAGAGCAATCGGCAACAACGGCTGAAATGGGAAGGAATGTTTCAAATGCAGCCGATGGTAGCCGCAAGATTACCGAACGTATGACTGAGGTAACCGAAGCTTCCAACAATACAACATCTGGAGCCAACACCACTAAAATGGCCGCAAATGGACTTTCAAAGCTTGCTTCAGAGTTACAGGAGCTAGTTAACAATAATAATCATAATGGCCACTAGTTAAAGTCAGCAAACAAAAATTGAAGTAGATAATTTAACAATAAAAAGAGAGGCTGCTATAAAAAAATGAAAAATAAATTTTAACTGGCTTCCAATTCTTTTTTTAAACTAATAAATTGGTTAAAACAGTCTTGGTATTCATGGGTCACGGGAAATTGAGGGAACTCTTTAACTATGCTTTCAGGCGGTCGGAAAAAAATACCTTTATGCGCGGCTTTTAGCATTCCCGTATCATTATAAGAATCTCCTGAAGCAATGACTTTAAAGTTCAAGTTTTTTAACGCTTCTACCGCTTTAGATTTCCCGTCTTTTTGCCTCAATTGATAATTCTCTATTTTTTTGTTTTCGTCGATAACTAAAGAATGACAAAACAGGGTAGGGTAACCTAACTGGGCCATTAGCGGCGCGGCAAACTCATAAAAAGTATCGGATAGAATAATAATCTGAAAATGTTCTCTCAGCATATCTAAATAATCTTTTGCTCCAGGCAATGGCTCAATTCCTTTGATAACGTCCTGAATATCATCAAGCTTAAGATTATTTTCGTCCAATATTTTTAACCTGCCTTGCATTAATTCATCATAGTCAGGGATATCGCGAGTGGTTAGTTTTAGTTTTTCGATTCCAGTTTTCTCTGCAAACGCAATCCAAATTTCTGGAACCAATACGCCTTCCAAATCCAAACAAGCTATCATTTAAAACTCCTTCAAAATTCTAATCAGTATTACGAAAATATTTATTAAGAACCGTGGTTTAAGTTTCCAAAGTTCTTCTATTTTTTAAATTTTTTATAAAATCCCATTCCTCATTTTTTAACAATCGAGAGACGATAATAAAACAAGACACTCCCATAAATATACAAAAAAACAAAACAGCCAGCTTAATCAGTAAGGATTCTGCCGGATTGAATAATAATCCATTTAAAAAATAGACAGCTAAAGTCATTACTCCGGAAGCGACAATCAGTTTTTGCGTTGATTTCCAAATTTTGGTTCCTTCAAACCTTCCCAACCGTCTTTTTAATATCACTAAGAGAACCAGACAATTAAAAATTGCCGCTAAAGACGTCGCAAGGGCCAAACCC
>CAYFMN010000001.1:94016-101228 GCA_964344185.1 uncultured Nitrospinota bacterium
GCATGTTTTAGAGGCCCCATTAAAATAAGGTTTAGCGCAACATTCAACGCCATGGAATAAGCGCCAATGATTGCCGGAGTTTTTGCGTCATGTAAAGAATAAAAACCGGCGGTTAATATTTTTAAACCGGCGAACGCGCAAAGACCAATGGAATAGCATAATATGGCTTGCGATGTTCCGTCGGTGGCTATGCGCAAAAATTCGCCACGCTCCCAAAGCGTGTTTACGATTGGAAACCTCAAAACTATCAAGCCGCAAGTAGCCGGAATGGTTACAAATAAAACAAGTCTTACTCCAAATGAAATAGTTTTCCTAAAACTGTCAATATCTTTTTGCGCCGCTTGATCGGAAAGAGTAGGCAATATCGCCGCTCCTAAAGCGACTCCAAATACTCCTAAAGGAAGCTGAACCAATCGATTGCCATAATATAAATAAGAAATAGACCCGCCAGGTAGTAGCGAAGCTAATAGAGTGTCTATCAAAATATTAATTTCGTAAACGGCAACCCCTAAAACCGCAGGGAGCATTAACTTCCCAAACTTGACAATACCGGCGTTTTTAAAATCAAAATTAAACGAAAAACGCAATCCTTTCGCTCTTGCCAAAGGCCATTGCATGGCTACCTGAATAAAGCCACCGGCCAGTACTCCAACCGCAAGCCCCATTATTGGTTCTTCCATTTTAGGCGAAATCCAGAGCGCCGAAACGATAATGCAAATATTCAAAAGAACGGGAGCAAATGCAGGTAACGCAAAAATCTTTTTCGTGTTTAATATCGCGGTAAAAAAAGCTGATAAGCCAATAAAAAATAAAAAAGCCGCCATCCATTCAGTTAAGCGAACGGTTAATTGGAATTTACCGGGGTCGTCTACAAAACCGGGAGCTAAAACAGAGATTAATGACGAAGCGAAGAAAAAAATAATCAAGCTTACCGCTCCCAAGGCAACGCTTAATAGCAAAAATAATTTAGAGCAAAACTCCCATCCTTCTTTACTTTTATTAGTCGCTAAATATCCTGAAAATACTGGTATAAACGCGGCAGTCATACCGCCTTCTCCTAAAATCCTTCTTTGAATATTAGGAATTCTGAAAGCTACAAAAAATGCGTCGGCGGCGGCGGAAGAGCCAAAGCTCATAGCAATAACTAAATCCCTTATAAAACCAAAAACCCTGGAAAATAAAGTCATTGACCCGATAGAACCGGCGGCGCGGCTAACTTTTTCGTTTTTATCCATTCAGGAAAGGGGCGAGAGGAAAGAAAGTTGATGAAAGAAGTTTCTATATGAGGTGTAAAAACTGAAACTCTTTATTTTTTAAGGAAGTATAACAAAATAAAATAAAAGGAGTAATAATAAATCAATTAAAAATGAAATACGAAAAAGGTCTAAAAGTTAATTTAAAATTTATCAGTTTGGCCAGTTTTGGACGCCTTTTTGAATTATTTCCTTCACTGCTTTACCAATCATTTCACCCAAAATGGTGTGCATACCACAATAAATCTCTTGTAATTCTCCGCTACCTGCAACAACGATACAATCGGTGCCAGTTCCGGTTGCAATTTGATTAGATTTTTTACTTACCACTACCGCTTCCATAATTGCGGCGGTTTTCGCCATAGTAGCTACATGGATCGCTTCAATTAAACCGGAGACATGGGGTAGGGCATTGCAAGAGATTATTAGATTAATAGTTCCTGGTTTATTATCCACTTCATTTAAGCCGACATCGGCTAAATCTCCAACAGACCTAGCGTTGTTTAACCCAACCGTTGCGACAGCGTGTACCCAAAGAGGACCGCTCTCTAAAAATACTTCTTTATATCGAGAGACATTGGCGCCTGTAATTAATCCAGTAGCATTAGAAGGTAAATTATATCTTTGGATGGTATCTTCGAAAATGGTATTTAGGTCTTCCTCTTCGAAATCGCTGCATTCATGATTAAAGATACAACTTGATTCAGTTATGCCGCCGTTAAAAGGAGCCCAACTTAATATTGAACTGGCTTGGGGAAGATCAATTATTAGAGTTTTGTTTTTTAAGCAAACTTTAACTGGAGTAATTATCTTTCCAGGAAGGTTATTGATCAAATTCAATACGCTCTTTGTGAAAAGTGAATTTTATTTTATTCATCCATTGCTTCCCATAAATCAAGATATTTATCGGCAGCTTCCTTTAATACTTTTTTATGCGCCGCTATTTCTTCTTCTGGTAGTTTCGCCAAATCACCAAAGTTTTCTTCTTTAAAAGCTTCTTTCAAAATTGCGGTTAATTCATCGGTTTTTTCAAAACCAATCATATCCCCCACAGTTCCAGGCACGGCCTTTATCGACATTTCCAATTCCCTTATATTTCTTTTTAACGGTTTGCCATCGTCTATAGCTTTTATTAACCTTTCTAAACTTGTCCCAAACTTCTCAAAAAGAGCAGAGACGCCGATTTTCCTGGTGTCTCTTTGGTTTTTAAGAGTAGATATCCTGGCAATTAGTTCATTAGCAACAGTAACGGCCCCTTCAAACATCTTGTCTCCATCCATTTTTAGTCTTAAGAAAAAATTTCAACCATATCCTCAAATCCTTCATATATCTCTTCATATATGGCCGTTAAATGTCTATTCGGTAAATGTAACTTTCTCCAAGCATTTGTATCCAAAACCTGGGACTGCATTTGCCCGCTACTCCCCAGGAAACTGCCCTCTGCAATCGTATCGGCCACATGCATAATTGCGGCTTCAGTTTCGCAAACCAAAGATTCATGCGGATTATGATGGAAAGCTACGGCCTCGCACAACCATTCCGGCAATTTCCATTTTTTCAATAAAGTTTTGCCAACTTGGGCATGATCAAAACCCATTACGTCTCTCTCGGCGTCTATAAGATTACGTCCCCATTCATTGCATTGAATCAAGGCGGCTCTTGCTTTTTCCGGCATCTGTTTATAAATAATTAGACTGCCAATATCGTGAATCATTCCTCCAACAAAATAAACGTCCAGGTTTTTTTGGTCTTTAAGTTTCGCAATGGATTTAGTCGCCAGGCCGCATGCAATCCCATGATGCCAAAATGTCTTTAGCGTTATTAGATTTTCTGGAATTCCTTCAAATTTTGATAAAACGGTAGACCCCAATGCAATGCTTAGAAGTTGCTCGGTTCCAATTATGTTTAAAGCTTTTTCGACCGTATCGATTTCCTCCTGTAAATTATAAATTGGACTATTAACGATCTTGACAAGACGGTTGCACAGGTCTTGATCATACATGACTATATTAACCATCTGATCAATAGTGCTTCTAGGGTCGTTAATAGCTTCAATTAATAGGTCAAGAATCAATGGAAACGCTGCAATATCCGACTCTTTAGCGACTAATTTTTCGGGTGTCATAAAAAATAACGGTACATGTTCTTATATAGCTGTCATTTTTGACGCGTTAATCGCGCCAAAAAACAAATTTAATTAAAATAAATTTTATAACAAACCGTTTTAATATTAAAAAAAATCTTTAGATCATTTGAATTTAAGAAACGGAAATAAGCTTTAAAAGTAAAGCAATTAGGAAAGTTCAACTGGCGTTTACAGTTTTATACTTTGGTAAAAGGAACCCTGGAAGATTTTATTTCAAATAAATTTCGTATTTATTTAAAACCTCTAATAAAGAGTTAACGTTTAAAGGTTTGGTCAAATAGTCTTTGAATCCCATGCCTTTAGCCTTATTAATATCTTCATCACTGGCGTTTGCGCTAACTGCAATAACAGGAATACTCTTAGTCGCTTTTATTTTCTTTAACTGCATAAAAACGTCAAAGCCATTCATTTTGGGAAGATGAATGTCCAATAAAATCAAATCCGGCAGATTTATTTTTGCGGCTTCCAAGCCCGACATTCCATCTTGGGCGCAATAAAGATTTATGCCATTCTGTTCTTCGATAATTCGTTTAACTAATTTTAAATTCCTTATATTGTCTTCAACATATAAAACATTAATTGGTTTCTTTAAGTTTATTGAAAGCGATGAAATATTTTTTGAAGGTTTACCAGAAAAAACCATTGGCTCTTTTGCTATGGGAGCCAATGGAATATCAACGTAAAAACAGGTTCCTTCATGTTCAATGCTATGAAAATCAATATAACCGTTCATTAACTCAACAAGTTTTTTGGTTACAGATAAACCAATACCCGTGCCCTCGATTTGGCTAAATTCAGCGCCGCCTCTTTCAAAAGGTTTAAAAATTTTGCTTTGAAAGCTTTCCGGAATTCCTTTCCCTGTGTCCTGAACATTAATCCTAACGTAATCGTTATTTTTTATTTCGTGATTTAAAGTAACCGATCCACAAGGTTTGTTGTATTTAATCCCATTCGCCACTAAATTAAGGAATACCTGTCTTAAACGAAACTCATCGGCAAGCACATAAACTTCATTTGAACCTGTCATAAAGTCTATAAGAGTAATGTTTGCTTTTTGCGCCATTGGTCTTATAGATGCTATGGTTTCAGTAACCAGTTTATTTAGATTGATCGACTCAATTTTAACCGACATTTTTCCAGATTCAATCCTCGATAAATCGAGAATTTCATTAATGAGTCGCAACAAATGTCTTCCCGATTCTAAAATCAGTTTAACGTCTGAAACATGTTTTTCATCTAAAACAGGTCTCTTACTCTGTAGCAGGATTTGAGCAAAACCTATAATGGCATTCAATGGAGTACGAAGCTCATGACTCATTTGGGATAGAAATTCAGATTTATAATTATCCGCTTTTACCGCCATTTCTTTGGCGACAATTAAGTTTTTTTCACTCTCCATACGTTTTTTTAATAGTCCTAATTGTCCTCCTAGCCCAACCAAAAGGGGAATTTGATTAGAATCCAAATGGTCTTGAAAAACTGATGAAAAGAATTCGAACACTCCTATAATTTGATCGCCTGCGTAAACAGGAGAAGCAAATCCAGAACGCAAACCGGCCTTCACTCCAAAAGGTTCTCTAGGGAAATTTTTCTCCCTCGGTATCTCCGAAATCCAAACAGGTTTTCCCTTTTCCCAAACTTCGCCGGGAAGACCTTCTCCTTTAATAAAAACCATACTTTTTGAAATATCTTGAAACTTTGATATCGCTTTAGATTTTAGATAAGAAGCCTTCCATTGGCATAAACATTCGAGAGTTGTTTGCGCCGGATTTATTTCCCAATAATTAGCCAATTCCCATTGAAGGTTCTCTCCAATTATTTGAAGCGTCTGCTCGATAGTCTCTTCCCAACCAAGCGACCGTGAAACCACATTCGACATACCAAAAAAAATATTCATTCTTAAGTCAGTATCGATTGAAAGCTGGTTATTTTTGAAAGTAATAACCACCCCCATAGTTTCATCGTCTTCTTTAATTGGGGAAGCTTTAAGGTCTACTGAAATAAATGAACCGTATTTACTCAAAAATACTTGATCGCTTCCAGTTTTGCTTTCTCCATCTCTTATTGCGCTATAAACGATATTACTGCTGTCCCTGAAAATATCTTCATCTGAATTTAGATGGTAAATTGTGGAGTAAAATGAACGTCCCTTTAATTCATTAACTTTATATCCTAATAACGATGCACCCCTGGAATTTACAAAAGTTATATTTCCATTCAAGTCAATGCCTATAATGCCGTCTTTTACGTCGTTTAAAATAATTTCATGAAGCTTCTGCGATTCCTCAAACTGTTTTTTGGAGTTATTAAAAACTGTGACGGTGAAAAAACGGTCTTTGTCTACCCAAAATTCCTTAAAAACAAATTGGGCGCTGAAGGATCCCATCTCTGCAATAAGCCTTAGCTTTCACAAACGAACCCATTTTTATTTTTTGTTGAAATCGCCAAAAACTTTTAATCTGGTTGTGTTTAATGTCTTCAAAAAGTTCGGGAGCTAAATCTTTAATATTTTTTTGGGTCGCTTCAGAAGCTGAATACCCAAATAGCTTTTCTGCAGTTGAATTGAATAGAAATATTTGTCCAGCTTCATTTACCGTTAAAATTCCATTCAATGAGTTATTCACTGAAGCGGCAAGGTGGGCTTCTGTCTCTGAAAACTGATATTTTTTTTCGGAAACTATGGGCATTATCATTCTTTTTCAAAGAATTCTTATGTCACAGGATTGTCTCAATTGTTAAACTTATAATAAATTTTAATCAAAGTAAATGCGAAATTGCATATTAGAATTACATTAACCCATTTATTTTTAAGAAGTTATATACATAATCAAAGTATTAATCAGGTTAGGAATAGAGGAGGGGCTATACTAAAAGGTGAAAGGTCAACATTAATCTAAAGAGAGAAGTTTTTTTAAAATTGGCATTAAACGTTTTGTAAACTTAGTAGAATCTTCTTTGTTCAAATGAGACCATTCCGGGCAATCAAAACCCGCGAGTTGAGGATAATCTTCAAAGTGGATTCCCAGCGCTCCGGTTACTTCAATAATTCGGTCCCAAAAACCTGACCTTGGAGTGAATTGATTCTCCATTTCTCTTAATTTTCCCGTAGAAGGCAGTCTAACAAAAACAACCTTACCGCCACGAGCTATAATTTTATCAACATTTTTTTTGGTTTTTTCTAATACCATATCCGCCATCTTTTTTACTTGAGCTTTTTTTTCAGATGGACTCAACTTTACTTTATCTGGAGGAGGAGTGAATAAGGGAATCCATATTTGCTGTATACGTTTTTGCAGCTTCTCATCTTTTGCCGCAATACTCGTCATTCCTCCCTGTCTCTCTTCATTTACCGTATAAAAATAGGGTGGCAATTCAGGGTGAACCTTAGCTTTTTTACGATTTGGAATTTTAAGCGACAATAAAAGTTGATTGAGCGTTAAGTCTTCCTGATTGATAAAGGCAAATCTGCGCTCCAAAAACATTCCTAAGTGATGGCCTATTTTTTGACTGGGACTCCAGTTTTGGAAATATTCTAAATGATCTAATGGGCTTTTCATTGGAGGGCCTCCGGGCGCAAAGAAAAGGCCTGGAACCACGCCGACGATTACTTTTCCGGAAAATTTTGGATGGTTTGCAAGATCCTCTAAATAAGGCCCTGGGTTCGTTCCAACTGTAGCCAATTGCAGAGGCCTTTCCCCCATTGCTTTTTCATAAACATCCATATCAAAATCAAAAAGCATCCGCGAAGCTCCGATTAAAACCATTTGAGCCGGATCTTTATCCACCAAAGCTCGGCGGCTCGCCCAAAGATCT
>CAYFMN010000001.1:101238-122157 GCA_964344185.1 uncultured Nitrospinota bacterium
GGAGCATAGCCTAAACTGCGACAATAAAATTCCCAGGAAAACGTTAATACTGCCGTCAATAAAAGGGTAATCAAAGCGAGCTTTGACCAATGATGTCGAGGTATAATCCGTTCCAATTGGTAGGTATTAAAACTGGAAGTAGATGAAGGCATTTGCCCCTCCTTGCGTCAGAATTAAACCAAATAGCATTGACGTCCAGATAGTCGCTACAAACCAAGCTGGAAAGTTTTGCATTGCATGCTCTAAACGTTTTTCATGCAAATACCAATGCGAAGCCAACAACCCAATAACAACAACTAAAACTTGTATTATTTCCAGAGTAGGTAAAATCTCAACTCCTGTTCCTGAAAAGTTAAAGAGTGACTCCATAAGCAACCACGCCGATGCAAAGTCTTTTGCGCGAAAAAACACCCATCCAACGCAAACAAAGAAAAACGTAAGCATACCAAGCGTAAATCTTCCAGTCGCTGTTTTTATCCACTCGCAATTCCCAAACTTTTGACGTAATAGATGTTCCACAACCAAGTAGCTTCCATGCAAAGCTCCCCAGGCTATAAAAGTCCAGGAGGCCCCATGCCAAAGTCCGCCTAATAACATAGTGACCATTAAATTAATCAAGGTCCTAACACGACCGCATCGATTGCCCCCAAGAGGAATATAGAGATAATCTCTCAACCATGTTGAGAGAGTCATATGCCAACGTCGCCAAAAGTCGGAAAATCCAATCGCGGCATAAGGAGAACGGAAATTATCAGGAAGCGTAAAACCTAAGCAAAGAGCCACTCCAATGGCGCAAGTTGAATAACCGGCAAAATCGCAAAAAATTTGAGCTGCAAAAGCAAATACGCCAAGCCAGGCGTCTAAAACAAAAATGGAACCATCCGAATGTCCAAAAACCGTATCTGATGCAGAAGAAAGCATCCCATCAGCCAACACAACTTTTTGAAATAAACCCAACGTAATAAAATAAAGCCCCCAGCCAAACTGATCTCGCGTCGCTCTTTTAGGTTTTTCACATTGAGGTAAAAAATCAGCGGCTCTTACAATAGGGCCCGCCACAAGCTGAGGGAAAAATGTGACATAAAGAGCAAAATCTAAAAAAGATTTGCCGGGCTTTGCCTTTCTAAAATAAATATCTAAAGTATAAGAAAGGGTTTGGAAAGTATAAAAAGATATCCCAACGGGTAGAATTATATTTGGAGCCGCCGCTTGAAAATCCACTCCTATAAGGTTAAGACCCGCAATAAAGTTTTCTAATAAAAATTCTCCATATTTGAAAAATCCCAACAATCCCAAATTAACCAGTAAGCTTATCGACAACAAAAATCGGCGTTGGTTATTTCTTTCTTCGCCCTCTAAAGCCTTAGCTACATACCAGTCCACTAATGTAGAAATCCATAAAAGTATTACAAAAGGAGGATTCCAAGCGGCGTAGAATATATAACTAGCGCTCAACAAAACCGTTTTTTGAATTTTCCAGGACCGAATTGTGTAATGAAGAATTACAACCGCTAAAAAAAATACAATAAAAGTTAGGGAGTTAAATAACATTTTAGGAAAGGAACTTTTTTGAGACGAAGACTAATGACAAAAAGTCATTTACGATATTCCGAAAAGCTATTGGAGCTTTTGGCTTTTTTTACAAGAGCCTTAAATAAACGTTGATGTTTCGCGCTTTGGGGCAGATATTCCGGATGCCATTGTACGCCGACAAGAAATGGGTGAGTGGGACATTCTATAGCTTGAATGATGCCGTAATCGTCCCTTGCTACAACCTCAAGTCCTTTTCCTAACCGGTCAATTGATTGGTGATGTAAACAATTAATAAGATGACGATGACCGCCCATAATTTGGTTTAAATAACTTTGTAATTCAATATCGACGCTTTTTTTGGGCAATATAGTTCTCATTTTAGGAGCATTTTCGTAAATTTCATAGATATCAGTATGTAAATTCCCTCCCAGATGAATATTGATCATTTGAGCGCCACGACAAATACCTAAGATGGGAATATTCCGCTCTAACGCTACCGATAACAACTTATGCTCTAATTGATCTCTTTCATCATCAATCCGAACATTAATTTGAACTTGGCCGCCATATATCTCTGCATTAATGTCATCGCCGCCGCCAATAATTAGTCCGTCAAACTCATTTCCCTGACTTTTATTTTTTGACGTTAATCTAATAGCGCGACCGCCCGCTCTCCATACGGCCAAATAATTAAACCACCAGGACATAAGTCCTCCTTTTACCGAGGTGGTAACTCCAATTGACGGTCGTTTTATTTTTGAATCCACTTTTTAACTTCGGCGGTCCAGTTTTCAGTTAGTTTGCTTTGAAAATGTTTAATATAAGCCGCGCTCATATTTTTAATTTTGTCTGGCGAGTTTGCCAACTCTTCTACTTTTACCCAAAGGTTCCATTCAGACGCCAAACTCCAATCAGAGTCATTCAGGCGACAATCGGGGAGGCGATAATGATAAGTAGGGCGGGCTGAGGTCAAAGTATCTTTCATTTGGCTTTGCACTCGATTCTTAGCTAAATGAGTGAACAGTGGAAGTAAATCCAATTCACGATTACGCGTTGGATTATCAAGAATATAATCGTCTATAAGTTGATCAATCTCCGGAGCGTATTCAGGAGATAAAACCTTGATCGCATATGACCTGGGAAACTTATTAATATATGGCAACAACCGGCGCATCAAATCGATGTTCATGATTTCATGAAACCAGTCGCTTAGCAAAAGAAACGCTCTTAAATGATTTAGTATCGATTTCGCTTTTAAAGAAGAGGCTTCCGGATTAATATGCACCCCAAAAGCATAAAAAAATCCTTCATCCGTACCTTCCACCCCCAATTCTTTTAATCCTGCAATCAAGGAGTTTAATTCTTCCAAGCTGTCTATTGGAACCGGACTTGAAATGACCTCATAAGGAACTACTACTTTACCAATATCTCCAAGCAACTCATAAAACTTCTCTTTCGCCTCAGATTTAGAAAAGTACTCCAATATTTTATCATCTAAATCGCCTTTAGATTCCGGATGCACAAATTGAGTGTCAAGTTGAACAGAAAAAGTTCCTAGACTTGAATTTAATACCTCAAAATAGTGAGGATTGATTTTTTTTAGATGGCCGCCAAATAGCGTTACAATTTTTTGGGCAATTTTGTAACAATCCTTAGCCGCAAACTCAATTTCAAAGCCAACTTTTCGTATCTTTCCCGACTCATTTTGAACGATAGGGGGCCGTAAAAATTTTTCGTTTACAGCATTCATAGCGGAAAAATTCTAAATTAAAGAATAAATAAGTCCCGTTGCGGATAAATAGATAATAAGCCCAATAATATCATTTGCAACCGTTATAAAAGGTCCGGCGCTAATAGCCGGGTCCATTTCGCAACGCATAAGAACTATAGGAGCTAACGAACCAACAAACGCCGCGACGCTAACAGCCAGTACAATACCTGCGCCAACGGTTAAACCCATAACAGGAGAGGAGTGTAAAACCGGGCTCGCAATAAGAGCGATCACAGCGCCGCATAAACTTCCGAAAATAGCTCCATTAAGAATTCCAACTCCAATTTCGCTCATAACAACCGTTTTTAAATTATCCGATTGTATATCCCCGGTAGCGGTACCGCGCACAATTACCGTCGCGCCCTGGATTCCTACATTGCCAGCAAGACCGATAACAAAAGGAACAAAATAAATAACCGTAGTGAAGTCTTGTAAGATGTCTGCATAATAACGTAATATAAACGCGCTCATAATCCCTCCAATAAAAGTCGTTAACAGCCAGGGAGCTCTCGCAAAAACCTTACTCAATGTCTTTTTTGCAAAAGGATCGACCTTTGAAGTTCCCACCATTGTGAAAATATCTTCGTCGGCAATATCTTGAATGGCGTGAATTACGTCGTCAAATGTAATGATTCCTTGAATAACATTATTCTCATTCACTACTGGAACCGCGCTTAGCTTTTCATGGTCCATTATATTGGCAACTTTTTCGCACCCATCTTCTAAATGCACTTTTGGATTATTTTTCCGCATGAATTGCCTGGCTTGCCAATTTGAAGGCACATGTAAAAGATCCCGTAATTTAAAAAAACCAAGCAATTCGTTTCTTTCATTGGCGACGTAAAAATAGGGCAGCGTATCGGAATGTCCAGTGTTTTTAAATTGTATTAAAATCTTTGCGGCAGTTTCAGACGGCAAAACTTTATTAAAGGACAAAGCCATTAAACTGCCGGCGGTTTCTTCTCCGTGCCGAATAAGGTTTTTAATATTTCCGGCTACCTTGGGAGCCATCAAAGACAAAATTAAATTTTGCCGTTCTTCAGGAAGGTTCTGAATAATATCCGTCGCGTCGTCTTCCGGCATTTCCTTTAAGAAATTGGCGACAAAATCATCATCCAAAATGTTCAGAATTTCAACTCGGCTGTCTTGATCGGTTTCATTTAAAAGGTCTTGTTTCTTTTTACGTTCTTTAAGAACATGGAATATGCGTACCTTTTCTTTTTTGGGAAACTCGTGAATCAAACGCGCCAACTCAAAATGGTCGTTTGAATTAACGAACTCTGAAAAAGACTCCTCCGTAGTTTCGCTGTCTTCTATTAATGTTTTTAATTCTTTTAGAAACATAAATTCAAACGCCCCATCAGATAATTCCGATACCAGGCTAAAATTACTTTCTTTTTTAAGTTAGAATTCTCTTATCTGGCGCCAAGTTACTTGCCGCAGAACATATAACTGTATTAGAATATAATCAGTTTTGTTTGTTTCGAAAGGAGATTTTATGATCATTGGTATGTCTCATCGGGATTTAGATCGGCTTAGAGATAGTCGCAAAAAAAAATCCGTAACCCCAAGAAAAAAAAGAACCGCCGTTTTATCGAAAAAAACTAAAAATAAGACTTTTAAAAAGCTAGATAAAATGGATACAGCTCAATGCAAGGACAATAAAGTTACCATTGACGAGTCTGTAAAAATGAATGGCGACTTTATGCGTACTGGATGGTACGTTCCAAAAAAGAAATAACGCCAATATTCATTAAAATAATATCCTAACCGATGTTTATGAGAAGCTGAAATAATTTTATTAATATTACTTCTTGTTAATGGTTAGCTTCATTATATTTCGATTAGTTTTTATATGATTTCTGCGCTATCCGTTCAATTAAATTGGTAAATTTACCGAAACCCATTTTTTTAATACATACAGCGCCCAAGGCCTGGACCAGGAAATTTTATCCGTTAAAAAATCATTCCATACCTCTTTAACGCTTTTTTCATCTATAAAGTCTTCTAATTGAGGTATTGAAGTCAAAAGTGTAGTCTCAACTTCATTTCTTAATTTTGTTTTCATCCAAAGCTGCATTGGAATAGTAAATCCCATTTTTTTTCTAAATACCGCTTCATCAGGCAACTTTTTCGGTAAAGCATCCAATAATAATGGCTTTTGTCTAGAGGGTTGAATCTTCAATTCGCTTGGAACTTGGAACATCAATTCAACCAATTTATGATCCAGTAAAGGAGCGCGAATTTCTAGACCATGCGCCATTCCCATGAAATCAGTGTCCCTTAATAACATATTGGTCATATAATGGGTCAATTCAAGATAAGAAATTTGATCAATTTCAGAACGACCGGCCAATCGCTTTTCAGCTCCTTCAGCTTCGTTCGCAAGGTCTTCCAAAAAACTAGAAAAAATGTTTTTGTCTTTGATTAAAGCTCCAATTTGCTCTTGGCAAAATAAAGCTCTAACTAAATAATAAGCGTTAACATATTTGCCGCGAATCAAATGGGAAAGTTTTGTCGATTTATCAGATCTTAATACCGAGAGGTCAAAAAGCTTTCCAAACGCATTTATGCAAGGAAGAGGGAAAGTTGAAAATATTTTTTCTATCTTTTTTATTTTTGGAACAGCCAGAAATGATTCATATCCCGCGAATAACTCATCGCCGCCAATTCCAGATAAGGCAACCTTTAAACCCGATTGACTGGCGCACCGGGAAATTAGATAAGTATTGATACCGTCAATCGTTGGCTGGTCCATCGCCTCAATGGCGCTTGGCAAAGCTTCTAATAAGTTTAACTCGGTCAAGGGGTAGGGCAAATGGTCCGTTTTACACCTTTGGGCCACCATTTCAGCAAACGGAGACTCGTCATACTCCTTATCGGCAAACCCCATAGAAATAGTTTTTATTTTGTTTTTCGATATTTGCGATGCAATACTTAATATAGAACTTGAATCAATACCCCCGCTTAAAAACGATCCAACAGGCACATCGCTCACCAAACGATACTTAACTGACTCAACCAGCCGCTCTTTAATAGCCTCATTTAAATCAACGCCTTTGGATAAAAGCAATTCGTTATTAAACGGATTCCAATATTCAAACTCTTTATCTCCATTTGGAGAAATTTCCATAAAATGGGCCGGTTTTAACTCTTTAATTCCTGAAATTATCGCCTTTGGAAGCTCAGATCGACCAAAAGACAGATAATTTAGCGTTCCAACTGGATTAATAGAAAAATTAACCAGTTTGGAAGCTAAGATAGACCGAATTTCAGATGAAAATATGAAAAAATCGTTATTTTTGAAATAATATAAAGGCTTTTTTCCGATACGGTCTCTGGCAAAGAAAAGAGTCTGTTTATCGACATCGCAAATACAAAATGCATACATACCGCGAAACCGGTCTAAGCATCTTAAACCGTTCTGCTGATAGTCAGCCAAAACCACCTCAGTATCTGAATTAGATTTAAAAGGATAGTTTTTAGCCAAGTCTTGCTTAAGCTCTTGAAAGTTATAAACTTCTCCATTAAACACTATCCATTGGTTTTGTCCCTGATTAGACATTGGTTGATGCGCATTTTGAGATAGATCAATAATGGAAAGGCGTTGATGCCCAAGAAAAACGTCCCAACCGTTATCAAATGATAATTCGACTGAGCCACTGTCATCGGGACCACGATGCTCTATAGCAGCCATCATTCGACTTAAAGCATGTCTACCTCGACCGCTTTTTTTAAAATCAATTATTCCAGCGATTCCACACATATTTTTTAAAAGAAAATAAAAACCAAAGGCTTATTTTAAAAGCAAATACAGGAAACAGACAAAACAAAAATCAAATACATAAGTTCCCATAAGATATATTATGTTAACTAATAAATAAAAATCTTTAAGTTTTGCCGAGCATCAAATACAGGACTAACCTTTTTAACTTTTTAAGGATAAATTACAAGATGGCTGAAATAGTATTTGAATCCGATAATATTTCCAAACAAGTTGCAGATGGGTCAAAAATTGCCGCAGTTGCGGATGAAGCCCAGGCAAGCTTACCTTTTGGCTGCCGTGAAGCAAGTTGTGGAGCTTGTAGACTCTTGGTGCTTGAAGGGATGGAAAACTTGTCAGACGTGATTGATGACGAAATTGACGTTTTAGGACAAGATAAAGTTAATGAAGGTTATCGTTTAGGATGCCAAATTTCGATAAAATCAGGAAAAGTCGTAATTAGAAATGGATAGTTTAAGGTTTTTCTTGGCGGACATCTTGAATAGCTTTAGCAAGATGTTCCGCTGAAAGACCGTATTTTTGGAAAAGATCTTTCGCTGTTCCAGTTTCTGCAAATGTATCGTTAACGCCTATTTTCCTAAATGGGACATAAACTTTATTTTCCACTAACGTAGACAACACAGCGTCGCCCAAGCCCCCAATCACGTTATGATCCTCTGCTGTGACTACAGCCCCATTCTTTTTCGCTTGTTCAACTATGACTTGCGCATCAATTGGCTTTATTGTTGAAATGTTCACTAAAGTTACGTCAACATTGCTTTTAGAGCAAATTTCAATTGCCTTCATAGCTTCCTGAACCATAATACCAGTTGCGAACACAACAATATCTTTTCCTTGTTTTAAGACATTAGCCTTGCCAATTTGAAATTTTGTAGAAGAGTCATAAACGCCTTCCACCTTGGGTCGGCCTAGCCTCAAATAAACTGGGCCTTCATGGTCGACCAGCGCTTTTGTCGCTTGATAAGCCTCTTCCCAATCAGCGGGCTGAATAACGGTCATATTCGGCATAGCCCTCGTATAAGCTAGATCAACAATCATTTGGGCTGTTGGACCGTCTTCACCCACCGCAATTCCAGCATGGGTACCGGCAAGCTTAACGTTTGTGTTCGAATATGCCAAACTTACGAGAATCTGGTCCATAGTTCTTCCAAGGAGAAAGCAGGCAAACCCCGTTGCGAACGCAACTTTTCCTGTCGTAGCCAACCCCGCAGCCGTACAAACCATATCCCCTTCGCTAATTCCCATATTGAAGAATTTTTGAGGAAACTTTTGGCCAAACTTTTTAGTTCGCGTACTATCGCTAACGCCCGCGTCTAACACTACAACCTTGGAGTTATCGCCTAAGTCTTCCAGGGCAGCTCCATATCCGTCTCTTGTCGCTCCAGCTTTCATTCTAATTCCTTCAAGGCCTTTTCATAATCTTCAGTGGATGGAGCGACGCCATGCCAGGACGTGTTATTCTCCATGAAACTAACTCCTTTTCCCTTAACAGTATCGGCAATAATTACTTTAGGCTGACCCGCAGGCGGCTTTTGATTGAGGGCGTTAACTATTTCGTCCATATTATGACCGTCAATACGAACGCTATGCCAGCCAAAGGCTTTCCATTTATCTTCTAATGGCTCTAAGTCTTTTAAATCCTTTGTGGCGCTATCTTGAGCTAACTTATTGTAATCCACAATGGCCGTTAAGTTATCCAACTTGAATTTCACCGAACTCATAGCGGCTTCCCATACTTGGCCTTCTTGCAACTCACCATCGCCCATCAAAACATAAACCTTATAATCCAAGCCATCCAAACGCGCGCCAAGAGCCATGCCATTACCAACGCTAAGCCCCTGTCCCAAACTGCCGGTTGCAATTTCAACTCCAGGCGTTTTGGGGTGTGGGTGTCCAGAAAGGAACAATTCGCTATTAATTTTTCTATAATCAGACAACTTGGAAGCGTCAAACAAACCCGCCATAGAAAGCGTCGAATATAGCAATCCTGTGCAGTGCCCCTTACTGAGCACAAAGCGATCCCTGGTTGGATCTTTAGGATTTTTAGGGTCAAATCTCATTTGTCCAAAAAAAATGGCGGCAATCAAATCCGCCGCCGACAAACTACCCCCAGGGTGTCCGGAACCCGCTTGATAAATAATTTCCAGGCTTTTTTTTCGTAATTCTTTTGAAATTCTCCGTAATTCGGCAATATCGCTTACCACGGAACTTGTAGAACTTTCCATAAAGTAAAATAAAGTATATAGGCGTTAAAAGTAACTATATATACAATATTTCCTTGATTAAACAAAGCAATTATTTAGGAAGGAAAGATTAAGGCAATAGATCTTTACATTCAAGACTCTAAAGAGCCGCCCATGGTAAGTTGTTTTTCTATCAACTCATCGCATTCTTTTAAAATATGAGCGATATCAACAGGCTTTTTAAAAAACTTTTCCGTTCCGGCTTCCAGTAACAAGTTTTCGGAATAGCTTAAATTACCAGACATTGCAAAAATATGGATATTTTTGGTTTTTTGGTTACTTTTTAACTTTTTACAAACATCTATTCCATTAAGGCCCGGAAGCGCTATATCTAATAATAAAATTGAAGGTAAAAAATCAGCCGCTTTTAACCCAGCTTCTAAACCATCATAAGCGACTTCAACAATATAGCCATTTTTTTTAAAAAACTTTTGAAGCAAGTTAGCAAACTTTTTTTCATCGTCAACTATCAATACTTTTTTAGAAGATTTTTCGACGGCTTCTTTTTGCAAAATCTCCTTTATCATTGCCACAGTGTAGCCCTTTTTCTGCAATGCGAAAATCTTTTCGCATCTCTCTTTAACCCAACTCGGATAGTATCCAACGATACCTTTTCCACCTGGGTGAACTTTTTTTTCGGGATCTGGAAAAAAGTGATATTTCTTTTGCCAAAGCCAAAGCGTCTTACGTGTTATTGGAACATCTTTTAAAATATCGGCAGCAGTTACTTTTGTCATAGCAAATTTTTTCGGAATAATTTAACTTAATTATTGCTCATTTTTAAAATTTTAATTATTACACGGTGAATGTAAATTAGCAAGCTTTTTTCATTATACACTAAATTGTTACAGCTTTTTAACAATTTTTCCGGTTTTGTGAAAAATGTAATTCAAACTAACTAATCGAACTATTTTGACCTTTGCATTTTTGCGATAAACATTCCATCGCAATCATAATTTTGGGGCCAAATTTCCAAAGTTCCATCTGTTTTCTCCCCGTTAATTGGATTGGAAAAAGTCATTAGTTTGAAGGCTTCAAAGTCCTTTAAAAATCGCTTGATACAGCCATATGTTTCCTCTCCGGTTAAAGTGCAAACTGAGAAAATTAATACGCCCCCTGGCCTAACAAGCAAACTCATATTAACGAGCAAATCATATTGTTTTTTTGAATATTCACTTATGTCAGATTCTGTCAAACGCCAGCGGGCATCGGGATTTCTTCTCCAAGTTCCAATCCCGCTACAAGGAGCGTCCACTAAAACCCCATCAAACCCATTAGAAAAATTTCTAAAAATTTTTCTTTGATTTTCAAAAATTGAGATATTTTTCAGCCTCCACTTTTTGGATCGGCTAAGAACCTTCTTGAGCATATTTTTGCGAACGTCATAAGCGATAATGTTTGCCTTTCCCTTAGATAAATATGCCAAATGCAGAGTTTTACCCCCAGAGCCTGCACAGGCGTCTAACCAAGTTTCTTTTGGTTTAGGATTGCAAACCAATCCAACTGCCTGCGATGATAAATCCTGAGTTTCAAATGGAACAGATTTCGCCCCTGTAATCATATTCAAGTTGACAGAAGCTGTAATAGACCAAGCCGACTTAATAACTGGGTGTCTAATAAAATTTACATTAGCTTTTTCTAAAATTGAAGAAAGCTTGGCCGGGTTTTTTAGTGAGGACCTAATCCATAAAGGCGATCTCGTCTGTACTATAGACGCAAAATCAAAAAGAAATTTATCCCTAAACTCCTCTTCCACCGTAGATAAAACTTTCTCTGTTAGCCAGTTTGGAAAAAGTTCTTTAATAAAACTCCTTATAGTATTGTCATTAAGATTAAAAAATATCTTTGCTTTTTCATCCAAACCCTTTTTAAAGTCAATGGAATTAATATTGGGTAAAATATCAGCTAGATTTTCTCCCCAGTAATTACATATTTTATAGTCGTTTTTATTGTCAAGCAATAAAGCCAAAGCAAATAATGCTTCTTGATCGAGTTTTTCAAAAAACTTTAACCACCCTTTCCACCTATAGTAGGAAAAAACTAAGTCATTGATTAATTTCCTGTCTCGTGAGCCTATTTCTCTTCTTGATCTAAGGATTTTTGCTAAAAGTTGGTCGGCAGGCGCCCCATTTTTCACCCCCTCCCCTACTTTTTTAAAAATTTCGTTACATAATCGAGTTTGAGAGCGAATAATATTTATGTAATTCATATAAAAAGACGAAAAGTCAATAATATCAATTGTTTTAAAATAGCGACGTTTATGTAATTCTAAAGGAGTACAAAATAACTTATAATTTGAAATACTCATCCCTATATCCAAATAGACATTATTATTAAGAAGACAAACTTATTGTTTATAGGGCATTCAAATTTTGTACTTTGACAATTGAGACACTTTGGAACTCTTAATCGGTTACACTATAATAGTTATTGATCCCTGTCATTATTATAAGTTTCATTCGTCTTACTTATATCAACCTAATTACTTTAACCATTTTTTCAAAGGTTTAGAGTAATTTACCAAGGATCTTTAACTTTTATTGCTTTGGAGAAAAATAAACAATGTTTCGTTCCATTTTTTGGCTTTTAAGTATTTCAGTTTTACTGTATTCAGGAAATATTCACGCCATAGAAGCCAAATCTAATCCCCCCGAGGACTTACCTAATGATTTAAAGCTTTCTTTAAGAATGGTTGTACAGAAAACTATCAAAAACAATGTTGAAATTTCAGTACAGCAATATTTCTCTAAAATTAACGAACAAAATATCACCAATGCCGAATCCGTTTTTGATCCAAAGCTGGAGGGTCAAGTTTCTACTTCTGATAGAGCGGATCAGGTTTCATCCGCGTTTGCTTCCCCAGATGTTACTGAAAGCGAAGATCAAAAGTGGGAATTGACCTTAACTCAAAAGCTAAAGACGGGCGCGGACTATTCTCTAAATTTTACCAATCAAAGAAATAAAACCAATTCCCTTTTCGCTGGTTTAAACCCTCAATACAATTCAGATTTATTTCTTACGCTTAATCAACCTTTGTTAAAAAACTTCGGCTTAGATATTAATCAAAAAGATATTTATATTGCCAGTAATAGCAAAACAATTTCAGATTTTGATTTTAGGACAAAGGTTATAGATATCCTTGCAAATGTTGAAAACACATACTGGGACCTCGTTTTTAGCATCGAAGACTTAAAAGTAAAAGAGAAATCTCTTGAACGCGCCAAAGACTTGGAACGAAGGGTCAAAGCCCAGGTTGCGGTTGGCTCCTTGGCGCCTTTAGAAACTCTACAGGCTCAAGCGGAAGTCGCTTCCAGAGAACAACTTTTATTAAACTCCCAAAACGTTATTCAGGACAATCAAGACAAAATTAAAAATAGCATGACCGTAAATTTCAATAGTCCTTTTGGAAAAATGGATATCACCCCAATGGATAGGCCGTTATTCAAAAATGAGACTGAAATATCCTTAAACGAAGCTATTAATTTAGCCATGCTCAATCGTCCTGATTATTTGGCAAAAAAGAAAGACCTGGAAAACAAAAATATCCAAGTTAAGTTTGACGAAAACCAGTTATACCCTTCGGTTGACTTGTTTGGAACCTTTGGGCTAAACGGTTTATCCGGCGACGCTCGAACAATTTCAAACTTTGACGGAACCACATCCCAAAGCCGCTTCAATGGAGGTTATGGCGAAGCGCTCGACAACTTGGCCGATACCGAGTTTTTTAATTGGGAGATTGGACTCAAGCTAAGTTACCCTCTGGGTAATCGGTCCGCCAAAAGCAAGTTAGCCGCGTCGCGTTTAAGAGCGCATCAGTCTATTCTTGATATAAAAAACCTGGAACGCTCTATCATTGTAGAAGTCAGAGAAGCGGTTCGCCAGATCGAAACGGATAAAAAACGGATTAAAGCGGCAAAAATAGCTCGTAAGCTGGCGGAAGAAAAGTTAGCGGCTGAAGAAAAGAAATTTGAGGTTGGGCTTTCCACAAGTTTCAACGTTTTAGAGTTTCAGGAAGATTTGGCCGAAAGCCAAAGTCAGGAAATCCAAGCCATAATCGATTATAAAAAATCAAAAATTAAACTAAACAGAGTTATGGGAAAAACTCTCGAAGAACATGGCGTAAAAGTACTGGCTTCAAAATGAAAAAAACGGGAGCAATTATCGCCATCCTTGTTATTGGCGTTGTCCTTTCTTTTTATTGGAACAAACAAGAACACACAACTTCGATAAAACCAAAGTTAAAAACGGTCAACGTAAAAAAAGGCGAATTAGCCGTCAAAATAACCGCAACCGGCGTTGTACAACCCAACTACAAAGTAGAAGTTAAATCTAAAGCCAGCGGTCAAATTATCCACTTCCCTTTCGAAGAAGGAGACGCTTTAGAGGCGGGCCAACTACTCCTTCGCCTGGACAAATCCGACGAACAAAGAAATGTAAGTAAATCCAAAGCTGAACTATCAAGCGCGCAAGCGAACTTGAGCAAAGCGCAAACAGCTTTGACCCTGCAAAAAAATAAATATAGAAACGATCTAGAAACGGCAGAATCCTCGGTCAAAGCGGCAGAAGCTAACCTGATTGAAGCCAAAGATCAATTGCGTCGACAGCGCGATTTATTTCGTCAAAAAGTCGCGTCGGAAGAGTCGCTCATTCGCGCTGAAACAGAATTTAAAGTTAACCAGGAAAAACTTATCCAGTCAAAATCACAACTGCAAGCCGCTATTGATTCAAAATACGATATCGAACTACGCGCTAGTGAAATTGAATTAGCGGAAGCCGAAGTCAAAAGAGCCGAAATCGCCTTAGATGAAGCGAACGAAAGATTGGAAGAAACGGAAATATTTTCTCCAATCAAGGGAATTCTCATCCAAAAATCCGTTGAACAAGGACAAATCATTTCTTCCGGAATATCCAACGTTAGCGGAGGAACAGCCCTGGCCGTTATAGCGGATATGGATCGATTATTTATAACCGCAGACGTCGATGAAACAGACATTGGTTCCATTGCAGTGGATCAGGAAGTGATCATAACCACAGACGCATTTCCGACAAACGAATTTAAAGGAAGAGTAAAACGCGTAGCGCCTCAAGGAGTCGTAGAAAATAATATAACGATATTTAAGGTAAAAATTGAAGTAACAGGCGAAGGCATCTCTCTTCTAAAGCCAATGATGACCGCAAATGTAGAAATAATATCCCATAAAATTCCAGATACGCTTTATTTGGCTAGAGAAGCGATTAATAAAGACGACGAAGGACAATTCGCCATTATTTTGGAAGCGGATATGCCCCAAAAAGCGCGAATTAAATCTGGAATCAGAAATCCGATATACTCGCAAATTTTATCGGGCCTCGTAAAGGACCAGGAAGTCATCGTAGGAGATTGGGAAAAAATTCAAGAGATCTTTAATCCCAAAAAAGATAACGGCTCCTTTAGAAAAATGATTTGGTTTTTAAGAGCCAAATGAGCGCAATAATCAAAATTGAAAAACTGGGTAAAACTTATCGCCTGGGCTCCGTTGAAGTTTGCGCCTTGCAGGAAGTAAATTTAAAAATAAACCAGGGAGAGTTTGTCGCCATCATCGGCCCTTCTGGAAGCGGCAAATCAACGCTCATGAACCTCATGGGCTGTTTAGACCAACCCACCACGGGTAATTATTTCCTGGAAGACATTGACGTTAAATCTCTAGACGCCAATAAACTGGCAGAGATCAGAAACCAGCGTATTGGCTTCGTATTTCAAAGCTTTAATTTATTACCGCGAGCCACCGCTCTCGAAAACGTAGAACTTCCCCTCCTCTATGGAAGAATTTCAAACTCAAGGGAATTGGCGCTAAAAGCATTGGAAAAAGTTGGCCTAAAAGAAAGAGCCAAACACAGGCCAAATGAGTTATCTGGCGGAGAACGTCAAAGGGTCGCAATTGCAAGAGCTATCGTAAATAATCCCGCGATTATTTTGGCGGACGAACCCACTGGAAATCTTGACTCCGAAAACGGCGAAGAAATTTTGCGTATTTTTAACGAACTCAACACAGAAGGAGTTACAATAATTTTAGTAACTCACGAAAAAGAAATTGCCGAACGCACTCAAAGAATCATTGCCATGAAAGACGGAAAAATGGTGAGCGATACGCCAACAACCGGAGAAAACAAATGCTAATTTGGGATTTATTCAAAATGGCATTACGGAGTTTAATAGCGAACAAACTTCGGTCAGTTTTAACTGCGCTCGGAATTGTTATTGGCGTAGCCTCCGTTATTTCGATGATATCTATAGGCGAAGGAGCCAGGCAACAAACGCTGGAAACTATTGCAAAATTTGGAACCAATATTATCTCAGTTAAACCCGGCCAAAAGAAAACCAGACATGTTAATACCGGAAAAGTTACCACCCTGATTTTAGAAGACGCGTATGCGATAAATGAAAACATAAGCGGTATTACCGGCGTAGCTCCACAAACATATCAAAACGCGCAATTAAAATACGCTAACAAGAATTCGAATTCTACGGTGCGGGGAACAACCCCCGAGTATCCACGACTTGCAAACTTTGAAATCCAATCCGGAAGGTTTTTTAATAAAGAAGAAACCAGAGGATCAAAAAGAATCTGTATATTAGGATCTACCGTCGTTAAAAACTTATTTGAAAAAGAAGATCCAATCGGAAAATTTATTAAAGTTGACGGCGACAACTTTCTAGTCATTGGGACAACGGAACCTAAAGGAGCTCTAAGTTGGTGGGACCCGGACGACCAGATATTTGTTCCAATCACCACCGCGCAAAAGCGCCTTTTCGGACAAAAACACGTTCAATCAATAGATATCCAGGTAGAAGATATAAACGAGCTTGAACCCGTTAAAGAGTCTATAGTAAAACTTCTGCGCCGTCGTCATAACATCCTCGAAGACAAAGAGCCGGATTTTTATGTCAGCAACTCGTCTCAGTGGTTAAATAGCTGGGGCGACGCAGCCAAAACGTTCACGTTTCTTTTGGGCGGTATTGCCGCTATTTCCTTGATGGTTGGGGGTATTGGAATTATGAACATCATGCTCGTATCGGTTACCGAAAGGACGCGCGAAATAGGAATAAGAAAAGCCATAGGAGCTAAAAAAAGAGAAATACTGGAACAGTTTTTAATCGAATCTATTCTCATAAGCTTTATGGGAGGCGGCATTGGCGTAGCTCTGGGTGTTGTGATCTCTAAAGCCGTTTCAAAAATGGGAGGATGGGATACAGTAATATCCTTGCAATCAATCTTGCTGGCTTTTGGCTTTTCCGTAGCCGTAGGCGTTTTCTTTGGTTACTACCCCGCAAACAAAGCTTCAAACTTAAATCCCATCGAAGCCCTAAGATACGAATAACCCTCCTCCTTACAAAATTTCCTAATTCTTTGCGTTCTTTGCCTCTTTGCGGTAAAAATAACAATCGTTGAAAAATAAAGAACTCATGTAAAGTTGTATGGAAAACGAAATTGTTTTTTTAAATGGTAAGTTTTTACCGCTCAAAAATGCGAAAGTTTCGCCGCTAGACCGGGGATTTATGTTAGGCGACGGTTTATTTGAAACTTTACGCGCATATGGCGGCAATGTTTTTCGTATCCAAGACCACTTAGATAGATTATTTGATTCATTGCAAAAAATATTTTTAGAGATTCCTTACAGCAAAAAACAATTACAAGAATTTGTTTTAAAAACTTTAAAAAAAAATAATTTAGAAGAAGCCTATATACGAATCACAATCACGCGCGGCGAAGGCCCCCCTGGACTGGCCATACCGCAAGCGTCCCCGCCTACAATTGTCGTTTATACCAAAGAGTTTCCCGCCCTGCCCCAGGAGTTTTATGATAACGGGATAAAAGTCGCTACGTTCCCTAATTCAGCGACTCAAACGGCGACTTTAAATCCCCAAATAAAATCTTGTAATTATCTTTCCCAAATAATCATAAAAGAGCTTGCCAATCGTAAAAACGCATATGAAGGAATTATTTTAGAAAACGACAAAATAGTTTCAGAAGGAAGCGCAAGCAACATTTTCATCGTTAAAAGCAAAAAAATTAAAACCCCTGCCCTATCGCCATATATTCTTCCAGGCGTTACTCGCAAATTCATTATGGAAATAGCAAATAAAATTGAAACGCCTTGCGAAGAAACTTCAATAACGGTTGAAGATATATATCAAGCCGACGAAGCGTTTATTGTAAATACAGGAATAGAGATATTACCAGTAACTCATGCCGACGAAATCCAGATTGCAAACGGCAAACCCGGCGAACTCACTAAAAACCTGCGTCAATGTTTTTTTAAAACCGTTGAAGAATTAAGAAAAAAATGATAAATTCCGCTTTTAAAGAAACCTCTAAAAATTGAGAATTGCAAAGAGACTAGCCCTAATTATCAAGGGCTAGTCGATAGCAAATTAGTAAAAATATGAATTATTAAAGTCCTCTTAAAAAATTAATTAAAAAGGAAATTTAATGGATCCCGCAGAGCGTTTTCATGACAACCCCAATGGTATCATCACCGACAAAAAATTTAATCTGGGATGGTTGCCCAAAGATAGTAAATTGGATCTGGGCAAATGGTGTAATTGGGATGAGGCCCTCGGGTACGCCCGAACCATGAACTCCTGTTATCCAGGCGGATTTGCGGATTTCCGATTACCCACAAAGGAAGAAGGATTAAATCTGTTTGATAAAGAATACACCAACCTGGACTTTGAAGGAGAAACCGTCCATATCCATCCCGTATTTGTTCCCAAAGGAATTTATTATTTGTGGACAAGCGAAGTGAATGAAGAAGGAAAAGCCTTGCGAGTGAATTTACGCGATGGAACAACTGAATACGTAGACAAATCTGCAAGAGATTTTCATGGAACCAAACTAGTCCGAAACGCTAATAGCCAGAGAGAATAAACAAACAGTTTCAAATTTTGCAAACCCCATTGAGTATCAGAGCGCCCGGCTCGTTTCACGCGTTAATTAACAAAGGATCTCGCCTCGATTTAATAGAATAAACTCCTTGATCTTGATATCAAATAAGTAAAAATGCCAAAAAACACGAACAAACCCTTCGCGCTATTAACGCTACTGATCGTTTTACTTTACTCGCAAACAGCTTCAGCCGCAAAAATCCAAATCAAAAGTTATTGCAAAAAAAACTTTGGCAAAAAACTCACAACTTATAATCAATGCGTACTCTCCCAAAAAAACTCAAAAAGTTTTGTAGCAAAAAGCAAAGCGGACAAAACGATAAAAAGTTTTTGTAATAAAAACCAATCAGAAAACTGGGTGCAACAAAAGTACTGTATTCAATCTCAAGAAAGAGCTAAAAAAGAAATTGCAAAAATTAAAATGGAACCTCTAATAAAATTTATTTGTCAAGAGGCTTTTAAAGAGGATTTCGTTAATCAAAGAAATTGTATTCGTTCAGAAATCGAATCAAAAAAATAATTCTTTATTTAAATTTTTCATCAAACTTTTTTAATAAGAGATATCTGTGACTCCAAAAGAGCTAATAAAAAAGTGGATTCAAAAGTTTAATGAGGCCGATATTGATGGTTTGGTAGAATTTTATTCGATTGACGCCATTAACGATCAGGTTGTTTTTTCTAAGCCGTTAAAAGGTCGCGAAGAAATACGAAAAATGTTTGAGATTGAATTTGCCAGAGCAAAAATGATTTGCATTGAAGAGCAAATTTATGAATGTGGAGACACGGCTATATTGCAATGGAAAGATCCCATGGGCTTAAGGGGATGCGGTTTTTTTAAAATTAGAGAAGATAAAATCGTGCGCCAGAAAGGCTATTTTGACCAATTATCGTTTTTTAAAGCGCAGGGATTGCCAATTCCTGACGACTATTTGCATGGATAAAACTTAGTCTTTATAAAAAAAAATTAATTCAAGCAGATTTGAGCGTCTCAAAACATAATTAATAGTGAAAACATTTTAAGAGCGCCACTTACTTCGATCTTGTTTTCTTAGAGGAACTTCTGAACAAGGAAACTCATAAATTCCATTTATTATGGACTCCGCCATTATTCGGTCGTCGATATTAGCGGCTTTAATATTAACGCCTTCCCTTTTCATAACCCAATTTCGCATATTGAATACTGTTTTCTGGGTATGGACCTTAAACAAATAAATGTTTCTTGGAAAAGATGCGATATTAAGCGCTAACGCAAATATAAAAAAATAACCTAAAACCTTTACTTTTAATTCCTTTTTTTCTTCAGGCAAAAGTTCAATAACCGCCACAAAAGAAAGAATTAAATAAACCGTCGAAAAAATCTTATATCTTGAGCTAAAGGCCTGATGCAAGCCAAATCCAGAGCGAGTAACAGACGCAGTTGCGGCGATGCAGAGAATATAAAAGAGAAAGCCATATACTCCCGGGTTTTTTAGATAGTACTTTTTCCAAGTGGCATAACCAAAAAATAATAATGCGATTATACCGCCAATAGGAGCCAGAGGCGCAAAGTGATGGTTGTCCGCCGACAAAGAGCCTCCCAGGAAAGATATGAAATACAAAAAAAGGCGGGCGGGATGTTGAAGCGCCTCAAAAATACCAGGATGATTTTCTGGTTTCACATAACCAGAAAAATAAAAATAGATTGCAACTATAGAAATGAAACACCAAAACCCCAAAAACCTGAATTTTTTCGTCAAAATATATAAAAAGCCTACAGTAAAAAATACCAGCAAGCCTCCCCCATTAGAACAAATGGCAAAGACGGCAAACATAAAAGAACAAATCACCCCCATCCAATCAGAACGGTTTAGGAAATAGAAAGCAAACCCAGCGAAAAAAATACCGCAAAAATTGGAAAGGGAAGCCATAGCCCAAGACGCATTTTCCCAATGCTGAAATTGAAATAAGAAAAAAGCGCTTGTAATCAAGACAAACTGCTTGGGCTGCCTCTCTAAAACAAGCTTATAAACGACTATCAGCAAACCAAACAAAAATAAGTTTCCAACGATCAACCCCGTCTTGAAGTTAACTTGCGAAGATAACTTGAACATAAAATAAAAAAACAGGCGGGGAATCGCTATTCGATGTTCATTATGAAAACCAAAAAACAGATGCAACTTTTCTTTGATATCTTTTGCTTCAAGAAAATGGTTGGAAAAGAATAAAAGGGAGAAGTCGTCAAGAAAAGGTATATTGACCGCATAACGCCACACCCAAAAAAAATAAAAGCAGACGACGATAAAAACGATAGAAAGGACAAAAAGCCTAACTAAGACGCTATTTTGTTGACGGTAAGTAAATAAAAACAGACTTTCTAATTGTCTACGCATGGCTCAACAGCTTGAGGTTTATTTAACTTGTCGCCAGAGTATAGACGAACAAAAATTAAACCACAATTTCCTACATGGTAGACTTACTATCGCGTAAATAGCGTCATAGATCTCGTTCCGGTTGGACCACAATTTCCTACATGGTAGACTCGTGTTTTGATTCCATGCGCTAGATCTATAGTTCCGGTTGGACCACAATTTCCTACATGGTAGACTTTCTTTTCTCTTTATTATTTCAATAAACGAGTTCCGGTTGGACCACAATTTCCTACATGGTAGACTAAAATTGTGAA
>CAYFMN010000001.1:122257-139668 GCA_964344185.1 uncultured Nitrospinota bacterium
TATTGGGCGCACGTTTGGGGTTCCGGTTGGACCACAATTTCCTACATGGTAGACTCAGAGCTTACACGGCTATTCCTACGTTAAGGTTCCGGTTGGACCACAATTTCCTACATGGTAGACTAAAACTAATCTACCAGAAAAACCAAGTTTCGTTCCGGTTGGACCACAATTTCCTACATGGTAGACTAAAATTGTGAATATTGGGCGCACGTTTGGGGTTCCGGTTGGACCACAATTTCCTACATGGTAGACTTAACCGTCTCAATGTATTTTGCTTTAATATGTTCCGGTTGGACCACAATTTCCTACATGGTAGACTCGAGCGATTCGGAAAAGCCTTGCAACAATGGTTCCGGTTGGACCACAATTTCCTACATGGTAGACTTTGGAAAAGAAATATCTATATTAATGGCGGGTTCCGGTTGGACCACAATTTCCTACATGGTAGACTTGATGCGAAATAACCTCCTAATTTTTAGGAGGTTATTTTGTTTCGGCGTGAAAAAAAAGAAGTTTTTCATCTTAAAATAAACTAAATTGCTCAGGATTTTTTTGCTTTTTGCCCCGCTCTTTACCGCGAAATGTCTTCATATTCTCATATTGTTTATCAGTAAACGTCAGAATGTGTATCTTACCCGCTTCCGGCAAGTTTTGCTCTATTTTTTTGATCACATTTTCCGCCATTTCTTTTCCAGAACAAAATCGCTGATAAACTGAGAACTGGGACATCTCAAAGCCGAGGTCCAATAGATCGTGACGAAAACGCGAAGCGGCTTTCCTGTCCTTTTTTGATTTTGTCGGCAAATCAAATAATACTTGCAACCACATAAATCGATATCCAGAAAATCTCAAAATCAATCCTCGAAAACCAGTTCCATTGGCAATGGCGACTGCGGCAGTTCCAACTCTACGCTGTTTGATTGAAAACTTTTAACCAACGATTGAGACAACCGCATCAAACAATTTGAAAGCGAACTGGCTCCTACACTGGCGGATAATTCAATATTTAAAACAGAAACCAGTTTCTGCTTGGCCTCCGACGTTACTCTATCGATTCCTTGACCTGTTAGTTTGTATACAAATAAATCGACCAACGGTCTAAACGGTTCCATCAAATCGTCCACAAGGCAAAAAGCATTGGCTTCGCTTCGATGATGGATTCCCAAAGAAGGCTGCAAGCCGGAAGCGGAAACTCCACGTGCAGTGGCCGCTCTTAATACGGCATATCCATAGTTTAGCAACGCGTTGGCGCCGTCTCCATCGGTATCTCTTCGAAATTCATTTCCCATCAATAAGGGCCAATAAATTCGGGCCGCCTGCGCTTCCAGGTTTTCAGGATCTCCGGAACCCACACGTTGAATCAATTGACGTATTTTTTCATTTTTTAAATTTAATGATTCCAAAATAGCCGCCTGGTTTCCTATTTTCTCTTTTACCAAGGCTTGCCAAATTCTTTTTTTAAGCGGCTTGGAAGCGTTGATTTGAAGTTGCAGTCGGCCCGCTTCCACGTGATGCGAACCTATCGGCCAAAGAACCGCCGAGGGATGGTAATTTTTTCCGCAAAACACTATCGTACCACCGTTTTCCAATACGGTGTTTACAACGTTAGTGGTAAGGGAGTTTCCATATCCGCTTAAAAGCAATATTTGTATATCTGATAAAGGAACTCTTCCTAACTCTTGTCCTTCGCTTTTAATAATTAAAAACCCGCGATAAACAGAAATGTACCGTCCAGAATCCGAGATTTCGATCACGCGTCCATTCATAATACCGGCCCCGTATCTTTTATTTTTCCTAATGGATCTACATGAATAAGTCTAACCTGATATTCTTTCAATTTGCTAAACGAAACTAAAACATCTAATTTTTCTCCTTCTTTGATCCTTTTTTCTAAATTACCGCTTTCAAAATGTTCGACTAACCTAATTTGTTTGTTCACCGGCCTCAAGCTTACTACTCTGGCAATTTTTTCTTTTCCTTTATGAACCAGTTTAACCAAATCGCGTTTATGTAATTTAAGAATTCGTTTCGCTGCGGGATGAGGTTTGAAATCGTTTTGGCCTCCTCTATTAATTTCTAAAAAAGAAACTTCCTTAGTTTCTATTTTCCCATCGGGCATTTTCCAAAACCCAATGTGATGAATCTCTCCGCGCGCAAAGCTCTTGGTATGAATTGGATTTATTGATGGATGCTCTATATCGAATAAAGGATTTTCTTTTTTAAGAAGGCGAACCTTTTTAATTTTTGTTCTCTCGCTAAACTTTTCGAGAATATCTTTTAGCGAACCGTCGTTTTCTTGTATTTCTTTTGCCAACCTTTCTCTTATCAGAGGATCGCGAATCGCCTTTGTTTCTTTTTCCGATAAAGAAACCAGGGGTTTTCTATAAACAACATTGTAGTTTTGATTTCTTTCCTCAATCGAAGGATTTTTTAATTTACCGTAGGCGGTTTCTTCATGAAATGCTCCCGCCGTTGAATGGTCCGGGCGATGAGAAACAACAATATTATCCAACGCTTTTAAAACTTCGGAATAAAACCCGCCCCAAGGGTCGGCGATCAAGACCCGTCCTCTTTGCTCCTCATTCATCGCGGCAGTTCTCCGAATTAAATTACGATCGGTTACGCCAACAATAATCGAATCTAAAGTATGGTTCCTATAATCGTTACGATTTTTACCGAATTTCCATTTTCGACGAAGCAATGCCGTCAAACGACCTGGAACCACCCAAATCTTATTATTAGGACAAATATGGGAAAGATATTTCTTTGCGGCCTTGCCTAGATACCGCGTATCGTTTAATTGCCTGTCTAAAAATTGATTCTCGTCCCGGAACCGGTCCATAGCGTCTGGATCAAAACGCCATCGTTTATTTTTAGGCAAGCATTTCGCTCTATGAAGAATTTGTTCGTATCGTGTTTTATCTTTTCCGAAAGCCTCGCAGGGCGAGCGATTGCCTTTTTCCCGGTTTGAGTGAGTCATCGCTATGGTTTTATTGCCGCGGGAATCGTCCAGGCTTTTTGAAAATGGCAGGATATGTTCTACTTCAACCTTTTCGGTAAATAAAATTCCAGGACTAATTGTCTCGCCGCTATAAGGACATTTTCTATCAAACACGTCTTTTGGATTGAGTTCTTCCCAAAGACGATATTTTAATATATTGGCTCCATTAACATCTATTCCCTCTTCTTTAAGCCTGCTTGCAATACGTTCGTTTTCTTTCTGGTTTGTCCCCTGTTCTTTTTCTGTTGCTTTTCTTTGCTCGTGGTTCTGTTTTAAATCTCTTGCCAGTTCCAAAATAATTTCTTGAGGAGGCCCATAACGCTCAATAATTGCGTTTACAACCAGACGCAATTGATTGAGACCAATATGCACCGTTGGATTGGAAATTCTTCCATATTTTTTAACATGGTGTTCCGCTTCCGGTTTTGCCCCTATCACTGATTCCGGCAAAAGCTTTCCGTAGTATTCCAATTGGGAACTTAGCCCTACGGATTCGCTCTGACTGTGGTTGTACCCCAGTTTTTTTGCGGCTTCGTCATAACGCAGACCCTCGCTCATCATTTTTTGCCATAATTTACTTAATACTGAAGAACAAAAGCGCGCATAGCCTTTAGGAAAATCATCCGGTCCCAGTTTAGAAAGGTTTTCTGCCGACTCTTCGCCCAATCCCCATTCGGTCAACGCTTTATTTTTTACGTCTTGTTCCTCTTCGGCATCCAATAAATACAAAACAATTTGATCTTGTAGCTCATGGTCTAACGTGAGCCATTTTTTTCCAAAATATTCTTTTTTTGACATGAGAGAAGCCGTTGCGTTTCCCTTTAACTTGCTCCTTCTTTTTGTTTCTAAATTAAACTCAACGCCATCCGGAAGTTTTAAGGCTGTTTGAATAGAAGAAAACGCCAATTCTTTTTGACGATTCAATCGTTCCCATAGAATAGCTTTGTCTTCCGGGGCCAGGTTTTGTTTACTTCTATCGGGCAAAATAATTTGCAGGTTGCCAATATCCTGCGCAATAGTAAATTTTTGCGCTGAAGGCAACGCAATGGGCGCTCTAAATTCTTTAGGCTCAAACTGGCAACGTCCCGGCTCTTGCGCTTTTAAAGGTCTTTGGTGAAAAATTATTTTTTCTAACGATTCCCAGTCTTGCTTTGTAATATTAGAAAAATATTTTGATTGTTTTTCTCGTATGAGTTGAAATTCCGCTTCATACATTTTTCGATTGGGATAAAGTTTTTCACCTGAACGCGCTCGCAAACTTTTTCCTTCTTGATGTTTTTTATTTAAAAACTCCCCCAGGCTTCTTGAAAACGATTCCCGAATAGACTCTTCCAACCCTTTAATATCTTCTGAAATTTTACTTTTATCCTCTTTCGTGTTGGTTTTTCGATTGCTTTTGAACCCACGTCTTTGATTGAGGTGATAAAGCGCTCTACCCAGTTCATAAGGCTCCAGCTTTTCATCAAGGGCTTTAACCCTCAATTCATAAGGATTTGGCACTTTCATCTTTTCCGTGGAGTTCTCTAGATTTTTACGTTTCTGTCTATCCTTAGTCATCAAACCAAGACGCACTAAATTCCACATCAGCGAATGCCGCCTGCGTAGATAACGGTCGCGCCTTCTTCGGGCTCCCCTGGCTATTCTTCGATTAACCGCAAGGGATGTTTTATCTTTTGGATTTCTCCCATCAGAAAATATTCTTACCCCCAAGTCTAAAATTCCTTGAGGTCTATCTTTGCCGTTTAAAGTAAGGAGCGACCACCCCAAAGAGTTAGTTCCTAAATCCAGCCCCAAGCGATATTTATTTTTATTGACTTCAATTTTCTCCATTGCAAAAAATTTCTCCCTGCCATAAAATAAAAAAACATGTAGGAAATTGTGGTCTAATCGGTAACAAGTCTAACTTACTGGTTAGACACCATTATTAAAAAGCAGGCTACGGCCTGCTTTTTCTTTTTCCCATAAAAATTTTTTGTTTAAAGAAATTATAACGGATAATAAACAGATTACAACCTATTCGTTTCTTAAAACAAAAGTTACTTTATTACTGGAAATGATAAGGTAAGCCCAAATCAGGAAAGTTGCGGCAATGGTTATTCGGATTTCAGTTTGGTGGGAATGATTCTATGAGGCATCTATTGTGTCTGGGCAATTTATGAAATCTTCAATAATCTACGGAAAAGTTTATTAACTCTATTATTTCGTCGAAGGCCCCTCCTTAAAAAGCAACCATAAAATATTTAAATTGGTATGGTTATGCAAGGCGGCGACTGTTTCAAGAGACGGCAGGTTATTATTATTCTCGATCTCTGATAGCGGTCCCACTGTAACGCCAATTTGCCTTGCCAGTCCATGAAGAGTGTAACCGCGTTTTTTACGCCAAACTTGTAATCGATCGCCCAGTCCCTTTTTAATGTTTTGGGTAGTTTCTACCGTTTTTTTTGAGCGGGCTTTGGGCCGCGTTAGAGAAACAATGTTTACCTCCGTTGCCGCTTTGCGCTTCACTTTTAGTTTCTTTACCTGCATTTAAACCTCTATTCCTTTTTATTCATTGCTCTGGCATTGCTTTTTGTTGGTAATAGCCCCATGCGCCAATTCCGTGTTGTTTTCGATAGTAATTAATGGTGGCGAAAGTCGCATTGCATAATTTTTTGCCCTCGCCGGCTTTTAATACAACTTTGGGCAACCGCCTGCTATTGGGATTAGAACCCGAAATACAATCGGTCTCTCTCCCCTTAATATTCACCTCTTCGCCATAGCAAATCATTACTAAATTGTGGTAAGGATAATCAATAGAAGTTTGTGTCTTGGACTCGTCTACAAAATATCCCTCTTCACAACTCAGATTAATCGTTGAATCGTTACATGTTGGGCAACTCAACTTTAAAATACTTTTAGCTGTCTCTGGATCAAGGTTTTCTACAACATCCTTGTCTGGCCTAACGGCAATAAGCTCACAACTGGATATTACAAAAGCCAAAAGTAACAAAAAAATTATCTTTAGATTTTTCATTCTTTTAGAGTAAGTGTTCTTAAGGTTTAAAAAAGTCATCCTACTAAACAAAATCACCTCATATCAATAATTTTTTTTAATGCAAAAATTTTTAAATCTTATTGCCTTGAGGGAGTTAAGAATTTCTGCCGGACCTCAAGCTTATCTCAAAGCATAAAATTTCATATATAAAATATATTATATTATAATTAAATTGTAAATATTTAATATTCGATAAATTTTTTGAATGGAAATTAAATCAGGTAGGTTAAGAATGCCGTAAAAACTCGAAGTTAGGTTTATCAGGTTTTATCGGAAGGTTCTGACAAGTTTTGCTCACGAAACGCTTGGGAGTTTAATAAATTTGGATTGTCCTTTGTTCCAAAGAAAAACATTTTCGTTAATAACAATAGCTTTAGTTCTTATCGAAATAAACTGATCGTCATTTTTACAAGGTTGTTTTGTGTCCCCGCAAGAAACCTGATAAGTACCAGGTTTTTTTGATGAAATTCTATATTCTTTTAAAAATTTCGGTTTTTCAATTGCTAAAAGCATCCAATACTCCATATCGCTATTAGGCGAAAAAACCACTAACAACCCCATTGCTGAAAAATCTTTTTTTATCATCAGTCGGGCTTCATCAACTACCCGATCTCCATCGAAATCGCCAATTACCTTCAGGTTTTTTTGGGTTTCTTGCTTTGTCCATTTCCAATTTTTTATTAATTCATTTTCTGTTGGGAATCTCCACTCTCTAGGAACAACCTGATGACTTTCGGTTTGCGTGATCCAACTGCCTGCAAAAAGCGTCATCCAAATTATTGCCAAAACAAATAATTTTGAAAAACTCTTTTTCATGATCGCCTCCCTCGTTTATATTTCAAAACTTACAGGTTGCTCTTAGTATTTTGGGTAGTTACCCTCATAAAAGCAACAAAGGCGCCAAAAATCACATTACCGAAAATAAACTAACTAACTCAAATAAAATTAATAAGTTAAATAGAAATTTTGATTATTTTTTTAGGGACAGGAGTTAAACGCTCCATTCAAAAACCAAAAGTTTGTTGCTAAAACCCACAAAAACTTGGGAAAACCACAAAATTATAGGCGAGCTAACTTAATTGTATTTCTGTGGAAAAGTGGAAAAAGGGATGATTTTCAAAAAGAAGGAAAAGAGTTTAAAAACCTGTAAGCTTCCAAAAAGATTTAGAGTCAAGGTCTGCGGCATTGAGTTTAGAATAATCATTGCCTT
The DNA here is from genome assembly GCA_964344185.1 of uncultured Nitrospinota bacterium. Classification (GTDB taxonomy): domain Bacteria; phylum Nitrospinota; class Nitrospinia; order Nitrospinales; family JAJDAT01; genus JAJDAT01. The sequence continues at coordinate 129,503 of CAYFMN010000001.1, forward strand.
CAAGTGTATAGGTTTTGACGCCTTCGTCTTCTGGAATAACAACTCTTACTGCTGCGTGTTTTGTTTTTTCAAAACCAGAAAATAACGAAGCGTCTGTTTTGGCGATTAAACCGACGGGAAAACATCTTGCCATCCTCTTTTTTCCTTCCCTATCATGCAAATCAACGCATAAATTGTCGCCCTCCACCCAACGTTCTAATGTTTCGTCTTCTTTCTTTCCAATGACAAAGTGGTTCGAATCCACTTTAATGGCATACGTCGGCCCCGGCATTCCTTTAAACCAAACCTTACCTTCATCTATTATTTCTGGCATCGTTAACCTGGTTAAGTTATTCCACTCTTTGACTAAAACGGCTTTTTATACCATAATTTATACTGTTTGGAAGCGTTCAATTTATTAAAATTGACGACTTGGCAACCCGCGTAAACAAAAACCTCATTCCTAAGACAGCTTTTTTGAAAAATTTAGTCGAACGATTACAACGTCAGCTTACCAATCGACGCCAAAATGACTTATTTCGGGAGGTTGCGGTTCCCATTCCACATAAACTGGATTTATCGGCTAACGACTATTTCCAACTCCGCAAACACCCTAAAGTTGTTGAAGCCAGCGAAAACGCTATTAGAAAATATGGAACCGGATCGGGAGCTTCGCCTTTAGTAACGGGTTTTTTGCCTTGTCATTCTGAGTTACTCGATAAAATATTGGAATGGAAACAAAAGCCTTATGGGATGCTGTTTAACTCTGGTTTTATGGCAAATCAAGCCATATTTAAGCATATTCCCGGGGATAATGACCTGGTATTAGCGGATAAGCTGGTTCATCATTCCATGTTGCAGGGAATGACTTCCGGAAAAGCTAAATTTTTGCGTTATCCACACCTCGATTTAGATAAATTAGAAGAGTTATTAAGCAAACACCAAAACCATTTTGACACAATTTTTGTGGCAACGGAAAGCGTGTTCAGTATGGATGGCGATTACCCGGACCTGCGACGCATGGCAACTTTAAAACAGCAATACGGTTTTATATGGATTCTTGACGAGGCTCATGGAATTGGTTATTGGGGACCGCGTGGAGAAGGTTTAGCCTATGAACATGAGGTAAATGATCAAGTCGATATTATCGTAGGCACCTTAAGCAAAGCTCTGGCAAGTTCTGGCGGTTATATAGTCTCCAAAACTAAAGAGTTTGTCGATTATTTAGTCAATTTTTCAGGAGAATTTATTTATTCCACCTACCTGGCCCCGGCCCAGGCAGCCGCTGCGGAAGCCGCAATAGAATTTATAAAAAATGCAAACCAAATAAGAGAAAATTACAAAAAAACAGTTAAATACTTCCGCACTGAATTAAACAAAATTGGTTTGGATTCTGAAAAATTCCACTCCCAAATTATCCCGATAGTCATTGGCTTACCAGAAACTACCCTTTTGATAAAAAATCGATTAAAAGAAAAAGGAATTTTGGTTGGAGCGATTAGGCCGCCGACCGTGCCCAAGGGAACGGATCGACTTAGAATATCGATTCATTCAGGCGTGGCGGAAAACGATTTATCTGAGGTATTGAAAACGTTGGAGTTATGGAAAAAACAAAAAGGATAACCGCTATTTGCGGATGGGCGGTTCCCTCCATTTGGTTTGAGAGAACAGTCCAATCATTTTTCCCGGAATGCGAAGTTAAAGCCGTTTACCCTAAATATCCCAAGGACAAAAAAGAAGCGGAGCAAATTTTACAAAAAACAAAAAGCGACCTTTACCTTGGGTATTCGATGGGAAGCTTATGGCTATTGCATCACCGGGAGTTAATTCCAACAAATTCAGTCAAAGCATTAATCGCCCCAATACTTTCTTTCATTAAAGAAGATAAAAGGGGTGGTAAAACGGCTTCGGTCCAATTATTATATCTATTGAAAACTATTAAAAAACGGCCAAAAGAGTCCAAGCCTATTATTAACTTTTTCCTACAGTGTAATTTATCTAACAGCGAAAAACTTTTAGAAAATATCCCGGAAAACGACACTTTGATTGCGGGCTTGGAGTTTCTAAGAGACATAAAAGTCGAAGGAGATAAAACCGAGGATTTTATTAGCTATTTGGGCGATAAAGACCCATTTATGGGAACAGACCTAAAAGATCTGATTCCCAATTTAAAAATAATTGCCAATTGCGATCACGCCCCCGACAAACTATTAAAAGCTTTAGCAGAACAATTGCAATGGGGTTTATAAAGATTAACAACAACTAAGAGAGCGGTGACAAACTATAATAAATTTTCTATGAAAGTATTTGGTCTCGATTTCACAAGCGCTCCCACCGAAAAAAAACCGTTAGTTTGCGCTCATGGTTACGGCAGATCGAAGTCCGAACTATCAATTTCCAAATTGGAATCTTGGACTAACTTCGAAGGATTTGAAGAATTTTTATCCAGAAACGGTCCCTGGATAGGGGGTTTTGATTTTCCATTCGGCATACCAATAAGTTTCTTAAAAGACAACCATTTGCCCCTCGATTGGAACAACTATGTAAATTCTCTTGGAAGGCTCCCCAAGAAAGAATTTGAACAAAAAGTAAAAAACTTCAAAAATGCTCAACCCAAAGGCCTTAAAGAACTACCTCGGATTACGGACGCAATCCATCAAGCGAAAAGCCCGTTAAAAGCAGTCAATCCCCCATTAATTAAAATGTTTTATGAAGGAGCCAAGAGGCTGGCAAACTCCGGCGTCTCCGTTATTCCTTTTCATCATCCTAAAGACAACAGAATAGTTTTTGAAACCTACCCCGCTCTGCTATCCAGGTTATTTACGGGTTCATATAAGTCGGATTCTGCTTCTTCTAACAAAAAAGAATTGCAAACTTGCCGCCAAAAAATTCTAGATGGCATACTATCGGATTATCTTGTTAAAAATTTAGGTTTTTCTCTAAATATTGAAGAAGACGTAAAACAAATTCTTCTTAAAGACAATAGCGGAGATTCCCTGGATTCGGTTTTATGTTGTATTCAGGCGTATTGGTCATTTTTACAGGGTTGGCCGCACTTTGGCATTAATTCTAAAAACCACTCTACGATAAAGTCTGAAGGCTGGATCGTTTCCCCTCATTTACCTCCGCCAGATATATCGTACGATCAATCCGACAGCGTTAAGAAAAATACCCTTAAAACTGAATTATCCGATACATACAACGCTTTGGAAAACTTAAGAAGCGAATTAAAAAGATTTTCTGATATTGGGCGCGCTTTATCCCGAGAAAGCAATATTGAAATTTTGCTGGAAATGATTATAGACAGGGCCAGGGATATTACTAAATCTGATGGCGGTACTTTATACATTTTAGAAAACGAAATTCTGAATTTTAAAATCGTGCAAAACGAAAGCCTGAGTATTCGAATGGGTGGTTCCAGCAACGTCCAAATAACGTTTCCCCCAGTGGAATTGAACAAGTCTAATGTTTCAGCCTACGTCGCTTTGACTGGCGAATTGGTTAACATTCCAGATGTATATAATTTTAAGCCGTTTGATTTCACCGGTCCGCGAAAGTTTGACAAACAAACAGGATATAGAACAAAATCCATGCTGGTTGTTCCCATGAAAAACCATCAAAACGAAGTTGTAGGGGTTTTACAACTAATCAACGCTAAGCGTTCTAAATCAGACAAAGAAATCACTCCTTTTTTGCCGGAGTACGTCAGTTTGATCGAGAGTCTTGCGTCTCAGGCCGCCGTCGCGATCACCAACGTTCATCTAATTTCCGAAGCTCAAAAAATGGCTTCCATGTTGAAAGAAAGCGAAGCAAGAACCAAAGCCATCATGGACGACGCTCCCGACGGTATTGTGGTTTTAGACAAACTTGAAACCATAGTTTCTTTTAATAGAGCCGCCGAAAGAATTTTCGGATACAAACCCGAAGAGGTTGAAGGTAATAAATTTCAAATGTTGTTCCCGGAAAAAGCTATTTCAGACTCTGAAACCGCTTTAAAACACTTTTTGGAATCGTCGACGGATTCGGGAGAAAGCTTATTAAACGAGGCTACCGGCCAAAGGAAAAATGAGGAGGTTTTTCCTCTAGATATTTCTGTCAGCGAAGTGAAGGTGGGCAACTCCACGTTGTACACGGTAATTTTGCGCGACGTATCCGTTCAAAAGAAAGCCGAAAAGGAAATGCAGGAGGCGAATAGACAACTCGCCCACGCCAGGGACGAAGCACTAGAAGCGAGCAAAGTAAAAAGTAGATTTTTGGCGAATATGAGTCATGAGCTGAGAACCCCTATGAACGCTATCATCGGTTACAGTGAAATATTGCTGGAAGAACTCGAAGATATGGAAGAAAAAGAGTTGGTTGACGATGTTCAGAAAATTCACGGAGCGGGTAAACAATTGTTAGGCTTGATTCAGGACATTTTGGATCTTTCGAAAATTGAAGCAGGCAAAATGGAAGTGCACCTGGAAACTTTCAATATTGCCGATTTGCTCAAAGAAGTGGTAGATATCATTCAACCGTTGGCTCAAAAAAATAACAACGAACTAAAACTGACAGTGCCTCAAAACCCTGGTTCTATGTTTGCAGATAGCGGTCGTATTCGACAAACTCTTTTAAATTTACTTAGCAACGCTTGTAAGTTTTCAGAAGAAGGCGTTATTGATTTAATCGTTAATAGAACCAAAAGAGATACAGACACAATGGACTGGCTTTCATTTCAAGTGAGAGATACCGGAATTGGCATGGATGGAGAGCAAATAAAAAAGCTTTTTGATGAATTCACCCAAGCCCATTCCGCCAGGAAGTTTGGAGGCACAGATTTGGGACTTGCCATTAGTAGACGTTTTTGCAGAATGATGGGAGGCGATATCTCCGTAAAAAGCATATTAGGCGTTGGCTCCACTTTCACTATCCGTCTTCCTGAGAAAGTAGCCTCGACCGAAGAAAAAACAAGACGCAGAGCCCAAAACGACGCTAAAAAAAGTACTTAGAACAAACCCAGGTCTAAGAAAGCTTATAATAAGTTATAATTAAGGGAACCTTTAAAAACTCAGATTTGCCAGGCGACAGCAAACCAGCAAAAATGCCAATTATTAGAGGTTCTCTTAAATCTAAATACCCTGCCCGGTTTTTAAACCTGATTCTGGACGCTTTTAATCTCTTTAAAACCTCCATATAATTTTTAAAATAATTTTTTGGTTTTTATTTATGTCGTTTTCCTCTCCTAAAAAATTGATTGAAAGCTCAATGATCGTGGAGAGTTTTTCCAAGCATGCAAAAACTTATGATCGCCGGGCGTTTTTGCAAAAAAATATGGCGGAGAGGTTAGCCGCTTTAATACCTGAAGCGGATTTTGAATCTATTTTAGAGATTGGATGCGGTACCGGATTATTTACAAGACATCTTTTGACCCTTTTACCAAAAAAACTAATCCTGAACGATATCTCCTCTGCTATGATTGATTGTCTGGTGTCTCAAATAGAATTACCCAAATCCGCAAATATACTAATCGGAGACGCCGAAAAATTAAATTTTCCAAGGTCCAATCTTGTCGCCGCAAACGCGGTTTTCCAATGGTTAAAAAAACCGGAAGAAACGCTGAAGAAAATTTTCGATCTGCAACCCCCAAGTGGCCATGTTATTTTCAGCGTGTTTGGTCCTAAAACTCTGTTTGAGCTAAGGGAAATGGCTTCCATAGACAGCGTTTCCAAATTAATATCCGTGAGTGGATGGAAAAACATTTTAACTAGCGCAGGTTATAAAGTAACCAAAGCCGAAAAAGAAATGAGAAAAGTCTTTTTTCCATCAACAGGCGAACTGATCAAAAACCTTCAACAAACTGGGGCTTCTCCCCTCTCCCAACTTAAAGTTGGAGCGTTAAGGAAATTGTTACGGGATTACGACTCTACTTTTTATACTTCGCAAGGGATTTACTCCACATGGGAACTTTGTTATTTATCTGGCCAAAAGAAATAAAAAAACAAATGACGAATTAACTTAAGCGATCATAATTCCATATTATTTTTTAAGGATAACAACACATAGGACCGATAAAAAACAAAAATACATTCAAAAACTCAATTCCTGCATAATCTTTTCCCACGACATTAATGTCCAATCCCATTTACAAAAAAAATTCCTCCCTCATTGAAAAGCGCTTTCCGCTTCTGCAAAGAAAGTTGGAGGCTTGTAAAGCATCAGGCCATTACTATGTCTCTCCTTCTAAATCGGGAGCGCCAACCCTGTCCTTTACAGATGGCGTCGGCTCTCCTAAATATTTGCACAGCGCCTATCGACCGGAAAGCGAAGCCAAAAAACAAATCGACGGATTGCCTGTAAACAATTATCTAAACTTCGTCATTGTGGGTTGCGGTTTGGGTTATAGCTTAATGGAATTAGTAAAAAAAGTTTCAAAGAGTTCCAAAATTTTATTGATAGAAAAAAATATAGAAGTTTTTAAGTTAGCCCTTGAGTCAGTTGACTTATCCCCAGCGCTGCAACGACCAGGGCTGTCTTTATTGATATCCCCCGATTACGCAGAACTAAAACAAACCTTATCGCAACAGGCTGGCGGCTTTGCCCTGAATGGATATTTGCCAATCCTTCATAAACCCTCTGCAAGCTTATCCCCGGACTTCTATAAACAAATAGACGACCTGTTAAAGAAAGCCGTTCAGGAAGAAGAGATAAATCAAAAAACCCAAACCAAATTTTCTCGAATATTTTTCCATAACATTATGGAAAATGTTCCCGCAATCATTAATAGCCCAGGCGTATCAGAACTAAAATCCAAGTTGACGGGAATCCCCGCCGCGATTGTCTCTGCCGGGCCTTCGTTAGATAAAAATATCCAGCTATTAAGAAGCGGAGCGGAAAAAATCATAATCATTGCTGTTTCAACTGCATTAAAACCTCTACTCAAAGCCGGAATATCGCCTGATTTTATCGTCGCAATCGACCCAGACGAAATTACGGTTAAGGGATTTGACTTAAATAACCTCCCGGATAAACCGTGGTTATTGTTTGACCCAACGGTTCCCTGGGTTATCCCTGAAGCCTTTGCAGGAAGAAGGTTGGTATTGGATTCAGAAATTTATTTTTCCAAATGGATCTCCAAAAAAAACGGGGAAAAAGGCAATTTAGGGAAATCCCTTTCGGTGGCGCATACAGGGTTGTTGCTCGCAAAACATCTTGGCTGCTCTCCAGTTATCTTGTTAGGCCAGGACTTGGCTTTCTTTAAAAATAGAATGCATTGCTCCCACGCATATTACCAAAACGATTTTATAGAATTAGCTCGAAAAGAAAACACAACCCATTATCTGGAAAAAGAAAAATTTAAAAAATACGCTCCATCTTTAATTGAAACGTTAGATATTTTTGAAGAAAAAACTAATACAACAGTTGCATTAGAGTCCTATAAAAATCTTTTTGAAAGTGAAATTTCCAACTTTCCAGATGTCATCAACGCTACCGAAGGCGGATTGCCTATCGTAGGCGCCAAAGCCATAACGTTAAAGGAAACTTTATTCAACTGCTGTAAAGGGAAAATTGGTAAAGACCGCGTCAATTTTCTAAAAAACCTGAAAACAAATTCAAATCCGGAAACCTTAAAAGGTTCAATGAAAGAGTTATCTAATATTTTAGATAACTGGGTGGAAAAATTATCTTTGTTAAAGGAAGAGATGGAAAAGGAAAAAAACAATAAAGATAAATTCTTAAATGAAATGGATGGAATATACAGACAACTGACTCAAAACCTGGAACTGGCCCAACTATTACAAGGCTTGTCTTATAAAGAGTTTTTGGAATGGAATCAGGCGAACCAAAAAATTAATGTGTCAAACAATTCACCAGAAGAGATCAAACAATTAAAATTGAAACGAGACTTCAACTTTCTCCCTGCCCTTTTGCAAACCTGTCAATCCATGCGACAAACAATTGGAAAAGTTTTAAACAAAATATAATACAAGAAAAAGCTGCTCGACCGAAAAGGTTATACACTATAAAGGAACTCTGGAACCAGCTTATCAATAAAGGCTATCCATGCAAATCACAAAGTTCCAGATCGTAATAGCGTGCTCTGTAGTAGTATAACCTGGATTCGTCTAACTCGCGTCCGGTGTAGTGCAAGCGGTTGCCGTTGTCGTTGCCCGTTTCTGAAATCAACTCGCCAAAGGGACCGTATTGCATCATCGCCTGCGCGCTTCCTAACGATTCAACAAGCGACGTCACCGACCGCAAATGATCGTGATGATACGTCGTTCCGCTCTCGTTACCGTTTTCATCGTAATGAAGCCCATGCACAATCTCGTCCACCACCACACCTCTAAAATACTGATCCTGCAACTGAAAATTTTAGTTAATTACTCATAAGTAATGAGGAATGCAAAGATGGAAATTTTACGAGAAAAAAAACGAGATTATTTTGAAGAATTAAAAAACTCCAAACCTTTATTGACTGGTTTGATTTCTTAAAATGTAAAGATTGAGCGAACGCTAAATATCAGGCGGGGAACATTTAGTTGATAATATTTTGATCTAAAAATCAAAATCTTCATCATCATCATCGTCATCGTCGTAAGCAATAACGGCTCGACGTTCTGCAAGCGCTTTTTTAACCAGTTCTTGAATAGATAATTCCTGTTCGTCTTCAGTTCTTTTCTTGGTAGTCTTAGGTTTAATAGTTCCTATTTTGTCCGGAACTTTTGGTTTTAATTTTCGTTGAGAAACTGGCTTTAACTTCGACCTATCAAAATTCTTAATTTCATTTGCCAGTTGACGAGGCTTATCAAACTCCACACCCACAGAAGCCAATCGTTTTTGAGTTTTAGCGATAGACCTTCGAGTATCGTAAGCGGCTAAAAGATCGTTAAGCTTCCCAAGACGGGATTGCAATAAATAATCGAACTTTTTAACTTGGCCCTCAAGAGTTTCAATATCCTTTTTTACCTTTTCTTTATCTTTTTTTAAAAACTGTTTTAATTTAAGTATTTGAGAAGGCTTTATTATTGCGTCTTCGGAATCAAACTTTAAATGCCGCTGCATTTCATCTATATGATCGGGTTTTTTGAGATCTTTTTTAAGTTCTGCAATATCTTTCTTCCAGTTTTCACACCACCAAAGTGAATGTTTTACAGCCTCTCTCAATTCATCCAATTCTCCCAGGGTAATCTCTGCCGACCTTTCTAATTTTTGGGGACCTGAGATGGTTTGCTCCAACAAGGTTCCTTGTTGGTCTTTATCTAAAAGTCTATTTTTAATATTTTCTACCGATTTCTCAAGTCCAAAACGGGCTGATAAACGACGAAAATCCGCTTCCTTACCCTTTACTAAATCGGTCATTCCAATAACCAATCCACCCATTTTATTTAAAAGGCTCGCTCCCTTTGTTACCACTCCTTTAATTGAACTTAAATCGCCGCCGGCAATTTTGACGCTTTTATAAACAATGCTTCCAGCGTCTTTTAAAATTCGATATAATCCGCCACCCACAAGAATTTTCTTTTCAGTCTCATTTGTCGTTCCGTTTTTTTGGCAATCCTCATAGACATAATTAATGTTATCGTATTGGGTCATGTAATACCCAAAGTACGGATTTTGATGAATTTTATCGTCGGCTTTTTGTTTAGCCGATACTAACTTTGCATAAAGCTTGTCGAAAAAACCCTGGGCTTTTGCTTTAGCAATTTTTTGATGGCGTTTCTTGGTATTTTGTAACTCAGTCCAAAACTTTGAATCCGTTGAGTTAAAAAGCATCATTCGCGTGGTCTGGTTGATTGTCATAACCCGTCCACTTTTGGTTTGACTTGCCGTATATCCCTGCAAATCGGCCATCCATTCACCCGCAAAATCGTTATATTCAGATTGGTCGAAAGCCAGTAACCAGGTAAAATCATATTTACCAAATTTAAACAAATTTGGTTCAGTCAAATAAACATCTCCAGGATACTTCCCAGGCTTAATCTTGATTAAAACTTTTTCAAGTTGTTTCAAATTGTCTTTGTTATAGCTAATAAACGGTTTACTAAAAAACCGGCTTGTGTGCTTCCAACTTCGACCAAAAAAACCCATGAGAAGCCTCTCAATATAAATTGGGCTACCAGCCCATCATCAATTTTTTATTTAGGAATGACTAATTTTAAGGGTTTTTTAATAAATTTACAACAATTTATCTCATTTTTCCGAAATTA
>CAYFMN010000001.1:139678-155979 GCA_964344185.1 uncultured Nitrospinota bacterium
ACGTTGAATTCATGGGTTGTTGCCCAAACGGGCTATTTAATAGTCATAAAAAGAGCTATTTCCTCTGAATCAAACCTCATAAAACTTTTAAATATAAATATTTATGATTATTCGGGACGTTGAATCCATCCCTTCTTTTTGCCGTTTCTCCAGGTGATCTTTAACCAATCGCCTTTTCGCTTAACGGGATGGATATGAGAGCCTGCCGGTAGGCGATTGCAAACTTCGCCGTTTTCTTTTAAATGGACGTAGTAGGTTTTTTCCAGGATTATCTTATCTTCCATTCAACTTGGAGGAAGGAAGAGCTAATTCTTTGTTCGTCAAGGCGGACTCGGGCTGAAGTGAGAGGGATTTTTGGGGAACCCCTTCACGCACTAATTTAACTAACTGGCCTGGCGTTAAAGGATGCTTATCTTTTTTGCCATTCAATATTGCTATTTCCATACTCCGACTTTTATCGCCAATCTCATTTTCGGCAATTGAGGCGAAGGTATCCCCTTCTTTAACTACATAAATATCGATATACTCTTTTTTATAATTTTTTTATCTCGGCTATGCCTTTTGCCGCCATAAGTTAGCCCTTGCAGATGTGAAAGATATTGATCCCGATTATCAACCGTCTTTTTGCCTCTGTTCTCTAGAGAAATAGCGAAACTTTCAGCCCGGATAATTCTCTCTTTAGTGTCGGGATGGGTTGCCTGAAAACTATGATACCCCTGCCCTGACATAATTTCTTTCCATCTAAGAGCTTTTAAGAATTTTGATATGTCGCGTGGATTATAACCAGCTTCATATATATTTACGATTCCTTGCGTATCCGATTCAAGTTCCGCTTCCCGGCCATATCCTAAATTTATTGTGCTAAAAAGTTGCGTGCTCAAAGCTATCCATTGCCCTGCGTTTTTTGGACTCGCTATAGCTCCGCCAATTGATAAGATCTGCGCTCCAATTGACCGAACAATAGATTTTGCCCCATGGTGGAATATTACATGGCCAATTTCATGACCTAGTACTCCCGCAAGTTCTGCTTCGGAGTTTAATAAGCTTAAAATCCCTCTGGTCACATAAATATAACCGCCTGGGAGAGCAAAGGCGTTTATTTCAGAACTGTCTACAACTTTAAAAAAATATTTTTTGAATTCTTTATCGGCTAGATGGGAAACAAGTTTTTGCCCAATATTATCGATATAAATTTGAAGGGGCTTATCTTGATAAATACCATACTGGGCTATGACTTGACGGTCAGCTTCGCGTCCCATCTCCACCTCTGACGCCTTGCTTATCAAGGTAATGGATTGGGACTTCGGAGGAAAATAAAATAAAGTGGTCAGGAATAGAAACGAAAAGGCTACCGTCCCTAATACCTGTTTCGGTAGACGCATAAAGGGCTTATGTTAAAAAATCATGCTTGGTTTTCTAAAGAAGAAATTTTTTCTTGAACAACGGCAAACTCCGAATGTGTTCGAAATTTAGTTTCCATCTCTCTTAAAATGAGCAATGCATTGCTAATATCATTTTCCGCTTCATAAATTCGAGCTAAAGCTAAGTAAGCCTGAAATAAAGGGGCCTGTCCATCGCGAGCAATCAAAGTTTTAAAAACTTCAATCGCTTCCTTATTATTTTTAGCTAATTCCAAAGAATAGCCTAAACCCAACTCCGCGAAATCATAGACCATCTCGCCCGATTTAGAGCTTCCCATCAATTCTTTATAGACGCTTGCGGACTTGTCCGGTTGGTTGTTTCGGAAGTATTGATCCGCTAATAAAAGTTTTGCTCTCTGCTTTTGAGGCCCCTCGGCAAAATCCTTTAAGAAACTCTCAAAACTGGAAGTCAATTCTTCAGGCTTTTTATCAGGATCTAAACTAACTTGCTGCATCTCAAAAAGCAAGGCTTCCATTTGCAACATTTTTTTTTCTCGGTGCGTCATAAACCCGAAAACAGCTCCAGCGGCTAAAACAATAATAGCAACAACTGTTATCACAAAATTTTTGTTTTTAGCGCAATATTCTAAAAACCGATCAGTGATGGTAATAAACTCATCGGGTTCTTTTAAATCTTGTTTTGTTAGTTTTTTTTCCTTTGCCATTTCAAAAACTACTCCGTACTAATCACGGGAAAATTAAAGAATAAAAAATCTTTAAAACCGTTGGTGGGGGATAAACTTGTTAGATATTATTAAGAAATTAAGATTTTATCTTAGAATTTTATTAAAACATAAAGAAAATGCCCAAACAAGGCTTTTCACTAAAGAGTATTATTAAGTTTTATCAATACGCTCAAAACTATCAAAAACGTAATTTCCAACAATACTCTAACTTGAAATAAAGATATGAGATATACGTTTGCGTTATAATACGCTATTTATTTAATTAAAGAGAACCTCTAAAAATTGATGTTGGCGCGAGACGCCCTTGTTAATAAGAGCGGGCGAGTTGACAAAAGGTAAAATCTCGAATTATTAGAGATGCTCTAAAATGTAATATTGGAAAACATGGATAAGATATCAATTGGAGTCATAGGAGCTGGGAGTTGGGGAACTGCAATTTCTCTACTACTTGCGGAAAATGGCCATAATGTGGACCTATGGGTCTATGAAGACAACCTGCTAAAGATATTGCATGAAAAATCTGAGAATGAAATTTTTCTCCCTGGCTTTAAACTTCCTGACACAATTCAACCGACAAACTCCTTAGAAGAAGCGGTTACCGACAAAGATATTGTCTTTTTAGTGTCCCCTACCCATGCGATTCGAAAAGTAGTTGAGCAATTTGCAATTTTTCTAAAACCAGGTTGCCTGGTTGTAAACGCCAGTAAAGGCATCGAAATTGATACGCTCCTGACTATAGATCAAATTTTAGAATCTATTTTGCCCGGTCATTGTATACGAGGATGCATTTCCGGCCCTACATTCGCTAAAGAAATTGCTAAGAAAGTTCCTTCTGCGATCGTAGCCGCAGCTCATGACCTTAAAGCCGCCGAACGTATACAGAATTTATTATCCAATAACCGATTGAAAGCCTTTACCAACCAGGATGTATTGGGTGTGGAGATTGGCGGCGCATTAAAAAACGTAATCGCTATCGGAACGGGTATCGCAGACGGGTTAGGCCTTGGTTTTAACGCAAGAGCGGCAATGATAACGCGAGGACTTGTGGAAATGTCTCGCATAGGTTGTGCGTTAGGCGCTAAACACGAAACCTTTTCAGGATTGTCTGGTATGGGCGATCTGGTTTTGACTTGTACGGGAGATTTAAGTCGAAACCGCAATGTCGGCCTTCAAATTGGTCAGGGAAAAACGCTTGCTGAGATCACGCAAAATATGAAAATGGTTGCCGAAGGCGTTCATACCGTTAAATCCGCATATCAACTTAAAGAAAAACTCCAGGTTCAAGCTTCTATAATCGAAGAAACCTACCACATTTTATACGACGACAAACCTCCCCTGGAAGCCCTTAACGATTTGATGAAAGTCGATATATCACACGAATTTTCTGGAGTGGCGGGTCTAAAATGAATCGGGAAACGCTGGAAAATATATTAGCTGAAGTTCACGCCAACAAATTGTCTCCCGAAGCCGCTTTATCCAAGCTGGAAAGCCTCCCTTACGAAGATTTAAGCTTTGCCAGGGTGGATCATCATCGCTCCCTGCGCGGCAGTTTACCCGAAGCTATTTTTTGCGAAAATAAAACGCCGGAACAAATCGTTGCAATTGTGGAAAGCCTTCATCAATCAGGGTCGACAGTTTTGGGAACCAGACTATCTGAAGAAAACTATTTAATAATTGAGCCGAAACTTCCCAAAGAAGCTAAATACGACAAGATCAGTAGAACACTAGTAATAAAAAAAGAAAAGAAACAGGATTTGATTGGAAAAATTGCTATTCTTTGCGCTGGCACTTCAGATATTCCCGTGGCAGAAGAAGCGGCTATTACGGCTGAAACCTTTGACAATAAAGTGGAGCGAATTTACGACGTTGGCGTCGCTGGAGTACACAGATTATTTGACCAGTTAGATAAAATTAAAGAGTCCAAGGTAATTGTCGTTATCGCTGGAATGGACGGCGCTTTACCAAGCGTTGTCGGTGGATTAGTCTCCCAACCGGTGATTGCAGTTCCCACCAGCGTAGGTTACGGCGCCGCTTTTAATGGCTTAGCGCCTTTACTTTCCATGCTCAACAGTTGCGCGCCCGGTATTGCAGTAGTGAATATCGACAGCGGTTTCGGAGCGGCTTGCATTGCGCATAAAATTAACGCCTTGTCGAACGCATAACTTCCAACAATCGCTTCAAACCTTCTTTCTGACTCACTATGGGCTTATAGCCAAAATCCCGTTTGGCTTTGGATATATCAAAATAATGGGAAGTCGCTAACTGCGACGCTACAAAACGGGTCATTGGCGGTTCGCTTTTTATATTACAGATGCGATAAACTGCTTCAAGTATAGCTCCAACAACGTAAGCTGCCGGAAACGAAACCTTTCTTTTAACTGGCGGCATATCGAGTCGAATTAATAAATTGTCAATCCAATCCCATAAATTGACCGGTTCGTCATCACTGATGAAATAAGCCTGTCCCGCAACAGCAGCTCCGTCGTCTAAATGATTGAAAGCCTGGATATGAGCTTCAACAACATTATCAATATATGTCATATCCACTTTATTAACGCCCTTTCCCACTCTGGTTAACCGCCCATTATTAGCGCGATCTACAATCCTTGGAACCAAATGTGGGTCTCCCGGCCCCCAAATCAAATGTGGTCGTAAAGAAACAGTGAGCAATCCATTTTTGCCGTTCGCAGCTAATACCTCGCGTTCGGCAATGGCTTTTGTTCTTGGATAATCGCATAGATATTTATTTGGATATGGTGTTATTTCGTCTGCGTTCTCCATATCTTTATTATGGAAAACAACGCTCGGAGAGCTGGTGAAGATAAGCCTCTTAACGCCCGCTAGAAAACAACCTTCTAATACATTCCTTGTTCCTTCGACATTAGAATGATAAAAATCTTTCGGATCTCCCCAAACGCCAGGAATTGCAGCTGCATGGAACACCGTATCAACTCCTTTGCAGGCGTTAACCGTTGAAATTTTGTCTTTAAGATCACATTGAAAAGTCCTAATGCCGGAAGGCAAACTATAGATTTTTTTTCTGCCAAGAGCGGACACAAAATATCCTTTTTCAGATAATCTTTTAGCTAATGCGCCTCCTAAAAACCCTCCTCCTCCCGTTACCAAAACCCGCATTGTTTTTATTCTTTAATTCTCAGTCAAAGGTAAGTTTGCTTTTGCGTCCAGTTCAAAATAATTATTTCCCAGGTCTGGGTTTCTTTGATACTTTTTCAAACCCGCTAAAGCTATCATCGCGGCATTGTCAGTACACAAAACCGGTTTAGGAAAATATGCTGAAATACCATTTGTTTTTCCCACTTTCGTCATCTTTACCCGGAGGTTTGCATTTGCGGCGACGCCACCGGTAACGACAATCCTCTCTAAACCGTTATCTTTAGCCGCTGATATGGCTTTAGAAACTAAAACGTCTGTAACCGCCTCTTGAAATGAAGCCGCAATATCTGCTATTGGAAGTTTATCTATGGTATCGGCAGACCTTTTTTCTAGATGCGTTCTAACCGCTGTTTTTAATCCGCTAAAACTAAAGTCCATCGATTTTTTATTTGGTAAGGGACGTGGAAACTTGATAGCGGTCGAATTTCCTGATTCGCCCACTTTTTGAATTTCAGGACCGCCCGGATATCCCAATCCAAGCATCTTTGCCACTTTGTCGAAAGATTCTCCGGCGGCATCGTCGCGAGTTCTACCCAGGATTTCATAATCTCCAAAATCTTTAACAACGTATAAATCTGTATGTCCCCCTGAGACAATTAGAGCTAAAAATGGAAATTTGACATCTTCCTGAAGAAAAATAGCGAGTAAATGACCTTCTAAGTGATTGACCCCAATCAACGGTTTTTTTAAGGCAAACGCAAGGCCTTTAGCCGCATTAACTCCAACTAACAACGAACCAACTAAACCTGGACCTTGCGTAGTGGTTATAAGGTCAATATCGCTTAAAGAAATATTTGCCTTTTGGACAGCCCCATTTATAATTTCATGAATATTTTCGATATGGCATCTTCCAGCCAGCTCAGGGACTACTCCGCCAAATTTAGCGTGCACAGAGTTCTGGTTAGCAATGACGTTTGAAATGACTCCCTTTTCGGAATCGATAATAGCGGCTGAAGTATCGTCGCAAGAAGTTTCAATTCCAAGAACGAGCATGAGATAGGATAAATATATTTGGAGATTAAAAACAAAAACGCCGCTGAAAATTAATTCCAGCGGCGCGATGAACTACAGGTTAATCTAATAGACTAATTAGCCATTGCAGTTGTGGACACTTTAGGCTTATAAAACTGTTTCATGATATCCCAGCCTGTTAGTAGCGATACAGCTTGTTGTAGTTGATAATCTTTTTTTAGATCTTCTTGTAGGCTGGCGAGTTCTTTCTTATTTTCCGCCTCTTCTTCAGACTCAGGTTCTGTGGAACTTAAAGAATCCTTGTTATCTTTTTTACCTTTCAGATGTTGCTTTAAATCTTTTTCTCTCAAAAACCTTCTTATTTTCTTTTTGGTTTCGCTTTCTTCTTTTACCTTATCCTTATTACCATCATCATCCTCGTCCACCCTGACGATAGGCTGCTCCACCAAAATATCTGGCTCAATACCGTTTTCTTGAATAACTCTCCCGCTCGGCGTGTAATAGCGAGCGGTGGTTAAACGTAATGCCGAACCGTCGCTAAGAGGAATAATAGTTTGAACCGACCCTTTTCCAAAAGTTTGAGTGCCGAGCACAATAGCTCGTCCTAAATCTTGCAAAGCGCCCGAGACAATTTCAGAAGCGCTGGCGCTACCGCCATTGACTAATATAACCATCGGAAAATTATATTTTTTAGACTGATTGCGAGTTGTAAATCTCATGTTTTGATCTTCGTTTCTGCCATTTGTATATACAATCAGGTTTTCGCTGTCTAAGAAACGATCAGCCACTTCTACGGCTTGATTTAATAAACCTCCAGGATTATTTCTTAAATCTAAAACTAAACGATTGACGCCTTTTTCAGCAATCGTTTCTAAAGCCTTATCCAAGTCAGAACCCGTATTTTTTGAGAAACTTCTAATTTTTACGTAGCCAATTTCCTCATTATAAATTTTATGTTTGACGCTTCTAACTTTAATGATGTCGCGTACTATCGTGAATTCCTTTGGCTCCTTAAACCCTTCTCGGAAAATAGTTATATTAATAGGTTCGCCAGGCTTCCCTCTTAACAAATTGACTGCATCCGCTAATGTCATATCAAGGGTTGGCTCTTCCTCAATCTGGATGATCTTGTCACCTGCAATAACGCCTGCGCGATAAGCGGGAGTGTCTTCAATAGGAGAAACTACCGTCAACATTCCTTCTCGCATACTGATTTCTATTCCCAGTCCGCCAAATTTCCCTGAAGTTTCTACCCTCATTTCCTTATAAGACTTAGGGTTTAAATAGGTCGTGTGCGGATCAAGAGATTTCAACATCCCACGGATTGCTCCATCTATCAACTCTTCTGAATCTATGGGTTCGACATAGCTTGACTCTAAAAGCGAAATGATTTCCGAAAAAACTTTAAGTTTTTCATAAGTGTCTTGAGGTTCTTCCTTTTCGATTTCGGAAGTATCTGCCCAGGAGGAATTAATATTTATTCCACCAATGCCTAAAAAGCTTACGAAAAAACCAATAAAAAATAGAGTTCCCCAAAAGGTATTACTTAGACCGTAACCGGACTTTTGAATGTTCAAAACTGTCGCTCCCAAATTAATTGAAAAATTGTATTTAATCTGCAATAGGAAAAAATCAACGATTAAAAAATTTTCGCGCTAATTTATGAAAACTATTATACCTCAAATGTGGTTAATGCTTTTACTTTTAACAATTTTTTATTTTTTTGCCGTCCGAAACCACCCCGCTGGATTAATAGCCTTTCCGTCTTTTCTCAACTCAAAGTATAAAGACTGTCCAACAATTGAACCGGTATCGCCTGACTTCCCAATAATCTGCCCTTTTCGAATAGTTTTCCCTGGAGCGGTTATTATTTTATTTAAATGCCCATAAACAGTATGGTATTTATCGCCATGTCCCACGATTATAAGATTACCATAACCGTCTACCTGTCCAGTATACAAAACCTTTCCAGAATAAACGGAACGAACAGGAGTATTTTCTTCCGTACTGATATTTATCCCATTTAGCAAAACATAAGAATCATACCGTTTATCTCTTTTTTTGCCAAAACGATTTAGAATTTTTCCTTTTACCGGTAAATATAACCTTCCTTTATGATCTTCAAGATTAAAAGCTTCTCCAACTTTTAGTTTTTCTTCTTGATTTGAAATAATATCATTCAAAACTTTAGAAGATTTAAGCAGTTCCTTTTGAACTCGCAACCCTAAATTTTTTTCTTTTTTTAATCGGACTAAAAACGAACGTTTCTTATCCTTTTCTTCGGAAATTTCTTTCTTCTTAAGTTCAGAATCCTTTTTTAACAATATTAAGTTGGTTCGAACTTGCAGCAGTGATTTTTTATCTTTTAACAATCGTTCAAGTTTATTTTCATAACTTTTAAAAAGGGTCGTGTCATACTCTGCAACCAATTGCATGTATTTAACTCTTTGCAAAAGGTCGGAAATATTTTTTGAAGAAAATAAAACTCTAACAGGGTACTCTTTGCCTTCCTTATAAACAATCCGGAGCCATTTTGACAAAGCTTGTTTTTGCAGCTGAATATTTTTTTCTGTTTTATCGATCAACGTTTCCAGCTTCGTAATTTTTCTTTTATTAATTTCAATATTCCACTTAAAGATTTCAAGCTCCCTTTCTCTAAGCTTAAGGCGATCCTCCATTTGGCTCAGAGTTTCGAGCAATGAAACTTCTTTTTTGTGAACCGACGACAGTTTTTTATTCTGTTTTTCTAGTTTCCTTTTAAGAACTTTAAGTTCTTTTTTTTCTTCAGATAGTAAGATTTGAATTTCTTTATCATTAATGGAAGGCGTTTTGGCAAACGCAGTATTTATAGAAAATATGATAAAAAGGCAGGTAGAAAGTAAGTACTTTAAAAAGCTCATTTAAGCTCGGATTTTAAAAATCGATTGATTGAAATGTAGCTGCCAAGCCAGCCAGAGAAAAGACTTCCCAACAAAATATATACAGCAAATGCGTCTGGAATGAATTGAATATAAATACCTCTAAACAAAGACGCCATTGAATCCTGGAACTGAACTTTCATATATAAATAAACTATTTTTATAACGCCTAAAGATAAAAGAGCCCCAACCAAGGCTTGCAAAATCCCTTCCATCAAAAAAGGCCATTTAATAAACTTGGGACGAGC
Organism: uncultured Nitrospinota bacterium; assembly: GCA_964344185.1. Lineage (GTDB taxonomy): Bacteria > Nitrospinota > Nitrospinia > Nitrospinales > JAJDAT01 > JAJDAT01. The sequence goes on from CAYFMN010000001.1 coordinate 149,098, forward strand.
TCCCAATAAAGCCATCAACTGAATTTCTTCTTTACGTGAATATATAGAAAGCTTAATGGTATTTGAGATAATTAAGATCAAACCTACAATCAACAACCCGCCTACCGCCAATAAAAATAAACGTAAAAAAGCCAAAAACGTTTCGAATTTTAATATCCAGTTTTCTCCATACTCAACAGACTCCACTCCCTTCTGAGACTCCAAAGTTTTTGCAAACTTTTGAATGGCGTCTAGTCTGTCTGAGGAATAGGAAAACTGAAGTCGTAGTGAAGCGGGTAAAGGGTTAAAGCCCAAACTATTTAGGACGGCTGCTTTATCCGAAAAAGTCTTTTTAAAATCTTCCCAGGCTTGTCCCTTGGAGACAAAAGAAGTTGTCTGAATATTTTTATTATTAGCGATTAAATTTTCTAATTTGCTTTGATCTTTTTTTGAAACAGAGTCGTCTAAATAAACGATTAACTGAACTTGGCTATTCCAGGTTTCAACAAGCGCATTAAGGTTGGCAAAAACTAAAAGAAATAACTCCAAAATAGAAAATGCCACCATGATGGTAATAACAGAAACCGCACAAACATCAACGCTAGATTTGATGTTCGAAAAAGCGATTCTAAATGCTCTATTTAACAGTTTCATCTAATTTACTTTGAAGAAATCAATCGCCCTTTATTGAGATTAATTACGCGGTAATTCCTGGCCTTCAACATATCCGCGCTATGCGTGGCAAAAATAACAGTAACGCCCTGACTATTTGCATGTTCGAAAAGCTTTAAGATTTCAAGAGCGATTTCTGGATCTAAATTACCGGTTGGTTCGTCCGCTAGAAGAATTTCAGGAGAGTTTACCAGCGCCCGCGCAATGGCGACCCTTTGCTGCTCGCCGCCAGCCAATTGTAGCGGAAAAGAATCTTTCTTTTGTGTCAGCCCAACTTTTTTTAAAGCTTCCCAAGTTTTAAAACGAATTCTGTCCGATGGCGACTCGACCGCTTCTTGTGCAAAAGAAATATTTTCGAATACTGTTTTTCGAGGCAACAACCTGTAGTCCTGAAAAACCACACCAATTTTTCTTCTTAAGGTGTATAAATTATCTTCTCGAACCTTAGCAATATTAATCCCATTTATAAGGATCTGCCCTTTGTCAAAGTCTTCCCAGCTATATAAAATTTTCAGTAAGGTAGATTTACCTGCGCCACTCTGCCCGGTAAGAAAAACAAACTCTCCAGACTGAATTTCTAAAGAAATATCAATTAAAGCTTGAGTATTTCCTTTATACGTCTTATATAAATTGAAAATTTGAATCATTTGAAGGGTTAAACCCTAGGTAAATCGAAAGGTTGAAAGGAAAACGGGAGCGGATAAGTTATGAAAATGTTCTAAACGTTATGTAGAACTAAGCGCTTCTGAAATTAAGATTTGCTATCTTCGGGAAAGGTATCAAGTTCGTCGGAAATCACAAAGTCGCTATCCACTCCCTGAGTGGATATCATGTCTCCAGGTAAAAATGATATGCCGTTCAAACTAAAAAACCTTTTCTTTTGATCCTCATTCAGCAAATCATAACCTATAAACGTTTTAATAATCCACCGGTCTTTTTCTTCATCAAAGGCAAAAACGCCCTCTGAGCATACCAAATATCCATCGTGGTCTCCATAGGTGACCATCGCCTCGCTCAAAAGAGAATCTAGAAATACGATTCCATTCTCTTCAACCTCCATCCTTTGGTTAAACCGGTCTAAACAGTGGGTTGTATAAAACACATGAGGGTATGAAAATGATTGAAAAACACGGCCTTTTTCCGTAGACTCGACCTTTGGGGGTAAGACAAAATAGACAAAACCCTGTTTTGTAAATTTTAAGGTACACAGAATATCAGCGCCGAATTGGCTTTTTATTCTGTTTTTGCAGTACTCAATGAATTTTTGTCTTTGACGGAGCGAAATCTTAGCGTCGCTGGGGAACCATTTCTCAAATTCCGCGTCTAAAAACCTTTCGACTTGAGCTTTTTTGAATTGAAATTCCTGTTCAACTAACATTTTAAAGTTATAATTGATTGATTTAAAAAATCTTTTTATTATACCTTAGATTTTCAGCAAATGATAAGTTTAAACTTAACCTAACGGATTCCTAACCTCATAATCAATAACATTTAAATTAATAAAATGGATTTTCGCAAATGGCAAGAATGACCCGAAAAGAATTAATAAAAATGTTGAATAGCTCCACAGAAGAAATCAGCATCACGGGAATTGACTTCTCTGGGCAGGATTTATCTTTCGTTGACTTTAAGCAAGCTAACTTGACGATTTGTAGTTTTGAGAAAGTCAACTTAAAGGGAGCTATTCTAAAAGGGGTTAACATGAGCGGGGCGGACCTTCAAAAAGCAAACCTTTGCGGAACGAACTTACAAGGCGCAAATCTGGTGGGAGCCAACTTCTCTGGGGCTAAAATAAGCGGTTTTTGCTTTACCACAAAACGGTTTCCTCCAATTTTCAAAGCCTGTTTTAAAGACGGCGATTTCAACGGCGCCGACTTTTCGAACGCAGATATTCGTGGAATCGATTTCACAGGTGCCGACCTAAGTATGGCTATTTTTAATAATACGAAACTAAAAGGAGCAAAATTTAAAAAAGCTAATACAAAAGGAGCCGATTTTAGCGGCACAGATCTTAAAGGCACCGATATATATAAAAAGGGCGGCGTAAAGCTTAAAAAGAAAAAATCAGGAGTAAAAGTTAAAAAGAAAAAAGCCGCAGCAGCTCCAGCAAAAAAGAAAAAGTCCGCCTCTAAAGAAGGAGATGGAGATACTATTAAATTAAAAAGAAAAGTTTAAGCCCTTTCCTTTAACTCCTCAAAGTCTATATACTATATAGTGACAATGGATTCCCAAAAATTCTCGTGCGTTATTTTTAATTGATGAATTTATTTTTTAGCTTTTCTATAAATACAATTTTGAGAGTTTTATTAATTAAGGTTTTTTGATGAAAAACACCGTCATTGCATTTGTTGTTCTAATTATTGGTACGCTGATGTTCCAGAATACCATCGTGTATATGGCGGACAATATAACTGATTTTGAAAATGTCGCCCTCCCCCCAAAGAAAAAGAAAAAAATAGTCACCTCAAATTCGTTAATCAAAGTAGACGCAACGTCTAAAGAATCCTGGACTCTGCTGGACTTTGCTTCCGGTAAAACTCATACCATATCTGACCCAGACAAAGATAAAGAGAAACTTAAACAATTAAAATGGGATTTAGGATTTCAACGAACCAAAATAATCACAAATAGCGGGGATACCAATCCATTGGGACAAGTGGGAGTGGTTAACCTTGGCCAAGTTGATTTCAACGAGATCAAAGAAGCTCCGGAAGACGGCTATGTTCAAGACAAACGCAAATGGGGCAAAGTTCTCAACCAGTCTATTTCAAATTGGTATAACTACCGCACCCGGACGCATAATATAGAGTCGCAAAAGTTCGTATACGCAATCCGAACATCAGAAGGCAAATATTTAAAAATGAAGATTCTAAATTATTATTGCCAAAAACTGGAAAACGAATGCGCCACTTCTATGTGCGACAGAAACGAAGCGGCTTGCCTCACTTTAGAATATGTATTCCAACCCAATGGAGATCGTTTTTTCCCAAAACCTAAACCCATCGCCGTAAAGGCGGAAGCCGAAACCGCTCAGGTTCAAAGTCCTTGAAACAAGTTGTACTTGCCTGCTGGCTAATTATTCTTTGCTTGGCCTGCACCCAAAGCGGACCTCCATCGGATATGGTTCTTATACCAGAAGGCGAGTTCACCCTGGGTTTTGACCCATCAGGAGATTTGCCTGCTGTTGTCGTAGATAGAACAGCCCACCTAAACGCGCAACCTTTACAAAAACACAAACTCAAAGCGTTTTACATAGACGTTTACGAAGTTACTTACGGCGATTTCTTGAAATTCAAATCCAAAGCCGCTTATAAAACGGGAAAACCCAAAGAACCAATGCGCGGCGTATCCTGGTATGAAGCGGACGCTTATTGCATGTGGTTGGGAAAACGATTGCCAACTGAATTCGAGTGGGAAAAAGCGGCGCGTGGAACCGATCAACGTATTTTTGTCTGGGGAAACGATTTTAAGAATCGTAAAGACGCTAATTTAGGAAAGAAAGTAATGGTAATTGGATCGTTTCCAAAAGATAAAAGTCCATATGGAGTTTATGACCTAACAGGAAACGTTTCAGAATGGACCGCCAGCGAATATATCCCCTATCCTAATTCAAAATTTAAAGACGATAATTTTAATCGAGGTTTGCGAGTAATACGCGGCGCTTCATATTACAAACGCGATCACGGTTTCATGAAAGAATTTGCGATGGTAGCTCACCGTAACTTCGCCCCACCCAAAATCCTCGCCTGGGACACCGGATTTAGATGCGCCAAAGACGTTTAATTATTATTGTTCAACCAAAGTATTTTAAATACATCAACAAATCTGATAAAGTAACTGCATCGAAAAACTGAGAAAAATATATGTCGAAAAATCCCCTCGCAGAAGTATTTGGATTTCCTGCTAACAATCAGTCTACCGAGGCAAAACGGTATCGAAAAGGCAAACTATGCCCTTTTAATAATAAAGTACCAAATTGCACAAAAGATAAAGCCCTAGATCCTTTAGGTGTTTGTTCTATTTTTGATGAAAGTGAAACTCCCACAATTACTTGTCCCATACGTTTTCGCGAAAATTGGATTATCGCCGAAGATGCCGCAGGTTTTTTCTTTTCAGAAAACACCCCTTGGACTTCTCTAACTGAAATTAGACTAAAAGATGCAAATGGCCTTTCAGCAGGAAATATAGACGTTGTTCTAGTGTCTTACGATAAGCTGGGAAAATTACTAGATTTTGGATCATTAGAAGTGCAAGCTGTGTATATCTCTGGAAACATAAGAAATCCGTTTACACATTATATGAAAAACCCAAAACAACACGCCAATATGAAATGGATCAGCTCTAATTATCCAAGAGCAGACTATCTTTCTTCTTCAAGAAAAAGACTTGCCCCTCAAATGCTTTACAAAGGAGGGATATTCAAAACATGGCATAAAAAACAAGCTGTTGCCATTCATAAATCGTTTTACGAAACGTTACCTAAACTTCCCGAAGTTAAACCCCACAAAGCAGATGTTGCATGGTTTCTTTATGATTTAAGATTTAATAAAAAAACCAATCGTTATGAATTGCAAAAAGAAAAAACTATTTATACTGCTTTTCAACCGGCTCTTTTAAAAATCACTACAGCTCCTGCTGGACCAATAAAGGATTTTATAGAAATTCTACAAACTAAACTAGATGATCAATTAAATTCTCCGGATGCTCCAACGTTACAAGATATTATTAACAAGGAGTGATGAGAAGCTCGTTCATTTGAGTGTGATGAGTCCCTTTCATAGGAATACGATTAATTCTTAAATTTCTTTCTTCTGCCATTTTTACGACGGACTCCGCATCGTCATAAGTCATCATAAAATCACCCGCAACCTTGCTCATTACATCAAATAAAGCTTCATGATTTATCTCTGAAAAATTATAAAGACGACGACCTGCACGTTTCCCTGGAGCGGTATAAGGAGGGTCAATAAAATATGCTACTTCTTTTTTTCGTGCAGTTTCCCGAATATATTCAATCCCATCTCCTTCTATAAAAGAAACTCTGTTCTTAAAAGTCATAATAATTTTAATACGTTTAGCTAGTGTTTTAGGATACCATCGGGAAGCGATTCCTTTTCCATTTTCACCAAATTTCAATAATCCACTTCCCTTTGCCATAATTCCTCCATGAAAAACTCTATTTTTCAAAATAGTCTGAAAAGCTCTTTCACGAGTATCTTTAGGAGTTGAATCTAAAACTTTATTTACTTTTTCTAGGGTTAAATCAAATTGAAAAATTCGTTGCGCTAACCATTCAGCATCCTTACTTAGAATTGTATGCCATACTGAGGCAACATCTGGATCGAGTTCAACCATAGTAATCTTATTGGATAAAAATTCACAGGCTACTGTAAGCCCAATAATTCCCCCACCAGCAAATGGCTCTATAAACTCTAAGGGTTTTTTTTCTAAGCTTAAAATCCATTTTCTCACTTCGGGAACCAACCAAGTCTTTCCTCCTGGATAACGAAAAAGACTAAGTTGACGGACGGAAGCAACATTAATAACTTCTTTTTTAATGTCTGGCTTATCATCAAACAATGAGGTTTGAACAGGTTGAATTTTATTCATCACCTTATTAGGACTGAGGAACTTTAGATATTTTGTTGATACAAATTTGTTTCTTGATACGCCTCTAAAAAACTAGTTTTTCTATATCTTATTTGACAAATAAAAACTGCGCATAATTTTAATCACAATAAATTTTTAACTAACTATATTACTCAATATGCCTTAAAAGGTTTCGTAATTTCTACTTAATAATTTAGAAAATAACCAATCACTTTAATATCCATTTAGCTCTTTAACTTAGTTCTAATTATCTAACAGCCTAATAATTAAAAAAACAAGGGTTTTTATGGAAAATTGGCGGTGGGTTTGATACTATATCCCGTTTAAATGAAATCACACACTTTTTTCGATCTCATTGTTTATTAACACCTAATTCTTAGCGTTTCAATGCAGCACACTATTTCTGTTCTTGTATCCAATCGATTTGGCGTTCTGGCCCGGATAGCCGGATTGTTTAGTGGACGTGGGTTTAATATCGAAAGTTTAAATGTCGCCGCAACCAGCGATCCTGAAATATCTAACATGACTTTAGTCACCATAGGCGACGATAAAAAAATTGAGCAAATATCCAAACAATTAAATAAACTGGTGGATGTTATAAAGGTTATCGACTTAACGGAA
>CAYFMN010000001.1:156027-158084 GCA_964344185.1 uncultured Nitrospinota bacterium
GACCGCGAGTTAGTCCTGATTAAAATGAACGCTGAGCCGTCAACAAAAGAAGAAATTTTGCGGATCGTCTCACTTTTTCGAGCTAAAGTTATAGACGTTAGTTCAAACACTTATACAATCGAAATTACAGGCGATGAAAATAAACTAAACGGTTTCATTGAACTTTTACGTCCATTTGGAATTAAAGAAATGGTTCGCTCTGGTAAAATTGCTTTGAGCAGACTCTCTAAATGAGATCATTTAAATATTATTTTCTAACAACTTAAGGGTATCTTTAATAGTTCAATATTTTTACTTGCGGCAACTCGCAAGCCCTTATTTCATAAGGTTTGCTCGTAGCCAAAAACAGTTTTTAGAGGTTCCCTTAATTTTAAAAGTAAAAAGCCGTGTTCTTTTGCTTTTCTTAAACTAAATTTTTAGCAACGTTTTATACGTTAAATCATTAAGGAGAATTCAAGGGTGGGAAATATCTATTACGAAGACGACGCCGATATTAGTCATATAAAAGATAAAACCGTAGCGGTTGTCGGCTATGGCAGTCAAGGTCACGCGCATGCGCGCAATATGCATGACAGCGGGATCAAAGTTTGCGTTGGTTTAAGAAAAGAAAGCGCTTTTTGGGATCGCGCCGAAAAAGATGGATTAGAGGTATTAACGGTCGCCGAGGCTTCTAAAAAAGCCGATATCATCATGATTCTCGTTCCCGACGATAAACAACGGGCTCTTTACGAAGCCGAAATCAAACCTCACTTAGAAGACGGTAACGCTATCGCCTTTGGTCATGGTTTTAATATCCATTTTGGCCAAGTAGTTCCTCCTGACAACATCGACGTTTTTATGGTAGCTCCTAAGGGTCCCGGTCACTTGGTAAGAAGAACCTACTCTGCAGGCGCCGGCGTTCCTTGTTTGATGGCTATTCAACAAGACGTTACGGGCAAAGCTAAAGAGGTGGCCCTTGCCTACGCTAAGGCCATCGGCGGTACCAGAGCTGGCGTTATTGAAACCAGTTTTCGTGAAGAAACGGAAACCGACCTATTTGGCGAGCAAGTTGTCCTTTGCGGCGGCGTTACCGAACTCATTCGAGCAGGATTCGACACTTTAGTGTCAGCCGGTTACGATCCCGATTTAGCCTACTTCGAATGTCTGCATGAATTAAAACTCATCGTCGATTTAATTTACGAAGGCGGAATTGGAAATATGCGCTATTCCATCAGCACAACTGCCGCCTATGGCGACGTAACTCGCGGACCTCGAATTATCACGGATGAAACCAGGGCAGAAATGAAAAAAGTTCTTTCAGAAATCCAATCCGGAAGCTTTGCGAGGGAATTCATCCTGGAAAATCAGGCTAATCGTCCTGTATTTAACGCCCGATTGAAACGAGATTCCGAACATTTAATCGAAGATGTCGGCGAAAAACTACGCTCGATGATGCCATTCGTCGGATCTAAACTAGACAAACCTTAATCTATAAAATTCGGAAATCTCATGAGAATACCCTTCGCTAAGGAGGGGTACATTTTTATTGTACCTTTGGCATTACTGAGCCTCCTTTGTTGGTCCCTTTCTTGGTATATTGCCGGTTTTTTGGCTACAGGTTTGTTTTTGTTTGTCGCTTATTTTTTTCGGGATCCTGAGAGAACGATTCCTCAGGATAAAAACGCCATAATTTCACCTGCCGATGGTAAAATAGTTGAGATCGTTGAAGAGAAAGACCCATTTCTCTGCGAAACGTTTACCCGAATCAGCATTTTCCTGAACGTATTTAACGTTCACGTTAATCGCGTGCCAATAGCGAGTGTAGTCGATAAATACCGTTATATTCCAGGAAAGTTTTTAGCTGCTTTTAACCACAAGGCTTCGCTTGATAACGAGCAAACCGCAATTTTGTTTAAAAACGGCAATACGAAAATTGTTGTTAAACAGATAGCGGGGCTTATCGCCAGACGAATCATATGTTACGCTAAAGAAGGCGACGGTTTTGAGCTTGGCCAACGGTTTGGATTAATCCGGTTTGGCTCAAGAGTCGATATTTTTGTTCCGATTGGTTCCAAGTT
>CAYFMN010000001.1:158094-159752 GCA_964344185.1 uncultured Nitrospinota bacterium
TGGTATTGGCGACAAAGTTGCCGGAGGTTCTTCAATTATCGGTTTTTTACCGGAAAGCGAATAAATGAAAATAAAACGCGGCATTAATTTACTGCCAAGCCTTTTTACAACAGGCAATATCTTTTGTGGGTTCTATGCTTTTATTGCAGTGCTCGACCAAAAGTTTTACTTGGCCGCCTGGGCAATTGTAATAGCCATTATCTTTGACGCCCTGGATGGTAGAATTGCGCGTTTGACAAACACGACAAGTGAATTCGGAATGCATTACGATTCTTTGGCGGATATCATTTCGTTTGGAATCGCTCCCGCTTTTCTAATTTATGTTTGGAAACTAAAACCTTTTGGACGTATTGGCTGGATGGCCGCCTTCCTATTCCTGTTGTGCGCGGCTCTTAGATTGGCCCGATTCAACGCCATGCCAGCCGACGAACGAAGTCAACATTTTATTGGGCTTCCGACTCCTGGCGCCGCTTCGGTTATTGCCACTATTGTGATTATTTCAGAAGACGGTATTTTTGACTCGCTTCATCCCTTTATTGTAGTAGCGTTCTTTTATATGCTTGCCTTTCTTATGGTGAGTAATTTAGAGTATCCTGCGTTTAAAAAACTTGGCTTTAAAAAAAGAGTGCCTTTTGCGCGCTTTCTTTTTATCGTTTTAGTTTTATATATATTCGCTACCATTCCTATATTTGCTCTGTTTGCCGTAAGTTTTTCATATGCTTTATTAGGTCCTTTAAACTATCTTTATAAATTAGCTAAAAATTATTGGATGGCTCATAAGGAAAATGAATCTCTTGAGCAAAAGGAAAAACCATAAGTTCTACTTAGTGCGTCCGCTCCTTTTTTCATTTATAACTAAATGATTTCTTAACTATTAATTAAGTTTAAAAAAGTTACTATGTCTTGGTTTTTAGATAAATTTAAATTTGGAAAGAAAGTTCCAAAACCAGAAGATTCCTGGATTGAATGTCCTAAATGTAAACAAAATAATCTGGCTTCAGAGTTAGGAAACAACTTAAATGTTTGTCCTCAATGCCAATATCATTGCAGATTAACGCCATTTGAACGGCTTGCTTTACTTTTGGAACCAGATAGTTTTGTGGAGTTTGACGCAGATTTATCTCCTAAAGACCCAATCAAATTTAAAGACAAAAAGAAATATAAAGACCGAGTCAAATCAGCTTTGAAAAAATCATACGGCGCCGACGCAATTACAACCGGTTCTGGCAAACTTGAAACTCATGACGTTGAATTAGCGGTTTTTGATTTCAATTTTATGGGAGGAAGTATGGGGTCGGTTGTTGGAGAAAAACTAACCCGCAGTATTGATCGAGCAAAAGATAAAAACATTCCCCTTATCATTATTTCTTGCTCAGGTGGAGCCAGAATGCAGGAAGGAATACTTTCTTTAATGCAAATGGCTAAAACTTCAGCGGCCCTAAAAAGTCTTTCAGAAGCGGGCGTTCCCTACATATCTATTTTAACAGACCCTACTATGGGCGGAGTTTCCGCAAGTTTTGCAATGTTAGGAGATATTATTATCGCCGAGCCAGGAGCGGTACTGGGTTTTGCCGGAGCGAGGGTAATCGAACAAACGATTCAACAAAAACTACCGGAAGGTTTTCAAACCGCAGAGTTTTGTCTGGAACATGGACTGA
>CAYFMN010000001.1:159762-171747 GCA_964344185.1 uncultured Nitrospinota bacterium
ATTAAAAAATGTTTTAGACAATATTTTAACGATCATCAAAAACGAACCTCCAGCCAAGAAACCTTTTGATCTATAATTACATTTCCTTGCTTTACAATAAACTTTCCAGTCCAACTTTATAATTCGGATATTTTAATTTCACTCCAAGCTCTTCCTTTATTTTTTGATTACTGATCGTTTTTCGATCTAAATAAAAACTCTTCGCCATATCCGATATATTCGCTTCATCGAATGGAATCAAAGGCGGTAATTCGACATCCAATAGCTCGCAAGCATACTCTGTTACGTGTCTCGATTCGATCGGCTGATCGTCACAAACGTTATATATCGATCCTGGGTTTGGCTTATCGATAGAGGCCATTAGAACGCTGGCTAAATCGTCTACATGGACCCTGGAAAATTTATAGCCAGGCTTGTCGATCCTCTTACCCAATCCTTTGCGAACCGTTTCTAAAGGATTTCTACCAAGTCCGTATATTCCAACACATCTGAAGATATGTACTGGCAATTCATATTTGGAAAATAATTCCAACCAGCGGTTTTCTGCTTCTAATCTTCTCTTTGCTCTATCTATAGTTGGGTTTAAATCAGAAGTTTCCGTAACGACTTCTCCGCCTTTATCTCCATAAACGCCGGTAGTCGAAAGATAACCAATCCATCGCCAATCATCCTTTTTTAAAATATCGGAATAAAAATTATCTAATACAAAATCTGTTGGCTTTGGCGGTATGGAAATTAACAAGTGGGTCGCGTCTCTAAAAAAATCAGGAAGTTTTGAGTTGCCTTCGTCGCCATTTAATAAAAACCCTTCCCAACCTTTTTGCGCTAGTTCAGCCAGTTTTCCTTTTTCTCTACAAGTTCCGCCAACGCGCCAATCTAATCCAGAAAGGCTTCGCGCCAGCCCCTGAGCCGAAAACCCAAACCCAAAACAAAACAATTTATTTCGCTTTTTCCCCATTTAAGTGAATTCAACCTTCGTTCCTAATAGACTTCCAACCTTTTTCTAAACTGAAAAATAAAATCATTTCTTATTTTAGAAGTGAAGTCATTTATATTTAATTTTAAAAAATAAAATAATTCCAGCAAGAATTAAGGTTATTAAATTTGTTAATATTATTGGTAAAGCGTTAATTTTAAGCCCGTAAATTAACCAGCAAAAAACGCCAAAACAAAAAGCGCTCCACATTCCTAGAGAAAGATCTTGAGTTGACTTTGACTTCCAAGTCTTCACAACTTGCGGCACAAAAGCGGATGTTGTTAAACAACCCGCTAAAAACCCTAATAAATCTGTATAATTCATTTATATCCATTTTATAAGTGTGTTTTAATTTATTTAGATATAGAGACTACATTAAAACGATGCAATTGGATAAAAAATTCCTAATAGAACACCAACTATACATAAGACTAATTCTTTGTTCATGACTGATCTTCTAGCCGCCAGATTACAAATGGCCTTTTCTCTGGGCTTTCATATCATTTTTGCCTGTATTGGAATGGTCATGCCATTTTTTATGGCAATGGCTCATTGGTATTGGCTTAAAACCCGGGATAAAATTTACCTTGGACTTACTAAATCCTGGATGAGAGGCGTTGCTATTTTCTTTGCGATTGGAGCGGTTTCTGGAACAACATTGGCGTTTGAATTAGGATTGCTATTTCCAAAATTCATGGAACATGCTGGCCCCATAATTGGAATCGCTTTCGCATGGGAAGGTATTTTCTTTTTCATGGAAGCGGTTGCGCTAGGTTTCTTTGTGTATGGATGGAACCGAATTAACCGATGGGTGCATTGGTTTTCAGGAGTGATTGTCGGCATTTCAGGCGTATTTTCCGGTCTTTTTGTCATTTGCGCCAACGGTTGGATGAATTACCCAACTGGATTCGATTGGGTCGATGGTAAAGCGGAAAATATTAACTCACTAACCGCAATGTTTAATCCCGTTGCCATTCAACAAGGCATCCATATGACGATTGCCGCTTTCGCCGCAGTCGGTTTTTTTGTTGCCGGTATCCATGCAGTTTTAATTCTCAAAGAGAAAAATAACGCACTTCACAAGGCGGCTTTTAAAATCGCTTTATCATTTGGAACTGTCACTGTTTTGATTCAACCTATTAGCGGCGATTTAATTTCTAAACAAGTAGCCCATTTACAACCGGCTAAATTTGCCGCAATGGAATCGTTATTTAAAACCACCAAAGGCGCTCCATTATTAATTGGAGGAATTCCTCTTGAGGATAAAGAAGAAGTTATTCTAGGAATTCACATCCCAAAAGCTTTAAGCTATTTAGCGTTCGGAGATTTTGACGCAGAAGTAAAAGGCTTAGACGCTTTTAATCCCGATGAAAGACCTCCTGTTTTTATCGTTCATTTAGCGTTTCAGGTTATGGTTGGAATTGGTTTTTTTCTGGGTGGTATTGGAATTCTTGCGGTCTTTATAGCCAATAAGAATAAGGACTGGCTATATAATCCCATTTTTTTAGCGTTAGTTATTATCGCCGCTCCCATGGGATTCATCGCATTGGAAGCCGGTTGGGTGGTAACAGAAGTGGGGCGACAACCCTGGATAATTTATAAAATATTAAAGGTTTCAGAAACCGTAACGCCGATGCCAGGACTAACCGTTCCATTAATAATCTTTACTTTTATTTATATATTTTTATCCGTTTTTTCGATTTGGTTATTGGATCGTCAAATTAAAGCCGTCAGAGGTTTTAAAACTTAACTATGGAAGAAAACTCGTTAGTAATACTAACCGCATGCTTTTTAGGCGGTTCGCTTCTGCTTTATTTATTGCTAGGCGGAGCTGATTTTGGCGCGGGCATTCTTGAGCTGTTTACAAGCGACGAAAACCTAAAAGAACACCGGTCAATTGTAAACAAAGCCATGGGCCCCGTTTGGGAAGTAAACCATATTTGGCTCATTATTGCATTGGTTATTACTTTCAATGCGTTTCCAAAAGCTTTCGCGCAAATATCTACAACATTTCATATCCCCTTAACTATTCTTTTAATTGGAATAATTTTACGAGGGTGCGCTTTCGCTTTCAGAAATTACGACGCCTACAAAGATAACACTCAAAAGTTATATTCATTTACTTTTGCCAGCGCCAGCCTTTTATCTTCTTTCAGCATAGGTTTAGTTGTTGGAGGAGTCGTTAACGGGCAAATCGTACAAAATCCAAATAGTTTCTACGAAGGGTTTGTAGCTCCCTGGTTTAACTTGCTTTCGCTATTTATGGGCGGTTTTGTTTGTTCTTGTTTCATTTACATTGCCACCGTTTATATCGTTGGGGAAACGAATAAACAAGAAACGCAAACAGAATTCATTGAAAAAGTAGGACACGTTTTTATTTTAACGATCAGTACAGGAGGACTAGTCCTAGCATCAGGAGTTTTAAAAAATAATCCTCTATTTTTAAAATTACTGGATAGCCCCGTTAGCTTAGGTTTAATTTTATTAGCCCTATTGTTATTTATTCCAATAAGGCTATTTTTGAACCGAAAAATTTTACTCTTGCCTCGTCTTTTAGTAGGAGGTCAAATGAGTTTTATCTGTCTGGCTTGGGTTTTGATACAGTATCCCTATATTATTCCAGTTTCTTTTAATTCTGGTTTTCAAGGCATTGATTTGTTTGATGCGGCTGCCGGACAAAATACTTTAAATAATTTACTGATAGCCCTCAGCGCGGGTACTCTTATAATTGTACCTTCCATTCTTTATTTGTTTAGAAAACTAAAAATTATCTAAGGTCTTAGGTGGGGTTATTTATCTTTTAAACTTTTCTAACGATTGAGCAAGCTCCGATATTTTACTTTCAAGATGATTTACGTATAATCTCAGTCTTTCCTCTACTTGTTGGGCTGATTTCATTTTAGCCTGTAACTGATCGGATAGCTGATGATAACTATTTGAGCTTTCGTAGGCCATATTTTCCAACGTTGCGTTAACGCCTCTTAATTCAGTCATAGCCTTTTTTAATCGCAATTGCGTATTAACTCTTACGATCACTTCCTCTTGCCGAAACGGTTTTGTTATGTAATCCATGGCTCCCAACTGAAAGCCTTTTATTATGGATTCGGTTTCAGAAACTGCAGTGATAAAAATAACAGGGATGTTTTTTGTTCTTTCGTTTTCTATAATTTTTTCGCAAACCTCAAAGCCATCCATATCTGGCATCATGATATCGAGGAGAATTAAATCGGGAATATTGTTTTCTAAAAAGTTTAAAGCTCCAAAACCAGATGAAGAAATGAAAATTTTATGACCAATTGGCTCTAATGTTTTATGCAAAACTCCAATATTTGCCGGAGTATCATCTACAATCAAAACATTTCCAACAATATGGTTATCGCTATTTTCAGTCATAAAATAATTGCCAAAAAATAGAAGCATTAATTAAGAAACGTTTAATCGGATTTAATGCTTAAAGCTAAAATTCAAAAAACAAATATAAAATATACTAATTTAAACTTTTTTCCTTCTTTGCAATCAAATTAACTTTAATTCAAGAAATTGGAAGACACTCTTGAAACCTTGACGACCTGATTGTATATTCCGGATACAGCTTTTCCATGCATGATGCATATTTCGAATACCTTCGCATTTCCAGCCCCACCTCTTTGCATGCTTCTAATAACCATAAGGGCATGGCCCAATTAAATTTAATTTCTAAAACGCATAAATTCGCAGGTAAAACCTGCGAACCATTTTCTTGAGACACTTGAAGAATATTTTTAACGTTCTGCGCTCTTAGATTATTATCAATCGTTACGCGAACGTCCCGGTCATATGGCCAAAGATAAGGTCTTCTATAATAACTTGTAACGCACATTGGCAACCAATTATTCTGATTTGCAATATTTTGTATAATATTTGCCTGAAATAATTCTTTTTCCTGAACTAAAAAGCTTAATTTCTTTAGTGGAAAACCATTCTCTGCAATAGCCGGTAAAAACTCTCCCGAAAGCTTAACTCGGTTCTTAAAAATCTCATCATTATTTCTATTTTTAATCTCGATAAACAACGTGTTTTTTTCAAGGTCAGACTCTTTTAAAATTTCTCCATACCAACGCACACGAAACTTATAACGCAACTTTTCTCCATCAATTTTACTGTAATAACAATAAAGATCCGGAGTATCAAAATAAATCGAATTCACATGATATCCCTCGTCTTTGGCATGAGGATCTATTATCATGTTGCCTTTTAGACTATGTAAAAAGCTCTCCGCAAGTTTTGTATTTACGATGTATTTGAATTCAAAACGAGGTTTAATTTCCATACACTTAATTCTATTTGGTTTTAATCTTACAATAGCCCCATTGCTAATTGGAATTATCTTTGACTTAAATTAACGAGCATGATAAAAAATTAAAACTTGACGCAAAAGCTTACTTTAGAAGCTTTTTCATAATAGGTACAAAAGTATATCAAAACAATCAAAAAGTGCCTTATAGTCCAATGCATTAAGAAATCGAATTCCGCCTCATAATAGTTTTTTATTTAAACTTACCATTTCAATTTTCTTATTTTTAAGGGCCCACGATTAATATGATTTGAACGCGATTATTTTTCTTAAACTGTTCAGCCCATAAAACTCTGAACATGGATTATTGAAAAATATATTTGGCGCAAAACATTTTAGGTAATCAAGTCGCAATTAATAATTTAAATTACGGTTAAGATTTATGGATGAATTAGTTAAATCGATGCAACTAGGTCAAAGCGTCACGACAGTAGTGACAATTTGGTCGGTCATTTTTGGAGTTGGTCTAAGCGCGCTCCTTGGTATCTGGATAAGTTTTCTTTACAGGAAAGTGCAGTTTGAAGCTTCTTATTCTCAGTCCTTAGTCCATACCTTCGTAATTCTTGCGATGATCACTTCGTTAATTATGCTGATTATAGGAAGCAATATCGCGCGAGCTTTCTCGTTAGTCGGCGCGCTGTCTATAGTCAGGTTTAGAACGGCGATTAAATCTCCTCAAGATATCGGATTCATCTTTTTAACAATCGCTATTGGAATGGCCTGTGGCACGCGGTTTTACGCCGTTGCAATTGTGGGAACGTCGCTCATTTCAATCGTTATATTTTTAATGCATTATTTTAATTTTGCGGCAAATCCTACCAGCGAAGAATTCCTGTTATCTACGGTTTTCCATTTAAACGTCGATTACGAAAACGCTTTAAAACCCCTATTAGACAAGTATTTCGAAGCTTATAGCATCTCTTATGTCGAAACTGTTCGGCAGGGAACTTTGCGGGAAGTGGTCTATTCAGTACGACCGAAACCAAATATCAACGATAAAGAAATTTTCGACGAAGTCGCAAAAATAAACGACAATCTAAAAGTTTCTTTAAGAAAAATCAATCGAGCAATTGACATTCCCTGAGCTAAAAGTTTTTTTAATTTGCAAAAAAAAACCCGCGCCAGACTGGCGCGGGTAATATGTATCAGATCTTGAAAAAAAGTTTAATTCGCTAAATACCCAAGCTGTTAATAGTATCTTCCAACGACATTGCCACACAAGTGAAAATCGGAATATCATTTTCAACGAACCGGCTTCCCTCAGTTTCTCTAAGCTCTTGCACTAAATCTAAAAAGTCCGCCGGATAATCGCATTCAAAAGCCACGACAAACTCATGGTCGTCGATACCAAAAGAGTAGCTTGTATTTAACTTAACCGAAGGATATTTGTTGCCTACAAAAATATGCTCGTCCATAATTCCTTGACGAGTATGCTGAGTCAATAAATACCATTCTCGCTTTTTGGTAAATGGATAAATGAACAAATACTTCGCTTTACCCGGAATGATATGAGTTCGATCTTCCTCATGTTCTGGATTAAAAATATCCAGATACATCGCGCGTTTGGTCATAGAAAGATAGTGATGAGTTTGAATTAAATACCTTCCTAGCCCTGTTTTATAAAGATCGGTCGTCATTTTCTGGAAATTTTCTAATTCATATGAAATTCTCCAAAGCATGATATCGGTATCAGAACGAATCCCAACCATTGAATAACTTAGAAGAATAACATCGTCGTTATTGTCGTATTCTTCCAACACATCCAAGTATTCTTTTTTCGCTTTAGCTTGTTCTTCTAAGGGCAACCTTCTAAAGGCTGGGTCTAATTTATAAAATGCAAAGTTTACGTATTGTCTTTTTACAGGTTTATCCCCATTTGCAGAAGAAGCGACCGCCTCTTGCTCTTTTTTCTCTTGTGCTCTTCTTTCTCTAATAGCAGCGCCTTCCCGCTCTTGTCTGGCTCGGGACACCACATCGTCATCAATCAAGGCAATGCCTTTATCTTTCGCGAATTGTTCAATTCCCCGTACAACCCCTTTGCGTACAAAGAAAGGAACATTCTTCATTCTGGCAATGGCATCATCGGTCCAATCCAACTCAGTCGCCGGCATGGATTCTTCAAGTTCTTTTTCGTCGATACTCATATCTATCGCTTACCTAAATGGGTTGATAAAAGATTCCCCATTATATCCAATTGTCTTGGAATATCAATGTCCTTTCGACAATTTAAGACCAATTTGGCTAAAAACCTGAAAATACACCAAAATATTCGAAATAAACACAAGAATAACCTAATAGTTTTATGGTCTACTTATTTTATCAGCTTTTTGCCCCATTCAAATGGATCTTGATACCAATCATTTAACATTTCCTTCTGCTTGTCGGTAATAAGATTTTTCGATATCGAATGATCAACTAAATCGGGAAATGTTAATAAAGTGTATAGTTTACAATTATTACTTTCAAACTCTTTACCGGCTTTTTCAAGACCATAGCTAAAAATAGCCAGGCAAAATTCCGCTTTCATCCCCTCTTCTCTTAAAGCTTTAATTGCTTTTAGAGCGCTACCGCCTGTAGATATTAAATCTTCAACTAAAACAGCATTTTTTCCAGGCAAAATTGGACCCTCTATCATTTTTTTTCTGCCATGCCCCTTTGGCTCCGATCTTACATAGGACATGGGCAATTTAAGCGCATTTGCAAGAGTCGTCGCATGAGGAATACCGGCGGTGGCGGTCCCAGCAATTAAATCAGTTGGTATTTGATTCGTTTTTATTATTTGACAAAACCCTTGCCCCACAAGGCTTCTATATTCCTCTTTACCGAGCAACAAACGGTTGTCTGTATAAATTGGCATAACAGCTCCGGAGGCCCATGTAAAAGGTTTTTCAGGGGAGAGTTTGACCGCGCCAATATCGATCATAATTTGCGCTAATTGACTGGATATGGTTTTTAAGTCTGTCATTCTAAAAGTTTCGATGTAGAAGTTGGTCGTCTTTTTTATCGCCAAAATCTCCGATGCCTTTCAGGTTAAACCGGAACATAAATCTGGTATCGTCTTGGCTAACGCCGCCATTAATATTTTTACGTTGAACAAAGTCTAAACCAATTCCCCAACAACTGCAGGCATTTTCATAGGCTAAACTAAAATCGTTTTCTAGGAACTCTTGTCTTTCCTCGTCATATCGCGCGCTGTATTGCATCCTCCATCCTTCCAGGAAGGAGTAATCGATAGTTCCTAATAAAAATGTCGTTGAGTTTTTGGTATATCTTCTTTCAGCCATCAAGGTTAAACCATCAATAGGCTTAATACCCGCTAAGATATTAAACGTTTTAAATTCGTCATCGTATATATTATAGGTGCTGTCAAAATTTAACAGCAGAGGCTCTATCAGCCTACTATCCAAATCGAATCGTATATCTGAAAAGGGTCGTGAGTCCACTCCTGCAGGAGTGTCATTTTCTCTCAAGTCGTAAGATTGCAAAACTTCAAATCGCAATAATTGCGTTGTTTGGGAACCCCCATCCTTTTTGCTCGTTTTTTTAAGTATTCTTTGATTGAGAGAAAAAGTAACACGGTTCACGGGGTTAACGGCATCAACCTCGTCAAATATTTTTATCTTATTTCGATCATCTTCATCGATATCGGGTATATAGTTATAGACAAAACGCGGTTCTAAAATATGATTAAATTTTGTTCCGTTATTATCTCTGCTTTCATAAACCTTATTAATTTTTGGTCCCTCAACGACAGTATTAATATCAAATAGTTCCCTCGAAAAGGCGCCGAATTCATTGTTGCTCGAGTCAAAACCTTTGCTGTAATAAGTAAACCGAGCTCCAATCTGCGGCGTTACGTTCAACCAATTAGTCGGTCGAAATGGAATTGATATTTGTGGATGTATATCGCCTCTATGAATAGTTTCATCCTGATCTGTTGTTATGGAAGGATTTAAATCGGTTAAAAAACCTGTATAAGACACATCCTGGTTAAAATAAAAACCAGTGTTCCCTAACTTAGTCCGTTGTACCTTATGAGTGATTTTCGGCAGTAACCCAAAAGTGTCGTCAAAGGTGTCTTGAGTACTTCTTCTTAAGCGGGTTAAAATATCGAGTGTGCTGTTAGACCAGCTTTTTGTGAGTAAGGCAAAGGAATCGGTACTGCGCCTTGTTCGTTGGTTAGTATCGTTTGTAAATGTTTTATTAAAATTGTCATCCCCAATTAAATCCAATTTCGCGTCTAAATGAAACCCCTGAGGCAAATCCTGTTTGTGATTCATGTCAAACTTCCAGAATGTGTTACCCGTGCTTCTATCGTCTAAAAATTGTCCTCTCATTTCCCCAATGGTTGTTTTACTTGGGGTATAGCGGTACTCGAAACCTGGACGTACGCCGCGCTTTTCCAAATAATCTAAATAAAAAGTGGCGTCAGACTGTTCATCAATTGCCCAAAAATAGCTATTATTCACAAAAAAACCATCCAAGTTACTTGAACCAGCATCTGGGACAAGAAAACCACTTTTTCTACTATTATCTAAAGGAAAATAACCAATCGGAAGGTAAGCTACTGGCACATCTTTTATTTTAAAGGTCGCTCCTTTAAAAATCGCGCGATCACCGGGAATAATGTCTAAATAATCCACTTCAAACATCCAGGCAGGCAAATCCCCCTTACAAGTCGTCAAAGAAGACTCGGTAATCTTGAATTGATTGTCCGAAACCTTCATAATTTCTTTACCCTTCACACGATAATCTTTGATGATTTCGCCTGAAGCGTTATAGATTTTGCCTGTTTTTCCTTTTAAATTAAACCTAGCTCTCTCAGCTTTTAATCTTGAACCAGCATCCACCAGTAACACATTACCAAAGGCTTCCCCTCTTCCGGTTTCTATGTTGATTTTGATTCTATCTGCTCGTACAGCTTTTTGACCATATCGGACGATTACTCGGCCTTTTGCGTAAACCAGGTTTCTCGCTGTATCTTGCTTAACCTGATCCGCTGAAACTTCAATAGGCAATTCCTGCTCACTGCTATTCTTTCGAACTTTAGTTTTTGAAGACGAGGACTTTTTGCTCCCAGACGGTCTTTGAGCGTAAACTTGGCCTACAAGAGACAAAGATAAAATACAAAAAAACAATATATTAGCTATTTTTTTCATTATTTAAAAACAGCTTCGCTTCCGCTATGGTGTACAAAGACCCAGTGATACAGATCAAATCATCAGGGTTTGCCAATTTTTTGGCTATTCCCACAGAATATTTAATTTCTTCAATAATTTCAATAGGTTTTTGTGTTTTTGATAGTACTTTTTTTAATTCCTTAGGGTCAGCGCTTCTTTCAATATCGGGTTTTGTCAAAATTATTTTATCCGCAATATCAGATAAAATAAGTCCAATTTTTTCAATATCTTTATCTTGCATTATCCCCAATACCAAGATACATTTTTTATACTGAAAATGCTCTCTAATAGCCTTTGTCAAAAACTTGACGGAATCTATGTTATGTGCCGAATCTAAAACCAAAAATGGGTCCTGCTCTACAACTTCTAAGCGTCCCTCCCATCTACAACTTTGAATTCCTTCAGATATCGCTTTAACTTCTATAGGCTGCCCTTTTTCCCTTAAATTCAGGATAGCCTCAATCGCCACTGCTGCGTTAAATACTTGATGAAGCCCAATTAAACTGGTTTTTAAAGATTTAAAACTTCCGTATTTTGATCGAAAATCAAATGTTTGTCCTTTCCAACCAAACTCTTTTCTTAAAACAAAGTAATCTTTTTCTCGGAACCGGATTGTCGCATTTTGCTTTTGAGCAAAATCACTGATAACTTTTTTCGCTCCTTCTTTCTGTTTATCAGCAATTACAGTACCGTAATTTTTAATAATGGAAGCTTTTTCAAACGCAATGTCTTCGAGGGTATTTCCCAAATAGACTTGGTGGTCCATAGAAATAGAAGAAATGATAGAAATTTCAGGATTGCATACATTAGTGGAATCAAGCCTTCCGCCCAAACCAACTTCCAAAACAACCCAATCTATTTTTTCTTTAAAAAAATATAAAAATGCCAGAATTGTTGCGAATTCAAAGTATGTGGGCGATATCTCTAATTCTTCAGTGGCTTGTTTCAATTCAGAAACAATCGAAGCAAAATCAGAATTAGGAATGGAACTCCTGTTTATTTGTATACGTTCGCTAAAGTCTAAAAAGTGAGGAGAAGTAAACAATCCGACTCGACATCCTGAAGCCCTGAGTATACTTTCAATATATGCGGCAATAGATCCTTTGCCATTTGTGCCAGCAATATGAATAGTTGGAATCTTTAAATGTGGATTTCCAAAATGCGCTAAAACTTTCTTAACATTTTCCAGCCCTAACTTTATTCCTTTAAATGCAAGGCTGTTCAAAAAATCTAATGAGGTTTGATAGTCCATCGAGTTATAGTTAAAAAAAGAACAAGGCTTATACCTATTCACAAAAAAGTTCAAGAAATGCCTTTTAAAAGTTTAATTTTAAAAGAAAATTAAAGGCGGGAGCTATCTAAAAATCAATTACGATCTATCTTTAGCCGTTTAACTAACTATACAAAATGCAATACTTTAAGGGAACCTCTAAAAATTAAGATTTGCCAGGAACTTGGTATTTAAATTCAATGGCTAGGCAATAATAAATCAGTAA
>CAYFMN010000001.1:171757-224952 GCA_964344185.1 uncultured Nitrospinota bacterium
TATTAGAGGTCCTCTTAAAATATTTTATCCAGAGATCTTTCAAAATTTTATCAATCTGTAATAGTATGAATTAATTAAAACGGATTATTAATAAAACTTCTATCAAGTTAAAATAAACTCTAGGAAATCTCTAAAAATTAAGATTTACCAAGCGATAGCAAACCAGTAAAAATACCAATTATTAGAGGTCCCCTCTAAATATATCGTTTGAATAAAGCGAGTTTTTCAAATAGATAAGCTCAATGAAATTTGAATTAACAACATATAAAATTGATCAAGTTAACCATCTCATCCAAAGTTCCCCGCAGTCCCCTATTCTAAAAACCGTAACACTTTCCATTTCAAAAAACATCGAATTATCAGAACAAAACTTCGGAGTTTTAATTGAAACCAATCAATTCCAGCCTGACTTTTTTTTGGGGGATACTATAGTATTTTCAAAAAAAGAATCAGAAAAAGCTCTACAAAATATTTATCTTTTTTTAGCCGAAGATAACCAACCTATCATCGGAGAGATGATTCATAAGCCGGATGCGGTGAATGGCATTAATCAAAAGCTGGAATATAGAAAAGCAAGAAGAAAAAGTTTTATGACGCCAACTCCGTTGCATATTCCAACAAGTCAAATTTCTCCTGTTGCAGACTCTTCTCATGAGAGAATATTAATCCGTCCCGTTGGACACGAACAACAACTAGTTTCAATTTCACGACAAAAGAGCGCCTATTCATTTCCAATGATTTTTATCTATAAAAAAAATACTTGATAAAAACCTGATGAGGATTAATTACATCAGAATAGAAATATTCTGAAAAAAATAAAAAGGAGTAAAGAACTATGTCCCAAATGAAAGAAATAATTTCGGGAATTTACCAATGGTCCACTTTTTCAGAGGAAAAAGGTCTTAACTTTAATGGACTTTTTATAATATCTGGCAACGATTCATTCATCATCGATCCCCCTGAATGTAATGATTCAATATTATCCGAGTTAAGAGACCTAATCTCAAAATATCCAACTCAAGCAATCCTGTTGACAAACGTTCATCATGATCGCGCTTCCCAAGAACTAAAATCGAAATTTGGCATCCCAATATGGATCAATAAAAGGGACGCTGAAGCATTGGAATTTAAACCAGATAAAACCTTTGAGGATAATGAAATATTATTTGGAGTTTTTCGAACAATTACTTTTAAAGATCAAAAATCCCCCGGAGAAACAGGACTTCTCCTTGAAAGCCGCAACGCTCTGATTTTGGGCGATGCGTTGATTGGCAAAACGCCTGGAAAGGTTAATATGCTTCCGCCAGAAAAATTTAAAGATATAGAAAAAGCAAAAAAAGGGTTAAAAGTTATAAACAACTATAAGTTTGAGGTATTGTTATTGGGCGACGGAGAATCAATTCTAAAAAATGCAGACAATATTACGAAAGATTTTCTAGGAAAATAACCCTAATTAATCTTTAATAATTTTCATAAAATTTTCAAAAATAGTTGAACCGGCTAATTCCCAATCTAAAGATCCGAAAGAAGAATCGTCTAAATCAAAAAACCGAATAAGTTTGATATAGTTTATTTCGGATATCTTTTTTAAAATGAAATCCTGACTTGATTCAGAAATAAGTTTAAAGTTCTCTTTTTTTTTCTCCCATTCCCAAATATTCGAAGAAATCGCGAAATAGGTATCCGTTAGCAAATTGGAATCCTTTTTTTTTGCAAGCTTCTCAGTAAAATCGTTTAATTCTTCGCCCTTTAAAATCAAAGAATATCCAAGGTAGTGTCCCCACCAAAACAAAGTTCTAAATGTAAACATTTCAGTCTTTGAAAACCTTTGGGGCATATCCAAAGAAATAAAGGGAAAACCATTATGATTTTCTCCTTTAGCAATTTGCCCCTTTGTTAAGTCAGTCCCTTCTGAGTACCGTCTATTATCTGCCGCTATTTGAGTTATTAACTTGGCCTTTAAATCTTCTAAGTTCTCGGTCGCCTTCTTCATAATCCCAGGCTTTCGAAGAAAAAGTTCTCTTTCCGTAATAAGCCTAATTTCTGATTCTTCCCACAAGGGACTGTCTTTAAAATAATTCAAAAGAGTTTTAGGAGTGTAAAGTTAAAAAGGCAGGAAAATTTAATCGTAAAAATCTCGATTAAATTAAATAGTTTTTAATTATTAGGCTTAATAGATGAATTGTATTTTGATCGTTATTTCGACTTAATTATTATTTGGTTAAGCCTTTCTTTTGCATTCTCAAATCATATTTCTGACGTTCTAAAACATACCGAGCTATTTGATCGTCTTGTTCGGGCTTCAAGTCCACAAACTGACAACAACACATATTTTTTTCACTGATTATTCTTACAATCTGCAACTTTGTCTCTATAACCTTGGGGTCTCCAGGTAATTTAAACTTGATATTATCGACTTTCCCACTAGGAAATCCATTGTTCCTGAAAGAAATACCGCCAGCGCTAATGTCTAAAGCGTTAACTCTTTTACCCATAAACATAAAAGCTATCGGTTGTTTAGGTAATGGTTGTACTCGAAAAGCGCCGCGAACTTCTGTAGTTGCTTTGATTAAGCTTTTTGGCTTATCACTTTTCTTTTTCCAAAACAAATTCCACCCTCCTGTTTTTTGAACGACCAATCTCCGTTTCGTTAGTAAATAAAGGAAAAAGATCTGCGTATCCAGTCGCGGTAACCTTTAGCGGATCAATTCCTTTGTCAATAAAATATCTCAAAACGGCTGTTGCTCGAGCCGCAGAAAGTTCCCAGTTCGTAGGAAAGCGTTCGGTAGAAATTGGAATATCGTCAGTATGCCCCTGTATATGAGTTTTATACTGAGGATAGGTCTTAATGATTTTTATTATTTCATCCAATACAGTTCGCGCTTCTTTAACCAGAAATGCGTCGCCAGATTCAAAAAGCGAATTACCAGGAACCCGAACAATAATTTTTGATTGGTCCGTCGCAACATCTATTGTTTCCGATTTTTCTTCGGCGACGTCTTTTATCTCGGATAATATATCTTTAGATTTTGTCGGTGTCAAACTTTCTATATTCTCTTTTAATTCGATGCTATCCAGCATCTCCAACATTCCAATACTTGCCGATTCTTCCCCTAAAATAGCCTCCTTAAACTTCTGCATATTAACCGAGGCGATAGAATAATAAAGAATAAAAAATGTCAGTAAGAGAGTCACCATATCGGCATAAGTTACCATCCAACCGCCAATAGCGTCCTCCTCCATAACCACGCTCGCAAACTCCATAGTCTTAGCTTTTTCAATTTTTAACTCTTTCAGTCTTTCCGCGAGCTGTTCTTCCATTTTTTTGCGCTCGGCTATTATCCGTTCTTCCGCTTCTTTTTTTACTTTAATAAGATTATGTTCTGCTTTTTCCTTTTCGTATTTTAGTTCGCCTAACTCTTCCTTTAATTCTTTTATAATATCAGATGGCAATCGCCTTTTGCCTCCTGGAGTTATGGATTCCCCTTCGGCAAACAACATTTTTTCGTAAGACTCAATGAGTTCTTGCTTTTCATTAACCATTTCAGAGGACCTTTCGTAAGACTCCTCAATCCTGGTTTCTAGCTCTTTAATCCTTTGTTTCATTTCCCTAACTTCGCTAGGGTCTTCCTTAATTTTTTTAATTTGCTTAACCAGCATGGATTTTTCATGTTCTAATTTTGAGCTGGATTTAGAAACCTCCTCTTTTTCCTTAACAAGTTCCTCGTTCTCTTGTCTGAGTTCCTGGTTGCGAATCTCGGATTTTTCAGTTAACTCCTCAATTGTCATTAACTTTTTATGGAGCTTCTGAACTTTATACTCGTTCGTTTCTTTTTGTTTTTTAAATTGCTTGATTAAAACAGATTTTTCTTTATCAAGTTTTTTTCTGGACTTATTTTCTTCGTTTATTTTTTTCTTTAATTCTCTATTTTTTGCCCTTAATTCGTTGACTTCCCTTTGTAACTTGGGATCTTCTATAAAAACTTCTTTAGTGACTTCCTTTATTTGAACCTTGCCATCCTCGCCAGGTTTTTTAATTAAACTCTTGCTTTCTTCTTCTTTCTCTTTATCGTCGCTTTTAGATTCTTTAGACGGCCTATTGGCCAACATCTGGTTGTACTTGATTTTTTCTTCTTGATCGCTGATTACGGTCTTTAAATCAATAATCTTTTGCTCATTTAAAGCCAAAACCTTTTGGATACGCTGATCGTTCCGCGATTGTAAGGTGCTAACCCGCTTTAATTCACGGTCCTTAGCCCTCAACTGTTCTTTGATCATTTCAATTTGGCTTTGGTTCTTCATCTAATTTTCCTAAACCATGGAAATCAAAGGTTCAATTGGGCAAAAACCTATCTATTGAGCATTTTATTTTGCATTGGGCGTCTAAGCTTATTGGGAATATAAGAGGAGAGTTTTTCATAAACCAGCATTGGGTTATTATTTTCCAAAATAGAAATTGCGCCCTCGAAGATAATTTCTAAATTGATAACTTCAGTAAGAGTACGAGCTTTTAACTTTCCCGCAATGGGATTAAATATCATATTAGCTAATATGGTACCGTAAAAAGTAGTGATTAACGCAACCGCCATTGAAGGCCCAACAGACTCTGGGTCGTTTAATCGACTGAGCATCTGAATCAATCCAATCAATGTACCCATCATACCAAAAGCAGGGGCATAAAGCGCCATTTTCCTAAAAATGTCTTGAATGATAAAATGCCGCTGTTTCATCGATTCTATCTCAATCATCAACGTATCTCGTATCATATTTTCTTTAGAGCCGTCGGCGATGAGATTACACGCCTTTTTAAGAAAAGCAGACTCAATCTCCAGTTTACTTAGAGCGACAATTCCTTGTTTTCTACTTATTACGCTAATTTCTAACATGGTTTCGATCATGTCGTTAGCGTCTTCAATTCTATGGGAAAATACAATTCCAGCCGCTCTGAAAGCAGAAATAACGTCCGATAATTGGAAAGTTAGGAGCGTAGCCGCAACGGTTCCGCCAAAAACGATCATAACTCCAGGAATATTGATAAAATTGTGAATATCACCGCCTAAAAATATAGCGGCAACAATCAATGATAATCCTGAAATGATCCCTACAAATGATCCTGGATCCATTCCGATCTCCTAAACCAATCCATTTTTCAATTAAACAAATTTATCACTTTGGACTTATTAGCGCAATATTTACTGGTAGTTATCGCTATTTTCCTCAATCAAAACCCGGCCAATCGTTACTGAATCAGTGAAAAATATACCGTAATTTAGAAGCGACCTTAGAGTCTAAAAATACCTTCCAAAATGCCTCAAAATCTCGAAAGTTATTTATATTTCAATACTTTTCGGGAAATAAGTTAATTTTGTTTAACTTTTTTTGCAAAAAACAGCAAATTTTATTTTTTTTAATGAAATTAATTAAAATTTCTAGTCATATAAATGACATTCAACCCAATGTTTTTCGGATAGTTTGGTCAAGGCGGGAGGCTCAGTACGACATCGATCCATAACTTCAGGGCATCGAGTGTGAAACCGACAACCCATAGGAGGATTTAATGGACTGGGTACGTCTCCAGACAAAACTTTCTTATTTAGCTTCTTAACCGGTTTAGGGGCTGGGTTAGCCGCTAAAAGAGCTTTTGTGTATGGGTGGGCAGGTTCTTGCCTTAAGACTTTTGAGGGAGCGGACTCCACAATACGCCCCAAATACATAACCGCTACATTTTGGGATAAATGTCCGACAATATTTAGGTCATGCGATATGAAAAGAAGGGATATTTTTAATTCATCTTGTAAATCTTGTAATAGGTTTATTATTTGTGCTTGAATTGAAACGTCCAACGCAGAAACCGGTTCATCACATACAATAAACTCTGGCTCTAAAGCTAAAGCTCTGGCAATCCCAATACGCTGACGTTGTCCTCCGGAAAATTCATGAGGATACCTTTTCATATAATCTGGAGAGAGCCCTACTCTTTCAAGTTGAAATGCGACTTTATCCCTAAGGTTTTCCCTGGAAGCTTTTTTATGTATAAGCATAGCTTCCCCAACAATTCTTTCGACAGTAAACCTGGGGTTTAAAGAACTGTAAGGGTCCTGAAAGATTATTTGAAATCTGCTTCGTTGTTTCCTCAATTCTTTTTCGGACAAACCTACTAAATCTATTCCATCAAATAGAATTTTACCCTCGGTTGGCTCCAGTAATCGAATCGCCAAACGCCCTAAAGTGGTTTTCCCACAACCGGACTCTCCAACAAGGCCTAAGGTTTCGCTCCTATTAATTTCAAATGAGACTTCATCTACGGCATGGACATATTGACTAGCCTTAGACAAAGCCCCTTCATAAACAGGAAATTTTTTTTTTAATCCAACTGTTTTGATTAATAGAGTCACAACTTCACTGACTCAATAGGCTCATGAAGAAAACAAGCCGCTCGACGGCCTTCTTCTAATTTTTCGATTTTCAGAAAACTCGGCTCCCTATCGACACAATGTGGCAACGCATCCGGGCATCTAGGTTGAAAAACACATCCCTTAGGCAATCTAGTAAGATCTGGCACAGTTCCTGGAATGGGATTTAACCGGCTTCCAGTTGAAAGGTTTGGCAAAGAGTTTAGTAATCCTCTTGTATATGGATGAGCTGGAGTTTCGAATAAGTACTGAGTTTTGCTTTCTTCAACTATTTTTCCGGCATACATAACTTCAACCCTGCTGGCATATTCCGCAACAATTCCTAAATTATGAGTGATTAATAAAATCGCCATCCCCGTTTCTTTTTGCAAATCTTCAAGTAACTCCAAAATCTGGGACTGAATAGTAACATCCAAGGCTGTTGTAGGCTCGTCGGCAATCAATAACTTGGGGTTGCAGGAAATTGCCATAGCGATGACCCTTTGTTTCATGCCGCCTGAAAGTTCGTGTGGATACTGGTAGATTCTTTTTTCAGGAGAAGGAATCGCAACTTTATATAAAATCTCCAAGACTCTCTCTTCAACCTGTTTCTTGGGAATATCATTATGCAAAGTTATAGTTTCGGCAATTTGTTCGCCAATAGTCAAAATTGGATTTAACGAAGTCATCGGTTCTTGAAAAACCATTCCTATATCATTGCCGCGAATACTTTGCATTTCAGCTTCGGATAAGTCCAACAAGTTCTTTCCTAAAAACTGAATCGAGCCTGAGTCATATTGAGCGGGAGGAACAGGCAACAACTGTAAAACGCTTAACGCCGTTACCGATTTCCCACATCCAGACTCTCCCACTAAAGCAACTGTCTCTCCTTGGCCAACTTGTAAATCAACTCCTCGAACGGGATGAACGAACCTATCCTCATTATGAAAGGAAACATTGAGATTTGTTATATTTAGCAACGGTTTCACGTTAAAATCTATAAAAATTCTTTATGATTGATTTTCTTCAAGAACATCTTCATATCGATACCCATCGTCCTCGTCAATATCGTATCTACCTTGAGTGGGATCAATCTTGTCGGCCCAGCGATCAATTCCGCCTTCTAAACATTTGACATTACTAAAACCTCTTTGAAACAACCATTTTTGAAAACTTGCGCCTCTATCCCCATTCCAATCTACAATTACCACTAAATCTTCTTCATTGAGTTTAGATAAGATTTTTTCATTATTGTCTGGGGTAATCCTCTGAGAATTCTTAATTTTTGCTATATCGTATTCCCATTGTTCGCGAACATCTAAAACGTTCACCGGAGCTTCGTCTTCAATCATCATTTGAAGCTCTTCGCATGAAATCGAATGCGCAAACCTTTTTTGATAATCTTTATTTAAAGCGTTTAAAACCTCCTCGACATTTTTATTTTGTGATCTAGCGAGAGTTTCAATAGTCTCTACTTCGTCATACCCCAAAACCGGAAGCCCTATTTTGAAAGTTTCAAACAAAAGTTGTTCGGCCCCCGGCAAAGACCGGGATACGTCTTTCATTAAAGTAGAAACTTCAAACGGACCTTCTTTATCTTCTGAGCTGTCAGATACAATGTCGGTAAACTGTAGAATGTGATAACCATACGGAGAATGGATAGGACCAAAAACTTTGCCTTTATCTTCCAGGTTTAAAGTCAATCCAAACGAATCGCCTAAGTTTCCTTCATCCATCCAACCTAAATCGCCTCCATTTTCTTTTGAAGGACAAACACTATATTTTTCAACAGCTTGCGAGAAAGACAAATCTGCGTCCAAATCCTTTTTTGCGGCAGCAGCTTCTTCCGGGGTCCTGGTAAAAATTTGGCTCGCCCGAATCTTCAACATATTTAAAAACCTCCTGGCTATAAAAACCGCTCTAGGTTGTCAATCTTTTTACTCCAAATGAAGTTATTAACAAAAAGCGGAAATAAAATAAATTGTTCAAATATAATATTATCTCAACCTTTTTAAGTCAAAAAACTTCACAGTTTTACTTCCAAAAACATAACGAAAACGACGAGTTAACAAAAAAAACAAAAAATTGAAGTTTAGTTTTTTTAAATTTAAAAATTTTAAACTGGCGCTTTTACAATAATACGGTAAACTTTTGTTTAATTATGACTTTAAGATTTTATACATTTTTTATAAAAAGTAATATATTAGTTTTTAACAATTAAGACCTGATTTTAACTTTAAAATAGATAGTATTATGGTAATGAGAGCTGATTTAAATATTTTGTTAGTTGAAGATTCTCCTAATGTTTTGGAGTTAACCAAAGAATTTGTCAACGAATTGGGATTCGAAAAAATTTATACCGCTAGCGACGGTTCGGAAGCATTGGACAGGATACGGCTAATGTATCAAAGAGGCGGGAAGTTCGATTTAATTATATCCGATTGGGAAATGCCTAAAATGGATGGATTAATGCTTCTTAAAAAAATAAGACAAAACGAATCGCTTCAAAAAATCCCTTTTATAATCCTGACAGCAAACGATAAAAAGGAGCATGTATTAAAAGCTGTTCAGGTGGGAGCAAATGATTATATAGTAAAACCTGTTGACCCGGAGACTTTAAACGAAAAAATTAATAAAACATTAAATCTATAAGAAGCTAATGACCGGTTTCTTCACACTCTTCATTTCCGTATTCGCCGGTTTTGCAATTTTTCCGACATTGGTAATCCCCGCTCGATTCAATTTGCATTGCCTTAAGTTTTGTTTTAGTCGCGTCCCGGCATTGCTCTAAAGTTTCATAATTCCCCAGTTCAAACTTTATATTTGGCGCGCCAAGCCCACCAGGATAAATCATACCCACCCAAACCTTTTTACTATCATCGGTACAGCTTATAGTAAATATTAGAACCAAAATAATTAATCTAAATATTGCCATAGACAAATTTCAATAATTTTATATTTGAAATAAAATAGTTGAATGAATATTGAAACCACAACAATTTTAATATTAACGGTTGCTTCTATTATCAATACCAATACGGTAAACCGTGAAACGACCATTTGTGGTCCAATAAAAGAACGATTCTATTTCTGGATGTGGAGCATGAACGCTCCTACTCCCGACCCTAATCGCGTTTCAAAAATAAAAAATATTGAATCCATTAGTTTTACCACATCTGACGATAAAAAATTGGTCGGATATAAATACAATTCACACAACGCTAAAGAAGAAAAAACAAAACCCAAAGGTTATCTTTTAATCGCTCTAGGCAACGCAATGATCGCCGACCATATAATAACCAGTTTTAAACAATTTGCTCAAAAAGATTTAGATATCTATATTTACGACTATAGAGGTTATGGCAATTCGGAAGGCAAACGACGGTTGAACGCCATCATCGAAGATTATAAAGAAATTGCCTTATCGCTAAACAAAATCTATGAGAAAAAATATTTTTATGGTATATCGCTTGGGGGTGTTTTTATATCCAATATTATTGGATCTGGCATCGATTTCGATAGAGCCACAATTGATTCCAGTCCCAGTCGACTTTCGCCGCATGGATGTCCGGTAAGAATTGACCCAGTAGAAAACCTGCCCAAAGACTCAAGCAAGCTATATGTTATCACCGGAAAACAAGATCAGGTTTTAGGCGACAATATGACTCAAGAATTGAGAGAAGCGGCAAGAGCCAAAGGCGCAAAAACAATTCATGATGAAGATTTTGCTCATCCTTTTATGGATTCTAGCTTAGCAATTCATCAAAAGCGGATGGATTTGATTATGGAATTTTTATTGGAAGCTAAATTAGGTAGATAGATAAACTTCAAAGGAACTAGCTTAGCGTTTTTTTAAGTGACATTGCGTTTAAGAAAACGACCTGATCACTGTCATCCTCGAACGGACAGAACGCGGAGCGTTCTGGTAGTGACGGACCTAGGTTAATGATACCTTTTAAAGGATTAGTTTATTACCTGGATTCTTCGTCGGCTCGCTGAGCTTCCTCAAGAATGGCACGCGGAAGAAACTTTGCGATTCCAACCCCTTTTACAATTAACATTCAGAGCGCATGACTCGTTTTACGGGTTGATTGATTAACGACTAGGATTTCGTGATTTACTTTGCGTGTCATTCAGAACCGATATTTTAATATCGGTGAAGAATCTCGCCTCGATCCAATAGAAATAAACTCCTTGTCCTTAGGAGGTCTCCATTAATTATTTAAGGCGTCGTCAGGGCTTACTGTCATATCTCCCATTTTTAATAAAACTCCCTCGCTTCCCAATTCTTGAACTTGGATGCCCTTATTCATTCGAGAGTTATACATTTCCCAATAAGTCTTTTCGTCGATTGTATATTCACCTCCTTTTTCCTGCAACATTACCATTAAAGCGACGATTAGTTTTTCTACCTGATCTTGAGTATCCATTGATGACCAAAAGTTAAGGTTTAAAATTTTATTACGCCCAATGACTTATAGGCGCGTTATGTTTTATTTAGACGATAAGCTTCGCGGATTCCACAGGCGTATAAGTCTGCCCAATGGGCCCGCTTTTTAGCTTCTGGTTCTATTAAGTCCTGCCATTGACGCTTGTTTTTAATAAAACTCTCCCAGGAAATTTTTTCATAATCCGTTTCTAAAGATAAAAACCATCTTTCTAAAAGAGCCGTTGTAGGAAAGCAAGTCAAGCTTAATTTTTTTTTTCCGGTATCGTGAGTCTGTGGGAGTTGGTATGTTTTTTTATTCGGTTGTGTCAGGGCTACTAAGAGTATTGGCGCTTCCATGGCGCTGTTCGATTCCAGCATTTTTTGAAATTGTGTCGCTTCTTTACCCTGAACCGCCGCGTATGCTGCCATGAAGGTATCTATCAGAACCGTTTCTCTAGCCGCTCTGCAAGCTAGCCTAAGCAAATTATAAGGCTCTGAGACGTAGTACAAAAGGCCAAAACAAAAAACAGTGTCAAATTCATTTGGTTGAAGAGATTCTAAATACTCAAAAACGTCTCCTGTTTTTAAATGGCAAGAAGAGCTTGGTATTTCGAAATCCAGGAATATTTTATTGCCTCGCTCTATTGTGTTTTCCTCAGAGTCAATCCCGCATGTAAATTGAGCGCCCAATTTCCAGGCGGCATAAGAAAAGGTTCCCATATGGCAACCCAAATCTAAAACGCGTTTTCCTTTTATAGCGTCTATATTTTTAATTAATAAGTTTTGGGTTCGTCCATTGAGACAATCATAATTGTAAGGGATGGCCCATCTATTTTGCCGCTCGTCTAGAGTAATAAATTGACTGTTTTCTGGGAAAAACGGCTTTGGTATTGAATTTGATGTTTCAGTTTTCAATTTTTTGTAAAAAAACTGGTAATTGTGTATTTAAATATATTAAAATTAGTTAAAATTAAATAATAATTTTACTTGACTTGTTGTCTGGTGATTTGTTAATAAATATTTAATTTTATTAGGTTTATGACTTTTTCAGGAAAGATTTAAAATGTAGAGAAAACTAAGTATTTATTGATAGGTATCCACTAAGCTTTACTTATACCCTTCCTGAAAAAGATATTTCTTGCTCCAATCTTCATTAAAAAGCATAATATATTGATACACTTAATCCCCAAAAACGTCAAATAGCGATTGTTAAATAGCTAGGTTACTGGAAAATTATTTCGGGATGCCGATGCTATATTTTTTCGAGGCTTTTATGTTACCTACCTGCGTTCTAACTCCTGAAGAAGAAGAACTCCGCCAAAAGAATAGAGAATTAACCGATCTCCAACAGGAATTAGCTGAAAAAGAATTGTTGTTATCAACCTGTCGAAGCGATTTGGGTTTTTTTGAAAAAAAATATAATCGCATAGTCGGTTCCAGGTACGCAGAATTAGATAGATTACGAGCTCAGGTGTTAGGTTTCGCCAGTTCTATCAATCCCGCTAAAAGTCAGTTGCGTGAAGAAGCCGAAACGGCCCGTAAGCACGCCGAACAAACGGAGCAAGAAGCGGGAGACTGGGAAGATAATTCGCCTTTAGACAATAAATTTGATCCGAGTGAAGATTTGAAAAAATTATTTCGCGAGGCGGCAAAAAAGATACATCCTGATTTGGCAAATACTGGTGAAGAGAGAGAAAAACGCCATCAATTAATGGCAGAGCTGAATCGGGCTTATGACAATATGGATGCTTTCCGAATTAAAGAGATTGTAAAAGATTGGGAGGAGTGGGGGCGTTTATCTGAAGAAATTCCGATAGGCATTCAGCTAGTAAAAAGTATTAGAAAAATAGCTCAAGTCAAAGACAGACTAGCTGGGATTGAGAGCGAATTAAATGCTTTGGAAAACTCAGAAATGTATCGATTAAAAGAACGTATTGAACAGGCTCAGCGAAATGGACGAGATGTCTTAAAAGAAATGGCGTTGGATCTAGAAGATAAAATTTCGTCTATAAAAACAAGAGTATTTAAATTAGCCGACGACTTAATTTATTTATAAGGTCAAATGCTGGAAAAAGAAAACCAATCAAGTAAGACTCTTGCGGCGTTTTTTGAAAAAGGACTTCTAAAAACTTCTACGCGTAAAGCTTCTAGTTTGTCTCGAAGAGGAATGAACTTTATTGCCGAGAAGAATATTTCTGGATTAGGTGAAGTTCGTTATCGCGCTGAAGATGGAGAAACTGTTCCCGTTAGCTACCGCAAAATTTCTTCATGGTATCGCGAAGCTAAGGCTGGCGAAGCTCTATCCCAGTACAATTTAGGTGTTATGTATTTTAAAGGCGTTGGAGTGGAACGTGATTTTTCGACGGCCGCGAGTTGGTTTTGCAAAGCTGCGAATCAAGGTTTGGCAAGCGCTCAGGGGTTTCTTGGAGTTATGTATGAGAAAGGGATGGGTGTTGCCGAAAATTTTGAAGAGAGCGTTAATTGGTATAAAAAAGCGTCGGATCAGGGAGATAAAGTAGCTCAATTTAATTTTGCTCGCATGCTATACGAGGGAAAAGGAACCAAGAGGACTCCTGAACAAGCTTTAAAATTATTTCAAGAATCTGCAAAAAGTGGGAACTTGGCCGCTCAGAACTTGTTGGGAGTGATGTACGAGAATGGCGATGGCGTAGAAAAAAACTTCAAAGACGCTATTAAATGGTATCGTAAAGCGGCTAAAGAAGGTTATGCGGAAGCCCAGTTCAATATGGGCGATATGTTTGAACAAGGTAAGGGAATAAAAAAGAATTTAAAAAAGGCCGCCGAATGGTATGGGTTGGCGGCTGAAAAAGGATATGAAGAAGCCCAATATAAGATGGGCGTTATTAGGTACGCTGGGCATGGCGTCAAAAAAGATTCTAGAGAAGCGCTGCGCTGGTTTTGTAAAGCCGCGGAAAAGGGGCACGATAAAGCTCAAGAGTTTTTAGGCAATTTTAACGGTAGTGAAAAATCAGGTCCGGAAGATTTTTTTCAAAAGGCGAATTATTTTTTTAATTTAGAAGATTATGAAGAAGCCGTTCAATGGTATCGCTTGGCGGCTAAAAAAGGACATGCGTTATCCCAAACCCGTCTAGGACTTATGAGCGATTTTTGCATTGGGATCGAGGAGCCCGATCCTGTCGAGGCTGCTGAATGGTATTGTCAGGCCATTAAAAATGGGGGGGCCGAGGCGCAATATTATCTAGGGCTTTTGTTATTTTTAGGCGACGGGGTTGAGCAAGATTTTCAAGCTGCGTACGATCAATTTTATCAGGCTGCCGAAAATGGAGTGTCAGACGCTCGTGTATTTTTGGGATTGTTGCTTGAGAGAGGAAAAGGCATTGGGAGAAATTTATCTAAAGCAGCTGAAAACTTTAGAATGGCTGCCGAACAGGGAAACGAATTTGCTCAATATAATTTAGCTAGGGTTTTTTATCACGGAAAAGGGACAAAGAGAGATTTTGAAGCTGCCTTCCGTTGGTATCGGAAATCTGCCGAAAGTGGAAACGATGTTGCGCAATATAATTTGGGAAGAATGTATTATAGCGGTAGGGGTGTAGAACAGGATTATTTGAAAGCGGCTGAGTGGTTTAAAAAGGCAGCTGAAAACGGTCATGATTACGCTCAATATACGCTTGGAAAAATGCATTGCTCTGGGGAAGGGATGGAGCAAAATTATAGGGAAGGAATTTATTGGATTGGAAAAGCCGCTGAATTAGATAATTCTCAAGCAATGAATCATTTAGGCGTTATTTATGAAAAAGGTCAGGGAACGCCTATTGATTATGTGATGGCGGTTGAGTGGTATCGCAAAGCGGCTGAAAAAGGCTATCCTGCGGCTCAAAATAATTTGGGCATGATGTATTTTGTAGGTAAAGGAGTCGAAAAAAATTACGAAGAAGCGGCAAAGTGGTATCGTCAAGCAGGCCAGTCTCAAAAGGGAGAAGAGGATAATCCTATTGAGCAGCTATTTGGTAAAAATCGAAAAATTTCTGGTGATCCGGGCGAATGGTTTCGAAAAACCGCAAAAACTCCTCTTGCTCAAAATTTTGTGGGTAAGTTGTATGAAAGTGGTTCTCGGGTCCCACAAGATTATTTAGAAAGCATTTACTGGTATAAAAAAGCCGCCCAAAGAGGACATGATGAGGCCCAATTCAACTTAGGTTGTATGTATTTCCAAGGTAAGGGAATTTCGAAAGATATTGATCAAGCTTTAGAATGGTTTTATAAGTCTGCCGACCAAGGAAATGTTAAATCGCAGAAAATGCTAGGTGAAATTTATGAAACTGGAGAATCTGTTGCTATAGATTTTTCTAAGTCCTTTGATTGGTATCAGAAAGCTGCGGTTCGTGGCGATAAACGCGCCCAATATTGCCTTGGTCATATGTATTTTTATGGAAAAGGGGTGGATAGAAATCCATCTTTAGCGAATATGTGGCTTCGAAGATCTTCCGAACAATCTGATTTATTAGCTTTTGGAGCTTTAAGAAAGATGAGCCAAGCCCCTAAACCTAAAAGAAAGTAGTTTTTCTGTTTTTTCTGTTTTTTCTGCTTTTTCTTCTTTCCTGAATTGTCCTTTTGATTCAATAATATACATAAAAAAGTTACCTGGGTTTTTTATTTTGGGCAGAAAATTTTCAAAAATGAAAATATTTTGCTTGAAGTTTTCGGATCAGGGTATTAGATTAACAGTTGTCTTGGGTTGGATTTATCTCATTTTGAGACATTTCTAAGTTACTAAATTTAATTGATTTACTTATAAATAATTAATTCATTCGTCTCAATTAGAGTCAAATGTATTGATTTTTGCCGACTTTGGAGTTTGGTATGGGGATGTTTTTGTCTTTGTTCTAATTCCCAAAAAAATTTCTAAGATACTGGAAAAAATTGTATGAACGAGACCAATCCAGATCCTTCTAATCCCTCCGATATTATGCCTAACGATTATAAAGAAGCTTTTCAAAAAATAGAAATCATGAAGATGTTGCCCGATGGAATTTCAGATCAAGTTTGGGCTAAAGGCGAAACTCTTTCTTTAAAAGCTGGAGAAATGTTATTTGAAGAAGGTTCTTACGGCCAAAAGATGTACGTAATACTTGCCGGAAGGGTTGAAATATTTAAAAAGGATAAAACTGTGGCCTTCAGGGGGCCTATGGAGTTTTTGGGCGAAATTTCTTTAGTAGAGCCAAAGCCTCGTTCTGCGGGTATTCGAGCCATCACAGAAACGGTTCTTTTTGAGATAGATAAAGATATGTTTGATCTTTATCTTGCGCCGAATCCTGAAATTTTAATGGAATTTTTGAAAATTTTATCAGATCGGGCAAGATCAGACTTGGAAACTCTTAATTGGGGATACAAGGAACTCAAAAAGAGCGAAAGGTTATACCGGACTATTGTAGAAACTATTTCTGAAATAGTTTTTATTTTAAATGAGGATAGGCACATTGTATTTGCCAACTCTGCGTTTAAATATTTAGGTTATGATCCAGAAGAAGTTATTGGCAAACCAATCGTCGAATTAATCGAAGCCGAAAAATCCGGATCTGATTTTGATTTAGATGAACTCGCAACCAAGGGAGTTGGTCCGTTTGCTAGTCTCGGGTTGAATGTGGTTCTAAAAACAAATCCAAATTCAGTTTTGTGGGAAGAGTTTCAAACGACTAAACTTGTTTTTGATTCGTTTGGTATGTGGGATGTTCCCGACGAGTTTGTATATCAGGATGAAATTGAGAAAAACTTTCTTGGCACCATTTGTGTTGGTCATAGAACGGATTAAATTTTCTTCCAGTCAAGTTTATTTTTAAGGATCTAAATGGATCCCAAATGCCGCAAAAAATAATCGCCAATAATCCCAAACGCTTCCTCGCGAGCACGTATAAAAAAAGACATGAGTTAAAGAGTAGTATTGTAAAGTGACATACATAGCTATTAGATCTAGTGGGAACTTTCGGTCAAATGTCCATGATTTTCTAGTCTTATCTTTTTTAATAAGTTGCCAAACGGCGCTTACCCAAATTCCAAGCGCTAGCGTAAAAAAATGAGGCCAAGTTTTTAATAAGCCTACGGCATATTTCCACTCTAAACCTCTTCCTATCCACCGGCGAATGATATTACCCCAGAAAAGATTGCCAAAACCTGCTGAAGCCATGATTGCCGTAAAAAGTCTTAGATAGAGATTCTTTTTAAAAAAATTGAAGAAAACCGGGTAATAGAAGCATCGAATTAAAAAGTCTCTATAATGTAAGGTAATCCGCCCCCACAAGTTTGCTAGATTTGTGGCGAGCCACGGTTTATTCATGTTTGGTTCAATATCGTAACCACAGATTTTCCAGATACCGACTTTGAAGTGAAGAACTCCTGTCATGAGCAGGAACCACTTTATTTGATCGAACAAGCAACTAAACCAAATAGTGGGAATTGAAACTTCGCCTCCATCAACAAAGTGACAACCTAACTCGCGCAATCTCCAAAAAACTGGAATGCCGATTTCATGACGAACATAATGGACCAAATTGTATTTAATCCAATCTCCTATCGATAAATAGAAAATTGACCAACCAAGTAGTTTAATTCCGTCTAGAATAAGTTGGTTTTTATCTTTGTTATAAAACCGATCATTTGTGTACGAGTATCCTTGGCCAATGGTCGATCCCCACGACCAGTTCGCGATTTGGCCAGGAGCGAAGAATATAGAGAGATATTCGAGTAAGGTCAGGTTTTTGGGAATTCTTCCGTTTTTGAAATCCATGTGATAAATAAATAGGCGTCGCCAATGGAAGAAAAATAGTAAAATCCCTAAAGGCAATTTCCATTCGTTTCCTCCTATTCCTTCAACGCTAGATCCTAAAAGCGTTATAATTCCAGCGGACTGAACCGCCATTGTTCCTGCGATTCGGCTAAACCTTTCTTTATCTAATAAGTAACGTAGGATGAACCAATAGCAAAAGAAAGAAGCATATCCAAAAATAACTGTATTAAAAATAACAGCTAGAATTAGAGAATTTGAATCCGAATAAGTAAGATAAATAAGGCTGCCAGGTAGCCAGGCTAAAAGCTTCTTATTCACATTGATGGGATGGAGGATAAGATAAACTATTATGTGAGAACCTAACAGACCCGCAATGGGGCGAAAGCCATAAAGGATAATGACAATAGCTAAAAAAGAAAAAGTTAAGGCAGTGCGTTTAAGCTTGAGCGGTAAATAATAAGCCAAAAGAAAGGCTATTGCTAAACCAACAAATAGGATCAGCCTTTCTTGGTCGTTGCTAAATAAACGAATTTCGGTAATATAGATTTCGCAGTCGACATTGTCGTCGTTATCGAAAACATGATTTAAATTAAAACCTAACCCGTTTGCGAAACTTCTTGGGCTTGCTAAGCCAAGCGGTTGGTAAACTTCAGTAAATAAATAAATGAAAATTCCAAGAACGGCCAAAGTCGCTAATACAAAACCATGACGATTTTGATTATTTTTATCTCGTTCTTCGTCGGAAATGGGTTTTTGAAATCCGAGGCCAAGCATGCAATTAGTCTACAATATTATCTAAGAAGGAAGGGAGATTGACGGGAAATATTTTGGATAATTTGGCGAGTTTATAATTTTGAAAATACAAAATCAGATAAATTATTTAGATCTCGAAACGTTTCAACTCCTATGTCCGATTCTGTAATGTCTATTCCAAAATGATTTTCCATAAACGCTACCGTTGCGACGACTCTTAAAGAATCTGTTATAAAATTTGAAAGTAAATCAGTAGATGATTCAAGTTTTAATCCGGGGTTTGGGAATTCGGTTTCAAAATAGCTTTTAAGTTCTGCTTCTATTTGTTGTTTTTCCATGACGTTTAATAAAAGTTAAGATTCTATAACCTTAAACGCATTGGCTAAATCTTTTTTTAGGTCGTTTGGATTTTCTAACCCGAAGCATAAGCGAACTAAATTTTCTCCCAAACCGATTTGTTTT
The DNA here is from genome assembly GCA_964344185.1 of uncultured Nitrospinota bacterium. Classification (GTDB taxonomy): domain Bacteria; phylum Nitrospinota; class Nitrospinia; order Nitrospinales; family JAJDAT01; genus JAJDAT01. Next base: position 190,560 of record CAYFMN010000001.1, read on the forward strand.
TTTTCTTCGCATGTCATTGACGCATGACTACCTGTATAGGGTTGAGCAACCATAGACGTAACGCAAGCCATACCGGTTCCTGTATTAAACAGTTTAAGAGATTGAATAAATTTCTGATAATGCCGCTCAAGGCCGTTTGAAAATTCAAAAAATAATATGCCTCCGTATCCGGTCAATTGTTTGCCGTCTACGTCTGGATAATAAACTTTCGCGATTTGAGATTGTTTCCTCAAAAAATCACGCATCTCAATTGTGATCTGCTGTTGTTTTTCCAGGCGAAGATTTAGAGTTTGTAAGCTGCGGCGCGTTAACCATGCGCTATAAGGAGCAAGAATTGCTCCGCCATAAAAACGAATATCGCGAAACTCATTAACCAGGTCTTTTCGGTTTGTTAACGTCATTCCGCTCATTACGTCGCTATGACCAGAAAAATATTTAGTGCCGCTATGTAGAGAAACGTCGGCGCCATATTTTAAAGGGCGCTGGAACAAAGGCGTAGCCCAAGTGTTATCTACAGCTACAATGCCTTCTGGATTTAACGATTTTAGACGATCTGATACCTTTTGAATATCTACAGTTTTTAGAAATGGATTTGTTGGGGTTTCAAAGAAAACCATTTGTGTTTTGCTGGAAATCTGTTCAAGACCTTGTTGAGTTGAAAAATCTGCGGTTTTTAATTTTATGTTTCTCCGTTCGCTTATTCTTTGAAAAAGACGAAATGAACAACCGTAAATATAAGGATCGACTATAAGTGTGTCTCCGGGTTTGAGGAGCTCTAGAATCATATTAATAGCGGCCATGCCACAGGAAGAAGCTACGCCAAAGTTTGCACCTTCAAGAATTCGGACAGTTTCTTCTAGTTCCGCTACATTTGGGTTATCTTTTCTGGTGTAAAAAAAAGGAGAATCTGTCTCAAAAGCGCTACATTGGTAAATAGGCGTAACCGCAGGGTTTGCGTTTTTAGTTTCTATGCGAGTGTGGAGAGCCTTTGTGACTGGGTCTGAGGAATTTCCCATTTTTTAAGAAATAGCTTTGACAAGTTGACTTTTAATTTTTTCTGGAAACTGTTTTCCCTCAAACTTTGGAAGAGCTACTCGATCATCTTCTGCGATTCCTTCGGCAATTGGAACTGTAGGAAAATGGGCTCGGTCAAACACTTCAAATAGGTTTGATTCGATCGAGGAATCCCAGGCAAACTCTAATCCTATTTCAGAGGGTTGAGATTTTGTCAAAATGAATCGATAACTTTCCTGAGCTTCTAGGGTAACGGTTTTCCAATGGGTTTGGTTGCTGTTTTGAGGTCGATAATAAATCGTTGCAGCGGTATCGCCAGTATTTTTTGCTTGAACATGAACCGAAATAATATCGCCACGCCAATTGTATGAAGATACTCTCAAATTATCTGGCGCTAATGTGTTTTGCGCGTTCGATTCAAGAAGCGGCTTGCGTCTTATATTAAAATGCGAATTTTCGCCGCAGAATTTGCAATGTCCTTCAGGGTTTAAAGCTTTAATTTCGGCGTCTAGGCCAAATCGTTTAACCAAGAGTTCTTTGCAATTTCCGCAAAAAGAACTAGAATCGTTTTCATTTGGAACGTTTCCCAAGTATACATATTTTAAGCCTGCCTGTTGAGCCGCTTCACGCGCGTTTTGTAATCGATCAATTGGCGTACGAATAGTATTTTGCATTCTATATTCGGGATGGAATCTTACAAGATGTAATGGGACTTCCGGTCCCAGATTATCTAGAATCCATCTAGCTATTTGAAGCGCCGATTCTTTATTGTCGCTAATATCGGTAATCATAAGGTTGCTGATCTCAAGATGTTTCCCCGCATCGTAAATTTGTTTTGCAGCTTCTAGAACGGGTTGCAGCCAACCTGTCGTTAATTTTCGGTAATAGGTTTCATCCATTGATTTTAAAGACAACGAGAATATATCTATATGAGGAAGCAATTCGTCCAAAGCTTCCTTCGTTATAAAACAAGCTGATTTGTAGAGGTTACTCAGGCCTGCCTTACGGGCTAGTTCAGCCGTTTCGATAACAAATTCATGCCATACAACGGGATCGTTATAAGTCCAGGAAAGCGTCCTAATATTATGTCTTAAGGCCGTATTGACGATTCCTTGTGGGGTCAATTCATGTACGTCTTTATTATCTACAAATTTGTACTGGGACGTTTTCCAATTTTGGCAATAATGGCAATTTAGATTACAACCAATATTACCTAAGGAAAGGATTCTGGAACCGGGAGCGTAGTGAAATATGGCTTCCGTTTCAATCGCCTCTTCCGTAATATGAACGCCTTTACCGAAAGTATAAGTTACTAATCGATTGTTGCGGTTGCCGCGAACGCCGCAAAAACCTACTTCTCCTTCTTTGATTTTGCATTTGCGTGGCGATAAGTGGCATCGTACGGAGCCATCTTCAAGCTTCTCTTCTAAATTGGCGATACGATAATCGTTTTTCCAGTCCATCAAATACTTTATTGTTTTAATGTTTTATCGATATGACACAATGATCTAGCTAGATTTTTACTAAAAATTTAGTGTAACAGCTTTTTTTTGTTTTACCGATTCAAAAAGTCTTTTAACCACATTGGAGCCCGTTTTTCAATGTTTTTCGTGGGTTCTGTTTTCGTCGGTTCTGGTAACGCATCGCGATCAATTTTTCCATTGGGAGAGAGGGGGAAGTTTTCTAATCTTACAAACACTTGCGGTATCATGAAGTCTGGAAGTTTTTTTTCAAGGGCTTTTCTTAATTGTTCTTCTGAAATATGAGTTTTATTTGTTGGAATGAAGTAGGCGGTCAAAATTTTATTTTGTTTGCTATCCCTTCGCAAAGTCACTAATGCTCTGGCAATGTCTGGTTGAGCGTTCATTGTAGATTCAATTTCTCCCAGTTCAACTCGAAATCCTCGTATTTTGATTTGATTGTCTACTCGACCTAGAAATTCAATTTCTCCATTGGGGAGATATTTGGCTAAGTCTCCTGTTTTATAAAGTCGAGCGGATGGGTTATTAGTGAATGGATCGGATAAAAATTTTTCTTGAGTCAATTCAGGACGGTTAAGATAGCCATTGGCTACGCAAATTCCTCCGAGGTGTATTTCGCCAGGAACCCCAATTGGAGCTGGCTGAAGTTCTTTATCAAGAATGAAAACTTTGACGTTGCTCAAAGGACGACCGATAGTTGGACCTAATGGACGAAAAAACTTTGAATTGTTAGTTAAACAAGCTGTTACTGTGATGTGACCTTCAGCAGGCCCATATCCGTTAAAAAAATTTTGTCCTTTGGACCAACGTTCGACATTTTCATTCGTACATCTCTCGCCAACGGCAACGATAGTTTCCAAAGAAGGAAAACCGGGATTGGGAAGTATTGATAATAGGGAAGGAGGCAACATTGCTAAAGTTATTTTATGCTCATTAATTATTTTGGGTAATTCCAAAATAGAAAATAAACTTTTTTTGCCGCTAAAAACTAAAGTTCCACCTGATAACAATGCGGTAAAAATTTCCCAAACGGCAACATCAAAGCCAAAGGATGAGAATTGTAAAATTTTACTTTCGGAATGGACTTTGAAAAGCTTGTTTGACGCTTGTATTAAATTACATAAACCATCGTGGCGTAATAATATACCCTTTGGTTGACCCGTTGAGCCTGAAGTAAAAATAACATACGCTAAATTTTTAGGAAATCTGGCAAGGTTTAGGTTTGAGCTTGGGTATTGGAAAAGACTTTCATCTGGCTGATCCAAGCAAATGGTTGTTTTTGCTTGAAAAGGAAGTTTTTTTAGAAGTTTTTTTTGAGTTAAAAGGATTGGAGAATTCGTTTCTTTGAATATATATTCTAGCCGGTCGCTTGGATAACTTGAGTCCATTGGAACAAACGCTCCGCCAGCCTTCAAAATGGCTAAAATACCGATGATCATGTCAAATGACTTTTCAACGCAAATACCGACTAATGTATCGGGTCTTACTCCTTTATCTTTTAAATAACCAGCTAACTGATTTGCTTGAATGTTTAAATTTTTATAAGTGAGTTGCTTGCTGTCCCAAACTGCCGCTATTGATTCAGGTTTTTTTTCGACAATGGATTCGAATATTTGATGGGCGCAAATAGTATCGGAATATTCAACTTGAGTTTGGTTCCAAAGTTTTGTTAGTTGTTCGAACTCTTGTGAAGTTAAAAGGGATAATTGCGATATCATTTTTTGTGGATCGTTGATTCCATCTTTCAAAAGCTCTAAAAAATGTAATCCCATGCGCTCAAAGGATTCTGAGTCCCATAAATCGATATTACACTGTACAAGCCCTTGAATGTTTTCGTTAATGTTGGAAAAAGTAAAATTTAAATAGGGATTGGGTATTATGGATTCAAGGCAAGAGGTCCACCAATCGCTTGAATTTATATCTTGATCGTTAGAAAAATGAAAAAAAACCTTGTAATAAGCAGAGCCGGAGATTTTTTCTTTTGGCTGTAGGTTTTCCAATAAAGTTTCTAAGGAGTCGCTTAATTCTGTTTTTGAAATTAAACTGTTTGATGAATTATTTCGTATAGAATCTTCAAAGGTGATCGAAGAAAACAAATAGCTTTTTATCCATTGAATAGAGTTTAAACTTTGATCTATTTCGCCTGAAACAATTTGTTTTTTTAAGCGTCCGATAAAAATATCCTTTTGACCCGAATAACGGTGGAGTAGTATTTGCAATGTCCCAAGTAATAGGTCTGAAATTGAAATTCCTCGGGTACTGCAAAAACTAAAGCAATCGTTTTGTAATGATTTTGATAATTTAATGGATTGATTCGATATCATTTATCTAAATTTATTTTTCAAATTGGAATTATTTTATTATCAGGATTGTAACATTCAGTTACTATAAGCCGACGATCAACTTAATGAAGATCCTGCATCATTTTTCCCGCTTTCTGTTCTTTTCATGAAAAAAAACTTTAACTTTCTTTTCGGATTTTGGTTTTTATTTGTAACTGGAGTCGGTTTAAGAGTTTATAACCTTGACCAAACTCTTGGGCCTGGAGACGAAAACCAATATCTACTAGATTATGCAAATACGCCGTTCAAATATATAGCCACCACTTTTTTTTATGGCGGTCATCATATTTTTCACACGCTAATAATGCGCTTAATGATTGTGTTATTTGGGGACGAAAATGCTATCGCCATAAGATTTCCCGCGTTCATTTGTGGACTAGGAACCCTTATTCTAGTTTATAAGATAAGTCAAATATTGTTTAAGTCAAAGATTGTTCCTTTATTGTCTTTGGCCGTAATAGTTCTTAGCCCCATTCACATTTATTATTCGAATATAGCTAGAGGTTATAGTTTTATAATATTTTTTTCAGCTTTGATGGTTTTTGCGACTCTTCGTATTTTTGAATCGGGAAAGTTTGGAATATGGGGATGGGTAATGTCGATTTCGGCTTTCTTGTCGACTTATACTATTGCTACCAACGTTTATTTTGTTTTTGGATTGGGGTGTTGGGTTGCGTTGGTTGTGTTTGTTCCAGAATTGTTTAAAGAAACAGATTTTGTTGAAAATGACCGAAGACGAATTGTCTTAGGTTTTTTGACGGTTTTTATTGCCGCAGGTTTTATGACTCTTGCCGCTTATTGGCCTGTTTTGGATCAACTGACTGGCGAGGCGAAAAGCTATCACCTACCAAAAACAGCTCAGTCAAATAACTTTCAAACGGTTTATGGAATAGTTGAAAATTTATTTAATAAAATTTTTATGGGGAAATTGGCTCTTTTTTTTCCCTTTGTTATCTGGGGATTTTTTTCTACAGAGATAAGGAAGAAATCTTATCGAGTTTTAGCGGTTTGTATATTGATTATTCCATTTTTGGTGCCGCTAATTACAGGCGTTGGCGGGTACGGAAGAAATTTTCTTTTTGATATCGTTATCATCGCTCCATTTTTGGCCGGAGGATTGGTTGCATTTGGGAGCTGGATGCAAAAGAATTTGAAACAATCAAATTGGGTTTTCAAGAATGGACTTGCATTAACGTTTTTTTTCGTCGCCATTTGGCAAGTAACTTTTGTTTATTTTCCGTCTGTAGATGTAGGATTTGATTTAAAAAAATTTAGGGAGGAAATGAGGAGTTTTGTGAATCCCTTAGATTTATTAGTTATTGCTAGTCCTCATAACTATTGGTATTCGCATAATGTGTATAAAAAAAATTTGAAACGCGCAATTTATTTGAACAAGCTTTCAGGCATTAAAGTCGCGACGGAGAATAAGAAAAAGTTAATTGATTTTCAATTGATTGACGGTTTTCAAGATTTTCCAATTTTCAAGTTTTTGCATGATAGGAAAGAGATTGTTTTCAAAAAAACGCATAGAGGATTTTCTATATTTTCTTTGAATGAGAGAAAAAATATAGCCCTATTGGAAAAAGATTTTGAATCCCAAGTTGTTTGGCTTCCTGTTAAAGGCGAAGGGAAGATAGAAATTGAAAAAAGAATTACGCTTGTAGGTAATTCCTCAGTAAAAATTATAAACAATAAGTCAAGCGAGCCATTTTTTGCTCAAGCCAATATGAACCGAATTATTCAAGTTGGAAATCCAATGTTTGTGGTTATGTTATGGGGAGGGCTGGAGTTACAAAAGGATAATGGAGGATACAATATGGCCGCGCCGACTCTCATTTTAGAACATACCCAAACAAAAAAACATCTAGCTCTTCGAATGGGTAAAGTAAATGATGGTATAGTTAATTATATCCGCAAAGGCTCCAATGAAGACGGTCCAGAATGGATGCTTTCTTCTTTTATGGGAATAATTTTACAGGGAGAATTTAATTTGAAATTGCAAATTGCAGCGATGGAAGGGCAGTCGGCAATTTTTGACGGAATCAGCCTTTTTTTATTTGATGTTCCAAGTTAGAGAACAAATGTCTATAAATGAAAAAAGAAGACGAAAATAAATCGTTATTAGCCCAGGAGTATAAAGTTCTCCATGAGGTTTCACAGGCTCTGCAATCTTCCTTGGAAACTAAGGAAATGTTGGAAAGAGTTCTATGGAGTATTACACAGTTTGAAGAACTCAAAGTAGAGCAAAAAGCAGGTATATTTCTGTCTGATTCTAATAAGAAAGTTCTCAAGCTTTATACGACTGTTGGCTATTTTTCCAAAGAATTCCTTGAAAAAGAAAAGGAAGTTCCTTTTGGAGATTGTTTATGCGGTAGGGTAGCTGTTTCGGGTCAATTGTTGATGAGCGAAAGCTGTTTCGAAGACTCGCGTCATGAGAGAACTTTTAGCGATATGAAAGCTCACGGTCATTATATTGTTCCGTTAAAGAGTCAGGAAGATTTGATTGGCGTTATGTTTCTTTATACAAATACCAATCCATCTTGGTATCGACATAGTCAAGAAGTATTAATCTCAATCGGTGGACTTATTGCGGACGCTATAAAGAAAAAACAAATCGAAGAAGAATTAAATCGTCATAGAAATCATTTAGAGGAATTGGTTAACTCACGGACATCAGAATTAACTGAAGCAAATAAGATGTTAAAAATTGAAATTGAAGAACATAAAGAAACTCAATCAAGTTTAATAAATTCCAGAGAACAGTTAAGAAAATTGAGCAATCAAATACAGAACGTTCGAGAGGAGGAAAAATCTAGAATTTCCAGAGAAGTTCACGACCGTCTTGGTCAGGCGTTAACGGCTTTGAAAATGGATACATCTCATATTCAAAAAAAACTTTCTTCAGGTCAAATCGATTTAAAAGGGCGTCTGCAATCAATGATCTCTACTATAGATAATACAATTAAATCGGTGCAACAAATTGCCATGGAACTTAGACCTCCAATTTTAGACGCCTTCGGTCTTTGTGAAGCGATTGCATGGGAAGCGGGAGAATGGAAAAAAAGATATGGGATTAATTTTGATCTTAATTGTTTACAAGATCATGTTTATTTAGAGAGAGATCTAAAAACCGCTTTGTTTCGTATCTTTCAAGAAATTCTCACAAATGTTGTTCGCCATTCTAAAGCTACAAAAGTTCGAGTTAGTTTTAATTTAATCGAAGACAGGTTGGTTTTTGAAGTAGAAGATGATGGCATTGGTATTGAAAAGGAAAAAATAAATAGTTCTACTTCCATTGGACTTATTGGTATCCAAGAAAGAGCCAATTCTTTTGATGGCAAGGTAGAGTTTGAGGGACGTCCTGGAGAAGGAACTAAAATAATAGTTAAAATTCCGGTTAAAAAATGAAATCTTCAAAAGCAGGGTTCATAAAAGTTTTAATTGCGGACGATCACGAAATTGTTAGACAAGGTCTGAAGACAATTATTTCTGAAACTCCTGATTTGTCTGTTGTGGGCGAGGCTGAAAACGGCAACCAAGTTTTGGAGAAAATTAAAAATATGGACGTTGATGTAGTGGTGCTTGATTTTGATATGCCAGTCAAAAACGGTTTGGATACTCTAATTGAGTTAAAATCGATCTATCCCAAAATACCTGTTTTAATTTTAAGTATTTTCCCAGAAGATCATTACGGCACACGTTTCTTAAAGGCGGGAGCCTCTGGATATCTTGGAAAAGCGAGCGCATCCGAGCAATTGGTTGAAGCTGTCAGAAAAGTTTCGAAGGGCGGCAAATTTGTTTCTCCGGAGCTAACTGATAAATTGGTCGCAAATCTTAATAAAGATTCAGAAAAGCTTCCGCATGAAAACTTGACAGATAGAGAATTTCAAGTGTTTTGCATGCTTGCGGAAGGAAAAAAACTAAAGGAAATTGCAGAGAACCTTTGTCTAAGCATTAATACTATTAGTACTTATAGATCTCGTATTTTGGTTAAAATGGACGCCGAAAATAACGCCGATCTGATTCATTATGCGATTAAAAACGGTTTGATAAATTGATTGTTTTTATCCGTTTGGAAAATTTAAATATTTTTTAACTGTTCTTCTATCCAGCCCCGTTCTTCTCGCCACTTCTTCGTAGGTGCCAAACCGTTTATGAAGTAGTTCACAATATTGGCTTAATAATTCGACGGCTTTTAAGTTCCCATTTTCGATTTCATTAAGTAGATTGTCTTCTAGGTTCACTTTTTTTGTGAGGTCGCCTTTATAATTACGGGTTAGTAATATCCTTCGAACAGCCTGTTCGAGTTCTCTGACGTTTCCAGGCCATGGATATTGAGGCGGAAGATCTTTTTTGAAAGAATCCAAAACCATTCCTGTTAACGTTGCGCTTTTTTCTCCTGTCATTCTAGTAATTAGTAGCTGTACAAGTCGCTCTAGTTCGGAAGAGTCTTCCTGAATGCGTTGGCGAAGCGGTGGAGCGGTAATAAAATCAGAGCAAAGTCGATAAAAAAAATCGTCTCTGAAATATCCCTCGTCCCTTAATTTTGCGAGAGGTCTATTGGTTGCGGCGATTACTCTGCCCGAAAATTTTTTTTCAGAATGGCTTCCAACCGGGGAAAATGTTCGTTCTTGCAAAACTTTTAAAAGTTTAATTTGTATTGGAATTCCTATGTCTCCAATTTCGTCTAAAAATAAAGAACCATGAGAGCTACATCTTTCAAACAATCCTTTATGGCTTTCTACCGCTCCAGTAAAAGCTCCCTTTCGGTGCCCGAATAGTTCCGATTCAATTAACGTCTCAGGAAATTGCGAAAGGTTTATTGAAATGAAAGTTTCATTGAAGTTGTGAGTAAAGTTTTTTTTGATGGGATCGAAGGGAATAAATCCCGATCTCCCGATCGCTGAAGCCGCCGCTCCCTTTCCTGTTCCGGTTTCTCCTAGAATCATTGTAGAGAAGTCCTCCATCTGATTCCATAGATACCGATCATAAATCCTGACATCAAAGGTAAAAACGTTATTCCATAAAGCAAACCTGAGCGATTTCATTGATGGGCTTTCGCCGATTAACGCTTCAGAAATAAAATAAAAAGCTCTCCTTAATTGGTAAAAAATACCTAAATATCGAACTGCTTCTTGTTGTGATAATCCTGGATTGGTGAGTTCTAAAATTAGTTCTTCGGCAAAAGGTACGGTTGCCGGACCTATTTTTGCTTGTAATTGAGCCTGGATTAATTCGTCTAATTGGGGAACGAATAGATGATACGCGCGGAATAATATAGCGTTTTTTAGCAATACCCGATCTGCTTCAGAGTACATATCTAGAGCAATTCCGCCTTTTTCTCCAAGTTTAGAAAGACGGTCATTCAACGGTTCAAAAACGGCGCTTATGTAATGTTCCTGTTCTATACCATCCGGAGTTTTTTCAAATTTGAAGTGCTTTTTTATTTCTTCCCATTCTTCGCTAAATGGATTTGTGAAAATTGCTTTGGAAGCCAGGGAAAAAAATTCTTTATCCTTTGAGTCGAGATGATGTGTTGCTTTCATTGAGTCCGCTTTCAGGGTTTTTAGTACAAAAATTGTAAGTTATGTAGTCTTTAATTGCACATTATTTCGGAGTTTTTTTTGATTAAAAATTTTTCCAAGAACTAATTGCCATAAATCAAAAGTTTTCAAGATACTCGTTTTGGCGCCTTAGTTGCTTATGACAACATGTGATTTAAGTCACAAAGTGAAAAAAGGTAAAATTCTGCGGCATTCTTGATGAGCAAATAGATTTTTTCTTTCGCTGGGATATCTAAAGAAAAATTGCGAGCTATTTAAAAAAAGTTCCAGCTTAAAGAACGTGGGAATTAATCTTGATTAAGGAATTTTTGTGAGTCCAAAGCTGTAATGAGTATCTTGGATGGATTGAAAATAAGATTTCTTTTTGTAAATTTTACAAAACGTTTATTTTTTAAGCTATTTGAAACGTTAGGAGTGAAAATGCCTTTTTATAAGCCAATACGTTTTCAAAATGATAATGTCAATACAGTTTTTTGTATGTTTATTCAGTGTCTGTTTTTTACATTTACAAAAGTGGGTAATTTTACGCTTAGTAAAACAAACTGGTTAGAGAATATTGATTCTCCTCAAAATTTACGGAAACTTGGATTTTTTTCATTTTTTACCGTCGCTTTAATTGGGATTTTCTTGATAGATAATGTTCCTCAACACTCTGAATGGTTATATTTCGCCGATCATAGAAGTTTTGCCGGCATTCCAAACTTTTTAAATGTTATTTCAAATCTATTTTTTATTTTTATTGGAGTTTGTGGATTGAGGTTTGTGTTTGTTTCTCAACTCAGGAGTTATGGATTTGAATTTGAATGGGAAAGAGTCGCTCCATCAGTTTTCTTTTTTGGGGTTTTAGTGCAGGGGATTGGGTCTATTTGGTTTCATATAGAACCTAGCGCATCCCGACTTATTTGGGATCAATTCCCGCTGACATTTATATTTATAGGAATTTTTGGGATTTTGGTTGGGGATAGAATCCAGTCGGATACTGTGCAAAGTATCTATGGGCCCTCGTTGTTTTTGACCTCACTGAGCGTTGGATGGTGGATTTGGGTGATAGTTAATGGCAGTGGATTTGATATAAAACCGTATTTTTTTGTGCAGTTTTTTCCTTTGTTGGCTATGCTAATTGTCCTGATTTTTTTTCCTGGTCGCTATACCCGCGAAATCGATTATTGGAGAGTTTTACTTTTTTATGCTTGTGGAGGTTTTTTTGGAGCGTATGATCGGCAAGCTTTCGATATTTTAATAGTTATAAGCGGAGAGACTCTTGGGCATATCTTTATGGCTGGAGCTGCATGGCAACTATTATCGATGTTTCAAAATAGAAAACGCGATTTATTTAAAATAGAATAAATTAATTTCAGGAGACCTCTAATAATTGGCATTTTTTCTGGTTTGCTATCGCCTATCCCTTGAGTTTTAGGGTCAGGCTCCTGGCAAATCTGATTTTTTAGAGGTTCCCTTCAGAGAATCTATTTTTAAAAGTTAAAATTTTGCAATTTAAGAGCTAAGAGCCAACTCGCTGCTAGCAATTGCTTCGCGAGTGTTTTCCAATAACTTATTTAACTTTGCATCTGAGATATCTAATATCTCTAGCCAGTTTTCTTCTAGAGGAGGCGAAAAGTTAGGCATCAAGCCATTTGATATTTCTGCGGAGTTACAAATTTTATTAGCTAGATCGACGATTTGAGATAGAGTAACTTTTTCCGAGCTTTCTGGACTCCCGTCATGATGTTGATTAACGGCTTTTACTACATGAGGAGAAAGATTCCACCATTTCTGAATAAATTTTGCGCCTAGTTCTTGATGAGTAATTCCGAATTGTTCTTCTTCGAGTTGATCAAGAGAACGTTCCGACGAGTTTTGGTTTTCTTTTAAAAAATTTTCGTATTCATCAGGTATGAGAAAATCAAAAACCAATATTCCAACGTCGTGTAATAATCCCGCTAAATAGCTTGCTTCTAGCTCCTCCCAGGTTTTAATCATTTCTCGCGCGAAAATTTGAGTTAAATAAGCCACTCCAAAAGAATGTTTCCAAAAAGTTAGGGCATTAATGTTTTTGGGTTTCTTAAACGATTTAGGAAGTTCCAAACTATAAACTAAATCAAGCGAGTTTTTTATCCCCAAACGACTAATTGCTTCTGATACGTCGTGCGCTGGATCTCTTCCGCCTCCAAATAAAACACTATTGGCCAAGTGAATTAACTTTCCAGAAATTACAGATTCTGTTTCGACTAAATTAACAACGCTATTAACATCCGAATCAGGATTGTTTGCAAGTTCTACCAATTTCTCCAGGATTTGAGATAAAGGAGGCAGGTTTCCATTGTGTTGGACTAAATCTAAGAGTTTTTCGCGCACTATTTAATTTTCGCTTGTAAGGTAGTTGGTCTTATTATAGCAAAATTTTTTTGATTCGCCAATTACGGAAGAGTTTGTTTTAATTAAACTTGATGTTTGGATATTTTAGGTTGAAGGAAATGTGTCGCGCATGGTGGGAGAAGTGGCGATGGCTTATTTTTTTTGAATTTTCTTTAATAAGTTTGAGTTTTGATTTCCTGAAACTTCCAATGTTCCATAAGCCCCTCTATCAATCCTAGAAATAGCATGATCTAAAATTATAAAGTTTCCTGAGTTTTCCAGCTTTAATTCAACTGCGGCTGCCCCTCCTGCCGGTATTAGCGTAGTTTGAATAGAAGTCATCTCGGATTTTAATGAACCTTCAGGATATACTTTGTCGAATATTTCTCCAATGATATGAAGACTTGAAATTTTTGAAACTCCCGCGTTTCCAAAAAAGATTCTAATGGTTTCACCTCTCTTGGCTTTTAACGCTCTGCGGCCACTTAAGGCTTTTACTCGTCCATTAAACACTATGTATTCAGGCATTTCTCTCATCATTTTACTAGGGGAGAATTTTTGAAATCCCTTTTTGCCAACCGATCCTTGAGTAAAAAACTCTCCCTGCATTACGTAAAATTCCTTGTTAACATGCGCTAAACCTTCCTTTGGTTCAATTAAAATTAAGCCATAGAGGCCATTGGAAATATGGGTGGGGACATTGCCCGAAGCGCAGTGATAAAGAAAAATTCCAGGATGAAGGGCTTTAAACGAAATTGTTTTATTTCCTCCTGGTTTAACTTGAGTGAGATTAGCTCCGCCCCCCGGGCCGGTTACGGCATGCAAATCAATGGAGTGCGTGTGAGTGCTTGATTTATGATTACTTAAAACTAACTCGATTTGATCTCCAACGCGAGCTCTTAAGAAAGGGCCTGGAACAGTTTCGTTATAAGTCCAAAATAAATATTCCGTTCCATCGGCTAAATATGAAATCACTTCTTTCGCTTCTAATTTAAAAAAGACCTTGGAATCAGAATCGTTAGATATTGGCCTTGGGATATCGCTAGGGTCTTTTGAAATTTCGGAGACTTTGGATATTAAGCTTTTATCCAACGTATGGAGATGAGGGGATTCAGAAGGCCCCACTCCTTCAAGGTGAGAATGATGGTGGCCATGTTTTAATGAGTCTGTAGCTATCGCGAAATGAAACGAAAAAACGATGTATAATATTGGCGTTACTATTAGAATTAAATTTTTTGTTTTCATTCTAACCAATAAATAACAGTTAAAAGACTTTGCGAAAAGTTTAAGTTTTAGAATTGTTTGATTTTTTTTAAACAATTTAGTTGTGTGTCGGCAGAGAGTTTTCTCTCTGCCGACTAAGCCTATTATTTAGCTAATTTGCCTTGGGTGATGACTTTTGGATCTTTTTTTCCATCGACAACCAAGTGACCAATAGCTCCTTTTGCCACTCTAAAAATACTGTGATCGACTAAGACATAAGACCCTGGCCAATCGACTTTAAATTCTACAATAACAGCTCCCGCAGAAGGAACTAGAGTGGTTTGAATATTTTTGTTTATTAGTCCTCCAATACCGCCTTCAACATAAACTTTATCAAAAATTTCGCCAATAACGTGAAAAGAGGAAGCTTTATTTGGACCAATATTACCATAGAAAATTCTCACAGTTTCGCCTACTTTTGCTTTTAAAGCGTTTTTTCCCAATAGAGCTCCTTCCTTGCCATTAAAAACAACATAAGTGGGGTTTTCCGCCAAACCTCTGTCCATATCAAAAGTAGCTTCGCCTTTTTCAGGAGCTGATGCGTAAAATTCGCTTTGCATAACATAATATTCTTTATCCACCTTGGGTAACCCCCCCTTTGGTTCCACTAAAACCAAGCCATACATCCCATTTGAAATATGGTCGACAATGGAACCTGCGGCACAATGATAAATATAAAGCCCGGGAGCCATGGCGTTAAAGGTAAAGATTTTTGTTTCGCCTGGGGCGACTGCACTTAAAGCGGCTCCTCCATGAGCGCCGTTGACGGCATGGATATCGATATTGTGCGGTTGTATATTTGTTTTAGCGTTGGATAGATGGAACTCAATGCTATCGCCAACTTGAACTCTAGCCATTGGTCCGGGAACAGTTCCGCCAAAACTCCAAAATCCATACTTAACGTCTTCGGAGATTTCTGAAACATATTCTTTGGCTTCGAGGTTAACTACAACGGTTGCGGTTTTACTTCTTTTTATTGGATTGGGTACGTTTGGAGCCGTTGTCAACTTTGCGATCTCTTTAGCAAAAGTTCCCGTTATTCCAAAGAGACTGATTAATAAAAAGACGCTTAAAAAATTAAAAAGTTTCAAGATTTTTGTATGCTTCATCGTACTTCTCCTCCGGGCTCTCATTTTAAGATTCATCCCAAAAAGCTTCGGCAAGCTAAAAGGGAATTATTAAAAAAGTTAAATAATTTCTTTTATCCAACCGTTTGCGCGGCAATTTTTTCAGCGTTCAAAACTTTTGGAAAAAGGATGTTGTTTTCTTTATGTGTGTGAACCAAAAGATCGTTTTCCAGGGCCTCTAGTTCTTTGTATAAAAACTTAAAAGTATTACAGGCGTCTTTAGGGGCGATGTAATTGTTGGTTAACCTCCTCATGATTCCTAAAAGATTTCCCATTTGTTCATGTTGGTTTGTCATTACTTGAATGGGATTAGCTATTAGTTTTAATATTTTTTCTGATTTGGGATCTCCGTTTACTAACTTGTGAATCATTGGGAATAATATTGCTTCTTCTTTCATCATGTGAGGCTCCAGGTCATCGCGAAGAGCTTGTAAGGCTTTACTCACTTCGTAAAGTTCTGGATGTTTTTTGCCGTGTGCATTTAGGACTTTTTTCATTGTTTGGGTCAATTCGGGCAGCATGTCTCTCATATAGAGGTGATGATTAACTAAGATATTTTCGACTAATTCTCCTAAACCCAAAGAATTCCAGTTTTTTGGGCTAGACGATATTTCGTTTGCCGGCGATCTTAGTTGATTAAAAACTTCATTTGGATCCAATCCCATTTGTAAACAAGCTTCATTTAAAGGTTTTGCTCCTCCACAACAAAAATCGATTCCAAACTTTTTGAAAGTTTTAATGGCATGTTGGGGATTTTGAGTTGCAAAATTACGGACTTCGCTCTGAATTGTTAAATTGGGAAAGTTCATGGCAAAACCTCATGAAAAATATTATAGCGATAAAAAGATGTTTATATCTTTAATTAAATGTAATATAATGTTTCATATAAAAGATGTCAAGGTCTTTTTATCCTTTTATTGGTTTGATCACGAAAATTGAATTTGAAACCAAATAATATTTATAACATGTGTAATAATGAATTATTTTAGAATCAAAGTTGTCTAGATAGACAATACTAGAGGTAAGCTGATGATCTCCCAAACTTCCGAATATGCCTTAAGAGCTGTAGTTTGTTTAGCTCTTTCTCCCGAATCTCCTAAAACCACAGCCGATATAGCTAAAATAACGAAAGTGCCTGAATATTATCTTTCTAAAGTTATGTTGGCATTGGCAAAAAACGAAATAGTAGTTTCACAAAGAGGGCTTCATGGGGGCTATGTACTAGCTTACCAACCTGAAGATTTATCTCTTTTAGACGTGGTAAACGCAGTCGATCCGATTAAAAAGCTGGAGAGTTGCCCTCTAAAGTTGGAAACTCATGGAACCAATTTATGCGCGTTACACAAAAGGATTAATGTTTCGATTAGTAGTGTTGAGGAAGTGTTTCGAGAGTCTACGATAAAAACTATATTAACTGAGCCAGCAAAAAGCAAAGCTTTATTAGAGTCTCATTAATGTTTCTGGTTTTAATTATATTTTTGTTACTGTTTCAAGCTTGCGCTTCAGCTCCCCCTATCTCTTCTTTGGATAAGGCAACTTCTATTAATATGGTCAATCAATCAAAAGATCGTTACCAAAAATGTTTGTTGGATAATCGAACAGACTTGTCCCAGTGTTCTTTAGAAAAAGAGATCTATGAATCTAATTTGAGCGCTCATCAAGTTTCCTTTGGACTTGAAGAACCTCAAATTCCATCTCCGAAGAACTTTAACCATGTTCTTAATTGGAAAACCACATGGGGTGAAATTTCAACAGGTTTTACTGGAAGAACGGTTTTTGGACGCTATCCTGATTATGATGGAATTTTAAAGGGGGTTATTGAGGATGATGGTTCTTTGGTAGGATATTGGTTTCAAAAAACTTCGCGACAAAAATGCCAATATTCTTTGGACAACACTAATCATTGGGGAACGTTTCGTTTTAAAAATTTTACTCGCGGTGAGTTTTTTGGCAACTGGGCTTATTGCGATAACTCTCCCGGTTCCGGGGGGCTCTGGGATGGAAAACGTATTATTTCAGAGAAAATAGAATAGCTTTTTCCAATAATGTTATTGGTATTTTATATATCGTCTACTGGCTGAGGTTGTTTTTCGGGCAAAATTATTTTGAAAACGCTGCCCTGATTTGGAGAACTCTCTACGGAAATATCTCCATGATGGCGATCAATTATTTTTCTACAATGAGCCAGTCCTATACCGCTTCCTTCAAACTCGTTTCTATTAACTAAGCGTTCGAAAGGGCGGAATATTTTCTCTGCGTATTTTAGATCAAAACCAATTCCATTATCTTTAATTATTATTTCCCAATTACCTTTTTCTTTGGCTGCTTTGCTATTAATTTCTACTACTGGAGGTTTTTCATCTAGGTGAAACTTCAATGCGTTGGCAATAAGGTTTTGGAGTAATTGATATAGTAAAGCTGGTTCGCCTTCAATAATGGGTAACCTTCCAATCGAAATCTTTCCATTAGTCTCTTTAATCTGAGCGTCTAAATTATTGATTGCTTCTTTTGCAATTAAATTAAGGTCTACCTTTTCCAAGATTTTAGATTCTAGTGAAACGTGGGAGTATTGTAAAAGGCTGTCGATCAATTTAGATAAATGACCGGTAATAGCGGCCATATTATCTATAAACCCTTTGCCCTGTTCGTCAAGAATGTCTTCATAATCTTCTTTCAAAAAATTACCTAGCGTTTCAATTTTTCGTAAAGGAGCTCTTAGGTCATGGGATACTATTGAAGCAAAAGATTCCAAATCTTGATTACTTCTTTCTAATTCTCGGATATAGCGGCGGAGCATTAGTTGATTTTGAACTCTTACTAAAACTTCTTCTTGTTTAAAAGGTTTTGTGATGTAGTCCACCGCCCCTAACTCAAATCCCTTTATAACGTCTTCTTCATCAGATTTAGCCGTTAAAAAAATTATTGGGATATTCTGGGTTTTTTCATTTAATTTTAAACGACGGCAGGTTTCAAACCCATCAATTCCAGGCATCATAATGTCTAGCAAAATTAGATCGGGTGAAAAAATGGGAGAAAAATCCAAAGCTTTTTCACCATTTAAAGCTATAGATATTTCGTAACCTTGAGCGGTTAATGTTTTGTATAAAACGTCGATATTAGCGGGAATATCATCCGCTATCAAAATCTTCATTCCTTTTAAGTCGTTTGGATTAAAATATCTCATTTGATTAAGATTTTGACGCTGTTTTTGGGCTTTGTAGGTTCTTAATATGGCTTTATAGCTTTTGCTCAGTGCGTCGATTCTAAAGTATTTTTTTGTCTAGTGATATTGCAAATTTTGAAAGTTAGGCAATTTGAATTTTTTGAAAAATCACTTTTATTTTATTTACACTTATAGTAAATTATAAATATATGTTTTGGATGAATATTTTAGTAATTGAACGGTAGGCATTTTTTTAACTTTATTTAGGCGCCTTATGCCAAATATCCAACCAATTTCTAAGTCTAAAGAACGCTTTATACAATTCGTAGGCATTATTATTTTTGGGCTAATGATAAGTTTCCTGTTTATGAAACAAGGAATGAAGTTAACTCCTGAATTTTTTCGAAACTACATTCAATCGCTTGGAATTGTAGGACCATTAATTTATACATTTGTATTTGTCGTTCGTCCATTTTTCCTAATTCCGTCAATCGCTTTGTTTATAGCGGGTGGATTAGCGTTTGGGCCAGTATGGGGGCCAATCTATGCTTCTGCTGGAGCTATTGTTGGAGGGACTTTGGCTTTTTTAGTGGCTCGAAAAATGGGACATGAATATGTAGTGGCAAAATTAAAGTTGGGAACAGACATAATCGAAAACGGAAGATTTGGGTTTTGGATGGTTTTTATCTTGAGTTTAATACCTGTGATGCCGGTCACCGCTATAAATTATGGTTCCGGAATTTCTGCCATGTCTTTAAGAAGTTATATTTCTGCCCATGCTTTAGGATTAATTCCACGGATATTTGCTTTTGGTTTTTTAGGCGATACTTTATTGGAGGTCGGATCGCAAAGATTTAAAATTGCGCTGGTTGGGATTGTTTTAATGGCGCTTCTGACTTTGGTAATTAAGAAAATATATAAGCCAACGCTCAAGCAAAAGTCTAAACCTGTTCTTTATTCAGCGGTTGAATCGGATAATAAAAGTAAGTTGCAACCTTTCATGTCTAAAATATGAATTAAAAATAGTCTGTAGAATTGTCGATCTTTCTATTTTAAAAAGCCCGCCTGATGTTTTGACTTTAAAAGAAACTAGTTTATAATCTTACTTTAAAATATCCTTATAGTAAAAATCTGATTGTCGATAGGATAATTCCTATTTTTGCTTGGTTGTATCAAAATGGATGCGGCCCAAGTTAACGATGTAAAAGTGGAAATTTAAGGTTACAAAATAAATGATCAAAACCACTTTAATAGGGCATGCATGTCTTTTAATAGAAAGCAAAGAGACTACAATTCTTAGCGATCCAGTTTGGTTTGACTATCTTTGGGAAGAAATAAATGTCCTTTGTCCAAGCATTGCTTTAGAAAAAGATAAAATACCTCCAATTGATATACTCAATTTATCTCACCGGCATCAGGATCATTTTGACGTTCGAACGTTAGCTTATTTGGTTAATAACGATAAAATTCTTAAGCCTGACGCAACCGTACTCGCTCCAAATGATCCGCTTCTCTTAGATGTTCTTAATGAGCTAGAATTTAAAAACATTCAGATAGTTTCTGATTTTTGTTCTATAAAGATTCAAGACGTAACTGTTACTCCAACCCCTTCGCTTTTAAAAGACGATGATGGTTTTGTCGAGCATGGGTTAATTGTTAGCGACGGGGAAGTCGCTATATGGAATCAGGTAGATACAGTAGTAAACCCTGAAATTGTAGAACATATCCGAAATCAATTTGGACAGTTAGATCTTGTGCATTCTCGCTTTTTACCGCTGATGGAGGGAAGGTTTTCCTTTCATAAATCATTGAATCTTCCATTTGAATTATATGGAGCTTGTCTAAATGTAATAAAGAATTTAGAACCCAAGTTTGTAGTCCCAGGTTCTGCGGCTTTCCGATATAGAGATGAATTCGATTTTCTAAACCGGTACACGTTTCCTACAACACAAGATCAGTTTCTTGCCGACCTCTCATCTTTTTGTCCGAATGTTGAAAATAGCCTGTATTTTCCGGGCGATGTTGCCCATGTTGAACCCAATAGCATCCGCGTAGAAAAGCAATCTTCTGAGTTTGTAAAAATTTTGAATGAAGATAGTCATCGGGTTGTATTTAAGCCTGTTACTGAAGTTCCACCGATACGAACACGAACAACCGATCCAGACCAGCACAAAAGTGAGATGAAAATAGTTAAAGATTTTATACAAAATGAATTTATGGCAATGATGCTAAAAAGCGATATGATGCCTGGCTGGCGACATTGGAAGATTGTTTATCAATTGGAGGTTTTTGGGCAAAATGGATCGGAAGTATGGAGCGTCGATTTTGGGATGGATGAACCATCGATTCAAGAGGGCGATATTGGAAAAATTAATTTGTATGAAGGAATTAGTTCTTCCGAGTTTGTCGCTTTAATTGAAAAAAGAACTTCATGGGATTTTGTTTCGCTATGCGGAAACTATCGAACGTTTAATAACGTTTATAGAGTTTCGGACGGTCGGTTTGAATATTATCCAGGAGAAGAAATCGAACATGTTCTAGAACCTTTAATGGATATTTTTCCTTCTAACGCGGAGATGGATCGAGAAAAATATATGAAAGACGTGCGTCGTTGGAAGGGGAAGGCCTAATTTTTATCTAGGATATTTCCAATTTTCTTTTTATACAATTTAAAAGTATGGGTTTTTTTAGTTTTATATCGACGATTGAAAGGGTTTTCTGCGTCTATAAAAAAACCTAATGAGTTATTGAAAGAACCCACAAACTTATAATCATCGGATATTCTTTCCGTCGAACATCCTTCCGAACAAAAAACCCACGTGGTACCCAATTCGTATTTGATTAAATCTTTTAGCGCTTCTGGCGGGATTCCTTGATTAAGGTAAAACATTGCGTTACCCAAAAAATACACATTTTTCGTTGAAGAATAAACTTTGGGTTCATTTGGATATCCGATATAGGCGACTTTTTCTCCAGATTTGTAACCCGACTTTCTTAAAAGTTTTGATATTTCGCGACTGGGGGATTGATAATCAAAACAAATTTCCGCTAAATGATTCGCCAATAAAAAACGAGGTTTCGCCGTATTTTCAATAAACCGGTTGATGGATTTCGTTTCTTCTACCGCATAACTGTTTTGAGGTAGAAACGTAAAAAAAATTAAAGGAAATAATTGAAAAAAATTAGTGAATAAAAACGTAACGCCTAAGATTAAAGAAGTTTTTATAGAATAAGTTTCTAAAATATAGCCTAAAGCGCAGCACGCCATACATAGAATCGGCAATAAATAGCGTAAATTTGGACCGCTTGCCGTTGAGGAAGCGGAGATTAAAATCAATGGAGTGAAGAAGAAAAGGCTAAATTTTAAAAAGTTTTTTAGTTTTGTTTTGCTTTTCCAAAGCCAAATAATTAAAACAAACGGTAAGTATGAAGCTAACAATAGCCAAATAGTTTTAATGGATTGCTTAGGAATTGCCCAAAAGTTAGTTGGAGGGTTTTCCCACAATCCCAACAAGTAAATCCATCCAAATATAGGAATGGAAGCTATTAAAATTGAGAATAAGGCCTGCTTTATTTGAGGCGTTCCTGAAAATAACCAATGGAGAATTAATCCTAAAGCTAATGAAAGGGCAATCATAAAGTTAAAGTGGAACATGAATATGCATAGAAGCGCTAACTTTACTTTTGCCAACGGTTTTCCATCGCGAATTTCAAAATAAGCCAAAATTAATAAAGGCGTGAAAAAGAGAATAGGACCGTAATAACGGCTTAACCTTGCCGGAACCAAGAAGAAGGGGGATAAAGCATAAATTAAAGTTGTCCAGTAACCTTTTAATCCCCAAAACCTAGCTAGTTTCCAAACTCCTATAACCGATAAAAGAGCAAAAATTGTCGTTGGCAAGCGAAACGCGAATTCGTTATCCCAGCCGAATATTTTGACCATTAAAGCTTGAAGATATAAATAGCCCCAAGTGTTGCGGATGTATGTGTCTTCAGAATTTGTGAGAAAGGTGTCCTCAAAAGGAGTTCCTTTCATATTCGGATACGAATGCTCAATAATCTTGTAAATATAATTAAAATCTTCTAATTCATCCGTCCAATAGGGACGTTGTCCTAAATTAGGAAAAAGTAAACAAGCCGTTAGAAGTAAAAAGAAATAAGGAGCAGTATTTTGGTTTACGATACGTTTAATCATTAAAATCTGTAGTTATTTAAGACTTTCTTAAATGGCAAATGGAACTCAAGTATATTACATCAAGTCGTTGAGGTAAGTTTTTAAGAAATTTGTTAATCAAATGCGATTATAAAAATAGGTATCTTGTTTGTAAGAGGTATCGCTATTTTTGTGATAAGTTGCAGAATAAAAAAATCTAAAATAGTATTTCAAAAATTCAAAATTCTCTTAAGCAAAGCCTGTGTTTTTAAAAAGGTTACGCTTGAAAACAAACTAAGGGATGGTTAATATATCTAAATTAAACTTAAATTTGGGAGTTTTAGAAAGTCCTGTTTTTCGGGAAGTATTTCCTTTTCTTGTTGAAAGTAAATTCATTTCGAAATTATTTATTAGCCTCCTCTCTCTAGGAAATTGTGAAAGTTCTATTAGTTGAAGATAATGAAATGAATCGGGATATGCTGAGTCGCCGATTAACGCGCAAGGGCTATGAAGTGTCAATTGCCGTAAATGGCTTGGAAGGAGTTGAAAAAGCTCAGACAGAATTACCTGATATTATATTGATGGATATGAGTCTTCCAGAATTAGACGGTTGGGAGGCGACTCGTAGGCTTAAGTCTGCGGAGGAAACCAACAAAATTCCAATTCTGGGTCTTTCCGCTCACGCTATGGCGGGAGACAGGGAAAAAGCAATGCAAGCTGGGTGTGACGATTACGATACAAAACCAGTCGAATTTAAGCGGTTGCTTGGAAAAATTGAGGAACTTCTTGGCAATCAAGCCTAAAATGAAAATTCTACTTGCCGAAATCAACTCCGCTTCAAATCAAGCCTTATTAGAAAAAAGAGAACATAAGGTAGCTCCCGCTTCTAATGTTACTTTGGCGTTAGCTCTATGGCTTAAGCTAAACTTTGACGCAATTGTCGTTAATCTTGCAGATCCCGACGTGTCCGGTTTTAAATTAATCGAAGCTCTTAGAAAAAGAGAGAAGGAATGTGGGGGACACATTCGATCTGTAGCTATTGGCGAGTTAGACGAAAAAGATCGGGCATTAGAGGCAGGTTTTGACGTTTTTCTTGAGTACCCTCCAAGTGGAATCGAGTTGTGGGAATCAGTTGAGAAAAGCCTTCCTCAAGATTCTGAAGACGGTTCAGAATCTGCAATCAAGCCAAGTTTTAATCAGCAAGCGGCAATGAGGTTAGTTGATAACGATGAAGAGCTTTTTTTAGAAATTGTCGAAATGTTTAGGGCTGATGTTGTTGAATATCGCGATAAATTGCAAGAGGCTTTAAAAAGATCTGATGCAGAATTAGTCGAAAAATACGCTCATACACTAAAAGGAGCTTCTGCAAATATTTGCGCAGGGCCTCTGAAAGACGCTTCTTCAGACATAGAATTAGCGGCCAGAGATGGGGATTTAGCCGGAGCGAGGAAACATTTTTTAAGCTTTGAACAAGAATTTCGAAGATTAACGTCAGACTTAGAGGTTTTTGATTCTAAAAACTAATAACTTTTTGTTTTTTATGCGCTTATTTTTTAAGTTTTTTCAAAATTCTTGACATAGCGCTTCTTTTTCAGTATATCTGTACTTTTACATTACAATTTTTAAGGAGATTTTTCTTGGCAAACCATAAGTCGGCGTGGAAACGAAATCGCCAAAATGTAACTAGAAACGCTAGGAACACAGCTTACCGCACTCAACTAAAAACAAGCACCAAAAAAGTTTTGGCGGCTGTTGAAGAAAACGATACCGAAGGCGCAAAAGAAGCTCTAAAATCGGCTAGTAAAATGATATCTAAAATTGCGGGTAAAGGCGTTATTCACAAACGAGCTGCTTCAAGAAAAATTTCTCAATTAGCTAAAAAAGCAGCTCAATTAGCTTCGGCTAGTTGAGCAAAGTTTTAGTATTAAGGCTTCCATTATAAGTTCTGGAGAACCGTTACTGGTTTTCAATTCTTTATCTGCTTGAAACAAACTTTTAAAAGCTTTTTTTAAGTCTCCTACCGAGAATTTGCCGCAATAGCTAGCGGCTTTTTCAATCATAAAAGGTTTAGCCTCCATGAGCTGGGCGGTTGTTTGAATCGGGGTTTTTTTATCTTTGTAATGTTTAACCTCCCAAATCAGTCGATATTGCCAAGATATAGTTCCCAAAATCTTTAAAGGCTCTTCGCCATGGCGTAATTGGTTTCTCAATATCTGTATAGCCGCCGAAGCGTTTTTAGTTTTTAAAGCGTCTGTTAACTCAAATACATTTTCTTGTTTAAGAGCTCCCACGAGTTCTGAAACTAGAGATTCGTCGATTGATTTAGATTCTCCCGCAGAAACCGTTAGCTTTTCTAATTCTGAAATTAGAAGCCCAGGTTTGGGGCCAATACGATCTATTAGTAATCGGCTTGCGTCTGTTTTTAGGGTGTATCCTCTTTTTTGAGCCTGTTTCGATATCCATTGAACAAGCGCTCCCTCGTTTGGCGATGAGCAGGAAACGGCGCAATTAATTGCGGCAAGGGACTTAAAAACCTTTTTCTTCCTATCAATTTTATCTGCCGTTAAAACCAATGTACCGTCTGGAGATGGGTTTTTAACGTAAGAAAGCAATTTTTCTACGCTTGGTTTATCTAATGTGGCTTCATGGAGGTTTCGTACAATGGCAAGTTTTTTACCTCCAAAGAAGGATAAGGTTTGAACAGATTGAATCCAATCTGAAGGGGAGCTAGAAGCTGCATCAAAAGTTTCACGGTTAAATTCTTCGTTTTCTGGAGTGATAAGGGCTTTTTGTAAAGCGTTTAAAATCTCGATTTGAAAAAAACGTTCTTCTCCATATAAAAAGTATATCGGAGCGATTTTTTCCTGTTCGATTTGAACGATTGCTTCTTCTGGGGCCACAAAAACTCTTTATTAAAAAGGATCTAAAAATAAGCTCACTAATCTAAGAGATATATCGCGATAAGCGCTATCCAGAGCTCTTAAGCGCGCATCTTCAGAGCTTGCTACATTTGCGTCGACGGTATAGTCCCATCGAGTTTTTAAGTCGTCACTCAGGTACGGTCGATTTTTAACACGATCATAGGCTTTAATCTTTACGCCAATTTTAACCCAATATTGAGTGGCCACATCGTTACTATCAAAAGCGACAGCGCGAACGTCGTAATAATACAAAGTCCCTTGAACTAATAGATCGGAAGATTTTTTTTGAACGATTTTAACTCTACCATCGTTTAAAAAAGCTTGTCGCACTGCGTCGGTAAGGTTACGGTGTAATTCGGGTTGATTGGTTTCGTTCTTAAAAACGGGAATAGCCAATGTTTTAATATGAGGCGGCAATTGGTTTCCTGTTCCCGTTAATCGATAACCGCAGGAAGGAATTATAAAAAAGCCGATAATAAACCACAATAACGTCGCTAATTTTCTATTTTGAAAAATTAAGGTTTGAGAAGGGGAAAAAAGGTGTTTTTTCATAGCCTGTAAGTTTGGTTAAAGTTAAACAACTATGTTTACCAGTTTCTTAGGAACGACGATTATTTTTTTGGGAGATTTGCCGTTTGTCCATTCTTTAACTTTCTCATCTTCTAACGCGAGGCTCTTTAACGTCTTATCGTCTATACTTTCCGAAACCGATAATTTTTGCCTTACCTTACCGTTTATTTGAACCACGATTAAAATTTCTTCAGAGCGTATAAGTTCAGGGTCGAACTTAGGCCAAGAAACTTTTTCAATGTTGACTTCGGGGCTTAAAGTCGAACCAAGTTCCGAGGCTATGTGAGGAGCAAAAGGGGCAAGAACTAATATTAAAGATTCTAGAGCTTCGCGTAAACATTGTTTATGATTTTCTTCGACATTTTTTTGTTTTTCATGCCACTCTTTAAATTGATATAAATGATTAACAAATTCCATAATCGCTGCAATAGCCGTATTAAATTGTATGCGATTTTGGATATCTTCAGTTACACGTTTAATAGTGATATGCGTTTTTCTCCTTAGTTCCTTCAGAGCTTTGATTTCTGTCTTACCTGGAAAGTTTTCAATTCCTTGAGTTACGGGACCTAGTTCCTGAAATATTCTCCAAGCTCTTTTTAAAAAGCGCGATCCCCCTTCAACGCCTTGGTCGCTCCAGTCTAAATCTTTTACTGGCGGAGCGGCAAACAATGTAAAGAGCCTAGCCGTATCCGCACCGTACTTCGCAATAATATCGTCTGGGTCGACAACATTACCTTTTGATTTGGACATCTTCGCGCCGTCTTTTATAACCATTCCTTGAGTCAACAATCTTTTGAAAGGTTCGCCAGTTGGAGCCAAACCCATATCATGTAAAGCGCGATTAAAAAATCTAGAATAGAGTAAATGCAAAACTGCGTGTTCTATGCCCCCAACATATTGGTCGACAGGCATCCAATAAGCGATCTGTTTTTTGTCAAAAGGACTCTCGGTTGTTCGAGGAGAACCGTATCTCAAGAAGTACCATGAAGAACACACAAAAGTGTCGAGGGTATCTGTTTCTCTTTGTCCAATTTCTCCACACTTTGGGCAGGGAGTTTCGTAAAACTCCTTCATTTCTTTGAGTGGAGATTTACCTTGAACGCTTAGTTTCGCTTCTATGGGTAGTTCGACAGGTAGTTGATCGTATGGAGCGGGAACTGTTCCGCAGCTTTTACAAAAAATGACGGGGATAGGAGTTCCCCAATAACGTTGTCGCGATACTCCCCAGTCTCTTAGCCTATAATTTATCGCAGCATTACCGAGGTTATTTTTTTCCAAAAAATCACAAACTTTTTTCCTGGCTTCATTTCCTTTTAGACCGTCGAAATCGCCAGAATTAACCATTGGACCGTCTTCTGTCCATGCATTTTCTAGAGTATCTGAGTCTAAATTTCCATCGTTTGATTGAATAACGACTTTAATGGGAAGATCGTATTTCTTGGCGAATTCGAAATCTCGATGATCGTGCGCCGGGACTGACATAATGGCGCCTGTTCCGTAATCCATTAAAACGAAATTAGCGGACCAAATAGGGATCTCTGCTCCGTTTATTGGGTTAATTGCATACGCTCCCGTAAAGATCCCTTCTTTGTCTCCGGTTTCGCTCGTTCTCAAAATTTTATCTTCGCCACGAACTCTGTCTATAAAATCGCGTACCGCTTTTTCTTGCGAAGTCCCTTGAGATAGTTTCAGGGTTAATGGATGTTCAGGCGCCAGAGCCATATAGGTGGCTCCATAAAGCGTATCTGGGCGAGTGGTAAAAATTTTAATAGTTTGATCGCTGTTTTTAACTGAGAAAACAGCCTCGGCGCCGTAACTTTTTCCGATCCAGTTTCTTTGCATAGTTAAAACTTGCTCGGGCCAGTTGTTTTCTAGTTCCTTACAAGCTTCTAGCAACTCGTCTGCATAGGCTGTTATTTTAAAAAACCAACCCTCTTGTTGTTTATCGATGACTGGTTGATCGCAACGCCAGCAAAGACCATCTATCACTTGCTCGTTAGCCAAAACAGTTTGGCAATCTTCACACCAGTTAACGGAAGTTTTTTTTCGATAAACCAGGTTGCGTTCCATTAGCTGCAAAAAAATCCACTGGTTCCAGCGATAATATTCAGGATGACACGTTGCTATTTCTCGATCCCAATCATAACTGTAGCCTAGCTTTTTTATTTGGGAGCGCATTGATTTTATATTTTCAAAAGTCCATTTGGCAGGATGTGTATTATTTTTTATGGCCGCATTTTCCGCAGGCAGACCAAACGCATCCCACCCTATTGGATGGAGTACGTTAAATCCTTGCATACGTTTGAATCTAGCAAGGGCGTCGCCAATTGTATAATTGCGAACATGGCCCATGTGAATTTTCCCTGATGGATAGGGAAACATTTCTAATAAATAAAATTTTTTCTTTTCAGAGCTTTCTTCCACGCGAAAAGTTTTTTCTTTTTCCCAGCGATCTTGCCACTTTGATTCAATTTTTTTAAAGTCGTACGTTTCCATAGATATCTATTTAGTCAAAAACAAATAACTTATTATTTTCGGGTTTGTAGGTAATTCAGCCACTAGTTCTATAGGCTTAAGGGGAACGGAATTTAATTAAGGAACGTTCTTTAATGGGAACGAGGTAAAAATATATACTAACCGAAAAAAAGAACTATGGGCAACGATTTTTAAAAGATAAAGGAAGGGACATTGGCTAAACTTCTAAAAATTACCATTTAAAAAGAGTTTAATTTAAAAAATCCAGATTTAAGGAATGAAAGTTTCCTTAAATCATCCCAAGCTCTTTAAGTTTTTGGGCAATTTCAGTTTCGGCGTCGGAGACAGAATATTCAAACTCGATGCAAGTTAAATCTGCAAGACCGGCTGGAAGTTTTGCTCCTTTTTTGGCGAGTATACAAACCCGCTCAAAGCCAAATTTTCCGCAGAACCAACCCAGGCTGAATATGAATTCTGGCTTTGCTAGAGAGGTTTTGCCGCCATTTTTCTTTGTAAAGTCCTCAGGGGTAAAAAGAAATAAAGCGCAAGAATCCCAGCGAGCATCTCGCTCTAATCTTTCAACTAGGTGTTCGTCTTTTGAAACGTTTGAGTTTAGAAGTTCTAAGTTTAGGTTACCTAAACCTCTCAATACTTTTTCTAAACGTAAAGAGTTTAATTCGTCTTTTCCAAAAACTATAAATGTTTTCTGTTGATGAATTTGTTGGGAATTATCCGAAACGGTTTCGATGATTTCGGTTTTTTCTTTGGGACGATTAATGGGATCATTTTGCGGTTCAATTTTTGTTTGAGCTTCAATGATCTCAGGAGCGATGACATCTTTTGGGCAGTCTTGTAATTCTCCTCTTAGTGATAGTAGAAAGCCCCGGTATAGTTTTACGCCGTCTTCAAGATTTTCTTGAGGGCGTTTGGTGTTGGCAGAGCTGAGGTATTTTTTTAAAAGTTTATCGCCTTCTTGGGGATGAATATTTTCCGATATCAATTTTACGGTTCTAGATTTCCATCGTTTCAAGCGTTCTTCACCCGCTTCATAGTCGAAATCAAATGAAGCGCGCTTAACGATACTCGAAAGCTCTTGAAGTTGTTCGTCTAATAGTTCTAAGGCCTTGTCGCCGGTAATGTTTATGGTAGTCATATTATTTATGAAGGGATTTTCGCAAGGAAGGTGAATGATTTCGGAATAAAAGAGAATGTTTTATTCCGGGTTGATTGAGGAACTAGATTGAAAAATATTTTGAGTATTTTCTAACGCATTAAAAATCCGTTACTTTGAAGTATAAAAAATTACAAGAATTCCTACAATAAAAATTTAACGATTAAAATAAATGAATGGAAAAGAAACGGTTTGTCGGGAAAAGAAAATTATTCTGTTGATTTTGGGGCTGGGGCTGGGATTTGATTGGAAGGGCCGCTTGTATCGGGCCATGGCGTTTCGCAGGTTGAAGATTGTTCTACATCATGTTTAAAGGTCTCCCACATTTTTAAAAAGATGGGCATACTTGCTTTTTTAATTTGAGCCATTGTGCGACGGATAATATCTTTTTCCTTTATGCCAAGTTTACCCATTAATTCCTTAGCATTCTTAGGGTCTAAAGACATTACAAAAAAAGCCGCTTTTTGAGGGCCTGTTAATTTTACTCCCATAATTTGAGAACTTTTTAAAAGAGCTGTTTGAAAGAAATATTAACTACAATCTCTAGTTTTTAGGATAAGAAAAAACGGTTCAAATGCCAAGGGAAAATGACCATTAAAAAACCCCGTCTCTGATGAGACGGGGTTTCTATTTTCCAGGAGCTTCCGCCAATTTGGCGTCAACAAATTGCTCCGGAAGCTCCCTTTATACTATGACTAGACAAAGGATCACCTCCTTTCTTCCCGGGGGACCCTAAACGCGCAAAAGACTCCCCGGTATCTTTCGCGCGACGCTTCTAAAATATGGTGACCGAAAAAGATTAAAATGTCAAAACCATATCTGCAATAATTTTGAAAGACTCTCGCTAGAAAATCTAACAGTTCCGATATTTAGGGTTTTACTTGCAATGTTTTTTTAGATTTAGAGTCAAATTTCAATTCAGAAATGGCTAATAGAACTTGCTTAAAACGAAGTTCTTATGGAGCAATTATTATTCGAATGTCGCGAGGAGGAAGCGATAAGTTTTAAAAGGCGAGATTTGGTTTCAATAGGGGCTTTAACTATTAAAGAGAGGCCTTCTTCTGTGTATTTTTCGTCTATGATTAAAGCTAGTTTACGGATTTTGTTAAGCGTGTCGTGATCGTTATAATTCAAATTTGCGCGCAAAGTGGTGAGACGTTTTTCGAAGTGATTGGTAATAGATTGCCTTAACTCTTCCAGTCCCACTCCATTTTTACCTGAGAGGAAAATCGCGTCTGGGTAATGTCCTCGTAGATCTTGTAAAAAATTTTCGTCTTGGATTTGATCGATTTTGTTGAAAACTTGAATGGCCGACGATTCTCCTAATCCCATTTCTTTTAGCAAATTATCGGTAGTTTTAATGTGGTTGCGAAAATTTGGATGTCCTATATCAACAACCTTTAATAACAAATCAGCGTCTCTTGCTTCATCTAAAGTGCTTTTAAAGGAAGCTATTAAATCGTGAGGTAGTTTATCAATTAGTCCAACTGTATCTGAAATTAAAGTAGGATAAGGAAAGTTTTTCTTAATTTTTCGAATCGTTGCGTCCAAGGTAGCAAAAAGTTTGTCCTCTGCTAAAGCCTCAGCTTCTGTTAGCTGATTCATGAGAGTGGATTTCCCTGCGTTTGTGTATCCAACTAACGCGACTTTAAAAGAGGCTTTTCGGCTTTTCCTTTGAGTTTGTTTTTCTCGATCAATTTGACTCAACTTTTTTTCAAGCTTTGAAATGCGATCGCGTATTAATCTGCGGTCTAATTGAATCTGCGTTTCACCAACATCTCTCATACCTATGCCGCCTCGTTGACGGGAAAGATGGCCCCACATTTTCGTTAATCTTGGCAATGCGTATTTTAATCTGGCTAATTCAACTTGGGTTTTAGCTTCTCGCGTTTTAGCGTGGTCGCTGAAGATTTCAAGTATTAACCAAGGACGGTCAATGACTCGACATTTTAGGGCTGTTTCTAAATTTCGATTTTGCGCCGGTGAAAGTCTATCATCGAAAATAACGGTTTTTGCGTTATGGAATTGAACGGCTTTTTGCAATTCGTCGACTTTACCGCTACCTAAAAAGGTTTTAGGGTTGGCTGTCGACATATTTTGAGTGATTGACAATAATGGATTATAAAATGCCGTTTCCGCTAATCCCTGAAGTTCGTCAAGGCACATTCCAAGTGGAGCTTGTTCCGTTCCAGGAAACTGAACGCCGACAAGAATTGCGTTTTTATCTATTTGGTTTTCTATAGATTTGTGGTTGGTTCCATTATTCATTCTGCTCCTATTATATGGGAACCGGTTTTAGGGTGCAAATGAGGATTTAATTTGTGGAGAATAGTAGCCCTTAACTTATTATGCAGAGTTGGAAATTAATTAAATTGAATTAAGGGTTAATAAAAAAGCCTAACTTTTAAAATCAGAGGTCATTTTAAAAGTTAGTAGTCGCTAGAAAAATTTTGGAAATGGCTTTCTAAATTTTTATTTTTTATGAGTTATTTCTCATTAATTTATAATGGATACTATCTAGCAGAGCTTGCCAACTTGCTTCAATAATGTTTTCGGAAACTCCAACTGTTCCCCATTTTTCATGGTTATCGCCAGACTCTATTAAAACTCGAATTTTAGCCGTTGTGCCTTTCTTTTCTTCTAAAATTCGTACTTTATAGTCGAAAAGATTTATTCCCTCTAACTCAGGATAAAACTTTATAAGAGCCTTGCGTATTGCTTTGTCTAATGCGTTTACTGGTC
This sequence comes from uncultured Nitrospinota bacterium, assembly GCA_964344185.1. GTDB lineage: Bacteria > Nitrospinota > Nitrospinia > Nitrospinales > JAJDAT01 > JAJDAT01. The sequence continues at coordinate 222,901 of CAYFMN010000001.1, forward strand.
CATGGCCTTCGGCTGCGGATACTTCATGCTCGCCGTTGACTCGAATTTTTACGGTAGCTTCCGATATCGGAGTTTCGTCTTCTCTACGTTTTTCGACAATAACTCGAAAGCCGACAAATTCAAAAAACTTTGCTTCCTCACCTAAAGCGCTTCGCATTAATAACTCAAATGAACCTTCGGCGCCTTCATATTGATAACCTAAACTTTCAGCCTCTTTAAGCTCTTGAAGGATTTTCTTAATTTTAGGATTATCATCGTCGATATTAATTCCATATTCCTTGGCTTTGAATAAGATATTACTTTTGCCTGATAGGTCGGAAACCAATATTCGAGTTTGATTGCCCACAAGCGATGGATCGATATGCTCATATGTAGCACGGTTTTTCTTGATGGCATTGACATGGACTCCACCTTTATGGGCGAACGCGCTTTTTCCCACAAAAGGTTGATGGCTCCAATGGGCTCGATTAACAATTTCGTCGACAAAAGACGAAACTTCTTTCAGGTTCGCCATTTGGTCGTCGGTGATACATTCCTTTTTCATTTTTAATTTTAAATTTGGAATTATGGAAACTAGATTCGCGTTGCCACATCGTTCTCCAAGACCATTGATAGTTCCCTGGACTTGTTCAGCCCCGGCGCTTACTGCCGCGATAGCGTTTGCTACCGCTAACTCAGAGTCATTATGCGTATGAATTCCGATGGGTACATTGGAGATTTTTTTTACGGTTTCTACAATTGATTGAATTTCCGTAGGCAAAGATCCACCGTTAGTATCGCAAAGTACCAAACAGTCTGCGCCAGCTAATTCCGCTTCTTTTAAAGTTTTTAGAGCGTAATCTGGATTTGCTTTGTAGCCGTCAAAGAAATGTTCAGCGTCATAAAAGACTTCTTCAAAATTTTTTTTAAGGAATTCAACCGTTTCAGATATCATCGCCAAGTTTTTTTCAAGAGTTGTTGATATGGCTTCGCGGACATGGAGATCCCAGGTTTTGCCAAAAATAGTCACAACCTCAGTTTCCGCTTTTAATAAAGCTTGAATCGAAGCGTCGTTCTCAACGTTATTTTGGACAAGTCGGGTGCTTCCAAAAGAGACTATCTTTGTTTGTTGAAACTTTATTTCACGCACTTTTTCGAAGAATTCAATATCTCTTGGATTCGATCCAGGCCATCCTCCCTCAATATAATGAATACCCAGTTCATCTAATTTTTGAGCTATGCGAATCTTATCTTCGACAGTAAAAGACACATCTTCTGATTGAGAACCGTCTCTTAAAGTCGTATCGTATATTTGTATCGCGCTCATTTTACGTTCCGGTAATTGATTTTTTTATTAATTATCTTTTGCGTCGAGGCCAAAGCCTTCATGAAGAATATTAGTCGCCAACTCTGCATATTTTTTTTCTATAACGCAGGAGATTCTAATTTCTGAGGTACTTATCATTAAAAGGTTGATATGCTCTTTTGATAAAATATCGAACATCTTCGCGGCTACGCCAGAATGACTTCTCATTCCTGCTCCAACGATCGAAATTTTGCAGATGTTTGAGTCGCACTCTACTTCCTTTGCTTCAATTTTTTTTGCGACTTTTTTCATAATTTCGGTGGCTTCCACAAAATCGGTTGTTGCAAGTGTAAAGGAAATATCTGTAATACCTTCTTTGCTCATATTTTGAATTATCATATCGATAGAAATGTTTGCTTCGTTAAGAGCGCCAAAAACTTTTGCGGCAATCCCAGGGTGATCTGGGGCTCCTTTTACCGTAATTTTGGCTTGTTTTTTGTCGCACATAACTCCTGAAACGACGGGTTGTTCCATGTTTGAATTCTCCCTACAAACGATCGTGCCTTCATCATTATCGCGAAAAGAGGACCTGACGACGATAGGCATGTTAAAATTTTTTGCAAATTCCACGCATCTTATTTGGAGTACGCCAGCCCCGAGACTAGACATTTCCAGCATTTCGTCGAACGAAACTGAATCTAATTTTTTTGCTTTAGGTACAATTCGGGGGTCTGCTGTATACACTCCGGCAACGTCTGTATAAATCT
>CAYFMN010000001.1:224962-253799 GCA_964344185.1 uncultured Nitrospinota bacterium
TCTCGCATTTATCTGCATTTAACGCTACAGCCAATGCGACTGCCGAAGTATCTGACCCTCCACGTCCCAAGGTGGTAACCTCTCCCTGTTCGCTAATTCCCTGAAAGCCTGCGGCTACAATGACGTGATTTTCGCTTAATAATTTTTTTGTTTTTTCCGCATCGATTTCCTTGATTCTTGCTCGGGTATGCGAATCGTCGGTAATCATGCCTAATTGTCTTCCGGTTAGCGAAATGGCGTGGCAACCAATAGTATGTAAAGCCATAGTTAGTAAGGCGGCTGAAACCCGTTCGCCTGATGATAACAACATATCAACTTCTCGTCGATTCATTTGATCTGTAATTTCTTTGGCCATATCAAGCAATCGGTCGGTTTCCCCACCCATGGCTGAAACAACCACTACTAAATCGGTTCCTTGATTTCGCGCGTTCAAAATTTTTTGAGCAACTGCTTTTATTCGTTCAATGCTACCGACAGAAGTTCCGCCGAATTTTTGTACAATTAATTTAGGCATTGGATTTTCTTTAAATTACTTGTTGAGAGGTTCTAAAAATCGGATTTGTTGGTTTACATATCGCCTTTGAATAATGCGGCTATTAAACTTGGGCCGCTATCAAATTGCAAAGTTTCCGATGAAAGAATTTGTTCGTCAAAAGTTTCTATAGTGTCTCGTCCCGAACGACTAGGATAGACAACAAATGGCACTGGATCTCTGCCAAATTTCATTTTATTAGCCGAACAGAAATGATTAACAGTTAATAAAACTGTCAATTCTTTATTGTTTTCGAGAGTTTTTATGATTGGTTCTAAAGTTTTTTTATCAAAGTCTTCAATCGCTAATATTTTGTCATCTGCGGAACCTTGCATGGAGGCGCGTTCAGGAGCCGAAATTTGTAAATAAACAACATCCTTTGTTTTTAGTTCTTGTAAAGCAGTTTCGGCTTTAGCTTCATAGTCAGTGTCCATAAAGCCTGTCCCTTTAGAGATAAAATCCATTCCCGCTGCTTTTGCCATTCCTTGAAACAATGACGAAGCCGAAACGGCAGAAGCGTTGAACGTATATTTTTCTTCGAAAGGCGGTATTTTAGGAATAGGGCCATTTCCCCAAAACCAAACGCTATTGATAGGATCCTTACCCTCTTCTTTATGTTTTTTACCCAATGGATGGTTGTGTAAGATGATTTGAGCTTGATTTAAAATAAAAACTAACGCCTTAGAGTCTTTTCCAGTAGGCATGTAGTCTCGAATGCCTTCTCCAATTAATTCGTCTGGAGGATTCAATCGCTCTGAAAGAGATAGTCCCTGGATAGTCGCTATATTATGGTAACCGCCCAGGGAATGGAAACGTACTTTAGCGTCAAATACTTGTTCTTGTAGCGTTTTTAGCAAATCTTCGGAATCTTCTTTTGAAAGTTGTCCACCTGTATAATCTTTCATTACCATGTCGTTATGGCCGGATTGTAAGGAGACAAAATCACAGCATAATGGTATTTCTCCTGGTTCAAGTGAAATCCCGGCGCTTAAAATATCAAAAAAGGCCGCTCCAGCCTTATATTTAAGTGGGTCGTACCCTAATAGAGAAAGAAATGAGATGTCATTTCCTGGAAGCAGCCCTTCTGGAATAGTTCTGGTTGAACCGCAACGTCCTTCAAATGTTAAACGGTCTAGGTTAGGTGTTTCCGCAATTTGTAAAGGAGTTAAATTATTTTTTTCAGCTATTGGATCGTCAGTCAATCCGTTTGCAATGATAATTAAATATTTCATTCAGTTTGGTCGTATTTAGTAAAATTCCACATTATAACGGTTTTAAACTATTTTACCTAACTATAGAACTGTTATAAGCTTAGTTTTTTCTAGACTTAAAAGACGCAAAGCTGAAATCAAGTATAAAGAACTGTACAGTTTTTTTGGATAACGGTATTTTAACCTTCAATTCGACATAATGTTGTCTTGCTATCCGTATTTCAAAGTAAGGGTTTTTGAATGCTTTGTAACCTATTGAAATTAAATATTATAGACTTTATTAAGGTTTTGTGAAATAATTCTTAAGACAAATGAAAATATGGAGTTACTTAAGTTTTTGGCGTTTTTCCGAGGGGAAAATGGGGGGGCTAAAGGCTAAATATTCCTTATCTTCAAGGAGCTAAGAAAGGAAATTTAATCTCATGATGGAGATAAACGAGATTTGCCAAAACGGCGAACCTTTATCCTTAAAAACAGACGGTCATTTAAGAGTTGTATTTATAGGCGTAGGGTCTGCTTTTGCAAAAAGAAGACGCCAGTCGAATATTTTAATTATTCAAGGCGATCATCACGTTTTGATTGATTGTGGTACGCAAGGACCGCTTGCATTAAATGATTTAGGCCTAAATGTATTGACCGTCAGGTGTTATTTGCCCACCCACAGTCATGCTGATCATGTTGGAGGTTTTGAAGAAATTGCTTTAAGTAATAGATACACGCCTCATGCAGAAGGTAAACCGCAGATGATTATTTTGCGAGACTACCAGGATTTATTGTGGAGTAAAACATTAGCCGGTGGAGCAGAGTTTTGTGAAGCCAACCAAGGCAGAAGTTTACAAATCACGGATTTTTTCGATATTTTAAGGCCTAATACAGACCAGGTAGAGGGTAGGAAAGTTTGGGTTTATAATCACGGTCCTATCGAAATCATTATTATGCGAACAAGGCATTTCCCGGACAGCGCGGTCAATGTCGACGAATCGCAATGGTGTTGTGGAGTATTTATAAATCGAAAAGTATGGATTTCTGGCGATACAATGTTTGATTATGAATACCCCACCAGATTTGCCAAACAAGCTGAAACGATGTTCCATGATTGTCAGATGTTTGTGGGTGGAGTTCATGCCTCATATCATGAACTCATGACATTGAGTCCTGAAATTAGAAAAAAGATGTATCTTTATCACTATAACGATAACTGGGATAAGCCTGAAACTTGGGTTAAAGAATCTGATCCATTTACGGGAATCCCTGAAAAAGACGGCTTCAAAGGTTGGACTCAACAACAAGTTGCTTACGATTTTAAATAGTTTTTATTTATTGAAAGTTTTGATTTTTTGATTGTATCCTTTCCTCTCGCTTGATAAAAGTTAACAGCTTCGTATTGCTGTAAGCGTGTTTTTATAAGCTGTTGCAAACCTTTATTTATCAAAAAAAGCTATTTCTTGTTACAATTGGCCAAAATACTACTTATTGTTTTGTGTGAGTTGAGGCGCAAGACTACCTATACTCAGAATAAATAAGTTCTTAAGAAGTTTTGTATTTCGTAAATTAAATGAAAATTTCAATACGGCAATTTTTAATTTTGTTATTGTTTTTTTTACCTAGTTTTTTAGGGTGTGAAGGGGCTGTGCCGTCAGATTTGGATAGAGCCGCCAAAGTAATACGATTTATGTCTGAAGAAAACAAGTTAGAAAGAACTTCCTTCCCCGCTCTCTATCCCAAATGCCTGCCCTCTGAATTTGTGAAATGGTTGTTTTCGGAAAAAGGCAAAGCCGAATGGCCAGATTCTTTAGATAATGACGATTCCAATCCTGATGTTCGGAATAAGGCCTTCAAGGAAGGCGCTCCGATTGTTCCAAAAAGCGTTAAATTTTTTGCAGGAAAAACAGATCCAGACGCGGGAAGGCAGCTAATTGTCAAAGCTAACGACGCTTCTCGAACAATTATTGTAGAAGGATATGGCGATCCACAAAAAAAACCCGATTTAAAACGGGAATGGGATTTACCTGTTGTAAAACAGGTTCCAAAGTTTGAATTGAACAAGTACTAGAACTCCCGCCTATCTTTCGAAAGTTTTAAGAAGACATCTAATAATTGGCATTTTTACTGATTTGCTATCGTCTAGCCCTTGAGTTTAAGGGCCAGGCTCCTAACAAAACTGAATTTTTAGAGGTTTCCTTAAATTTTTTAGGCGCCGCTTCTTTAGAAATCCGAAAAAATTAAGCCGTTGGTTTTTAAATAAAATTTTTCTAAAATGACTTTATCTTCGTATCCATAAAATCTCGTGAAGATCGAAAGGACGACTTTCTTGAAGAGATTGTTGAGTATTGGTATAGGTACTTTTCTTTTCGCTGTGATGTTTTTTTTAGACGCTAACGCTTTGGATCGAGGTATTAAGATCGTCGCTAAATTAGAAGAAGATTCTGGCAAAGCGGTTGGAAGCTTTAGGGCATTAGTGATTGGTATCGACAATTATCTTGATTCGAATATTCCTGATTTGAAAACCGCAACGAACGACGCTCGCGAGGTCGCCTTGGTTTTGAAGCGAGACTATGGGTTTTCCAAAATTTCTATTCTTTTGAATGAAAAAGCGAACGAATCGAATGTTATTAAGGCGTTACGAGCGTTAGTCCGAGAAAGCCGGGAGGATGATTCCGTATTTATTTACTATGCGGGGCATGGAGAGTTGGATAAGTTGACTCGAGCTGGCTATTGGGTTCCGCAAAATGCAAAAGCTGGAGACTCCACAACATACATCGATAATGCGATTATTCAACGGTACATAAAAGCTATACCGGCACGGCATGTCCTATTAGTCTCAGATAGTTGTTTTTCTGGCTCTTTATTTGGAGAGACTAGAGACTTACCTCCTCTTATAGAGGATAATTATTACGCGACATTATATAAAGAAAGGTCTCGTTGGGGATTGACTTCGGGAAATTTGACTCCGGTAACGGATAGAGGGTTTAAGAGACATAGTATATTTGCTTACCAATTTTTAAAAGCGCTTAAGTATAATGAGCAACCTTATCTTACGCCTAGAGAAATTTATCAAAAAATTGGTCCTATTGTTCGCAATAACTCAGAACAAATGCCCATTTCAAAACCCATTATTAATACTGGAGATGAAGGAGGCGAGTTTATTTTTATAAAGACTACCTTAGGAAATAAAAAAACGTCTAAATCGGCTATCGGTTTAATAGCCAGGCCTAATAAGCTTAAAAAAATTGAAAATCCTATAGAATTAAATCCAACTGGTAAAAATGAATTAGATGAAATATTGAAAAAAGCTAAGGAAAAGGAAGAAGAGAAAGAAGATGTTGACGAAGAGGCAGCGGAAGAAATTATTGAAGAGATGTATGTCAAGTTAGAAGAGATTGATGGATTGGAAGAAAATGTTTTTGGCGCCGAAGAAAAAGCCAAGGCTTATAAAGCTTTTTTAAAAAAGTTTCCTAGTCCCTATGATGGAAAGAGAAGAATAGAATTACGGCAAAAATTCTGGGAAGGACTAGCAAAGCTACCCCTTGAAAAAAGAAGACAAAAGATTCGTCTTTTAAGGGATATGGTTTTAATTTCAGGCGAGTGTTTTATAAGAAGGGAGAGATCAAACTCTATTTGCCCAAAAGATTTTTATATGGATAAGTTTGAAGTAACCCAGAAACAATTTATTAAGATAATGGGAAAAAACCCGTCAAGGCTAAAGGGAGACAATTTGCCAGTTGAGAATGTAACTTGGTTTGAAGCCGATGATTACTGTAAAAAATTGGGAAAACGACTTCCTACAGAAACAGAATGGGAGTTTTCGGCTAAAGGAGCAGGATATATTGGAGAATTTTTTTGGTCCAACTCGGATAATAAAACTCATAAAGTGGGAATTCGAGAATCTAATGGGTATGATGTTTTTGATATGTTGGATAATGTATCTGAATGGACTTCGGATTTTTTTGATAAGACATTGAAAAATACGGCAAAAGATCAATTGCGTCGGGCAAGTCGTTCTATCCGGGGCGGTTCCTGGAGAATGTCTGGTCCGAGTACTATTAAAAAGAGGATAAAAGGAGAACCATATCACAGATCGGCAGTAAATGGCTTCCGTTGCGTTGTAAGTGACTGATATCGAAAAAGGTTACTGAATTTGTTTTTTTTCGCAGAAATACTATATAATTAGCCATCGAAAAAACTATGGTCCGAAAAAGTTGAGAAGATTAAGCTTTGGTCGTGTGTTGTATTGGAAAATAAAAAGGAAAAAATTGTATGAAACCGATTCAGAAGGTATTTATTTTAACTATGTTTTTTGTAATGGCGGGTTGTTCGACATCCAATATTGCAAACCGCGGCGAATATATTGAAAAGGATTCTTTTTCAAAAGGTATGCCGAGAGTTGACGTTTTGGCTCGATTTGGGCGGCCCGTTGAAACAAAGGAAAAAAAAGGTAGAAAAGTAGATTTATATAGATTAGAACAAGGAGAAAAACCGCTTTCGAAATTTGTGAAAGGCGGTTTGACAGCTTTTCTTGCCGTTTCAACAATAGGTTTATCAGAAATTGTAGCTGATCCCGTTACCCAAACTATGCCGGTTGTAGTGTTTGAAGTTTATTATGATAAGAATGATCGAGTTGAGTACGTGCATTTTATTCAAAGACCCAAATAAATATAACGATCTTTATTAAGAAGAGTTCTTCATTTATACCTGCCTAATAATTTTAGTTTTACCCTCCTTTTTATATTTTTTCATCTTCTGTTTTTAGCGAATGAAAGCTTTTTCTCTTCAAAACCCAAAAGATGACTTTATTCGTTTATTGGGTTTTTGGCTTATCTTTGGATTCGCATTGATTTTGCGGCTAGTTGGTATTGCCGATCCTCTTTTAAGCGATGAATTGGTTTCTGCGTCTATTTGGGGGCAGATGCCGCTTGATCAAATTCCTAGAAATTATCAGTTCCCAAATAATCATATTTTTCACAGTATTTTAGTTGGATTGCTATTAAAACTATTTGGCGTAAATGATTTTGCTCTTCGAATTCCAGCTCTAGTTGGGGGATTAATTAGTGTTTTTCTGGTCTTTACTTGCGCCAAGAAAATAACCGATAACTATTTGGTTGCGCTTGGCTCTGCTTCCTTAATGACGATTAATGTTGAGCATATCTATTATTCGACTAATGCCAGAGGGTATACCCTGACACAAGCTTTTGCATTAGGTGTTTTTCTTTTGATCCTCCCTTTGATCGCCAAATGGGAAAATGGTGAAATCAAAAAAAACTATGACTTCAGTTGGTTAAATTATTTTTTGATTTTTGTTTTTTGCGTTTTGGGTTCTTGGACGATTCCGACTTTTGGATTGTATGAGGGATCTTTGATAGTAGGAATAGCTTGTTCATTTTTACTTTATCGTAGTTATTTTTTTAAATGGATCCGAGAGTTTTGCGCTGTTTTGCTGATTTTATTTTTGGCTTTAGGCGCTTTATATATTCAATATTTTGTTTTAATTCCAAAGGCAATGCTCACCCGCGCAATTGTTAATGGCGCTTCAGTAGAGCCGAACCAGTTTTTTGAAGATTTGTTAATAGTTTTTTCTGGACCCCAGGTTTATATTGATTACGGCATATTGATTTTTGCCATTATAGGTTTTACTGCGCTTTTTAAAGCTAAGAGGATATTTGCAATTTGGTTGGGAATTTTATTTTTGGCCCCTTTAGCGGTTATTTTCCTTTCTTATTGGATTGGTATTTCAGAAAAAATTCCCCATCCCAGGATATTATTTTACTTACAGCCGTTTTTCTTAATATGCGCCAGTAATGGCGCATGGATATTATCGCTAAAAATCAAATCTTATTTTGAGAATAACAAAAGCATTAAAATGGCGACCATTTTCGCTTTTAGCGGTTTTTTTATCGCCATTTTGTTGTCTGCGGCAAAAGACTTTCAAGCTAGGCAAATAATAGAAAGAAGGGATAGGCCTCCTTATGATGAGGGACTAAAGTTTTTTCGGCAATTGAAACCCAATGATTTAATTTTAGTTTCTAAGCAAACTCATGTTTGGTTTTACTTGTATGGCGCTAAGGAAATGCGCAATAGGGTTTTGCGGATTATAGAAACCGGTATATTAGGGGACGTTTACTTTATAGAAAATTTTAATTATGGACACGATCAGTCTGACCTAAAAGTGAAAGTTGTTGGAAACTATGTCGAGATAGATATGTCGCATTTTTCTCTTCACCCATTGGCTCATAATAAAAATGGACATATTCAAATTTCAAAATTAGTTTGGAAGTTAGAGAAGGATTTTGGAGCTTTCAAAATTTATAAGATTCGATCAAATCACTTTAAAAAAACTTTGTCTCTCAATAAATTAAGCGACAAAGAGCAATGGACAATTTTCTCCCAATTCAGAGATAAGATAAGGTTGACTAATAGTGCAGATGATTCTTCAATAATTTTGGAATATAAGGATTCTTTTTTTATTTCTGAAAATTATCCACGGAAGTTTAAGCATTCTGATTCCAGTTTTAATATAAATTTTTTGATTACTAATTATTTGCCGGGAGTTTATCCTATTTTTGGAGGAGCGGAGGAACAATCGAACCAGATTAAGTTTTCTCCTACATGGTTTGCCAATGATTGGGTAATGGAGCACCCATACGCAAATAATTATTTTTCCAGGCGTTGGTTTCCGAACGTATTTTTATCGCAGGGTGGAAAAGTTTTGGTTCTGGCAGGAAACTTAGAAAATGACTATGGAGTTGGAAAACTAAAAAATGTTTTGGGGTTTCAACTTACAATTGAATAGGTTGATTGGAGGAACATTATGATTGTCGTAACCGGGGCGGCGGGATTTATTGGCAGCGCTATCGTTTATGAATTAAATAGAAGAGGGCGCGACGATATTTTAATTGTTGACGAGGCAAACGAACCCGAAAAAAAGAATAACGTAGAGGGCCTCAAGTTTTCTGCAATGCAATCTAAGGATGAGTTTTTGAAAGATATTTTAGACCGAAGGGTTTCGGGAATAGAAGCTATTATTCATATGGGCGCTTGTTCGTCAACGACTGAAACCGACCTGGATTATTTGAGAAGAAATAATTTTGAATATACCCAGCATTTAGCCAGATTTGCCCTAGATAGCGAAGCCCGTTTTATATACGCTTCTAGCGCCGCGACTTATGGCGATGGAGAAAGAGGATATGACGACGACGAGGGATTATTAGAAACTTTGGTCCCGCTAAATCCATATGGAAACAGTAAACAACAATTTGATCTTTGGGCTAAAAAAGAAAATATTCTTAATCGAATAGTCGGTCTAAAGTACTTTAACGTTTATGGTCCTAATGAGTACCATAAAGAAAGTATGCAAAGCATGGTGCGTAAAGGATTTATGCAGATTAACGAAACAAAAAAATTGAAGCTTTTTAAATCGTATCGGCGGGAATATTCTGATGGAGGTCAAGTGAGAGATTTTGTTTATATTAAGGACGCAGTGGATATGACTTTGTATTTTCTAGATCAACCAGAAATTGGCGGAATATTTAATGTCGGAACAGGAAAAGCGCGTTGTTGGAATGATTTGGCGGAAGCTATTTTTGAAGCTTTAGGTATTGAAGCAAATATTGAATATATCGAAATGCCTGAAAGTATTCGCGATCAATATCAGTATTACACTTGCGCAAAAATGGAAAAAATCAACAAAGTTGGTTATGATAAACTCGCTTTATCTTTAGAAGATGGGATTAGCGATTATGTGAAAAATTATTTAATTCCTGGAAAAAGACTAGGGAATTAAAACCAGTTTAATTTTATTAATTCATCCATTTTTGTTCCTTATCTAAATCTTTCTCACCAAATATTTTTTTGAAAACTTTCACGTTTTCTTGATGAAGTTCTTTTTCCCAATTTGTTTTGAATTTTGATTCATTTTGAAAATTGGTCGTTTTTATCATCGTTTTGTTGGTTTCCTGCGTATTCATTCTAAAAACTCCGTGAAAATTTTGACGATTTATCTCTTTATCGGAATTTAACCGCAAGAACTGTACCAAAAAATAAATTTTTAGGATTAATTTATAAGTATTTGAAAGATAGTGTTTTATTTTTATTATTTGTATGAAAAACAATCTTGGTTGTCTTGTTTGGGCAAGTTTTGTAGGGAATACCCGGGAAAATTGGAACTTTTTTCCCGAATAATTCATGTTTTAAGACTGGAAGATTAGTGAGCTATGGATTTAGAAAAAATATTAACTATGAGAACTCCCATGAGGATAAAAGTAATTCCAAGTATGGCTGGTAGATCAAGACTTTGCTTATAATAAAGCGCTCCAACAATAGCGACTAAAACGATTCCTAAACCTGACCATAAAGCATACGCAGCACCAATTGGTATTGTCCTTAGTACGAGCGTTAACAGGTAGAACGCAATCCCATATCCTAAAAGGACAATGAGCGTGGGGATAGGTTTTGAAAATTCTTCCGAAGCTTTAAGGGCGCTGGTAGCGATTACCTCCGCTACTACGGCAATCACTAAATAAATATGTCCCATTTTTTCTCCTGAAAATAAGATAACCATAAGAAGTATCGGCGAATGATACTATGTTTAGCGTCCTGATGATTCGGGTTCACTAAAGCGTTCCTTGATTTCTAGAACTTGAGATAGGATTTCTTTGGGTAGAGCGGTACAAGGTTTGGTTCGAAATGTTTCCCACTTCTAATACCCCGATAGCGTCTTCAACGCTCCAAGCTTTTTTATAAGGTCTTTCCGAGGTTAAAGCGTCAAAAACATCAGCTATAGCAATAATTTTGCCGACTAAGATAATCTTGTCTCGATTTAAAGATTTTTCTATATTTGACTAACTCTGAACATGTGTAAATCTAATTCTGATTTCAATTAGAAGAAAGGTTCAAGAATATAATTTACACCACTACTGTCCGGTAAAAAATAGAACAATTGCCCTAAAGCCATATTATCCCTTAAATTTTTTTGCAACCTGATAAGGAGTTCATTTTATTGAATCGAGGCGAGATCTTTCACCGATACGGAGCCTGCACTGAGCGCAGTCGAAGTGTATCGCTTCAAGATGACACTCGGAGGGAGCCGTGAGGCTTAGGTTTTTACGATTGCCGGGTTCCTAAGATAAACAGCCGTAAGCTTTTTATCGGACAGTAGTGAATTTACACATACTTTTAAACGGGTTCATTCAGTAAAGCAACGATGGCCGATTCTGTTTGTTTGTAACTTCCTTCACCAAAATGAGAATAACGGACTTTTCCCCGTTTATCGACCAAATAGAAGGCTGGCCAATATCGATTTCCATATCGACGCCATAATTTGAAACCGTTATCTTGAACAATTGGGAATGTTAGCCTTCTTTTTTGAACCGCTTTTACCAGGTTTTCCAATTTCCGTTCGAATCCAAATTCTGGAGCGTGTACTCCGATAACAACCAATCCTTTTTTGGAGTATTTTTCATGCCAATTTTGAACATATGGGAACGTGTTAACGCAGTTGTAGCAGGAGTAAGTCCAAAAATCTATTAATACTACATTACCTTCCAGGTCTTTCATGGATTTATAGCCTGGAGTGTTTAACCAATTTGTTAGTCCTTCGAATTCTGGAGCCTGAAATTTGACAGGCAACCATTTGGAGTCGTGTTTATCGGAGTGAGCAAAAACAAATTCTTGTAAACAAAACAATCCAACAATAGCTAATAAGCAAAAAAAGTTAACCCGTTTCCACACCGGCTTTGACGATTTCATAAACGCCCCGCTTGATATTTATTTTTTCGAAAATTAAATTTCTTTAGTTTTGTATAGTCTTCATATGTAAGAAATCCTTACAATATTTTTAAAGAGGAGGTTAATTTAAAAAACTTACGAAAGTTTATGCGGAACTAAATTAGAGTTTGAATTCTTTTTTTTTGTTTGCTAGTTCTAAAACTTTTTTAAGGTCGCTCGTAGGAAATTTACATTTGTTATTTTCGCAAACGTAAACGGTAATTTTCCCTTTTGTTGTAATTTTGTCTTTTAAGATCGGTAACGATGACGGTTGGTCAGGTTCGCCAAAGGCAAGAGTTTTATTTGGCAAAAAATCAGAATGTATAGCGTTTAATATTGGAATAGCGTTTTTTGAAGACCCAATCACAGCTATTTGTTTGGAATTATCGTTAAAAAAGTCAAACGCAACTAACATTTGCCCGTAGGCTTGCGGAAATTTAACAAGTCTTTCTCCAGCAGCGTTAAAGATTTTTTTTGCTTTGTTTTTATATTCTGATTTTAGCGTTAAGTTGTGTAACCGTAGCAAATTTAATGCCGACATACCATTACTATTGGGACGAGCATTGTCCATGAATTCCTTTTTTCTTATCGGAAGCGAGTGGGCATTTTCTTCGGCAAAGTAATAGCCGCCGCCATCTTTATCCCATAAATTTTCATCTTGCCTTTTTTGAAGGTCTAATGCCCATTGAATCCACTTTGGATTAAAATCGCTTTCATATAAGTCGATTAAGCCTGAGATTAAATAAGCATAATCGTCCAATGTAGCTGTATGTTGCGCAGAGCCGTCTCGGTATCTTCTCAAAAGTTTTCTGTTGTTATCCAGATTTTTTTTTAAAAAACTGGCGGATTTTTGGGCGGCTGTTAAATATTTTTTATTGTTTAGTATTTGGTAAGATTTTGCAAAAGACCCAATCATGAGACCGTTCCAGGCAGTAATTGTTTTATCGTCTTTAAACGGTTTGGAGCGTTTGGATCTATAAAAAAAGAGCTTTTTTAATATAGCTTTTGCCTGAGATTGGGTTTTGGGTATTTTAACTAAATGAATGACATTTTGTTTTTTTTCTATGAGTTCAAAGTTATTGCCGTGCGAAAGTCCATAAGTTTTATTGAATATTTCCCATTCATTTGATTTGAGGGCTTGTTTCGCTTCGATTTTAGTCCAGATATAGAATTTACCTTCTTCTCCTTCAGAATCGGCATCTTCCGCTGAATAGAATCGGCCATTGGAACTGGTCATAGTTTTCAAAACATAATCCAAAATTCCACGCGCGACCTGTTCAAAAAAGGGATTTTTTGTTATTTGGAAACCTTCTAAATATGCTCTCGACAAGGCGGCTTGGTCGTAAAGCATTTTTTCAAAGTGTGGAACCATCCATTCGCGATCTGTAGAATATCGGTGAAAACCGCCGCCTAAATGATCGTAAATTCCTCCTTTTGCCATTTCTTTTAAGGTATTAAGCACAATTTCTTTAGAAGTTTTATCGTTTGTTCTTCGTGAGATTCGAGTCAATAAAGCAAGTTTCGTAATGGGAGGGAATTTCGGAGCCGTTCCAAAACCAAAGTATTGGTCGTCATATAAGGACAAAAGTTTTTTATGAGCAATTCTAAAAACTGATTCGTCTAGATTGATAGAGTTTATTGAAATTTGATCGGTAGATTCCAAAAATTTTCTGACTTGTTGACCGATCAACGCTATTCGTTCAGGTTGTTCTTTCCAAGCGGAGTTTAGTGTTTGAAGAATTTCTAGAAGTTCGTCTTTTGAAAAGTAGGTTCCGCCAAAAAATGGAATTTTATTAGGATCAAGCACAGCGGTCATAGGCCAACCTCCGCTTCCTGTCATCGCTTGAACAGCCTCCATGTATATTTGATCGACATCGGGTAGTTCTTCGCGGTCTACTTTGATACAAATAAAATTTGAATTTAAGAAAGCGGCAATTTCTTCGTTTTCAAAAGATTCCTTTTCCATAACATGACACCAATGACATGTGGAATAGCCAATACTGAGGAAAATCGGCTTGTTTTGATCTTTTGATGCTTTGAAGGCTTCGTCGCCCCAAGGATACCAATGGACTGGATTATCTGCGTGTTGTAAAAGGTAGGGACTTTTTTCTCCTTTTAGATGATTGAGTTTTGTCGACTTTGTATCGTCTGCAGCTTGAAGGCTTGAAGTTAAATGAGTTTCAAAGGAAAAAAAGACCGAAAATAAAACCGCCGCTACAAGTTGAAAAAACAACAGGTGTTTTATTTTTTTTGTTTTAGCTACGCTAATCATGAAAAGGTATTTAATTTAAAGTATGTATTAAAAAATTAGATTAAAGGCGAATTTTTCCATAATCACCTTGTGAAATCTTTAATATAATAATTGTTGAAGGCTGTCTTAATATATAATACCGCGAGTCTCGTTAACTGTCAGTTAGTTAAATTAAATGCGTTGAATATTTGAATTATTAATATGCTGAATAGATTGTTTAAAATTAAGTTTTACATAGTTATTTTGTTAAGTTCTTTCTCCTTTTTCTTATTAACTCCTCTTTTTGGATCTACGACAAAGGCGGCTGAAAAATACGTTCCGAGCGAATCTATTGTGAAAGCTGAAGATGCAGCTCGCGAAGCCTTGGCGGCAACTTTATTTTATAGGTTTAAGGATTGGGCGAGTTTTTTTGAAAAACGTATCGCAAAACTGGAGTCGAAAAAAGACACTATTCAAAACCGACTAGAGCTGATGAAGTATTATTTTTTTATGGCTGGAATTAATGTTGAATGGTCGCATGCTTTAGCGTTTACTAGCCAGTACAAAATTGATTCGTTGGCTGACAATTGTTATCGTTTTATTAAGCTTTCTAAGGGAATGGCTCAAAAGCTCTTAGATTCTGAAGGTTTAACGGATCAACAAAAGGCTGAAAGCTATTTGTATCTAGGAGCGGCAGAAGGTTATTTGGGAATTTTTGAATATGGAGCGGGTAATCTATTTCAGGCCTTAGTCAATGGGCTCCAGGCGGATGGTCATTTAGAAGATGCATTAAGTTTAGATCCAGGTCGAAAAGAAGCGTATTTAGGATTAGGAATTTATAGATATGGTAATAGTCGAGTGGGGGGGATTGGCAATTTTATTATGCAAGGGGGAAGGGATCTTCGCCAGGTAGGTATTGAACATTTGGAACGATCAGTGCGTTTAGACGATATTTCCGCTCCTTTGGCTATAAAAACATTAATTTGGTTTTATATTTCTGAGCAAATAAATCCCGCTAATGAAGGTTTAGATGATAGCCATCCACTTTCAGCTAAAGTGTCTAAAGTCCGATCTAGAGAACTAATGGACTTATTGGAAAGAAAGTTTTTATCCCAGCGTTCAGAACCCGGTTTTCCAGGAAATAAAGAACTGGCAATGATGAGAGCGATTCAAGATGTGCTTGATGGAGAATATGGAAATGGGAAAAAAAATTTTTTAAAAGTTTTGGAAATAATTGAAAAGCTTAAAAAAGAAATGAATTTTCCTATAAATCCGCAACAAGCCGAATCCATTCAAGCTGGTATTAAATTCGCTGAAACCATGGAGGCCGGTCTGAAAGTTAAGAGCTTGGAGCAAAGTTCTCAAGATGCCTGTCGTAAAATTCAAAATCAAATCGAGTATATGGATAACGGAGGCGCTGTGTTGCAGTATGACTCAGAAGCTGTTCGAAACGACATCGATTCTGTTTTTTATGAACGTTTAGTGCGTCTTGCAGATAACTTAAGCTGTTGATTTTATAAATTTCACTATAATACTCTCCTGACAGTAAGGTCTTAGATTTTCGTCCGACTAATTGCAAATAGGGTTTTAAACTTAATGGACGGAAATGATGAAAATCGCGTTTTATTTTGTTTTGATTGCGTGTTTTTTTCTAGTTGGATTTGACTTTACGAAGCATTCAGCGCCGCTAAATAAAATATATAGCGGAGGCCCTCCAAAAGACGGCATCCCTTCTATTGATAAACCTAATTTTGTTTCTGGCGTTAAAGCGGAAGAAGATTTTCTAAACGATCAAGATAGAGTTCTTGGGCTTTTTTTAGATGGAAGAGCTAAAGCTTACCCAATCCGGATTTTGAATTGGCATGAAATAGTTAACGACCGAATAGGGGATAAAGGCATTGTTGTTACATTTTGTCCATTATGTGGAACGGGGATGATTTTTGATTCAAATGTAAATGGAAAGCCTACGACTTTTGGCGTTTCAGGTTTGCTCTATCAGAGCGATATATTGCTTTATGATCGCGAAACTGAAAGTTTATGGTCTCAAATAAAATCTTCTGCAGTTGCCGGAGAATTAACAGGAACTCGTCTGAAACTATTATCTTCTACTCAGACAACTTGGAGAGCATGGAAGAAAAAACACCCTAAAAGTTTAGTTTTATCGACTAATACGGGATATAGACGAAATTATGAAAAAGATCCTTATCAAGACTATTATTCAAGTTCCAGTCTAATGTTCGAGGTTAATCAAAAAAAGAATTGGTACCATCCAAAAGAGCAAGTTGTTGGGATAGAAGTTGGTGAAGTTTCGAAAGTTTATCCATTTTCCGAATTGTCTAAAGCCAACGTTCCATTTAAGGATGTTGTTGGCGATTCTCAAACCGCAAGCATATATGACTTAAAGGGTCGATTGTATCCATCGGTGGTGGGGTTCTGGTTTGCTTGGTATGCCTTCCATCCAGAAACGGAAGTTTATAAAGGAAAGCTTCAATGAATAAAAAAATTCTTCTTATAATCGTTGCGGTTTTAGGAATCACCTCTTTTTTTTATTTTGATTTGGGACAATATCTTTCTCTTGAAAGCCTAAAAAATAATAGAGAAAAACTAAATAACTTTTATCAGAATAACACCGCCTCTATGATTTTAGGATTTATTGGAATTTATATCGCCACGACGGCTTTTTCATTGCCCGGGGCGACTATTCTAACATTAGCTGGCGGAGCAATTTTTGGGCCTTGGATGGGGACGTTAGCGGTTAATGTTGGAGCAACTTTGGGAGCTACGCTTGCTTTTTTAGCCGCTCGTTTTTTGATGCGCGATTGGGTCGAACAAAAGTTTGGAGATAGGTTAAAACCATTTAATGAAGGGTTTTCTAATAATGCGGTTAATTACATTCTTTTTTTAAGGCTTGTGCCTTTGTTTCCTTTTTTCTTAGTTAATTTGGTTTCAGGTTTGACTCAAGTTCCAATTAGAATTTATTTTTTTGGAACAATGTTTGGAACTTTGCCAGGAACATTTGTTTATACAAATGCAGGGAGCAATTTAGCGTCAATCGAATCAATTAGCGACGTAGCTTCTCCAGGCGTTATTGGCGCTTTTGTTTTGTTGGGAGTATTTGCGCTAATACCCACTATTTATAATAAATTTAAAAACAAAAAGTCTGCGGTTCATACGGAAGCTTAAGTGGGAAGGATTAAATCCAACGGCGGATTATTTTCCAATAGATGTTTAAGATTGGGTTCAATATTGTGTCTAATAAATTACTTTGGATTCCGGCGATTTTTAATTTGCCTTCATATAACCTAGAAATTTCTTGATCGGAAGTATTTCTTTGTCTTTGAAGTTTTCTTCGTTTAACTAATATTCTGGGTAGGATATCCACAATTTCTGGATAACTTTTTATCTTTAAAAGAAACCATCCATTTGTTATGGCGTGAGCTAGTTGCGCCATTTCTATCATAAATAAGGCTGGAGAAATTAAGAGCAAAGTCTTTAATTCAAGGTTTTTTAATAAAAGAAAAAGCCGATTTTTTTCTGAAGAATAGTATTTAAAAACTCCTTTATTGAAGTGGTAATGATGGTAAATTTCCGCTTTTGGAGTGGCTCGAATTTTCCAACCAAACAAACGTATTCTCCAAGAGAGATCGTGATCCTCGTGATAAAGAAATAAGTCGGGATCAAATGAGCCTACTTTTTCATATATTTCTCTCCTAAACATGAAAATACCGCCACAGGCTGTTTCAATAGGTTCTAAATTATTTGGATCTGTTTCGTCCACTAAATTAGGGCAGCAAATAGACGTGTAGTGAACTAATACTCCGTAAGAATTAATTACGTTCCTTTTTTCATAATAAAGAATTTTGGGTATTGCGGCTCCTGTTTCAGGCTCCAAGTCTAACATGCCGGCAAGTTCTTTGAGACTATCAGATTTTAGGTATAAATCATTGTTTAGGAAAATAAAATAATCGCCTGACGCAATTTCCAAACCTTTGTTTACAGCCGGCCCAAAACCCAGGTTTGCTCCATTTTCTAAAAGCCGAACGTTTGGGTAATGTGTTTGAACGGCTTCAATTGATCCATCTTCAGAACCGTTGTCGGAAACAATAATTTCTAAGTTTGAATAGTTTTGTTTGCTTAAAGACTCTAAGCAATCGAGTAAAACTTCTTTTCCGTTCCAGTTGACAACGATTGCAGAGATTTTTTTCATTGCTTGTTTGTGGAGAGAATAAATTTGCAATTAATTCGATCAAAGCGAAAATTAATTAATTTTTCCGTGGTTTCCCAAAAGTGGTGTTTGGAGGGTAGTAACCTTTCGGCAGACTGGAGTTTGGGTAGATTATGCTTCCTTTGCCTACCAGACTTCCGGGAAAGGTAACCGCATTACACCCTAATTCCACATTATCGCCAAGAATGGCGCCTAATTTTGCCCTTCCTGTATCAATAGTTTTACCGTTATATTTAATTATAATGTGACGAATAGGATTCCCTTTTTTTTCTTCCAAACTGCGAAATTGTAAATTAGCCAGCTTAGATCCCGCTCCCATATTGACGTAACTGCCGATAATGCTATCGCCGATATAGTTAAAGTGCCCCGATTCCGCATGGTTCATTAACAAGCTGTTTTTCACCTCTGTAGCATGACCAATTACGCATTTATCTCCAGTCAGCACATTGCCTCTTATATATGCCCCTTGTCTTATGTCGCAAAACTTTCCAATCACTGTGGGGCCTTTGATGATTGCTGTAGGCTCTAAAATTGTTCCTTGATCAATCCAAATTCCAAGCGTTGAGAAATAAATGGGAGTTTTGGTTTCGAACCAATCTTCAATAATCAAACAAGATTCTTTGAATTGGCCATCTCTAGCTTGAAAAATCTTTTTTTTAATAGCTGTCGAAGGTTCTTCCCAGGAGTTTTCAGATTTAAGGGTCGTTAAAATTTGAGGCAGATAAGCTCCTAAACGGTTTAACGGTTCCCACAAAAAATTAGAATTTTGAAATAAATCTTTATGGTCGAAGTCTTCCAAATAGTCGAAGAAGTCTTGATATAAGTTTGACATTAGTTAATGAAGGATTTAGCTTTTTAAATTTAAGGTTTAATCTAATGGGGAAGTATATTTTGGATTTTAAATAAACCTAAAGGAAGGATAAAATATAAATTATTTTTTAGACGTTTGATATGTTTTTTTATTTGGCATGTTTTTCTACGTACCATTTTCCCCTTTGAGTTAGCCCATAACCTCTCCCAGTTAATTCGATAAATTGTTGTTTTTTCATTTCAGTGAGTAATCTGGAACGTTTATCAGGCGCCACTAAAATTTCTTCTTCTGGAATTTTTTGTCCATATAGGTTATTTACAGTTTCCCATTCCATTTGGCAAAATTCATTTTCGCTATCTTTCATTCCAGACATTAGTTGGCGAGTAATAGTTTCTCCTAATTGGCCAAGGTGTTTTTTCAACCTTTTAGCGCCTCTAATATTAACTCCTATTTTATTTTCGGTGCCTGAATTTCGTATAAAAATAGAAGCTTGATCTAATTTCCCAGTCGGAGATATAACTGATAAATTTAGATAAAGCATATCATGATCTTCAGGGAACTCGGTTTGTTTACACTCCCATCCCAGTTCTTTTACGGTTGATTCCACCAAAGATTTGATTTGTTTCCACATTGTTGAGTTTTTAAAAAACAATTTTTTGTCTATGTAATAAGCATAATTAGTTTGCTTATACCCTGGTTTGAAAGGATTTTCCATTCGGTTGTACCAGGCTCTTAGAGTTAACCCAATATGTTTTGAGGCTACAAAAGTATTGAGTGCGTTTTTTAAACCATTGCCGCAATAAATGGGAATTATTTCGTTATTTTTGCCAGAAACTTGGCCGCTTGTAATGACATGTCCCGTAACTTCTGCGCCAATAGCAAAAATTTCATGCATATCCGGGCGATAAATGTCGTTTAGGTCAATTTTTTGGGAGCTTATTAAATCGTTAACAATTTTTTCCAATTTTTCTAATTGTTCTATTTCAGAAACTCCTGAGTTTTCGAATTCTTCAAGTTGTTTTTTAGCTTGTTCGAACTTTTTTGAATTTTTTTCGGATGTAGCTTTCCAATTTGCCTCAATATAATCTAATCTGATTTTGATATCGGCCATAGTGGAGCGACATAAGATCCATTTATCTCCTACTGGAGCTACTCGAACTTTAAATCCTTGTTCTTGAAGTTCGTTAAATGCATTCAAGTCGCTTTCTACTGTATTTATAATTTGAGATCCTTTAAATCGGTTTGGTTTACGCTTCATTAAGTAATGTGCTTGTAGCCATGAAGTGTCATCTCCGCTTTGAACTATAAGTGAATCTTTTAAAGGCTGGTACTCCAATCTAAAAAACCGATCGCCATCGGCATCAAAAATAGCTCCAGAAATTTTAATTTTTCCATCCATTATTTGTTTAGTATTTTTTCTTCCTAATTCGAACATAGCCAGGATGGCGGGATGTTTACTAAAAATTCCAATTTCTTCGCGAATCATAGCGGGGGTAATGAGGGAATAGCCTTCTAAATCTGCAACTCCACTATTTTGGTTTACGTTACCGTCGAGTTTTGAATTAAATTCAAAAATTTCTCCAAAGCCGGCTTCTTTAAATATTTCTGCGGCAATTCCAGAAAGCGAGCCGTTTGCACAGTCAACTACTAAAATGATATCTCTAAAGGAAACCCTTTCAACCCAAGAATTTTTGGGATCAAGGCAAAATTTAGAAAAAAGCTTTAGAGCTTGGTTTCTATGGTCAATTTTTTGACCTTGAAGTTTTATTTTAGATATTTCTTGATAATTGAGAGAACAAACTGATTGGGATAAGTTAATGTCGTTTTGAGGAAGCGGTTTCATTCCTCTATAGCTAGAAAATAGTTTAATTCCATTTTGGTCTTTAGGATTATGGGATGCTGTAATCATTATTCCGCCTTGAGCTTGGCAATATAAAAGATATATTGGAACCAAGGGAGTGGGAACTATTCCTAATGAAATTGCATTTGCGCCCGCTTTTCTTATACCTTTTATAACGGCTTCGGCGAATTTTGTGTCTTTATCTCTAGGGTCCCAGCCTAGAACGATTGCCGGGTTTTTTATTTTAGGCTTTTTGATTATAATTGATCTGACCCAAGCGTAGGTATACAACTCCATAAACTCAGGTGTAATAATTTTTTGCTCCAAAAATACTTTTAGTGGTTCTTTTTTCTCATCGGGGGTGGCTAATCGAGCGTCGCTACGGATTCCGTCCGTTCCCTGTAATCTAAAATGGGGTTTTTGGGGCGAGTTGGAGTTTTTTTTCATTTTTGTTTGTTATTTATTGGAAACTAATAGATGAATATTCTGCTAAACCTTAAATTATGGTTTGAATTTTAACACAATTAAATAGATTTTATTGCGCTATAAGTAAACATGTATATAAATATTGCAACCTCAAGCAAAACTCGGAACAATTAGATAAAGCATTGGCAAACTGTTGGATTTTTAATCCACTTTTCCAATAATATCAACCTTTTTTAGTTTTTGATAGTTCAATGTTGACGCGTATTAGCTCAATTTTTTTTATTATTTTTTTGTTTTTCTTCCCCTGCGAGGTGGTGTTTGGTTACGATATTGAGCAATTAAAAGAAAATCCAAAAGATTTAAAGAAGCTGAGTTTAGAAAACTTAATGGACATACCCATTTTTTCCGTTTCAAAAAGAGAAGAAAGTCCATTTAAGGCAGCGGCGGCTGTTTATGTAATTTCTAGCGAAGATATTCGTCGTTCAGGGGCGCAAAATATACCAGAGGCGTTGCGTTTGGCGCCAGGCTTAGAAGTCGCTTCTATTGACGCTAATAAATGGGCCATAACTTCTCGTGGTTTTCAAGAAAGATTCTCGAATAAGTTGTTAGTTCTTATTGATGGACGGTCTGTATATACGCCTCTTTTTTCTGGGGTCTATTGGGATGTTCAGGACACTTTATTGGCCGATATTGATAGAATTGAAGTTATAAGAGGACCCGGAGGAACTCTTTGGGGAGCAAATGCAGCCAATGGGGTTATAAATATAATTACTAAAAAAGCTTCGGATACCCAAGGAGCTTATGCTGAAGGCGGTGTGGGGTCAGTTGAAAAAGGTTTTGGAGCGTTGAGATATAGTGGAAAATTAGCGTCGAAAGGAGATTATAGAGGGTATTTAAAGTATTTTAATCGGGATAATTTTGACGATTCCGATGGTGTAGAAGGTTCAGATGGATGGGATGCGGCCCGTGGTGGGTTTCGAATGGACTCCGATGTAACCGAGAAAAATACGATTACTGTTCAAGGTGATTATTACAGAGGAAACTCAGGAACTAGAAGCGTTTTAGTAGAATCATTTACAACTCCTTTTAGTTAAACTTCCGATGAGGATGTTCAAGTTAGCGGAGGTAATTTATTAGCTCGCTTAGAGAGGAACTCTACTCCTGATTCCAATATGAGATTCCAGTTTTACTACGATGTAGCAAAGCGAAAAGAGCGAGTTCTTAGGCAATCTATTTACACAACAGATTTAGATTTCCAACATTCGACAAAAATTTTTAAGAACCAGCATATTGTTTGGGGAGTTGGACAAAGGTTTATTACTGATAAACTCAATGGAGGAGTTGCTACTTCTTTTCCTAATGAAGATAGATTAAGCCTAATATCTAATAGCTTTATCCAAGACGAGATTAGTCTGCTAGAAGATAAATTACGGCTTACTCTCGGTTCAAAACTTTCTTGGAATAATTATTCTGGAATTGAAATTCAACCAAACTTTAGATTTTTATTAACGCCCAAGGAAAATCATACGATTTGGGGATCTATTTCGCGAGCCGTTCGAACTCCTTCCAGGTCGGAAGATGGAATAAATATTACCGGTTCTGTAATTCCATCCGCAAACGGATCAGTTTTTTTAAGGAATTCAGGAAGTCACAATTTTGATACAGAGTATTTAATCGCTTATGAGCTTGGTTACCGATTTAGAATTAAATCAAATTTTTTGATAGATATATCCGGTTTTTATAACGATTACGATAATTTAATAACCGCTGAGCCATCGAGTGTTTTTGTAGAAACTTCTCCTCAACCGACTAAACTAATATTTCCAATAACTTTTGAAAATAAAGGGTTTGGCGAAACTTATGGGGCGGAATTAAGCGGAAAATGGGATGTGACTGATTGGTGGAAATTGAATGCCTCCTTTACCTGGTTAGAAGTTCAATTGCATGTAGACGGTTCTAGCGCCGATAATTTTTTGCAACCTTTAGAAAACAAAAGTCCGGAGTTTCAATTTCATTTTAGATCTTATTTAGATTTACCCAAAAACTTTGAGTTGGATTCGTTGATTTATTTTGTGAATAAATTAGAAGGAGATGGCTCTGTTGAGAATAATATCCCTGGTTATACTCGATTGGATATCCGTCTGGGATGGAATCCAATTAAAAATATAAATATTAGTCTTGGAGTTTTTAATATTCTGGACCCTGACCACCCTGAATTTGGGCCGGATAGGGGCGGCTTTTCTACTCAGGTTCCAAGAAGCGTTTTGGGTAAATTTAGTTATCAGTTTTAGTATGGTTACAGTTGTTTACTAGGTTGAAGCGACTTTTTAATGTGCTTTAGCCTTAATGCAATTATTCTTCACTTTAAATGATATTAGCAGGCATAGTTGTTTTCATTCAGGATTAAGAATAGTTTTTTAGGCATATTTGTAGCCTGTATTTTATCTTTTCAATGTTTTTTTCTTATTTCTAACATTAGCGCCGATATTTTTGTTTCTCAGGTTAAGGCGGCTTTTGTCTTAAAAATAATTGATTTTGTTGAGTGGCCGAATAAAGAAGGTACAACGTTCGTGATTTCGGTGTTAGGAGAAGAGGAATTATTTGAAGGTTTTAAAAGCTTAAGAATTATCAGTGCAAAAGGCCTAAAGTTAGTTATAAAAAAATATGGCGAGAATGATGACGATAAGAAAAACTGTCACGTTTTTTTCATTTCTCAATCTAAAAAGCAAATGTTGCCAAAAGTATTAAAGGATTTTGAAGGCGCATCGGTGTTGTTAATAGGGGATGTTCCAAATTTTGCTCGATTGGGTGGTATGATTAACCTGACTGAGTCAAAAGGAAAACTTGGTATGGAAGTTAATTTGAAAAACTCAAGGAAAGCGGGTTTGAAGATTAGCTCTCGTTTATTGCGATTAGCGAAAATTGTTGAAAGCTAAATATAAACTAATATGGTTTTCAGGTGGATACTTTGAGAGATTTGAAAAAAGTTTGATTTGAAACTTTTTATAAGTTTCGTTTTGGAGTAATTTATATGGTTTACAAGGCCCATCTAAAAAAAGAAAAATTAGAAGTTATTATTAGGACTAATAACGAAAAAATTGAAGGTGAGATTCAGATTTTACCTGGATCTCGTTTATTGGACGCTTTAAACCGTGGAGATGAGTCATATGTGGCTATTGGCGAAGCAAAAGTTTATTCAATAGCGACAGAGAAGTTGCTTTTTCAATCCGACTTTTTAGCGTTAAACAAAAGTCAGATTGTTATGATTGCCGAATCGTATACTTTACCGCCGGGAGTTTGAGTTTCTTACAATACTAAAATTTTGGTTTATTTTTATAAAAAAAAACCATTCCTCGATGATCTGAGGAATGGCTTTATTTTTAAGCTATAAAACTTTTAGTTTAACCAGAGCTTTTATGTAATATTTCCGGCGCTATCAATTGTATAGGTGGTTGTGCTACTAGAATGTTGAGCAGTAGCAGTAAAAGTGCTTTCGGCAGTAGAGGAAATTCCTACCGAAACATCCGTTCCTTGTGTATATCCATATGAGGTGTCGGTAATAGCCCCTGTGCTACAAGCTGTTGACGAAGTATTGTCTGACCAATAGGCTTTACAGGCTAAATAGATATTATGTAAATCGGCTTTAGCATTTGAGTTATAAGCCCTTTCTTTATATTGAGTGAACTGTGGGATTGCTATCGCGGCTAAAATTCCAATAATCGCAATAACAATTAACAATTCAATCAGGGTAAATCCTTTTTCATTTTTCATTACTCTTGATACCATCATAATCCTCCCTATTTAATAATTTTAAAGAAATAAGCAAATATTATGCCGCTCAAAGTTTCTTTTTTTGTGTTGAATTTTATGGGTTTATTTGGTTTTAATGTAAATCTTTAAGTTATTTTCCTTTATAAATATTGTAAGGGGTGACAATTTTTGTCATTTTTTGACCTGTCAAACTGCTAATATCTAGAAATAGTTTTTGGGGTTGTTTTGATCCACTTAAGATTTTTTATGAGAGAAAAACTCTTGAGCGTTTTTTAAATGAAGGATAATAATATTTTTAAGTTTATCTTTGATTAAAATATTTCCAAGTAATTCGCCAATAGGACCAAATGGAAATCGAAATTCGATATTTTGGCGTATTAGCGCCCCACCGTTAGATTCCTCAAAACTATGCGTGTGTTGCCAATAATCAAAAGGGCCCTTTAATTGTATATTTACAAAGTGATAAGGTGGCTTCCATTCAATTATCTTTGATTTCCATCGAAAAGGGATTTCTAAAAAATTAAATGAAAAAGATAACCGGGAGCCGTCTTTTGTTCTTAGGGTAGATTGCCTATTAATCTTGAACTTTAGAAAAGAGGGCATAGTTT
The DNA here is from genome assembly GCA_964344185.1 of uncultured Nitrospinota bacterium. Classification (GTDB taxonomy): domain Bacteria; phylum Nitrospinota; class Nitrospinia; order Nitrospinales; family JAJDAT01; genus JAJDAT01. The sequence goes on from CAYFMN010000001.1 coordinate 250,376, forward strand.
TTTCTAAATTGTAAGCATTGCTAAAAAATTTAAAAGTATAGTTAGTTTTTAAGGGGACCCATTGTTCTGTTTGAATATGGTGGTTTGGGGTTGAGCATATTTCTTCTATAGCAGAGTTTATATCCGGGTAATCAAATAGAAAACCCGAGATTTGAATTTTTTTTGATGAAATATTTTTACTTTCCAGTAATAGCTGGGACATTTCACCCAAGACTAGTTTCACGCAAAAAGCCGGAGTTGGAATCCAAGTAGGCCGGTTTAATTTTCCCGCAAGGGTTTTTACAAGCGTTTTATTTGATACAGGTTGTGGAGCCACGGCATTATAGATGCCATTAAGCGAATCGTTTTCTAAGCCATGTACAAACATTTTGGCGCAATCTTCAACGTGCGCCCAACTAACGATTTGATGTCCTCTACCTAGCGGTCCTCCTAAACCCAATTTGAAAATTGGTAATAGGTGACCCATAGCAACACCGCCGCGTCCAATCAAAAATCCTATGCGAAACGCTGCTGTTCTAATACCTAAATTTTTTGCGCTAAAAATTTCTTTTTCCCATTCTGCGCATAAGTTAGATAAAAAACCTTGACCCTTTGGTTCGTCCTCTTCTAAAGATTTTTCGGAACTCTCTTTATAGAAACCAATGGCGGAAGCGCCTAAAAAAATTTTTGGTTTTGTTTCTAATTTTTTTAAAGCGTTAATTAAATTGCGAGTAGAAAAAATTCTCGATCTTTCGATTTCATATTTTCTATTTAGCGACCATCGTTTATCGGCGATTCCAGCGCCAGCAAGATGAATTACGGCGTCAATATTTTTAAATATTTTGGGATCAAGGTTTTCGTGAAGAGGCTCCCATTTTAAAATATTACAAGCAACAGGAAGAAAGAATTTAGCGGAATCTATATTGCGGGTTAATACTGTTATGTCATGACCACGATCCCTAAGTTTTGGCAACAAATATTTTCCTAAAAAACCAGTCGCTCCCGTAACTAAAACGTTCATATAGACCTAAAGAAATAGAAATAAATCATAATAAAAGAATTGTTTTTGAAAGTTAATCAGCTCGTTGGAGTTAATTCTAGATTTTTATAAAGTCTCACCATTTTTTCGATATTTTTTTCTTGGGAATATTCTTCAGCAAGTCTGCGAGCTTGGCGTCCCATGGATTCCCGAATTGATTTGTCGTTTAAATAATTAAGATGCGCGGCAATTTCGCGACGATCTCCCGGATTTTGCACCACCATTCCGTTAAGTTTATGGGTAATCAGTTCAGCGGCTCCGCTATTTTTACTTGTTACAACCGGTAGCCCTGAAGCCAAAGCTTCAAGATTGGCGTTGCCGAACGGTTCATAAAGCGATGGCAGAGCAAAGATATCTGCGGCTGCATAATATTGCTCGATCATTTCTATAGGGGGCGGAATATGAATTAATTTATTTCGATTTTTCCAAGAAGCGTAACTCCTAAATTTTTTCCAATTGCCTCGTCCAATTACAATTAATCGCCAATCTTTAGCTTCTAAATATTTCAAAGACTTAATTAAGAATTTAAGCCCTTTGCGCTCAAATCCAGATCCTATTGTGAGGATAGAAATAGCATTTGGCGGTATATCTAACTTTTGACGAATGTAACGGTAATATTCAGACCTGTTACTAGGATGAAATCGCTTTAAAGAAGTTCCATTATATATTACAGATATGTCTTTATCCGGTAATTTGTAATGGTATTGAATATCTTTTTTTACCATTTGGGAGATGGCTACAATTTTTTTATAATTTTCCGGAGCAAATATCTCGCGTTCAATTTTGAGGACGGCCCAATGGAAAGGATTTAAGAAAGATAGCAAGCCTTTAATAGGATAATATTTTTTTCTCTGTGCGAGCCATTCTTTGTGACACCCGTCTCCGGCTCGATAAATATCTTGAAATGTGGTTCTTTCATGACTTTGAATTATGTCGAAAGAATGTTTAGAAAGTTCTCGTTCTATTTCTTGATTAAATTCTAAAAGCCTTAAGGTGGAAGATTTAGACTTAACAGATATAGGATGCAAACGGACATTGGGATGTCCTGAGGTTTTCCACTCTCTAGCAAATACATGGACCTCATAGCCTAACTGCGCCAAACGATCAATATATTGAGCGGAAAACTTTTCAGCTCCTCCGTAAGGGGCGTACTTTTGTCTTATAATTGCAATTTTCATTTGTCTTTAGGGGATTGTTCAAAAAGTTCTATAAGTTGTCGACAATTCTTATCCCAATCAAATTCTTTTATTTTATTATATCCATTTCCCGAAAGTTTTTTTCTCAGTTCAAAGTTTCCGGTTAATTTGACAATGTTTTCTGATAGGGCTTTGACGTCTTTAGGAGGAGAAACCAACGCTGTTTTTCCGTCTATAGCATAGTTACGAGAACCTCCAGTATCTGTCGTTATTAACGCACATCGGGCCGCCATTGCTTCCATTGCGGGCATCCCTAATCCCTCATACCAGCTGGGACAAAGATAAATATCGCAATTAAAGAATAGATCTCTAATAGCGTCGCCTGTTGGTCGATAAAAATATTTAAAATCAAAACCGATGTTCTGACGTAGAGGACTTGGGTCTTCTAATTTTTCTCCAAAAACCACTAGTTTAAAATTAGGGTTTTGATCAAAAGATTGGCGCAGAGACTTAATGCCATCGTCATATCCCTTCCAATCGTAATTGTGATGCATCAAACAAATTTTTGGAATAGCGTTCCAGTTCTTTTCTTTTTTGATAAATTGTTTTTCATCTACTGGAGTTACTAAAACTTTTGATGATTGTGAAAATTTTTCAATTAATATGGATTGGAGCCAGTCGGAAATAACTATCTTTTCGAAGTTCATTCGATACGTTTTGTCCGCCTCTCTTTTTTTTCGAGTCCAGAGTGTTTCATAATGTTGAACAAAATAAAATTTGCGTCCTTTACTTAGAGAGAGTCTTTCTGCAGCATAGGCTGTTTCCCAGGATGAGGCGATCAGGATATCTGAGTTGGGAATAGTCGTGTCTTTAATTGTTGGAACTTTAATGATAGGAACTTTATTGGGAAACCAGTCAATTGATTTTGGATCAATTGAAATAGAACCTCTTTTATTTCTAGAAATTGATTCAAAAACGCGGTACCACTTAATCGCTTTTTCGGGAATTACGATTAATGTTTCAATTCCTAACAAAGTCAGTCGATTAGCGTATTCCAATAAGGCTTTGACCCCGCCGCTTATTCGTAAATGAGGTAAGATGAAGGTAACTTTCACAACGAAGTTCGATTTTTAAGGGTATCACTGTATACAGATAGCGTTTTATCGATTTGAGCCTCAAAAGTAAGCTTTTGCAGGCAATAGCCGTATGCAGCTTCAGATAGTTTTTTTGCAACAGTTGGATTTTCTAATAAGTAGAGAATTTTATCCGC
>CAYFMN010000001.1:253809-324317 GCA_964344185.1 uncultured Nitrospinota bacterium
TCAGATCCATTTTTAGGTTCTGCAAGCGCCCCGCGCTCTTCTTGGCCTATAATTTCTGGAATACCTCCAGCGCGCGTTCCTACAACAGGAGTTTTCATCGCAAAAGCTTGAGGAATAACTTGTGATGTTGCTTCTCCTCCTGTAGACGCTAAAACTAAAATATCTAACGCCGCCATAATTTCTGGAATATCTTCTCTATGTCCTAACATTAGAACAGACTTTTTTAGTCCTTTTGTAATTACCTTTTGAGAGATCTCATCAAATCCAGGACCGGAACCTGCAATGACAAATTTTGCATTTGGGATCTTTTTTAAAATGATTGCCGCCGCTTCTAAAAAATAATCGTGGCCTTTCCAGCCTCTTATAACTCCTACTTTTCCGATTAATGGTTGGTTTGGAGTTAGTTGGACTTCTTCTCGAAATTTTTTAGATGGGATATTGAAATCAAAGCGTTTTGTATCGACGCCTGCCGGTATTGAATATATATCAGCATCTTTAACTCCAGAAATATTGGCCATCATTGATTTAATAGTTTCGCCGCTAGCGATAATTTTATCTGGGAAGTAAGAATAAACTGCATTTTTGGGAAAATAGTTTTTTATGGGAATTGACACATGTCTACTTCTAACTATTGGTATATTTAAGGCTTTTCCACACATTGAAAAAAGCCAGCTGTCTATTGAACTATGGGTGTGCAGGATGTCCGGCTGAATTCTTTTTAATATCCGATATATAGACCAGAAATCAAAAAGATTCCACGATGCAGACATCGACACAGAATAGACGGAAAATTTAGGGTGTCGAAACTCCTTACATTTTTTAGCTAGTGGATTTCCTGGCTGTGTAATGACGGAAACTTGGTATCCTCTTTCGACCAAGGCCTGACTTTCTTGGAAAATTCGAATTTCCTGGCCACCCCAGCCGGTAGCGGCTTCGGAATGGAGCAGATGAAATGAGTCCAAAATATCTTTCCTATATCGTTCAGTTGAACGGGATGGGAAAATAATCTAGCATATCCTTGGCCTTGTGTCGATTGCATCTCTCATTTGATATGATACTTTGACAAATAAAATCAAAGCTTTTTTTAGAGACTTAGATTATGAAATTTAAACCAGAATATCTTCCTGAAAAAGCTAGGATATTATTGATTCGGTTAAAATCGATCGGCGACGTTACTTTAAATACCGCTGTTTTTCCTTTAATTAAAGAAAACTTTCCCGGATGCCAGCTTGATTATTTGGCTATGACTCCATGTGATCAAATTGTTTCGCATGATCCTAATATTGACCATGTTTTAAAGCTTTCTAAATCTTATGGGTGGAAAGGAGCTATGCAGTGGCTTGATTTAATAAAGCGCATTCGCAAAGTCGGCTACCACATGGTTATTGATATGCATGGAGGTCCTAGAAGCGCGATGTTAGCCGCTTTGTCTGGGGCAAAATATAAAGTGGGGTTGGCTCGAAGTCGGCGCGCTCGATTTTATAATGTAAGGGTAGACCCAGTATTTGATCGTTCTGTGCCGGCAGTTGAGTTTCAAGCAAAAATGCTTGAATTACTTGGGCTTCAAATTCGTCGACAATCTCCAACGATTCATATATTGGAAAAAGAATTACAAGAGGTTCGACAGAAAATAAAATTAGTCGGCATAAAACCCGAAGAGCCTTTTGCGGTGATACACCCAGGCGTTGAATCTGTTCATAATCAGTGGCAACCTGAGAAATTTGCCAAAGTTGCAGATGTATTGCAATCGAAGTTCAAAATTCAGGTATTATTTGATTTTGCTCCAAACGAAGCTTCCCAAGTTAGAGAAATTTTAAAGTTAATGAAAACTCCTGCGAGAGCGATTCAAACAACTTTGCGAGAATTTGCGGCCATGACAAAACAAGCAAGATTTTTATTAACTCATAATAGCGGACCGATGCATATGGGGGCGGCCGTTAATACTCCTGTTTTTGCCTTATTTGGTCCTGTTTCTCCGGAGCGTTGGACTCCCCAAGTCAATCCCAATCTTGTGTTTTATAAGAAGCTCGAATGTTCACCTTGCAATGTTTCCTCACGAAAAGAAGAATGCTTTCAGGGAAATTCCGAGTGTAAGAGGTTGATCTTAGCCGATGAAGTTATTGATGGAATTTCTAAGACCTTGGAATTAGTTCCAATTGGTTGAAGTTAATGTTTTTAGGAAGCTTTCAATACTTTAAATGCTAAAAAATTTACTTATTTAAGAGATTCAAATACTTCTTAATCATAATGAAATCTTTATTAGTTGTTAGCGTTACAGGAATGGGAGATTCACTCTGGGCAACTCCCGCTATTCGCGCTTTAAAAAAAACGTTTCCCGGCCTTGCAATCAGTTTTTTAACAAATGAATCCTGGGTGTCTTTGTTTCAATGTAACTCAAGTTTAGATTTTGTGTTTGGTTATGAGAAAAAATGGTATTTGCAGTGGAAAACTATATTCAAGTTAAAAAAACACAGGTTTGATTGTGTTTTAGTTTTTCACGCAAATAAAGATTTTGCCAGAGTACAGAAATATATTAACTATGAACAGATTTGGGGGCTTCAAGACTTTCCTTGGATTCCTGACGAAAATAAGGCGCTTATTGACGGACCTGTTCATGCGATTCAAAAAAGATTGAGGCTGATAGAAAAAATTGGGGGACGAGCCGATGGCTCGCATATGGATCTTATTCTGAGTGAGGAAACAAAAAATAACGGCATTAGTTTTCTTGAGAGTATAGGTTTTACGAAAAATGAATATGTATATGTTAATGTTGGAGCATCTTCAAATATTAGAAGATGGCCTTCTGATCGATTTATGAGAATCATTGAACGTTTTTTAGACGAAACGCGCCTAAATGTAGTTTTGGGCGCTGGCCCGACGGAGGGAGATTGGGTAGAGTTTTTAGTTAAAAAATTTAATACCGAACGAGTTGTTTCGACTAAAAAGTTATCGCTTCCGGTAGATGCTTTTGTTATTGGTCAATCTCGACTTACAATTTCCTCTGATACAGGTCCTATGCATTTAGCGTTCGCTCAACGCGTACCTACGATAGCTTTATTTGGGGCCACGCATCCTGACTACAGCGGTCCTCCAAACCCTAAGGATGAAAATTGTTTTTTAATTCTTTCGCCCGACTATCAAGGACATTTAAAATTTGGACAAGGCGATCAAGCGAATGCGTTTTTAGCGATTACCGAAGATATGGTTTGGGAAAAGGTTCAGTTGGCTTTAGATTATGCAAAAAAAAATTCTGGAAGCGAAGGCTGAAGTTAAGATTTTCTTTTCCGTTTTGCGATTGTTTCGTCGATAAGTTGCAATAAAGTATTTTTAAGATTTTTAATATCGTAAAGTTCGACGCATCGTTCTCGCGCTTTTTGCCCCATTTCTCTCGATTTTTCTGGATTAGAAAAAATAGCGTCTACCGCTTGCGCTAACAGATCGACATTTCCAGGTTCTACTATATAACCGCAATCTGCAAGAGTTTCTGGAATGTCGGACACGTTTGTGGACACAATAGGTTTTGCCATTGCCATTGCGTCGTAAATTTTTGCCGGCATTTGCCCTATAGTGGCCATTGAATGGCGTTGAGGAATGATAATAGCGTCTGCCGCAGAAAGATAGACTCCCAACTCAGAAAAAGGAATTTTGGGAAGAAAAGTTACTTTTTCTTCTAATGCATTTTTCTTTTGAGTTGTTTTTCCAAAAGGAAAATTTGGAGCGCCTATCACGGCTAGTTGGATATTTGGCGTTTTGATTTTGCCTATTAAAGAAAATAAATCTTCTATTCCTTTATGTGCCCTTGGCGTTCCCAAAAACATTAAGGTTTTTTTGCCTTCGAGTCCCAATTTTTTTTTGTTTTCTAAGTTGTCGAAATTTTTTGGATTCAATTTTGTTACATCGCGACAATGGGGCGCCAGTATGCCTCCAAAACGATTTTGTAAAAAACGGTTACTGACAGTGATTCCGTCCGCGAAACCGGTTAAATATTCCATTAACCAGGTATATGGCATTCCATTCGGATTTGAGAAGTTTAGTGAACGGCCCAATTTCCCCCAGAAGTTTGCTTGATTAAAAAATCCTAATTCCCAGTCGTCAATGTCTAATAGAATAGGAGTTTTACGTTTAGTTAATAAAGAAATACCAAAACTAGTAGGTCTTAGCTTACAAGCAAATATTAAATTTCCATCCGCCTCTTTTACAATTTTAGGTATTACGCTTAGAAAACTTGGATATCTTTTCCAAGGAAATAACTTAACAGGATGGACACAGTTTTTTAAAGGTTCCCAAACTTTATTTTGCTTTGCTGGACCTAAAAGCTCCACTTCATGTTCAGAAGATATAGCGTCCGCTAGTAAAGCTGCTCTTGCAAACGAGTTATCTGAAATGTCAAAGCACAGAAAAGAAATTTTCATTGATTCTTGGAGAGAGCAAATGGAGGGTAAAATTATTTGTGAGATTTAGTGCCCACATAGAGGCCGTAAACTATAGTTCCTATTACTCCAAAAATTAAAGCGTCGTCAATCATATTTTGTTTCCAATTAACAAAACCGCGGCCCGTTAACCAAGGAACGACAATAAATAAAACGCCAACGCATCCAGTTCCCAGCAGTCCAACTAAAATGAGAGCTAATTTTTTTTCGTTCATGTTATTAATAGGCTAAAAACTTGGTTTTATTGGACTATCAATGATAGCCTTTAAAAATATTTATCATGATATTACACTATTTTTCATAAAGTAATCCAAAATGGCGGTTTTGTTGGAGTTTGTTTTTTTTAGGAGAAAGTATGGAAGAGCAATCGGAAAATAGGATTCCCGTAACATTGTTAACAGGTTGTCTTGGTTCTGGAAAAACAACTTTGTTAAATTATATTTTGACGCAATCCCATGGAAAACGTATTGCGGTTATTGAAAATGAATTTGGAGAAATTAGCGTTGACCGCGATTTGGTCGTCGGAGCCGATAAAGATATATTTGAAATGAGTAATGGTTGCGTATGCTGCTCTATTAAAGGGGATTTGATTAAAACTTTAAATAAACTATTCGAGCGTAGAGATCGTTTTGATTCTATTCTAATCGAGTGTACGGGGCTGGCTTCTCCCGGTCCTTTGGCGCAAGCTTTTATTGTAGAAGATGAGATCGAAAATGGATTGCGGCTAGATAGTTCAACTAATATCGTAGACGCAAAACATTTTTGGAGACATTTAGAAGATATAGACGTTTCATGGGAGCAAATAGCGGTTTCTAATGTCATTTTGATTAATAAAATTGATTTGGTTTCTAATGATGAATTAATCGCTATAGAAAATCGAATAAAAGAAATTAATCCATCCGCCAGTATTTATAGGACAAAAAACTCTCAAATTGATTTGGATAAAATTTTTGACGTTAAGGGTTTCGAATTAAAAGATGCGGAAGAACTAAATAAGTTAATGAATCATGAAAGTCATGAAGAGCATGAACATTCTGGAGAGATTTCATCTGTTGGCATTGTTCTAGAAGGAGATATAGATATTGAAAGGTTTTTAATGTGGCTTCGTATGTTAGGCATTATGGAGGGAATGGATGTTTTTCGTTCTAAAGGCATATTATCTGTGCCGGATAATAATAACCGCATTATTTTCCATGGAGTTTATATGATGTTTGAGAGTCGCGAAGATCGGGAATGGGGTAATGATCCCAGGGAAAATAGAATGATCTTTATTGGTCGAAATTTAGATAGAGATAGGTTGGAAGCCGGTGTGCGCTCTTGTTTAGTCTAGTGGAACTTTTTAGCTGATTGTTGAGTCCATTGTGACAAAGTAAATAAGCTCTAAAACCGATGGGTTGACTTTATAAGATAAAAAATTAACAATACAATACGGATTTTAGCGCGATGAAAAAGAATATAGACTTTGATGATTTCAAAGTTTGTTTTCTAGTTATTTTTAACTCTCAAGCAGTTTGATTTTTTAAGGGTTTTTTATGCCAGTTGCAGTTGTAGTAGGCGTCCAATGGGGCGATGAGGGAAAAGGAAAAGCGATTGATTTACTTTCTGAAGATACGGACGTCATTGCTCGTTATCAAGGAGGGCATAATGCTGGCCATACTATTTATGTGGATGGAAAACAATTTGTTTTGCATTTGATTCCATCTGGTATTTTTCGAAAAGATAAGCTGTGTATTATTGGTAACGGGGTTGTTGTAGATCCTGCCGCTTTGCAAGAAGAAGTTGATCAATTAAAAGATATAGGAGTGGAATTAGATAATCGATTAGCCATTAGCCTTCGCGCTAATATAATTTTGCCATATCATCAGTTATCCGACCAAGTTAGCGAAAGCTCGAATAATCGTCAAAAGATCGGAACGACTGGAAGAGGAATAGGGCCTTCATATGCGGATAAGATAGCTCGCTTTGGAATTCGAGTTGGAGATTTTTTTGATAAAGATGTTTTAAAGGAAAAACTAAAAGCTAATTTTGAGGATAAGCAATCTATTTTTCAAAATGTTTATAAAAAAGATTTCTTAGATTTTGATCGTTTATACGATCAGGTTATTAAATATCAAGATACTCTAATGCGTTTTGCGACGGACACTCAAACTATGATCCACCAAAAAATTTCCGAAAATAAGAGGGTTCTATGCGAAGGGGCTCAAGGAACTATGTTGGATGTAGATCATGGAACTTATCCGTTTGTAACTTCATCAAATGCGACAGCCGGTGGAGCTTGCACAGGATTAGGAATCCCGCCAACTAAAATTGATAGGGTTGTTGGGATTGTTAAGGCTTATACAACAAGAGTTGGGGGAGGACCGTTTCCGACTGAGTTAAAGGATGCAAAAGGAGAGGAGTTAGGAAAAAAAGGCCATGAATTCGGCGCGACTACTGGAAGGCCGCGTCGCTGTGGTTGGTTTGACGCCGTTGTTGCAAAATACGCTGTTGCTTTAAATGGAATTGATAAAATGGTTTTGACCAAAATTGACGTTTTAGATTCGTTTGATTCGATTCAAGTTTGCGTTGGTTATCGATATAATGGTAAAGAAGTTCCAGGAATTCCCGCAAACGCTGAACTACTAGAAGATTGCGAACCTATATACAAAGAATTTCCTGGATGGAAAGCTAATACCTCGGGCGTTAATTCTTTTAATGAATTGCCTGATAACGCCAGACGCTATATTGATGAACTTCAAAAATTAATTGGCGTTGATTTTATGACTATTTCTACCGGTCCTGAACGCCATCAAACTATACAGATTGAGAGTTTGTTTTGAGAGTTAGTTTAGAAAGTTCCGCGTTGGTTTTTCTAAACTCAAGAAAATACGATGAAGTAACGGTTAACGTTATCGACTTAGAAGTTAATTGTTGTTTGGGGAGAGCGGTTGAAACGAAAATAACATTTGATTCTCCTTATGATGAGAACGTTTATAACTGTTTTTATGTTCATGGCATTAAGTTCAACTTATCCAAAATTTTGATGCTGGAAGATAACGTTAAAATAGCGTTATCGGGCTTTGAGCCTTTCAAAAGTTTAGAGTTAACTGGATTTAAGGTTTTGTAATTAAAGGGAATTAATTGAATGTTAGTTTTTTGTATTCTGACATTTTCCTGCCTTTATTTTTACTTTATAGGTTATAGGTTTTATGGCGGACTTCTCGACAAGGACGTAATACAGCCAGATGATTCTAAGGCTCCCCCTTCGCATGAGCAAAATGATGGAGTTGATTATGTCCCTAGCAAACCTTTGGTTTTATTCGGACACAATTTTGCTTCAATCGCCGGAGCTGGACCCGTTATAGGTCCAATAGTGGCTATGCATCATTTTGGTTGGGCGGTAACTATTTGCTGGATATTATTAGGGAATGTTTTTATCGGCGCTGTTCATGATTATGTAACGTTAATGGTGTCTGTTCGTAATCGAGGCAGTTCTATAGCGGATATTGCGGAAGGTTCTATGGGGGGACATTCCAAAGCCGTATTTTCAGCGTTTTTATTACTGGCAATGCTTCTAGTGATTGCTGTTTTTGGCGTTGTGGCCGCAAAAACTTTAATCGCACAGCCGCAAACAGTTTTTCCCACTTTTGCAATTATCCCTATTTCGATTGTTATGGGATGGGCAATTTACAAAAGATCTGCAAATTTAACAGTCGCTTCGTTCATTGGAGTGATTTGCTTGCTGCTAAGCATTTATATAGGATTTAAATACCCGATTGAACTTCCTCAAGAAGTATTCGGTTTTACCTCGCTTAAAATTTGGTTTGTCGTTTTGTTGACGTATGCGGCAATTGCTTCGGTAGCTCCTGTTCAAGTTTTGCTTCAGCCAAGAGATTACTTATCAACGTATATTTTGTTTGGTTCTATGTCTCTAGGAATCGTTGGTTTGCTATGGGTTCGCCCAGAACTAAATACTCCAGCTTTTCTTGGCGGTTATTCAGATGGACAGGGACCCCTTTGGCCCATGTTATTTGTTCTAGTTGCATGCGGGGCAGTGTCCGGGTTTCATTCGTTAGTGGCTGGCGGAACCACTTCCAAGCAGTTAGCGAAGGAAAGTGAGGGGCGTTTTATAAGTTATGGAGGTATGTTGACCGAGGGTGTTGTCGCTGTTGTTACCGTTTTATTAGTTGGAGGCGGTTTATACTGGGTTGCGCCCGCTAGCGGTAATATTGATATGCAAACTCTAGGGTTTCGCGAAACTTTAAAAAGTGGAGGTTGGATACTTGCCTTTGGCAATGGTTATGGCAATATTGTAAGCCAAATGTTACCCATTCTTGGATTCTCTATTTCCTCAATGATCGCGGTGTTAGCTCTTAATACTTTTGTTCTAACGACTTTAGACTCTGGAGTTAGAATTACCCGCTTTATTACCCAGGAAGCTCTTGGAAAAAACCTACCTTTTTTATGCGATAAATATTTAGCCACGGGTATCATTGTTTTCTTAGCTTATTTAATTGGAGCCACCGATGGATGGCAGAAGATATGGCCGATTTTTGGAGCTACAAATCAATTAATCGCCGCAGTGGCTTTATTTGTTATTTCTTCTTATCTCATTGGAATTAAAAAGCCATCGAAGTACACTTTGTATCCGGCTATATTTATGGTCTTTACTACAATTGGCGCTCTAGCTTGGCAAGGATATAAGTTTATTTCTTCTCCTCAACCGAATTACTTCCTTGGTATTACTGCGTCAGTTCTTATTGGACTTGCAGTTTTTGTTGGAATGGAAGGGTGGCGAGCCGTTAGAACCAACCGCATTGAAGATTTTCAGACAAGCCCATCTAAAGCTTAATTTCCACCTTCTTAAGTTTTAAAAGCTTGTCGGAAGCCTAATATTGAAAGCGATAAAAAAATTGTAAAGAGAAAACCCGCCTTAATTAATATGGAATTAATATTCTCTGGTTGATTCACCCATATATGCATCCACCAAATATTGTAGCGAAAATAGTCAGGGTTTATCTTTTTTATCTTCCAAAGTTCGTTTAGGGCGCCCCAAGGTTGGCTGGATGTTATTTCTGGCAATTTAGGACTGTCCCTATAAAAAAGCACTTTTATCATCCAAAGATGTCCCGCTATTGGAGAAAACTCTGGGAAAAAGTGGAGTTGGAGAGAATCGTCGCGAATGAGCCAATCTTTGTTGAAAAATTTTCCTTGAAACACTTCAACTTCTGCCGCAGTTAAAATGTAATGGTTACTTTTGATAAGAACGCCAAGCGTTTGGATGAAAAAAGAAAGAATAATAATTGCGCTGACTAAAATTGCGGAATTCCACCAATTTTTAATTCGTTTTCTAATATTTAAAATCATTTGATCGATAAACGGACTTGCCAGGATCAAGAAAAACGGAGGCATGCAACACCAATACCTAAGTCCCCAAGACCAGTCTCCGTGCCAACCGTACCAGGTACTCAATATAAGCCAAAGGCCTAGAATGATTGAACCAATCATTAGTGTTTCCGCTTTGTTATTGTAAAAACTTTTTTTAAGACCTGGGAACGCTAAAAGACAAGAGGGGTTGTAAAAGAAAAATCCTTTTCCGGAACTAAAAATTTGCGCGTAAAGCCCGGAAAAAAACGGGACATTAAAACCAAAAGCGGTATCTCTATAATCATATGTTCCGCTATCCGTATATCCTAATGCCAGCCAACTGCTATAACGAACGTGGTTATAATAAAGAATGAAGTAAAGCGAGATCGCTAAAGGGAGGCTAAACCAAATTGTTGGTACAATCGACGCTTTAGAGAAAATGGAATTTTGTTTTTCTGTAGTAGCCGTTGAATATTTTAATAAATAAAGAAAATATAAACCAAATATTGGAGCGGTATAGGCGGCGACAATTTTGTCTAATATTGCAAAGCCGATCGCAAACCCAGCGATTGCCAGCCAATAGCATTGTTTCCGTTCTTTATAGGATAAGAAAGAAAAAATAGCTAATAGCCAACAAGTAGCCAATGTAGGGTCAGAAAAATAGGTTTGCGCATAAGGCCAAACCACGGTGGCCAAACCTAAAACAAAAGTTAAAAGAAACGACGTATCGATTCTCCTGCCTAGTTTTATGCAAACTAAAAAAAAGAGAGCGTTCGTTGAAGCTCCTATTGCCGCAGGAAGCGAAAATAAACGAAGCATTGCATTGGCAAATGTTTCCCAGTTTTCAGTTTCTTTAGCTTCTATGAAAGATTCTGTAAATGGAATGGACAATAAGGATTGTCCCAATCCGTATTTGCTAAACCCGGAATCGAAAAAGCCATAGGAACTATAACGTTGGTTATGGTTTGCGTTTGGAGGCAACCAAGAAAAACCATAACGAGATACTCTGTCCGCGACGCCCAATATGATTGCTTCGTCTCCTTCAGGCAAATCAGATGGAGCTGTAAATAGATAAAAATTGAAAAAAGCCAGCCAGATGAATCCGGCCAATAAAATAACCTTATTGGTTTTGATGAAAAATTTCGTTGTCAGAAGTGAATTGGGCATTGCGGTTATAAGAAAATCTATATTTTATTTACTGCAATCAATTAAGTTTTGTTGCCAGAAAGCTTGAACTATCCCTGTGGCAAATAATAATAAAAATAAGATAAAAAGTAGAGCTACTTTGATCATGGGTGGGGAGTTTTGGGCCAGCTCTTTTTCCCATGAGTTTAACCACCAAATATTAAGTTTAAAATCTTCGTTTTTAATATTTTTGGGTTTCCATTGAGAATTTAAGCTGATCCAGGGTGGGTTTTCGTAAACCTTTTGATGTTCCGGAGTATCGCGATAGTATATCGTTTTAAGCATCCAAAGATGACCGGCAATAGGCGAAAATTCTGGAATAAAATGTATTTGGAGAGAGTCGTCGCGGATGGGCCAGTCTAGGTCGAAAAACTTTCCCTTTAAAAGATTAACTTGAGACGCCTTTAGTATATATTGATTGCTTTTTATCCCAACTCCTAATATTTGAATTCCGAAAGATATTGTGACTAAAATTAAAGCCAAGCTTGCCGTGATTAAAGCTTTTGAACTTTTTGATTTAATTTTTGTAACCAAATTATCTACAAAAGGGCCGGCAATGAGTAGAAAAAATGGAGGCATACAAGATAGAAAACGCAATCCCCAACACCAATCTCCATGCCATGCAAACCAAGAACTGTAAATTGCGAGAGCTCCTCCAATCAAAAGAGCCATTAGAATGGTTTCCGCTTTATTTTTTGTAAAACTATTTTTCCAGCCTAAAAACATTAATAAGCATGAAGGATTGTAAAAGAAAAATCCTTTGCCCGAGCTTAAAAGCTGGCCGTGCAAACCGGCTAAAAATGGAACGTTAAATCCAAAGATAGTGTCTCTAGCATCGTAACTATTAAAATTAGAATACCCAAAAGAAAACCCTTGGCCAAAGCGAACATAATTATAGTAAAGAAATAGCCCAACCATAAGCGTAAGAGGCATCAGGAAGCAAAAAACAGGATATGTTGTTTGTCTGGAAAAAAAAGAATGTTTCGAATTCTTTATTGAATGCTTTTTCCATAAGAGATGTAGAAAATATAAAGTAAACAAAGGTATCGCATAACCGGCGACAACTTTATTCAAAAAAGCAAAACCAAGCGCCGCCCCAGCGATTCCTAAATAAGTATTTTTATTTGTATCTCGAAAGTGTAGGAGAGAATAGAGGGCCAAAAGCCAACAGGGGGCTAAAGTAGGATCAGAAAATAGGGTTTGAGTGTATGGCCAAATCATAGTCGTTACTCCAAGTATCGCGACTAAAATAAAAGCCGAATCAAGGCGCCTTCCTAACTTTAAGCAAATTAGAAAAAAAAGAGCGTTTGTCGTTGCGCCTATTGAGGCGGGCAACGAATATAACTTTAAAATAGCGGATCTAAATTCTTCTGAGTTTTTTGCTTTTTTTGCGTTAAGAAACGCTTCGGTTACTGGAATATCGAGTATTGATTGTCCAATACCATATTTGCTGAAACCAGATTTAAAGAATCCATAGGAACTAAAATCTTTTAATTTATTGTTTTGGGGCAGCTCTGAAAAACCATGAGTAGCTATCCGGTGCCCAACTCCCAGCAAAATTGCTTCGTCGCCTTCAGGCAATGTAGTCGGAGCTGTAATTAGGTAGAGGCAAAAATAGGCTGTCCAAATTAAAAACGTAAAAAAAGAGATTTGGAATTTTTTTAGTATAGACGTCATGAAGAGTAAGAATAAAAACGCCGGTTAAATATTTGGAAAAACAGTTGTTGGAGATTTAGCTACTGATCATAGCGATATTCCATAGCTGTTATTAAGTTAGTCTGGGTTGTGATTAACTATTGCATAAGGGCGGGGTTCCTCATTGTCGAGGTTATTTTTTTTTGCAGCTTCTTTAAGTTGGTTTTTTTGAAAATTATCTTTAAAAACGAAAGCCATTTTTTTTAAAGTTTCGTTTGGAACAAACATTTCGGCAATAGCTTCTAGAGAAGTTGAAAAGGAGTGCATTTCCATAAGCTTAATTGATCTAGCTTTAAATTCGTTTTTCAGGACTCTATTTTCTGATTGTGTTGCAAATAAAAGGGTGGATATTTTGTCCGGATCTTCAAAAAGGTAAATTTGTTTGAAGATTTCTGAAAAAGTCTTTAAATCGTTTGGTTTTAAAGCGTTGCTTTGCCCATATAAATTAGAAGCCACAACTCCGCCTGGAGCTAGAATTGATCTAATCTCTTCGTAAAATTGAAGTGTTTTTAGGTGAAAGGGCACAGAACCGCTTTTAAAAGCGTCTAAGATAATAAAATCGTATTTCACCTTTCCTATTTGATTTTGAATAAAAAGCCGACCATCGGCTTCGTGTGTTTTTACATTTTCCGTTTCCTTTAAAAAGAAAAATTTTTTAGAGACTTCGATGACTTTTTTATCCACATCGACTGCGTCAATCTTTGCATTGGGAAAATAATGGGAAAAATAATGAGGCACAAGACCGCCGCCAACTCCTATAACTAAAATTTGTTTAGGGGAAGGCGTAAAAAATAGCCCAGCCAATAATAATTGTGAATAGGTCATTCGGGGAGTAATCAGGTTTTTTGTGGAGATTCTACTTTGTAAAAAATAATCGTTAGGGCCTTTGAACCATAATTCGCGGATATCGTCGTACTCAATCACAACGATATAGTTAAAAGGAGTTTTATCGGTGTAGATAATCTTTTTTTTTGAGCTCATCCGGAAAATCGACCTAAACCTCATTAGGGGTATTAAAACCTAAATCTAAGGTTTGGAAAAGGATAAAGATTACTATTTATAGAGAATCTAATAAAGTATTTTCTAATTTCCCGAAACTCGTTTTAAACTATTTGAATATATGTTAAATTGATTAAAAAGGATTTTTCGGTTCTTCGGCCATACAATTTGAAAATTTCTTTCAAATTTACTAGCAAATAATAAAGCCACCTCTCTATATTTCGATAAATTTGAATTTGCTGGTTGTAAAAATAAAAAAAACAAATATTTAAGGGATTTAAGCCGCTTGTCGGGAGGAAGGTAGATGAAAGGTAAAGAAAAGAAGCATGAGGTAGGATTAGGACATCATGGTATTAAAAACGTAAAGGAAGTTTTTTGGAATCTATCCACTCCAGAGCTTTATGAACACATTATTAAGAATGACGAGGGACGCTTATCCCATTTAGGCCCAATAGTTGTAACCACGGGAGAGCATACCGGTAGAGCGGCTAATGATAAGTTTTTTGTCCAAGAACCTTCCAGCCAGGAAAATATCGCATGGGGTAAAGTTAATAAAGGGTTCGCGCCGGAGAAATTTGACGCGTTATACTCTCGAGTTTTGGCGTATATACAAGGTAGAAATTTATATGTCCAAGATTGTTATGCCGGCGCCGATAGCAGTCATCGTCTTCACATAAGGGTTATTACTGAAACAGCATGGCACAGCTTATTTTCTAGAAATCTTTTCATCCAGATTAAAGACGAGGAAAAGCTACAATCCCACAACCCTGGGTTTACTATAATCAATGTTCCCGGGTTTCAAGCTGTTCCCGCTATTGACGGAACGAATTCCGAAGTATTTGTTATCGTAGATTTTGGCAAGCAATTGGTTCTTATTGGAGGAACCAGTTATGCGGGCGAGATTAAAAAATCAGTATTTACGATTTTGAATTACCTGTTACCAAATCGCGATAACGTATTGTCGATGCATTGCTCCGCTAATATGGATGACAAGGGCAACACGGCTATATTTTTTGGTCTGTCAGGCACGGGTAAGACTACACTTTCTACCGATCCACATCGAAAGCTGATTGGAGACGACGAACACGGATGGAGCGATAATGGCGTTTTCAATTTTGAAGGCGGTTGTTATGCGAAAGCTATTCGTTTATCCGCTGAAGCTGAGCCGGATATTTATCAATGTACTCGTCGATTTGGAACGGTTTTAGAAAATGTCGTTATGAGCGAATCTCGGCGTTTAGACTTAAACGATGCTAGTTTGACGGAAAATACTAGAGCTGGCTATCCTATTTCCCATATTCCAAACGCAGAATTGTCAGGAATAGGAGATCATCCTAAACAGGTTTTGATGTTAACCTGCGACGCCTTTGGTATCATGCCTCCCGTATCCAAACTAACTCCTGATCAGGCGATGTACCATTTTCTTTCGGGTTATACCGCAAAAGTTGCGGGAACAGAAAAAGGATTAAGTCGAGAGCCTTCGGCGACTTTTAGCACTTGTTTTGGCGCTCCTTTCATGGTTTTGCATCCCACAGTTTACGCGAACCTTTTGGGCGAAAAAATTGCAAAACATGGCGTTGATTGTTGGCTGGTAAATACAGGTTGGACAGGAGGGCCATATGGAGTTGGGAAAAGAATGGAAATTGCGCATACCCGAACCATGGTTAATGCGATATTAGACGGTAGTCTAAACCAAGTAGAAACTTTTGCCGATCCCATTTTTGGGTTGAACATCCCAGTATCTTGTCCGGGAGTTCCAGATGAAGTTTTGAATCCAAGAAATACTTGGAAGCGGGCCGAAGATTACGATAAAAAAGCTCGCGAATTGGCTGGTTTATTTATCGAAAACTTCAAAGAATATGAAAGTTTTGTAAGTAAACAAGTTAAAAATTCTGGTCCTAAGATATTGTCTTCAACTTCTAGCAAAGCTTCTTCAGGAAAAATAAAAAAATTAAGACGCAATTCTTAGGTAAATGAAATAGAAGGCGTTTTCTGATTCTCTGTTGACAAAGCTTTGGAAACAAATAGCATACTTACCGAAAATAAGCCGCTTGTAGCGGTGACAATGGGCGACCCCGCCGGAATTGGACCTGAAACGATTGTTAAGGCGTTTCAGGGAAGGAAATTAGAAGAAATTTGCCGAGTGGCGGTTATTGGAGATACTCGGTTTTTAGCTTCTATCGCTTCAAAAGTTGGTATTTCCCTTTCTACAAATTCTATTCAGAAGCTTGAAGACGCTAAGTATCAGTCCGGCGTTCTTGACGTTTTGGATTTGCAAAACGTTCCGGAAAATTTACCATTAGGAAAAGCTAGTGAAGATGGCGGAAAAGCCTGTTTAGATTATATTCGGACCGCCGTTAAATTAGCGATGAAAGATCAAGTTGACGCTATTACCACAGGCCCTATAAACAAAAAAGGCATACGCTTGGCGGGTTATTCTTATCCTGGTCATACCGAGTTTTTAGCGGAGTTAACTCATTCCGATGATTTTGCCCTTATGATGGTTGGAAAAAGACTCCGGGTTTCATTAGTAACGCTGCATATTTCACTTCAAGAAATTTCAGGAGCTTTAAGCAAATCATTAATAGAGAAAACCATAAAGTTGACTCATGATTGGTTAATCAGATACATAAAATCTAAACCAAAAATTGCCGTTACAGGGTTGAATCCACATTGCGGCGATTCGGAAATATTTGGTAAAGAAGAAAGGCTATTCATCGAACCTGCGATTGAAAACTGCCGAGGTCAAGAAATAGATGTTGAAGGCCCTTTCCCAGCGGATTCCCTTTTTGTTCCCATAAGGCATTCCAAGTACGATGCTGTAGTCGCTATGTATCATGACCAAGGTCTCATTCCGGTAAAAATGGAATCCGAAGGTTGCGCCGTAAATTTGACGTTGGGATTGCCAATTATTCGGACTTCCGTTGACCATGGCACGGCGTATGATATCGTCGGCAAAGGCATCGCTTCTCCAGATTCTCTAATTAACGCGGTTCAAACTGCGGCAAAACTATCTGTTTCTTTACCGGTTTCTTAATGAAAAAGAGACAAAAGTGGGGACAAAACTTTCTAATTGACGAGTCCCTGGCCGCCGAAATAATCGATTCAGTAGAAATTGGGAAAGAAGATCTTATTTTAGAAATTGGTCCAGGAACTGGAATTCTTACGCAATTACTGCTTGAAAAAGCTGGAAAAGTTGTGGCTCTGGAAATTGATCCCGATCTTTGCGACCCCCTTCAAAAGAAATTTGGCGCAATGCCAAACTTCGAACTTGTTCAAGGCGACGCTTTAAAATTTGATTTTAGTAAAATTGGTTCGCAGTTTAAAACAGTATCTAATTTACCTTACTATGCGGCGACTCATATTTTAAAACGCCTCATTCGTTATGGTTCCCGCGTTGAATCTATGACGGTTATGTTGCAAAAAGAAGTGGTAGACAGGTTGGTCGCAGAACCTGGAAAAAAGGAGTACTCGTCTTTGAGCGTTTTTGTTCAATATCATTGCGATGTAGAGCGGATATTGGAAGTTCCTAAAACCGCGTTTTCTCCAATTCCTAAAATTGATTCTTCAGTTATTTGTTTGAAACCTTTAACCGCTCCTAAGGTTCAGGTTTCTAATGAAAAAACATTTTTCAAAATTGTTCATGCAGCGTTCTTACACAAAAGAAAAATGCTTAAAAATAACTTAAAAGAATGGCAGCGCTTTTTCAAAATTGAAAAAGAACTGATTCATGTTGAGGGAATAGATTTAAATCGACGTGGGGAAACTCTTTCTTTAAATGATTTTGCCGTAATTTCAAATTATATTCATGATATCGAGGAAATGCAGTGAGTATTGGTAAGGTCGTATTGGTGGGGGCTGGGCCGGGCGACGAAGGTTTGTTAACGATCAAAGGAAAACGTTGGTTAGAGCAAGCCGATGTGGTTGTTTACGATCATTTGGCGAACGCGCAAATGACTCGATTTGCAAGATCGGATGCAGAACTAATTTATGTTGGAAAAAAATCGGGGTCGTTTGTTCTATCTCAGAATAAAATTAACGAGCTTTTAATTGAAAAAGCGCAAACGGGCAAATTAGTTGTTCGTTTGAAAGGAGGAGATCCTTTTGTTTTTGGTCGCGGAGGCGAAGAAGTTCAGGCATTAAGTAAGGCAAAAATTCCTTTTGCAATTGTTCCCGGAGTGACTTCTGCTGTTGGAGTTTCAGCCTACGCGGGTATCCCTTTGACCCATAGAGACCGGGCATCGACGATTTCTATTGTTACAGGTTCCGTTGGCAACGCTCCAGATAGTTTACCCATTGATTGGAAAGAATTGGCTAAATGGCCAGGCACCTTGGTTTTTTTAATGGGAGCTAGAAAGTTAAAGACTATTGCTGAGAATTTAATTAAGTATGGAAAGAAACCCGAAACGCCTATAGCAGTTATTCAGTGGGGTACTTTACCGAACCAGAAAACCTGGACTAGCGTTTTAGGAGATATTGTTCAAACAGTGGATAAGCAAATTATAAAACCGCCAGCATTAACAATTGTAGGCGATGTGGTTGCGCTAAAGGACACGTTGGACTGGTATGAGACCCTGCCTTTGTTTGGCAAAAATATTGTGATTACGCGTCCCGAGGAGCAATCGGAAGGATTTCGAGAATTATTATTGGAAAAAGGGGCAAATCCTATTTCTTTTCCTGTTATTAAGACGTATCCACCAGAAAGTTGGAGTTTGTTAGACGATGCGATTAACCGGTTAAGTAGTTACCACGGATTGATTTTTACCAGCGTTAACGGAGTTAGTTATTTTCTGGATCGTCTACATTTTTTGGATAAAGATATTCGGGAATTAAAGGGAATAAGATTATATGCTATTGGCCCGAAGACAGCGAAGGCTGTAAAAGATCTTGGAATAAAAGTAGACGTTGTTCCAGAAAACTATGTAGCCGAGTCCCTACTAGAGAGTATTGGTAAAGAACCTTTAAAAGGAAAACGATTTTTGCTGCCAAGGGCGACAATAGCGCGTGAAACTTTACCCAACGAGTTAAGAAAAAATGGCGCAAAGGTTGACGTGGCCCCAGCCTATCAAACTTTACCGAATAAAAATGTAGATACAGAAGCTTTGAAAAAAATTATGAATGGTGAAATTGATGTGATTACTTTTACGGCTTCTTCAACCGTTGATAACTTTTTCAAACTGGCGGGAAAAGATTCTTTGTCTGCGCTGAAAAATGTTGTTGTAGCCTGTATTGGGCCTATTACCGCTAAAACTGCAGAAAAACATGGTTTGGTCCCAACAGTGATTCCCGAAAAGTATACAGTCGAGTCGTTAGTTTTGGCTTTGGAAAACCACTATTCTTCAAAATAGTTTAGAGCTTTTTTTCTTTTCTTGGTTCTAAATTACCATTTTGAATAGCGTGACGATAACGCGCCAAAGCCATCAATGGAAAGTAATGTTGATACATGTGGTACTTAATATAAAAATGTTCTGGAAATCCAGTGCCAGTGAATTGAGGCTCGTACCAAGTTCCCGATTCGTTTTGATTTCTAATTAAGTATTGAATTCCATTAGCGGCTTGTTCGCAGTTTGCTTCTCCCGCTACCGTTAGACCAAGCAGAGCCCAAGCTGTTTGAGAAGCCGTACTTTCCCCAACTCCTGCAAGTTTTTGATCGCCATAGCTGGCGCAAGTTTCTCCCCACCCGCCGTCCGGGTTTTGTTTGCTTTTCAACCATTGCGTGGCTTTAGCTATATTTCCTTTTTCCATGTTTTCACCAATAGAATGGAGACCGTTTAAAGCCAGGAATGTTCCATAAATGTAATTTACTCCCCATCGGCCAAACCAACTTCCGTCGTTTTCCTGTTCGTTTTTTATAAAGGCGATCGCTTTTTTAACTTGCGGATGTTCTCGGCTATATCCAAGAATTCCAAGCAACCAAAGAATCCTGGAAGTAACATCGGCAGTAGGAGGGTCCAACATAGCTTTATGGTCCGCAAATGGAATTGCGTTGAAAAGCTCCTGATCGTTGTCTTGATCGAAGGCTCCCCATCCTCCATTTTTACTTTGCATACTCAAAAGCCAGCTTAAAGCGCGTTGGCTCTCTTTCAGCTTATGTCTATGATCGGGAAATTCTATAGCGTTGATAGCCATCAGGATCTCGGCTGTATCGTCGGTGTCTGGATACAGTTCATTATAAAACTCGAAAGCCCATCCACCTGGTTCGGCGTTTGGGTTTTTAACTTGCCAGTCGCCGCGTTTGACAACTTGTTTTTTAAAGAAGAACTTTGCCGCTTGAATCAAAGCGGGATGATCTTTAGGCAATCCAGCGTCCATCAAAGCATTACAAGAGATTCCCGTATCCCATAAGGGAGAGATGCAAGATTGCATAACAAGACTATCTTCCTTATCGATATAGAATCGTTCTATGGCTTCCCAGGCTTTGACGACAATTGGATCGTCGTTTGAATAGTTTAAAAGTTTGAGAGCCAAAACCGAATTGAACATAGCCGGTTGAATGCCAGCCCAATCGCCTTGATCCTCTTGGTGGTTGAGAACCCATTTAACGGCTGTTTTCATAGCTTTTCGCCGAAATGGTTTAAAAGGAAGCTTGCCTAAGCATTTGATGACTTTATCTAAAAATATAAAAGCATTGTGCAAATTTAAACCGCCGTCAGACCAGGAAACGGAAAAATCTTCGTTTGGATTTGGTATCAATTCCGAAACGCCATTTTCTTTAGATAATGTGTGGACGGGTTGATGCGCGTAAACGATCAGCAGGGGAACAATAACGCCTCGCGACCAACTGGACATTTCATAAATATTTAAAGGGAACCATTGAGGCATTAAAACCAATTCCAAGGGCATAGCCGGTAAATGCTTCCACGAAATTTGCCCAAACATAGCGAGAAATATTTTGGTGAAAACTCGCGCTTTTTTTATTCCTTCATTATTGAGAACAAATTCTCTCGCTTTGGTCATTTGAGGATGATCGGGAGTAACTCCAGCTATCTTCATAGCCATATAAGATTCGATAGTGGTACTAATACAACCAGGCGCATCATAATAAATAGCCCAACTACCATCTTCTCTTTGTTCGTTTAAAAGGTATTGAACGCATTTTTTTTGAGTATCTTGGTTGAGTCTTCCCACAAAATGCATCAAGAAAATTAATTCGGCGGTTATGGTAACGTTGGATTCAAGTTCGTCCATCCAAAATCCTTCCTCAGAGTCTTGGCGGGAAAGAAGATATTTTTTAGAACGTTCTATGGAGTTATTTAATTCTTCTATTTTTAAATTATTTGTTTGATTACCATTAGACTCGGCGGCTTGGTGGTTAGCCGTATCTGGTTGACTTGAAACTGGTTGATTCATAGATTTTTTGCAAAAGGTAGGTTTTTTTAAAAAGGCCTTATTGGCTTGAGTTGTTTAAAATACAATAATTTAGATAAAAGATAAAGATATATCGAATAGCCGTTTGAATCAGAGCTTTTTACCGTTACAAATTTGTATTGCCAGTTAGTTTTTGAAAATGTGGGGTTAAATTTTGAATGTTTGGTTAATGTGAGAAAAAAGTCATGATACATTAACGTTCTTAATTTTTTTTGAGTTTTTCATTCATGATTGAATTAGCTAAGAAATACTTTTGGGTTGGCGTTGTCATTTTTTTGATTGGTATGACTGTTGGACCTTACATCATCATAAATTACGCTTATACTTTTATTCCGGAATTTGCAGTCGAACTTGTTAGAAAGCCTGAATTAGTAAAAAACGCTAAAGCGAAAGATTGCGCAGATTGCCACCAGGAAATCTTTGAATCTTGGGAAAAAAGCCGCCATTTTCAAGCCTGGACCAGCTCTGTTTTTATCGAAGACTCTGAAAATCGCTCAAAAGAAAAATGTTTATCTTGTCACGCTCCAGGAGTCGTAAAGCCGGGAGAAAAACCATCTCTCAGGTTGGAACACCGCGATAGCGGAGTGTTTTGTATTTCTTGCCACGTCCGCGATGGCGCTATGGAAGGCCCTTTTGAATTATTTTCACCCCCGCACCCCACAAGGAAAAACCAGGAATACAGGGACTCAAAGTTTTGTTCGTCTTGTCATCCGAAAACGTATAAAGAGTGGAAGGCGATAGGTAAGGACGCTATCTGTCAGGATTGCCATATGCGTCGCAAACCTGGACGCTTAACCCAAAAGTTTCCTCTTTCTCTTTTTCATTCGTCGAAGCAAGTTGCTAATCATTCATTTCCCGCAGGAATTGTAGAAGACGAGGACGTTGCAGTGGAATATGAATGGAAAGGAACCGCAATTACGGTCAAATTGACGAATAAATTCGCGTTACATAATTTACCCACCGCCGATAATGGAGACCCGAGGTTTTATTTGTATCTGACGTTGTTTGATTCTAAAGGAGCTGAAATAGATCGTAGTAAAGAAATCTTAGCCCCTCAACAAGAAACTGCTTTGCCTTACGGTCAACCAACGTCTTTTCTGTTTTTATCTCCTAAAGGAACCGTTCGCGCAGAAATAGAAATTATGCGAAAACCCGCCTGGACTAAAGAAAAGCAGTCTATCAAGAAAATAGAAATTTTTCCTTCCAGTTAAATATTTTTAAATAAAGGTTTTTAGATAGTAACTCGGGAGTATTAAATCTCTAAAAACAGTCATGAAATTTATTGAAATTTATATAAATTAATATAAAATAATGGTTTATTGGCATACAAGCCACTTGCAGCTCTTTTTAAAATTTGACCTGAGACCGATGAAAAAAAACCGAAATTTATATTTTTGGCTATTTTGTGCTTTTGGTTTGGTGTTGGCTTTAGGCAACATCAGTTGCGATCCCATTGAGGCTATTACAGACACATATGGCGAGATTGTCGACGAGATTGCGCCAAATGATGAGAATAAGGAAGAGAACGTTGGTCAAGTGATTATCAATGTTCCAGCTACTGGAACGGGAAACACGATAACGACGACCGTAACCGTATTAAATCAGCTTGGAAACTTGATGCCTAGAATTGTTGCCGTTGAATGTACTTTTACCGATGTTGCGACAAATTTTGTTGTTACCCAAACTTCTGGAGCCACAACTGATGGCGTAGCTGAATGTAACGCTGTAAATGGAGGCGCTTTAGGAATAACGGTTAGCCAGATAGCCGTTTCTGAGGGAGTTTCCTCTCAAGCGCAGGTTTTTTTCATTGGCGTGACTTAATTTTTTTCCTTAAAAAATTTTGACAACATCTGGAAGCAATTACTGATACCTATGGGGATGTTATAGATGAGTTTATGGAGGATGAAAACAACGACGAGTCGACTGTAGGGCAGGTTTTAGTCTCTCCAAATCATACTAGCGCGACTGTACTTTTTTTTGACATTATCGTTAACTAAAGCAGGAACTTTAGTTAACGATGATACAGCAGTTAAATGTATATTTACCAATACCCAATTTCCTGATTCTTCTTTTGATTTTGATGTAGCCACGACTTCTGGCGTAGCATCTTGTGGCACTAATAATGATGATGGAACGATTCAATTTGTTTTTACTTTTGAAGCCGTGGTTGAAGGAGTTTCTAGTAAGACTACTACAATTACATTACCGCCTGGAGCTACGGCTTAATAATTCTCTAAATTAATTAATTTTCCAAATAGAGCAAATTTAATGGATAGTCTATAATAGGGTTTTTAACACTATTGTAGATCCAAGGTTATCCATTAAGAATGGCTTCAATCCCCCCTTCCTCTCTTGATTTATCGGTTGTAATTGTTAATTACAAATCTGTAGATTTTCTGCGTTCTTGTATTCATTCAATTAAAGAAACGGCAGAAAATATTTCTTACGAAATCATTGTCGTTGACAACGATTCTCAAGATGGAAGCGATCAGGATATTCGTTCGGAGTTCTCGGATATCAAGTTAATTGTTAATCGAAGTAATTTGGGATTCTCCGGAGCGAATAATCAAGGAATTAAGATCTCTAGTGGAAAGTACATCCTTTTATTAAATAACGACACGACCGTTAAGCCAGGCGCATTAAATCGTTTGATCGATAGTATGGAAAGACATCCTGGCGTAGGGCTTATGGGAGGTAAGTTAACCAATACAGACGGTACTGTGCAACAATCCTATGGAAAACTAATCCCCTTTATAAATGAGTTTATTCAAAGCAAGTTGTTTTGGAATTTTTACGAAATTCATAAAAATAGAATTATTGGTCTCATAATGGAAAAGCTGCATAGCCAACCAAGAGTGGTGGATTGGGTGAAAGGCGCTTGCATGATGTTGCGTCGCGAGGCTATTTTTGACGTTGGTTTTTTAGACGATCAGTTTTTTATGTATTTTGAAGAAGCGGATCTTTCCATCAGGCTAAAAAGTATAGGTTGGAAAGTGTATTTCGAGCCAAGAGCGGAAATTGTTCATCATGGAGGCATTAGCGTTTCAAAGAACCGTTTTCGGGTTTTTTTAGAGCATCGCCGGAGCCAGTTGTACTTTTATAAAAAACATTATGGGGAGTTTGGTCTTTGGTGGATTAAAAGTTACTTACTTTTGAAATTAAATAAAAATAAGTGGTTATTACAATTTAAGCGGCGGAAAAAATTAACTTTATCGGTAGAAGATAAGGAACAAGACCGACTTTTGGATGAAACGTTTAAATTGGTTCGAGAATTCGAATGATTTAGTCAAAAGAAGCGCTTATATAAAGAAATATTGGATTTTACTTTTATTATCCTATTTTTTGAATGGGTTATGCTAAAATTTACCAATTCTTACATTGGGTTTTGCTGAAAATCCAAAATCGTTTAAAAAACGATATTTGAACCCTTTTTTTGAGTTTTATATGAGGAAAAAGATTATTGATCTCATGATAGAGACCGCTCTATCTGGAGAAGGTATAAATCGAGAACAAGCGCTTTTGGTTGGAACTTTGGACCGGGAAGAGCTGGACTATCTTTTTGAAGGCACCAACAAAATTCGAGAAACGTTTAAGGACAAGGACGTTAAAATTTGTTCTATCGTAAACGCCAAGTCGGGTAAATGTCCGGAGGATTGTGGTTTTTGCGCCCAATCTTCTAAATTTCAGACTGATTCGCCTGAATATGGCTTAATGGATCCTCAAGAAATTTTAAAAGCCGCTAAAGAAGCTGAAGCTTTTGGTTCAAATGAATTTTCTATTGTAACTTCGGGAACGGCGATTGAAGATCGTAAGGAACTTGATACATTAATCGAAGCGATCAAGCTAATAAAGACTGAAACCAATTTGGAGACCTGCTGTTCCTTAGGTTTGATGAGCGTCGAGCATTTGAAAGAGCTTAAAGCCGCAGGTCTTGACCGATTGCATCATAATTTAGAAACTGCTCAAAGCCATTTTGAGAAAATTGTTTCCACTCATACCTACGAGCAAGAAGTCACGGCTGTCCGAAACGCTCAGGAAGTGGGATTGCAAGTTTGCGTTGGCGGGATTTTCGGAATGGGAGAGACCTATGACCAAAGAGTTGAAATGGCGTTGGACATCAGAGATTTGGAAACTCAATCTTTTCCGATAAACTTTTTAAAGCCTGTCGAAGGAACTCAATTGGAAGACTTGGATTACATAGATACCTATGAAGCCCTTCGAACTATAGCGCTTTTGAGGCTGGTTTTACCTAAAATGGACCTGTTTGTCTGTGGCGGCAGGGAAGAAGTCCTACAAAATAGCCAGGAAAAGTTATTTGCGGCGGGCGCTAATGGAATTTTAGGAGGAAACTACCTTACTACAAAAGGGCAAGACCCAGCGAGGGATATACAAATGATAGAAGGTCTTGGTTTAAAGCCGGTATATGAATCGGCCTGAAAAGCTGTTTTTTTTTGGTAAATTTTTTAAGAATATTTCTAAAAAAGTTAAGTTTTTTCGGGTTTTATCCGTAAAGAAAATACGCGCTGACGAATGACTTTTCCCACGAACCCTCAATGCTGGGTTAAGTGATTCGCACTCTCTGATGGGCAGCTTGGGCTGCCCATTTTTTTTGTTTTATTGAGCCCTGTTTGCGTAGAAACCCTCTATTCCTCCATTTTCAACCTGAAAAACTACTTCTATTGGGTTACAACAAACTTCGCAATCTTCGATATACGATTGCCCTCCCTGAGAACAATCTAAAAGCATGGAAATTTCTTCAAAGCAATAAGGGCAAGCGAAAAAATGCTCGATTTCTTCCATAGGTTAAAGAAGCTTTTTATCCTTATCTGTAATTGCCAAAATCCATAGCGATTCCGAAATCTTTTGCTTTCAGTTCAGCTATAACAGTTTGTAGATCGTCCTTATTTTTTCCCGTTACACGGACTTGATCGTCTATTACTTGGCCCTGAACTTTTATTTTTAGCCCTTTAATGAATTTTACTATTTCTTTGGATTTTTCTTGAGGAATGCCCTGTTGAATAGAAACTACCTGGCGAACTGTGTTGCCTGCGGCGTCTTCAATTTTACCGTAATCGAGAGCCTTTAAAGGAACTTTTCGTTTAACGAGCTTGCTTTGCAGGATATCGATTACCGATTTTAATTTTACGTCGTCGTCCGAAATTAATGTTAGTTGGCTTGATTTTTCTTCCAAAGTAATTTCGCTTTTGCTGTTTTTAAAGTCAAATCTCTGCTTGATTTCCATCATCGATTGATTAATCGCATTTTTTACCTCGGATAAATCGACAATAGACATAATGTCAAATGAACAACTTTTGGCCATATTTACCAATCTCCAAATATTTTTGAAAAACTATTTACAATAAAATGTTTTATAGAATTTAATTTTTTTAAAGTTTATCCAAATAAGCTTAGACGTTTTAAATAAACTCTCATAAAACAGAAGACCGTTCAACCTTGGGTTAATCGAAACGAGGTTTTTATTCTAAGTTAGTGAAAGCGATTCGAAATCCCATAATATGATGTTTGTGATCTGGACGTCCTCGATATCGTGAAGCGGACCGGATGTATTTAGTGAAATTTGCCCAAGAACCTCCCCGACGCACTCGAAATTTTCCAGTTCCGGGACCTTTTGGATTATTCTTTTCGCTCTTTTTGTAGTAGTCCTTATGGAACCAGTCGTTTACCCATTCCCAAACATTGCCGGACATATCGTAGAGACCAAAAGCGTTTGGTTTTTTTTGGCCGACAGGATGTGTGTGGAAATTTGCGGTTCCATAGTACCAGGCGTAGTCGTTATCAATGGTTGGTCCCCAATAATATTCAGTCTGTGTGCCTGCGCGCGCGGCGTATTCCCATTCGGCTTCTGTTGCAAATCGATATCGATTTGTATTTTCAAATTTATTTAATTTATCGATGAATTTTTTTGAGTCCAGCCAGGATACATTATCAACAGGGTGGTTTTCTCCTAAAAACTCCGATGGATTTGAATCCATTAATTGATTCCATTGTTTTTGAGTAACTTCATATTTCCCTATATAAAAACTATCAACACAAACGTCGTGTACGGGTTGTTCGAAATCCTTTAAAAAGTCCGATCCCATTTGAAAACAACCTCCAGGAATTGAAATAAATTCAACCCCAAGTTTTGAGATATAAGATGGATTACTTCGCTCTACAGGTTTTGTTCCTAACTGAGTCATTAGGATAATGGATAAGAAGATAAACCGAAGTGTCGCGATAAAAAAGTTAAGATGGAAATATTTTTTTATGAAGATTAACGATGTTTTCAAGGCGTTAATTAAGGGAAAATATCTCGTCTATGGCCGCAAGTCGATCAGAGTCGAGTTTCCATTCCGCTGATTTTAAATTTTCTTCTATTTGTTTTTCGTTTTTAACGCCTACCAGCGCCGTTGTAATTCCAGGTTGATGAATTGCCCAATTGATTGCCAATTCGCCGCAAGTTTTACCTATTTCATTGGCGATGGCCCGAAGTTTATCCACTTTAGCGATGTTATCTATAAAATCCTGACCGGTAAATTGACCAATGATTCCTTTGCTTCTCCAATCAGAAAACTTGGTGTTTTTATCGTATTTACCGGTGAGCACTCCCGAAGCTAACGGGCTGTAAGCAATAATTCCAATTTTATTTTCGATGCAAAAAGGGGTTATTTCTTTTTCGATTGATCTCTGGACCAAGCTATATTCCGGTTGTAAGGATACAATAGTCCC
Organism: uncultured Nitrospinota bacterium; assembly: GCA_964344185.1. GTDB lineage: Bacteria > Nitrospinota > Nitrospinia > Nitrospinales > JAJDAT01 > JAJDAT01. Next base: position 281,562 of record CAYFMN010000001.1, read on the forward strand.
TTTTTTTAAACAGTCTTTCATTTGATCGATGGAATAATTGCTTACTCCTATATGACGGATTTTTCCTTGCTCTTGTAATTTTAATAGGGCTTCCATTGTTTCTTCTTGAGGCGTTTCCACGTCTGGCCAATGGACTTGATATAGGTCGATCCAATCAGTTTGTAATCGTCGAAGGCTATCCTCGGCTTCCTGGAAAATGGAATCCTTTTTTGCGTTTTTCTTTATAGAGCCAAGAGCTTTTTTATCCCATTTTAAGCCGCACTTTGTCGCTATAATTACTTTATTACGAACTTTTTTTAAAGATTTGCCAATAAGTTCTTCTGACGATCCAAAGCCGTAAACGGGAGCGGTATCAAAAAAATTAATTCCTAAATCAAATGCTTTTTCAATAGATTTTGTAGAAGTCCGCTCTCCTTCCGTTTCCCAAAATGGAAAGCCCCCAATGCCCCACGCTCCGTAACCGATAGCGGATACTTTTAAATCGCTTTGGCCCAGTTGTCTATATTCCATAATTTTTTCCTCGCTTAACTCACGTTATTTTTTTCTTTAAAAGGTCGCTTTAGTTGACTTTGGAGTTGTCTCCGGAATAACATATTTTAACAATTTCGATCAAATCTTTTACCCTGCCAATCCATATGAATTCATTACCTCGCGTATTTAGTTACTTAAAGCCTTATAAATCTCTCGTTGCGCTTAGCTTGTCCTTTGCGATAATGACAACCTTGATGGATTTAATTCCTCCCTGGCTCGTTAAAATCGTTATTGATATGTTAGTGGAAGGAGTTCCCGATCCCAAAGTTTATTGGGTAGCCGTTGGTTTGGGCGTTTCTTATTTGGCTCGAAACTTATTCAACTATAAACGAATCATGCTCAATAATAAAGTGGAGCAAAAAGTAGTTTATGATATCCGGTCTCATGTATTTCAATCCTTACAAAAGATGTCCCTAAATTACTTTGAAAATCGATCAACCGGAGAAATTATGTCGCGCGTAAACGACGACGTTACCCACGTAGAGAGGATTTTTATTGACGGGGTTGAACAAGCTACAACCGCCATACTCACTCTAGTTGGGATCACCGGAATTTTATTTTATATGCATTGGAAGTTAGCGTTGGCCGCTTTAATACCAATACCAATATTAGCTTATGGCGCTTGGAAATACATTCGTCAAGCGCGAGATTTATACTATCAGCAAAGGGAAAGAGCGGCGGGTTTAAACGCTATTTTACAAGATATCGTTTCAGGAATAAAAGAAACCCTGGCGTATAATCGCCAAAATCGAGAAACCGGTCGCTTTAATGAAAAAAGCCAAGCTTATTGCGAAGGGACCCTGAAAGTGATGCGACAATGGGCTATTTATTCGCCTACTATGATGTTCATAGGCTCGCTTGGAACAGTCTTTATTTTATTCTATGGAATTTCTGCCGTTCAGGCGGGAGAGCTAACGGTTGGTTCTCTTGTCGCCTTTTTGAGTTATTTAGCTTTGTTTTATACGCCAATTAATCAACTTCACTCTTTGAATAATATGTTGCAGCAAGCTTTGGCCTCCAGCAAGAGATTGTTTGAGATTATCGATTTCAAACCGGATGTTGTCGAGTCAGCGCACGCTTTTATTCCTCCTACAACTTCGAAAGGGACAATCGTGTTTGAAAACGTCTGTTTTTCTTATCTTGAGGAAAAGCAGGTATTGAAAAATGTTTCTTTTGAGATTGAATCGGGTAAAACTGTGGCGTTAGTAGGGCATACTGGAAGCGGTAAATCAACGGCGGTAAAACTTTTGATGCGATTTTACGATACCAATTCTGGAAGAATTTTGATAGGCGGATATCCAATCAAGGATTTGAAAATATCTTATTTGCGAAACCAGATCGGATTAGTTTCTCAAGAGCCGTTTTTGTTTAATGGAACAGTTTTTGACAATATTCTTTATGGGAATTTAGAAGCCTCTTATGAAGAAGCGATTAAGGCGGCAAAGGCCGCTTTTGCGGATGATTTTGTAAAGGATTTGCCAAAAGGTTACGAAACGGTGGTTGGTGAAAGAGGCGTCAAATTGTCCGGGGGCGAAAGGCATCGAATTGCAATAGCAAGGGCTATTTTAAAAGATCCGCCCATACTCATATTGGACGAAGCCACCGCAAGCGTGGATACTGAAACTGAAGCGAAAATTCAAACGGCTTTAGAGCGCTTAGCGGACAAAAGAACTACTTTGATTATCGCGCATAGGTTATCTACATTAGAAAATGCGGATAGTTTATTGGTGTTGCAGGATGGGCGACTGGCAGAAACTGGAAACCACGACGAGTTGATGGAGCGTAATTCAATTTATGCGCGTTTGTTCCAAAGCCAAGTGAGACTCTAAATATTTTAAAATATCATACTGTCCGGTTAAAAATAGAACAATTGCCCTAAAGCCGTATTATTCCTAGTAAAGAGGCTGTTATTCTGCTTTTGGATTTAAATTTTGATTGTAGGTTTCGAAAAAAGTAGTGGGGAAAACAATTAAACTTTTTTGAAACCTGATAAGGAGTTTATTTTATTGAATCGAGGCGAGATCTTTCACCGATACTTCGTATCGCTTCAAGATGACACGCGGAGGGAGCCGTGAGATTCAGGTTTTCACGATTGCCAGGTTCTCAAGATAAACATCCATAAGCTTTTTACCGGACAGTAGTGTGAAAATATAAATTTTGATTTTCTTTTAGAGTCAAACAATTTCGCAATCTTAGCTTTCTTGAAAAAACTCTCCCATACTTCGAAACTTTTCTTGCCGTTTTTGGATTAGCTCTTCGGTCGACAATTTAACAAGTTCGTCGAGAGACTTTTTCAAAACCTTTTTTAATTGGATTGCCGCTTGTTTTGGATGGCGATGAGCTCCGCCAATAGGTTCTCGAACAATCATGTCAATGACTTTGAGTTTTATGAGTTCTTCGGCTGTCATGCACAAAGCTTTTGCCGCGTGTTCTACTTTGCTCTTATCTCCCCATAATATGGAAGCGCATCCTTCTGGCGAAATTACTGAATAAACGGAATTTTCCAGCATCAAAACCCGATCTCCCATTCCAATAGCCAAGGCGCCGCCGCTGCCTCCCTCCCCAACAATAACGGAGATGATGGGGACTTTAAGATCGGCCATGCAAAATAAATTATAGGCGATAGCTTCCGACTGGCCTTTTTCCTCCGCATCGACTCCGGGATATGCGCCTGGCGTGTCGATTAAGGCAATTACGGGAATCCCAAATTTTTCAGCGAGCTTCATATGTCGTAAAGCCTTTCGATAGCCCCCCGGTTGAGACATGCCAAAATTTCTGCGTATTTTTTCTTCCATTTCACGGCCTTTTTGATGACCTATGACCATAACGGAACGACCATCCAGTTTTGCCAAACCGCCTACGATAGAGGGGCCAAATCCACCTCGTCGGTCGCCATGCAGTTCGAAAAAATCCGTCATCATGAATTCAATGTAATCCAGGGTATAGGGGCGGTCAGGATGCCTTGCGACCAGGGTTTTTTGCCAGCCGTTTAGTCCTGCAAAAATATCCCGCTTCATGTGGCGGAGCTTTTTTTTCAGTTTTCCTATTTCGTGGGAGACGTCGCCCACGCTGTCTATCATATGGGTTTGTAAGGTCAAATCTTTAATTTGTTTTTCGACCTTAAAAATTTCTTTTTCAAAATCTAATATTTGCACGGCAAGTCTTTACTTTAATAAAATAAAAATTAATAAAATCCAAAAATGGGATAAATCAGGTTTGCCAGAGTTTTCGATTCTTTTAACTCTTTTGCTCCAGCCGCTCCTATTTTGTTTTGCCCCAGTTTTAAAGCTTCCAGGTTGGCGAAAGTTTTTGCCCTTGCAAGAGCAATAGCGCCTTTGTTTTCGATTTGATTGAAATTCAAATCTAATTCTTTCAAGTTAACCAATGTTTTTGAATTAGCTAACGCGGAGGCTCCAACATCGGTTATTCGGTTTTTAGCTAATGTTAATATCTCCAGATTTTTAAGTTTTGGAGATTTGGCAATGGCGATTACCGATTCGTCCGTTAAATTGTTATCTTCAAGGTTTAGCTCTTTCAATTCTTCCACATAAGGAGAATTTAATAAAGCTATTACTCCCGCATCTCCAATAAATTGATTGTTTAATCGGCTTATTTTTCCAGATTGATAGATGGCTTCCAGCCTTTTTTCTAAATTAAATTCGAAAAGTTTGTTTTTGCCTCGTTTGTTTAAGGGATTAAAAGCTAAGTTTAAGTTTTTTAACTTTTTTAATCTTTTTGAATTTTTTAACCAAGCCACCCCTTTATTCTGAATTAAGTTAAAGTTTAAATTTAATTCCTGCAAATCAATAAAAGTCGACTCTTCGGCTAATATTTTAGCTCCTTCGTCGGTAATTTTGTTCCTATATAAATTTAAAGACTCCAAGTTTCTTAACGATTTGGAATTAGCCAGGTAACTTGCGCTTTTATCAGTGATTTGATTGCGTTCCAAACTCAGGTTTTTTAAATTTTTTAAATAATTGGAATTGGCTAGAGCTTTTACTCCTTCGTCGCCTACTTGTCCATTATATATAATCAATGTTTGTACGGAATTCATAAGAGAGTAATTGGATAAAAATTTAGCTCCCCGGTTGCCGATTGGTTTTTCATTTAGTTTTAACGAGGTGGGATGTCTCCTGAGCTTTTTCTTTACATATTTTTCTAATTTTTCCAAACTCATGAGAGGTTGGGAATATGCAGAAGAAGAAATTAAGAAGAAAATCAATGTCGCGGGAGTTAACCAGCCTAAGAATCGCATGTAAGAACTTTAAGACAAATTTATGTGTTTAATACCACTATTTTAATCTTCGCCGTTCCTTTTTTCAATCTCAGCAAGGCGTTTTTCAAGTTCTTTAATTTTATGCGCGTAGTTGGTTAATTTGGGTAGATGACTTACATAGCGCGTCCATGTACGAGCGGGAACAGCAGGGGAACCGGCATAAGTTTCTCCAGATTCTATATTTCTGAATGTTCCAGATTGAGCCGCAAGGGTTACTTTGTCTCCTAAAGTTACGTGATCGGCTAAACCTACCTGACCGGCTAGTACATTGTATTTCCCAAGAGTACAGCTTCCCGCGATACCAACTTGAGAAACAATTATGGAATGTTCTCCGATAGTACAGTTGTGAGCGATTTGAACTAAATTATCAATCTTGGTTCCTTCCTTAATTGTAGTGACGCCCATACTGGCCCTATCAATGCAAGCGTTAGCTCCAACTTCTACGCGGTCTTCGATAACAACATTGCCAATTTGGTTTATTTTGAAATGCTTTCCTTGTTCGTCAAGAATGTAGCCAAAACCGTCCGCGCCAATAACGGCTCCGGCATGGATGATCACTTCGTTTCCTAATTTGGTTTGTCGGTATAAAGTTGCGTTTGGAAAAATAATGCAGGATTCTCCAATTTCACAATCTGGACCGATTGCAACGCCTGAATGGATAATGGACTTTTTACCAATTTTTGCGCCGTCTCCGATAGCGGCAAAAGGGCCAATATATGCGCTTTCGTCAATTTGTGCATTTTTCCCGATAGAGGCTTGGGAATCTATTCCGGGCATTGGAGATGGTTCTGGGCAAAATTTTGCCAAGGTTTTGGCAAAGGCTAGCTTGGGGTTAGCCGTTATGATTTGTGTTTTATCTGTTTCGATCTTTTGAGTAGTCAAAATCGCCGAGGCGGAAGAGTTTTTTGCGGCTTCTTCGTATTTTTTGTTATCTAGAAAAATGATATCGCCGCTTTTGGCGCTTTGTAGCGTTCCCAGGCCCGTAATTTCTAAAGCTTCGTCGCCGACGATTTGGCCGCCTACCATTTGGGCGATTTGTTGTATTTTCATAATGATTCCTAAAATTGATAAATATTAAAAATTGGACGCTTTAAAAAAACTTTGAATTTGAAGCGGGGGAATAAGTTAGAAAAAAGCTTTTAGCGAGCGCAACGAAAGCCAACATCAACCATTCGTATTTCCGGTTCGCTCGCCGATCTGCCTTCTACTCCCAGGTCAATAGCGGAAATAAAAGTAGAGCCGCCGCGTAGGACACGAGCGGATACTCCTTCTTCATAAAAACTTGAAGTCCATTCCCATACGTTGCCCATCATATCGTAACATCCATAGGGACTTTGGCCGTTGGAATATTTTGAAACTGGAGTGGTTTGCGCAATTCCAGATTCGGCGGAGTTACATTTTTCTTCTTCAAATTCGTTTCCCCACGGGTACATTTGCCAGTTGGTTCCTCGAGCCGCTTTTTCCCATTCCTGTTCATTGGGCAAACGTTTTCCCTCCCATTTTGCAAAGGCTTGTGCCTCATACCAATTAACTCCGACAACGGGAAGTTCTGGAGAGTTCCATTTAGGATCTTTCCAAAAATCAGGTTCGGTAACCCCTAATCTTTCTTTCCATAGCCATCCTTCTTCCGACCAAAAAGTTTGATTGGAATATCCTCCCGATTTTATAAACTCTGCGAAACGTCGGTTAGTTGTTAGAAAAGAGTCGATTTCAAAATCGTGATCTAAATTAATTGTGGTTGGAGATTCGCCAAATACAAAGGGACCTTTGGGAATGGTAGCCATCAAAACGTTATTGTTCATAAACGCTTAGAAAAAACCCGAAGAAAACTTTGGTTTTTTAAATTCTTTATCTTCTATGTATAAAAACATCACAGACATAACCGTTTGGTTCTCGCCTGAAAGGTTATTATAAACTGTGATTAGATCGTATTGGTGGTATTGGTATAGAGGAATCCCTTTTTTGTCAGAATAAGAATTAACCTGGGTCAAGCCTATGCCTTCGCTTCTATTTTTAGCAAGGATCTTTAAAACGGATTTATTTTCGGTTCGATCCCAAAGTTCTACCGATTCTGCAAATGGATGTAAGTGGGCTGCCGCATAGTGAAGAGTTGTGTCGTATGGAAGCCGCATGAATTGAGTAACTAAAGACCGATATTCATGTTTTCCTGGCGGAACGACCCAATGAGCTGAAAATTTTCTTCCAAAATGATCCTTAACATAATGTTCGGAGAAATTTACCGCTTCGCCTTTATCAGATCCATGTCCATGTATTTTGGGATCGGGAGTTCCAATATCAAAAACTCCATCTTTGCCATCCACTAGAACTAAACCTGTGGCGGCGCTCATGGTTAAAGGTTGAATTGGTTTTTTCAAATCTTTATCTCGAATATATTGAATTGAGCTTTTGACTCTAACTTTGATGTTTGGATTTTCAATATTATGGTTAAGAGCTTGAGTATTTAAAGTCAAAGGTTTGCTTGAAACAATTGGAACCCCATAACCATCAGGAAAGTTAACGTCTAATCTTCCTTGAGAAAGCGTGAATAATCTGGGACTTGGATATTGCTTCCAACCAAACAATAATTTATGTTTTTTTACTTCGTAATCCAAGTTGCTATGGCACATAAAGTCGGGAGGCATCGGAGTCTTTTTTTCAGCGTCGACAATTTCCGCTTGATAACCGGTGATCCATAACAATTCTTGTTTCTCGGGATTTTCTAAATATACTTTTTCAGTTTTATAGGGACCCATCATCGATTTGAATTTTTTATCGATTTTATATGGGGGAGAAAAAAAAGATTGGAGCCGAACAATATCTCCGCTGGCAGGTTGATCTTTTGGAATCAAATTGAAAACTATTCCAGCAATGGAAATTATCGCTAGTACAAAAAAATATTTTTTCATTTCTTAAGCTAAAAATTGGAAAAGTTAAAAGTGATTATTAATCTTAGAGTTTGGGGAACTAAAGGTCAATATTCAATACCTTTTACTATATATAATGAATCTTATTGTGAGGATAAGATTTATAAGACTAAAGCTAAGATTATGAAATTTAAAATACTTAGATATTTCGTTCTTCCTAACTTATAGGTGATGGGTAGAAAACGAAAATTGATTAAAAAGAATTGAGTCCGCTCTGAAAATTAAAACGTGAATTTGATTAAATTTATTAAAATTTAACCTTGTGCCCTTTTTTATTTAAGTTTAATGTCCGATTAGGAATTTTCCCATCACTTCCTTTATATATCCTACTGAAAATAAAAGATTTTCTTTCTAACACAATCCTAATAGTTATCTAATCTAAGTACAATAAGGTACCCCTAAATTATGCGCACTAATATTTGCCAGAAGATTGTCACGTTTGTTTTTTAGCTCAATTTACTTTTCGAGGAGAATTATGGACACGTTAATTAAGAGGCTGAGCCAAGCAGTAGCGGTTTTTGTTGTAGCGGGGCTCATGGGGGGAACGTCGGTTTGGGCTATGTCTGAAACCGAATTGCGCTTGCGGGCTATGGAAGAAAAATTAGAGGCGATGTCTGCCAAACATGGCGGCGAAGCTCCTAAGGAAGCATATAATAGCCACGGCGTTAAAAAACAAGATAATATTAAGGTTGGATATTCCAGGAAGGGATTTGGTTTTAAAACTTCCGATGGTTTGTTCTCAACTAATCTTCAATGGCGCGCTCAAATGAGGTTCGCTAACCCCGGAGATGGCGACCCCAGATCAGAGTCAAATTTTAATGCCGATGAAACGAATAATTTCGAACTCAGACGGGTTCGGATGAAAATTGGCGGCCATGGTTATAAGAAGTACATCAAATATTATTTTGAAGTGGATCTGCAACCATCCCGATCTGTTGACGATTCTTCCACCGATTCCGCTACCAGAGTAATTGACTGGAGAATTGCCGTTCAACCTTGGGATGAATTTGGTTTTGAAGTTGGTCAAAGAAAAATTCAATACAACAGGGAACGGGTTGACTCCTCTGGACGTCAACAATTTGTTGAACGGTCGATTGTTAACCGAATTTTCACTATTGACCGTCAAGTGGGCGTAACTTTTAGAGGTCGTTTCAACAAGGGCACCATGGCAGATTTCAGATACTACGCTGGTGTTTATAATGGCGAAGGTCGTTCTGTTGATAATGCAGATAGAGATATGATGTGGATGGGAAGAATTCAATGGAACATGTTTGGTCGCGATTTAAAATGGAGACAATCCGACGTTAAATACCATAAAAAGCCAACTGGTAGTTTATCCTTTTCGGCGGCTACCCATCGTGGCGTATGTACGAGATGGAGTTCTTCCGGTTGTGGATCTTTGTCTGGATATTCTACTTCCAATCAACATAAAATTGATCAATGGGCGCAAGGAGCAGCTTTTAAATATAGAGGTTTTTCTTTCCAACAAGAATATCATGAGAAAGACGTTGAAGTTAACGGATCGGGAGTTACGCAAGAGTTAGATGGTATGTATGCTCAAGCGGGATACTTTTTCCACGATTTAGTTCCGGCTATTCCTGAAGGCCTTGAGTTAGCTTTCCGTTATGCTTATGTTGACGAGCCTGATAGCAACAATCTTCTTTTGACCAGCGAAAGAGATGAATATACCTTGGCTTTAAACTACTTTATAGCGGGTCATAATAATAAAATCACTTTAGATTCTTCGATTTTAACTTTGGATGACGCTTCTTCTGGAGCAGATTTGGAAGAGTTTAGAGTTAGATTGCAATGGGATATTTCTTTCTAAATTAAAGTTTAGGAAGATTAAGAAATCCTTCAGGTCGTATAGGGCGACCTCCTCCAAGAATCCCGTTAGGCCATTAGGCCTAACGGGATTTTTTTAATGAGATTAACTAAAAGAACTGGTCTATGATTTTTCCGCTGGAAGATGGGCTGTTGGGTTCAAATCTCTTAATCAACCGCCCATTACTATTGTTTTCTTGACCGAAGTTTGCTTCATTTCCCAATGAGGTTTCACCTTTTGTTTCTGCGTTTTCTATTGAGACTGTTGATGAAGAATTTTCAGAAGCGCCAGAAGTTTCTTCAAACTTTTCTTGAGTTTCTTCTCGTCGTTCTTTGGTCAATTCTTGGCGTGCGCGATTTTCAATTACTCTGGCCTGGGCGGCGACTCTTTGATCTTGACTGGATGGTTCCGCTGGAGCTAAAGCGGCTCTGCGAATAGTTTGAGCTTTACGAATAGTCGCTTCGGGATCGTTAGGGACTTCAGAAGTGTCAATTTGAACTTCTCCGCCAATGGCATATCTTTTCCCATCGGGGCCGGTCTGATAAGTATATGTTGGTCCGCCGGTTGCGTATGCTCCAGCTGCCGCTTTGTGGGCATTTTCATGAGCTCTAACTTCTCTGTCGCGATTCCTTAGTTCCTCTACTATCTTTTTTTCTTCGTCGCTTAGTTCTTTTTGAAAATTATTTTTGACTGCTCCGGGTTTTGTGGTGTCTTCTTCTCCTTCTTCGGTTTCTTTTAGCGCGTCTCTCCCTTCTTCACTAATTTTGATTGTTTCTTCGGTAAGCGCTTGTTGAAGACCTTTTTTCTCTCGAAGCTTTTCAAGCTCTTCTTTTTCGCAATCTTCGCATTTACCGGCTGGGAGCGAGGCAGCGGCAAATATTTTTAATCCGGAACCGTGAATTTCCATGCAATTAAACTTTAATTCTAAAAACTAGGAATAAGGGTGGATCACAGCGCTGATTTGGGATAAAAATTTCCTGATTTCGTATCGGATAAAAACAGGTAAACTTGATAGGTGAGAAAAATTTTTGGAAAATGTTAGTATAGGGAATAGAAAACTATTGAAAATCTAATACTCTAATTCGAGGCAAACTTATAAAATGGTGTTCAAGGATTTTAATGAAAATTTCATTAGATTGCTGAAAATAAGATTTTTCGCATTAATTAATGATTACTAATTTTTAAGAGGTTTTTGAGCGTGCCGAATGAACGGATTTTGATTGTCGAAGACGAAGAAGCTATTAGAGAATTAATTCAATACAATTTAGAAAGAGAAGGTTTTCGTTTCTCATCGGTGGGAACTGGAGAAGAAGCGATACAATTGGCTAAATCTGACCAACCGGATTTAATGCTTTTGGATTTGATGTTGCCTGGCGTGGATGGGCTTGAAGTTTGTCGAGCGGTGAAGAGAGAATCGGAAGATATTCCAATAATTATGCTTACCGCTAAAGATGATGAATCGGATATTGTTACGGGATTAGAATTAGGCGCAGACGATTACATTACAAAGCCTTTTAGCCCCAAGGTATTGGTTTCCAGAATAAAAACCGTTTTAAGGCGAAAAAAAACGGCTCCGTCTCCAGATGTTTCTGTATTGGATTTTAAAGACTTGCAAATTTTCCCAGCTCGACGAGAAGTATTTGTAAATGGCGAATCGGCTGATTTAACTTTTACCGAGTTTGGAATTTTAAAATTTTTAGCCGAAAGGCCAGGTTGGGTTTTTACAAGAAGTCAAATTGTGGACGCCGTTCGAGGCGATAACTACGCGGTTACGGATAGATCGGTGGATTTCCAGATTGTTGGTTTGAGAAAAAAGCTGGGTTCATGTTCTAGCTATATTCAAACTGTGCGCGGCGTAGGTTATAAATTTAATGAATAGTTAAAGATGTATGTTCTATAAATTGACGTTTTAATGAATTATTTGATACCCTTTTATTTTATCCTCTTTATTGGGTCCTTTGTGGGCTACACATTTATTTTATAACTATCTATGTTCGCTAAAAGGCTTTTTGGGCAAATTTATTTTGCTTGCCTCTTGGCGGCTTTCATTGCCTTGGCCGCTGGGGCTTGGTATAGAGCGGATACTCTAAGGGAAAAGTTCATTTCTGGAGTTAAAGCGGATTTAAAGACCAGGGCCGATTTAGTCGCTATATCTGCAAGATCTTTATTTTTAAAAAGTAAAAGTAAGTTGCCAAAGGTTTCCTGTCCTTCCCTCGCCAAATTTGAGCCAGCAAAAGTTACTTTAGTTGAACCTTCGGGAAAAGTAATTTGTGATTCCGCAGAAGATCCTACGAGGTTAGATAACCATTCCAATAGACCCGAGATTCAAGAAGCTTTTTTGGGAAAAGTTGGGTTTTCTCTTCGAAGAGATAAATTAGGCGGTGAAGTTAAATTGTTTGTGGCTACTCCAGTTTTTGAAAAAGATCAAGTTATCGGAGTTGCGCGTTTAGCTGTTCCAGGCGGTTTTATTGAATTAGCCGAAAAAGAAGCGTTAAAGGGTTTTCTATTTACCGGTTTTTTTGTATTTGTTTTTTCAGGGGGTATCGCCCTTTTGGTTTCAAAGCGAATCAATAGGCCTTTGGCTGAGATACAAAACGCGGCGACTCAATTTGCCAATCAATTTTTAAAAAATAAATTCAAACAAGGAGATTCTATTGAAGTTGATCAGGTTGCCGACACCTTGAATAAGATGGCTAGACAATTGAACGATCAAATAAACGTAATTACCGCAGAAAAGAATGAAAAAGAAGCTATTCTTTCCAGTATGTCGGAAGGGGTGATAGCCGTAAATACTCAAGAGCAAATCATTGGAATGAATAAAGAAGCCTCGCGTATTTTTGGCGTTCGTATTGAAGATTGTCGTGGAAAATTTTTACACGAATCCATTCGCAATGCGCCGTTGCAAGAGTTTACAACCAAAGCTTTAAACAGCTCAGCGACTATAGACGGGGATTTTACCCTTAATTATGGAAGCGAACTGCATGTTAGAGCTTTGGGTACGATACTTCGAGATTCGAAAGAAAACTCTATTGGAGCGCTTGTGGTTTTAAACGATGTTACTCGGTTACGTCGTTTAGAAAATACCCGAAAAGATTTTGTCGCTAACGTTTCTCATGAGTTAAAGACTCCTATTACTTCTATAAAAGGTTTTGTTGAAACATTAAGGGAAGGAGCGGTGAACGATTCGGAAAACGCTCGCCGGTTTTTGAATATTATTTCCAAACAAACCGATCGTTTAAACGCTATTGTGGAAGATTTATTAGCTCTTTCGCGAATTGAGCAATACTCAAGTCAGTCTCAAATAGCTCTGGAGAATATGAATGTTTGCGAAGTGCTGAAGAATTCAGCGGATCAGTGTCTTACTGAGTTAGGAGATCAAAAAATTCCGGTAAATGTAGTTTGCGATCCAAATTTAAAAATAAAAGTAAACTCGCATTTACTGGAACAGGCGATCGTTAATTTAATTCAAAACGCCTTAAAGTATGGAAGAACCGAAAAAGGCGTAGAGGTTAGAGGCGGTGTTGAAAATGAAGAACCCTTTGTTTGCGTTCAAGATTGGGGTAGGGGTATCCCATCCGAACATCATGAAAGATTATTTGAACGGTTTTACCGAGTAGATAAGTCTCGTAATCGAGATTCTGGCGGCACCGGGCTTGGACTGGCAATTGTCAAACATATTGCCCAAGCGCATGGCGGTCGGGTCGCTGTCAGGAGCTTTCCTAATAAAGGAAGCTCATTTTATATTTTCTTTCCTAATTAATAAAATCTTCAGTCGAACAGGTGCGTTTGTAACTTATTTATTTATAAGGGGTTATTCTGGCTGGAGGTATGAACTTGATTTCGTTAGGGTTCTATTAGGAATCAAATTCTAATCTAACAGAAATCTAACAATTAGATACTACCTTATATTTTAAGTATTAATTGCTCGCTCCCTTCATTAAAAAGTTCCAAATATTAATCTAACTGTCTCCTCATAGATTCCCAAAGCTAAATTTTTAAGATAATAGCGAACAATAAACTATCCAAGGAGGATTTAATGAAAATAAAGAAGTCTTTGACCCTTTTGTTGGTCGCCATTTCGTTTGCTATTTTATCCCAGTCTGTTGTTTGGGCAGGTCCCATCGAAGTAGATCCAAATTTATCTGACTATCAAAAGAGTTCCGGAGTTAGCGGAAATCTTTCTAGTATTGGTTCCGATACGCTCAATAACTTAATGGCGCTATGGAGCGAAAAATTCAAAGAAATTTATCCAAACGTGAATATTCAAATCGAAGGTAAAGGGTCTTCCACCGCTCCTCCTGCTTTGATTTCGGCTACCGCTCAATTGGGACCAATGTCCCGTGGTATGAAAAATAAAGAGTTGGACGCCTTTGAGGCCAAATATGGTTATAAGCCAACCCCTGTGAGAGTAGCGGTTGACGCTTTAGCCGTTTTTGTTAATAAGGATAACCCGGTAAAAGGCCTTTCTTTGAAACAAATTGACGCTATTTTTTCAAAAAATCGAAAAAGGGGAATGGATAACGATATCAAAACTTGGGGCGCAGCTGGTTTAACAGGAAGTTGGGCCAATCGACCAATCAGCCTTTATGGAAGAAACTCAGCCTCTGGAACATATGGTTACTTCAAAAAAATCGCTATGAAAAAAGGCGATTATAAGGACACCGTAAAAGAGCAACCAGGTTCCGCTTCTGTAGTTCAAAGCGTTAGCGTTGATAAGTATTCTGTGGGTTATAGCGGAATTGGTTATAAGACTGCAAGCGTTCGAGCTATTCCAATTGCTGAAAGCGGTACTGATTATATCGAGCCCACCGCCGAAAATGCTTTGGAAGGCGAATATCCTCTAGCGCGTTTTCTGTATGTCTATGTTAATAAAGCTCCTGGAAAAGCGTTAGATCCTTTAACTCATGAGTTTTTGAAAATGGTTCTTTCGAAACAGGGGCAGCAAGTTGTTGTAAAAGATGGATATTTCCCGATCGCTAATACCATTGCCCAACAAGATTTAGCTTCATTGGGTGAATCGATGACTAATTAATGGAACCTAATCAAGCTACGGCAGATTTGGGAAATATTCCTTCAAGTTCGAAGGGGTCTAATGCCCTGTCGGCGGGCGTAGTCCGCCGACTTGGGATTGATCGTTGGGCGAAATATTTGGTCTCGTTCGGCGGTATATCTATTATCTTCTCTATTTTAGCCATCCTTTTTGTGATACTGGCAGTTGCCTATCCTTTATTTAAAAGCCCTGAACTAGATTTAATCAACGTCATTCATCCATTGGAGAAAAGCGATTCGGTTTTTCTGGTTGGCGTTGACGACTATCGGGAAATAACTTATACAGTTCACGCTAAAGGTTTTTCGTTTTACTCTTTAGTTGATAAAAAGCCTTTAGTTGTAAATAAAGTTTCAAGTTTAAATAATGCGTCAATCGTGTCCGCAGTCCAATTTGGGAAATCGGATTTTGCCTTAGGTTTGTCTGATGGTCTCGTTATTTTGACTCATTTAGATTTTGATATTTCGTTTAGCGACGATATTAGAAGTATTACCCCTCAATTGAAATCGAGTCCTCCGATTAAAGTTTCATCGGATGGTTCTCCGGTAAATCGAATGGCTTTTTTTAAAGGAAAAAAGGGCTATTGGGTTGCTGTGCCCTTTGATTCAAAGATTGTTTGGATAGCTGTAAAAGAACGCCGAACTATGATGGGGACGGTTAAAAGAAAGAAATACATTAATGAAATTGCGGTTCCACAAAAAGGAGGAATTACCTCGCTAATATCTGGCTCGGATGGAGAAACTTTACTTGTTGGCACTGGATCGGGCCAATTGATAAGAGTTTTTCTAGGCAGGCCCCAAAATGAAGAAGTGGTTGTTGAAACACTGGGAACTACCGCTCGGGAAGGCATAGGAGTTTCTAAGCTTGCATTTCTATTGGGCGGTCAAACTTTAATTGTGGGAGACCAAGAAGGGGGAGTTAATTCTTATCAGCTTATAAGGGAAAAAGGCGGATCAAGACGATTAATGCCAATGTATGCATTTGAGTCGCATGAAAAGGAAGTTTCGATTATTCAGGCTTCTTCTAGAAATAAAGGTTTTATAACAGGAGACTCTACTGGAACAATAAGGTACCATTACGGCACTTCAGGTAGCACTCAATTTAACGTCCCTTTAAAGGATAGAAAGAGCGTTTTAGCCGCTTTTATATCGCCCAAAAACGATGGTTTGATTTTGTTTGATTCCAGTGGAAGCCTTTTTAATTGGAAGATGGATCATCCTCACCCAGAAGTTGGTTGGAAAACGTTGTTCGGTCGCGTTATTTACGAGGGATATAAAGAGCCGGATTTTGTTTGGCAATCGACAGGAGGATCTGATGAGTTTGAGCCTAAATTTAGTTTAACGCCTTTAATTCAAGGAGCGTTAAAGGGAACGTTTTACGCAATATTATTTGCGGTTCCTATTGCTTTATTTGGCGCGTTTTATACTTCGGAGTTTATGCATCCAAAGTACAAAACCTTGATTAAGCCAATTATTGAAATTATGGCGGCTTTGCCAAGCGTAGTTTTAGGCTTTTTTGCGGCTCTTTGGTTGGCTCCAAACATAGAAAAGCTACTTCCGGGATTAGTGTTATCGCCTTTGATAGTTATGGCTTTAATTTTTGCTTATTTAGTGGCAAAAGAGAAATATCCCGATATTTTGACATTTGGCAGAAAAGCCGGATCAGAATTATGGCCAGTAACAATTTTAGTAATAGTTGGATTGTTAATTGGACTTGGACTCTCTGGTCAAATTGAAAGTCTTGTGCTGGGCGGTGATTATAGGTTATGGCTGAATGAGTCTTTAGGTTTGGATTACGACCAAAGAAACTCTTTAGTGGTTGGTTTAGCTATGGGGTTTGCCGTGACTCCTATTATTTATACGATTGCAGAAGATTCACTCTCAAATGTACCTGGTCATTTAAAAGCAGGTTCTTTGGCGGTTGGGGCAACGCCTTGGCAAACTGGTATAAAAGTTGTATTACCAACCGCAAGCCCTGGAATTTTTTCCGCAATCATGATTGGATTTGGCAGAGCTGTGGGGGAAACAATGATAGTTCTCATGGCAACAGGCAATACTCCTATTATGGATTGGAATATTTTTTCCGGTTTTCGAGCGATATCGGCGAATATTGCCGTGGAATTGCCCGAAGCTCCCGAAGGGGGAACTTTATTCCGTTTGCTTTTTTTAGCGGCTTTACTTCTTTTTATTTTTACTTTTGTGGCAAATACTTTAGCTGAATGGGTAAGACTTCGATTAAGGGAAAGGTATAAAGTTCTGTGAAAACAGTTTGGGATCGCGGCGATTTTTTTATTTGGCTTACGGGGGCGGCTCTAGCTCTTTCTCTGATTATGGTAACTGGCTTGCTCGGAATCGTTGTAAAAAATGGTTTAGGGTATTTTTGGCCTAAAAAGGTATATCAATATAGTTTAAATGATAATCGCTCTTTTTTTGTTCAGGAGAAAGAAACTGAACTTATCCCTGAGAGCAAGGCTAATTCTGGCGAAGAACGATTCCGCATTAAAGTTAAAAAAGGTAATCGCGATATTGATGGCACCGATTATTTATGGATTGATAAGGATACCATACAATCAAGAAAAGCAATTCCTGCAACTTTAATTATCGAACGTTTGGAGTGGGGGAATTTTCACGGTTTGATTCATGAAGTCAAATTTGCCGATAAACCGGCGGTGGTAGGCGAAGAAAAAGCTTGGAAATATTTAAATGAATTAATGCCTTTCATTCTTGAAAAACGCGAAGAAACTCATGAGATCGAGAAAAAAGACATTGGACGAATTAGTAATAAAATTGAAGGTATCCGTTTAGGGTTAAGAAAATTAGAGCTGGAAGGAGATTTGACTCAAAAAGATAAGGACGAAGCGGATAGGCGTTTAAGGGCATTACAAGTAGAAAATGATAAGTATGAAAAAAAATTGAAAAGCCTTAGAAAAGAAGTTGAAGGATATATTTTAATTAAAGAATCGGATAAGGTTGAGCAAAAAATCAAATTGGCCCAGTTAGTCAGGGTGTATAGACCGAATACCTTTGGCCTTTTTGATAAAATGCTATTTTTCTTATCAAAATTACGGGAATTCATTTTTGACGATCCTCGTGAATCCAATACTGAAGGCGGTGTTTTTCCCGCGATTTTTGGAACGGTCATGATGGTTGTGGTGATGAGTTTGTTTGCGGCGCCATTAGGGATTTTGGCGGCTTTTTATTTGAGAGAGTATGCAAAACCCGGCCCTTTTGTTAGTATTGTACGTATAGCTGTAAATAACTTAGCTGGCGTACCCTCCATTGTGTTTGGCGTTTTTGGAGTTGGTTTTTTTATATACACATTGGGCGGGTCAATTGATCAATTATTTTTTCCAGAGCGCTTGCCAACTCCAACCTTTGGAACGGGCGGGATATTGTGGGCTTCATTGACTTTGGCTCTTTTAACTGTGCCGGTTGTTATTGTTTCGACTGAAGAAGGTTTGGCCGCCGTTCCTCCTGGGATTCGAGAAGCTTCGCTTGCGCTTGGATCAACAAAAGCCGAAACGATCTGGAAAACGGTATTTCCTGCGGTAATGCCTTCAATTTTGACTGGTTTGATTTTAGCGATGGCAAGAGCGGCTGGGGAAGTAGCCCCATTAATGATTACGGGAGTTGTGAAAATAGCTCCGTCCTTACCAGTGGATGGAGTGTGGCCTTTTGTTCATCTAGAAAGAAAGTTCATGCATTTGGGGTTCCATATTTATGACGTAGGTTTTCAATCTCCTAATGTAGACGCCGCAAGGCCAATGGTTTTTACCACCACATTATTGTTAATAGGTATAGTTGTTTTATTAAATATTGCTGCAATAGTTATGCGTAACCGTCTCCGGCGTAAGTTGTCTGCTGGCGGATTTTAAAGGAATCAACAAATGGGATCTCAAGTTATCAATCAAGATAAGACGGACAATATGGACAAGACCATTAATATTGCCATTGATTCTAAGAAGTCGAATCAAGGATCAAAAACCTTAAAAGAATCTTTAGATTCCTCCACTTCTGCAGAGTCAGAGTCAAAAGATTATGTTGCCGTTAACATAAAAAATGTGAGGTTTTATTATGGAGATAACTTGGCGCTTAAAGGGATTGATATGGCAATTAGTCGGCATAAAGCGACTGCTTTGATTGGTCCTTCTGGTTGTGGCAAATCAACGTTATTGCGATGCGTAAATAGAATGAATGACTTGATAGACGGTTGTCGGATGGAAGGTTCCATTAAGGTTGAGGGCAGAAATATCAACGATCCCAATTGGCCGGTTAACGAATTGCGTAAAACCATTGGGATGGTTTTTCAAAAGTCTAATCCGTTTCCCAAGAGCATTTGGGAAAATGTCGCTTATGGTCCCCAAATCCATGGAGTCAAAAATAAGACCGAGTTGGATAATTTAGTTGAAGAAAAATTAAAGCAAGTGGCTCTGTGGGATGAAGTAAAAGATAGATTAGATTCCAGCGCGTTGAGGCTTTCTGGAGGACAACAACAAAGGTTATGTATTGCTAGAGCTTTATCTGTAGATCCTGAAGTTATTTTAATGGACGAGCCATGTTCGGCTTTAGATCCTATTGCTACCGCTCGAATAGAAGAATTAATTGTTTATCTAAAAGAGCGATATACGATTTTGATTGTT
The DNA here is from genome assembly GCA_964344185.1 of uncultured Nitrospinota bacterium. Classification (GTDB taxonomy): domain Bacteria; phylum Nitrospinota; class Nitrospinia; order Nitrospinales; family JAJDAT01; genus JAJDAT01. The sequence goes on from CAYFMN010000001.1 coordinate 300,804, forward strand.
ACCCATAATATGCAACAGGCGGCTCGCGTGGCTGATGATACTGGGTTTATGCTTATGGGTGAGTTGATTGAATGTGGTTCTACGGATCACATTTTTACTAATCCGAGTAAAAAACAAACGGAAGATTATATTACCGGTCGATTTGGGTAATAAATTTTTTTATATGAGCTAATTATGTCAAGGCATTCCCATCATTTTGGAAATCAATTAGAAACTTTAAGAAAGATGCTTCTTTCTATAGGGGCATTGACTGAGCAGAGCGTCGACAAATCTTTAAAAGCTCTCCAAGGGAGAGATTTTGATTTGGCTATGGAAGTGATTAAGTCAGATGAGCGAATCGATCAAGCCGAAGTAGAGTTAGAAGAGGAGTGTCTAAAAACCCTTGCTCTTTATCAGCCTGTCGCTACAGACCTAAGATTAATTGTTGCAATTTTAAAAATGAATAACGATTTAGAGCGAATTGCCGATATGGCCGTAAATCTGGCTGAAAGGTCAATAGACTTACAAAAGTATGGTAAGTTTGATTTACCTCCCATATTTAAAGATATGGCAAGCAAGGCTCTTTGGATGCTTAAAGCAAGTTTAGATACTTTCGTAGGTCAAGACTCTAAATTGGCGAGAGAGATTTGCGCGACTGACGAGGATGTTGACGACGCTCTTAAGGAAATGTACCAAATTGTTCAAGGGGAAGTTCGTAAGAATCCAAATGATATTCAGAAGATGCTTTTTATTTTAAGCGCTTCCCGATATTTAGAGCGAATTGCTGATTTGGCAACCAATATTGCCGAAGATGTTGTATATATTGTGGAAGGAAATATTATCCGACATCGCACGGAAATCGATAAACCCGCTTCTAGCACGTGAAAGGACCGTCCGTTCTCTTTAGGTTTTATGAGCTTTTTTTCAGTAGATTAATAATTTCTGGTTCAATTATTCTTTCTGGATTTAGACGTACGCTTTTTTTAAGATGGAAAAGCGCTGGTTTTATTTCTTTTCGAACTTTTAGATAATATAATCCTAGTTGATGTTGAAAGCTTGCGTTGCTAGGATTCAGCTTTGCCGCCAGCTTAAATTCCTCAAAAGCTTCTTCCTTTTTTCCGAGTTTAAATAAAAATGTCGCCTTATTGTAATGAGCTAACGCAAAGTCGGGTTTTTCCTTAATTGCAATAGTCAGGCGTTGAATGGCTTCGTCCGTTTTTCCCATAGTTCCATACAAAACTCCGAGATGGTTATTTGTTTTTGCTCTTTGTGGATGGTTTTTAAGGATTTCTAAATAAACGGATTCGGCTTCAGAAAGTTTTCCCAGTTCTTCTAAGATAAGCGCCCGGTACTCTGCCGAAATTACGTTTTCTGAATTTAAAGTTTGAGCGCGTTCTAAATGCGTTAAAGCTTGATCAAATTCTTTCCTTCCCCAATGAGTTAGACCAAGATACATGGTCGATATCGAATGATTTGGGTTTTTTTGTACGCTATCTTTCCATAAATCAAAATCATTTTTGAAAATTGACATTCGAAAAACGCAAAGACATGCAAATAAGACCAAATTAATAAAAATCACAATGTCTAAGTTGATTTTGCAAATTTTTTTATTTTGAAAAAGCTGGTTTAACCGCTCGATTAAATATGAGAATACAAGGAACGCCCCAATGCCTGGTATATAAAGGAATCGGTCCGCTTGCATTTGAGGAAGAGGAACGATGTGGGAGACTGGAAGCAGGGCAATACAAAACCACGATAAGCCAAAGAAAAGGGTTCGATTAGAGTTTTTAAGTTTAATTAGAAGATATAAAAATCCAACCGAAATGATTAGCGATCCTGGAATATCTAATACAGATTTATAAATTAGATTTTGATACCAAATATTAAGATTGATTGGAAACGCCAACTTCAGCCAATATTCTTTAAAGACAGGGATCATGCTATAGAACGAAAACAAAGGGTTGTTTTCCGGATGCGATCTTAACGTTTGTCCCTGAGAGTGGGATAAAATAGTGATGCAAGCCAGACAAAATGAGATAATCGCGTAAGAATATTTATCGAAAATCATTTTGCTTAGTTTCCTGGGCTTGAAACAAAAGTCGTAAAGGATAAGTAAAAGCGGTAAAACGATAACCGTGGACTTAGATAGGCAGGCGAGCGCAAAGCAAAATAGAGAAAACATACGCTTGTTCTCAATGTATTTAAGGAAGGAGAACAATAGGAGGGGTAGAGAAAGAACGTTTTTTCTTTCAGAAACCCAAGCTACGCTTTCGACATTAACTGGATGAATGAGAAATAATAGACCTGTCCATAACGCAATTCTTTTATTGCCTAATATTATTGAAATTAGCCGGTATATAAGAAAAGCGTTAATAACGTGTAATAGGATGTTTGTTATCCGATATCCGATTGGGTTCAATCCAAATAGGAAATAATCGACACTAAGCGAAACATGGACAAGCGGCAGATAGTCCCATTTATAAAAGGAAAAGAAAATTTCTTTCAGCGCCAGGATGTCAAAGTTTTTGATCAAATGGTTTTGAAGGATGTAAACCGTGTCGTCAAAAACAAAGCCGTTTTGTAGAGAGTTAAAATATACGGCGATCCCCAGCCCGGTAAATAAGAGGAAAACTTTTTCTATTTCTGTTTTTGATTTTATGAGAGTTTTCAATAAGAGCCATCTCCGAACGAAAAAACGCTGTAAGGTATTAGTAAAAGATTAATGCAGTCGATTTCCCGTTTTTTGAGAGTTATTAATAATAAATATTATATTGAGAACCGTATGCCTTATCGAAGTCCTTTTAAAACTTTAGATGTTTAATTTTTTTGTGCTAGAATTTTTCGACTTTTTAGATTTTCGGCTAGAAACCAAAAAAATAACTTCGACGATGAGATCTTTAAATCATATTAAGTGTAATAGCGCTTTTGATTATTAGGGGAAATGATTAAAGTATAATTTATGCCATATTATTCTAATAATTTTTATTTAGATTAATTAAGAGCATCTCTAAAAAATAATTCGAAATTTAAACTTTTAGCAACTCACCCGCCCTTTATTAACAAGGACGGCTCGCGGCCAACTTCAATGTTTAGAGGTTCCCTTAATCTTATAAGCTGAAAGGTCTCCAAAAAAATGCTAAAGCAAACGGATCAATTCCAGGTTGATTCAAATTCTTTCGAACCGGCTTATTTGGAGCTTCATCGCAGTGGCGAATTGTGGAGGCGTTCTCTTGAGGCGACGCGTTCATTAGAGTCCTGTGTTGTCTGTCCGCGCGATTGCGAAGTAGATCGTTTAAAAGATGAAAAAGCGGTTTGCAAATCAGGGCGTTTTGCAATTGTTTCAAGCTATTTTCCGCATTTTGGAGAAGAAGACTGTTTGCGTGGCTGGAATGGGAGCGGTACTATTTTTTTTTCTATGTGTAATTTACGGTGCGTGTTTTGTCAAAATCATGATATTAGTCACGTTCCGAGCGGAACAGAAATTCGTCCAATGGTATTGGCGAAAATCATGTTAGATTTGCAAAATAAAGGTTGCCACAATATAAACTTTGTGACTCCAGAACATGTAGTCCCGCAAATTGTGGAAGCGTTGCCTCATGCGGTTGAGATGGGTTTAAAGGTTCCTTTAGTTTATAATACGGGAGCTTATGATTCGCTTGAAAGCTTAAAAGCCATGGAAGGGTTAGTCGATATTTATATGCCGGATCTAAAATTTTTAGATTCTAAATTCTCAAAGCAATATTTAAAAGCGGAAGATTATCCTCAAACTGCAAAAGCCGGAATAAAAGAGATGTTTTCCCAAGTGGGAAATCTCCAAGTTGATGAAAATGGGTTGGCAAAAAGAGGAGTTTTAGTGCGGCATCTAGTTATGCCTGGGTTTTTAGATGAAACGCAAAAAGCGATGGAGTTTTTAGCAAATGAAGTATCTGTTCATACTTATGTGAATATTATGGACCAGTACCGGCCGTCGGGAAAAGTTTCTGATAAGAGGTATAGCGAGATAAACCGCTCTATTTCAAAAGAAGAACATGATTTGGCGATTCAGTTTGCAAAAGAGGCGGGTCTTTATAGAATAGACGAGAGAAATCCAAATATCCAAATTGTAGTGGAAAATGGTTTTGAAAAGTAAAACTTGTGATTACTTTACAAAAAAACTTTTCAGGCTAAAAAAAATAATTTGAGAGTTATTTAAGTTAGTTTTATCAACGATTTTTGACGAGTTGCTATGTCGAGTACCGACTACTCATCTTTTGAAGACGATAATCAATGCGCGAAGTGTCTTCCTTCCAAATGCTGTACTTATTTCGCGTTTGAAATTGACGAACCCGTTACCCGAAAAGATTTTGAAGCTTTATTATGGCAAATAGCCCATGAAAATGTCACTTTTTACATACATAGAAAAAATTGGCATATCATGATCCACAATCGCTGTAGGTTTTTAACGCCCCAAAACCAATGCGGTATTTATGAGCAAAGACCTTATATTTGCAAAGAACATAGCACCGAGGACTGTGAGTATACCGGAGAAGATTATGGGTTTACTGAGCATTTTAGGAGTTATGATGAACTTTTAATTTATGTGAAGGAGAATTATAATTTTCGTATAAAAGCAAAACCAACTGGTATATCGCCAAACGCTTTATAATTGATATCCGAACCTAAAAGTTCTATTAATTCCGTTTATTGAGAACGTTCATCCCATTTGGTATAATTCCGTTATCTTTTCCCGCTAGCCTGTTGTCAAAATAAGGAGTTTTATTTTGACTTTAACCTCAATTAGGTTAAGTTTTTTCTTTTGTTTGTTTGGAACGACATTATGGTCGTGCGTATCTGGAAACCAATTAAATCCAATACAAGCTAAAAGTGAGTATAGGCAGGCGATTGAAGCTAAATCCATTAACGCCAAATCCGAAATGTACTCCCATTTGAACAAGGCAATTCAAATGGACCCTAACGAACCGAACTTTCATTTGGCGCTTGGAAACGCTTACTTAGAAGATGGAGATTTAAAAAATGCGGAAAAAGAATTTTACGAGACGCTTAAAATAGATTCCAATTATCTTGAGGCGCATCGTAATTTAGGAAGATTGTATATGGCTTCGGGAAAATGGGATAGGGCTATTTCTCAGCTTAAACAAAGTCTTGCTAAACCTGGCGTTTCGTCTCCCCAAGAAGTCCATAATTGGTTAGCTCTTTGTTATTATTCTAAAAAAGATATAAATCTTGCTATGGTTGAGTGGCAGAATGCATTGAAAATCCAAGAAAATGCGTTAATAAGGCTTAATTTAGCGTTGGCTCTAAAGGATTTGGAAAACGATGAGTTAGCCATTCAATCTCTAAAAAAGGCCGTGCTTTTAAGGCCAAAGCTAGTTCGCGCACGTCACGAGCTAGCTTTATTGCTTTTAAAGAAAAAAAAATTCGATGAAGCAAGAAAACAATTTAATCAAGTTATGGAAATCGATAAGGAAGGCAAATTTGCGTTAGAAGCGAGTGAATATTTGCGCTTGATTCCTTAAGTTTAGAATTTATGGTTGAGGATTTTGGAAAATACTTAAGAAGCGAACGGGAAATGCGCGGTATCCCGCTCGAAGAAATAGCTGAAAATACAAAAATCCAAAAGCGTTTTCTTGAAGCTTTGGAAACAAATTATTATGAAGCTCTACCTGGCGAAGTTTTCGTTCGCGGTTTTGTTCATTCATACGCAAAAGCAATTGGCGCCGATATAGATGAAATATTAGGAAAATTTGACGAAACTGTAGGACACAAAAGAAAAGATGAAATTCATAAAGGAGAACTGGACAAAAACCAAGCTTATTTGAGAAGCCGAAAAATTTATCGTTTTATAAGTGTGATTGTTATAATTCTTATATTTGGAGTTGTTGTCTATGGAGTTACTAAGTTAGTTAATAATTTGGGAGACTCCCAAGTTTCTTCGGCTAAATCTGAGATAATTAGCAAACCTGGGACCTCAGTCGATTTAAATAAAAGTACCCAAAAAATAAAGCCTTTAAAGTCCGTATCAATTAACCAAGAGCAGTCTCTTTCTTCAGCTAATGTTTCTACGGCGACAGCGGAAGAAATTTCAAAGGCAACTGCTCAAGTTGTTAAAAAAAATGAAGTTATTGAAGAAAAAGAGAAGCAAAAAAGCCTAGAAGCGGTCAATAAAGATGATATAATTGAAGCTTTGGAAGACAGAAGCCAGCCTGAAAACCTGAAACCTTTAGAGTTAACTATTAGGGCGAAAAAAGAATCGTGGTTTCATTTGGTTATTGATGGGAAAAACGAGGAAGACTTCATTTTGCCTGAAAATACGGGCAAAACATTTCGAGGAAATCTTAAATTCAAAATAACCATTGGAAATCGTGACGGAGTTCAGTTAGCTTTGAATGGGAAAATTTTGAAATTACCTGTAAGTGAGGGTAATGTATTAAGGGATTTTTTAATTGAACCAAAAACCTCGGGGTAATCCTTAATTATGGCCAAAATTGACGCTTTTTTTAAATTAATGAACGAGCAAGGAGCTTCCGATTTGCATTTGGTTTCCGGCTCGCAACCTATTCTTCGCGTTCATGGGGAAATGGAAAGGGTTAAGTTTAAGCCATTTACCAATGACGACCTCAAGGCGATGCTGTATGAAATAGCTCCTGAAGATAAGATAAAGCTATTTGAAGAAACAGGAGATATCGATTTTGCTTATGAGATTCCCAACCTTGCAAGATATCGCGCTAACTTTTTCCAACAAAAGTGGGGGATTGGCGCTGTTTTTAGGGAAATTCCAAGCACAATTTTGACTGCGGAGCAGCTAGGTCTCCCGCCAATTGTTACTAAATTATCCATGCTTCATAAAGGATTAGTATTAGTGACAGGGCCAACGGGGAGCGGGAAGTCGACTACCTTAGCGGCAATGATGGATTATGCTAATAAAAATAGGAAAGATCATATACTAACAATTGAAGATCCGGTTGAATTTGTTCATAAGAGTCAAAGTTCTATTATTAATCATCGCGAAGTAGGAATTCATACCCAAAGTTTTTCTTCTGCTTTAAGAGGAGCGTTACGCGAAGATCCCGACATTATTTTAGTCGGTGAAATGAGAGACTTGGAAACTATATCCCTGGCGTTGGAAGCCGCCTCAACGGGTCACTTGGTTTTTGGGACTTTGCATACTCAAAGCGCAGGTAAAACGATTGATCGTGTTATTGACGTTTTTCCCGCAAATCAGCAAGCTCAAATTAGAACCACTTTGTCCGAAGCTTTAAAAGGCGTTATCGCTCAAAATCTTTTTAAGCGGATTGATAAAAAAGGACGTATGGCTGTGTTAGAAATTTTGGTCGTTACTTCCGCTGTTTCTAATTTAATTCGAGAAGGAAAAACGTTTCAGATTCCTTCAGTAATTCAAACTGGTAAAAAATATGGAATGCAATCTCTTGACGATGCCATTTTAAAAGCGCTGGAAGAAAAGAAAGTAAGCGCTGAGGATGCATTCGACAAAGCGATTGTTAAAGACCGTTTTATTCCTTTTTTAAAAACACCGCCAGACTTTTATTAGATATTATGCGAAAAGCGGAAATCGATTACATTTTAACCACAATGCTGGAGGCGTTTGGAAATATTTCCGATTTAAATATTACCGTCGGTAAACCTTTCCAAGTTGAATCTTCCGGTCAATTGACGGGAGTGCCTTTAGAGCCTTCCATCGACAAACTTACTCCATTTCAAGCTGAAGTTTTTGCGTTAAATTTGATAAATTCTGATCGCAGGTTGACGGAAATTTTGTTAAGAGAGGGATCTTGCGATTGCTCTTATTTCTTAGTTGGTAAAGCGCGCTTTCGGGTAAATATTTTTTCGCAGAGAGGAAATTACACGATTGTTTTACGTAAACTTGAGACTAGAATTCCATCCATAGAGGAATTAAAGTTACCAGGACAGTTTGCTAAAGCCGCTGAAGAAAAGAATGGACTGATTTTAGTAACAGGCGCTACTGGAAGTGGAAAGTCCACTACCTTAGCGGCGCTTTTGAATAAAATGAATCTTGATAAATCAATCCATATTGTTACCTTGGAAGATCCTGTTGAATTTGTCCATCCTCATAAAAAAGCGACTTTTAACCAACGTGAATTGGGAAGCGACTATGACTCTTTTGCCTCAGGACTTCGCGCCGCTCTTCGACAAGCTCCTAAAGTTATTCTAGTGGGCGAAATGAGAGATCGTGAAACGGTAGAAATCGGTATGAGCGCCGCAGAAACCGGACATCTTGTTTTGAGCACCCTTCATACAGTCGACGCTGGACAAACAATTAATAGAATTGTCGGTATGTTTGAGCAAGAAGAGGAACAGCAAATTAGACTTAGGTTAGCCGATACAGTTCGTTATATTATTTGCCAAAGGTTATTACCCAAGAAAGGTGGAGGAAGGGTTGCCTTATTGGAAATAATGACTTCTAATTTAAGAGTTAAAGATACCATTATAAACGGCGAGTCAGAGGGTAAAACTTTTTACGAGATTATTTCTAACGGCGACGCTTATGGTATGTGGACTTTTGATCAACATATCCTAAGGCTTTTCAAGGAAGATTTGATTACCGAAGAGACTGCAATGGCTTACGCTTCGCGAAAAGCGGTTGTTGGACGTGGGTTGGATACTTATAAGGCTGAACGTGGAGAAAAAACGACTGATATTGAAGATTTGAGTATGGATGACGATTATGGCAAACCTTCAATTTGACGGTTGTCATTAAGCTGAAAGGAAAATTGAATGCTGGTTGAATGTTCTTCGTGTCAATATGAAATAAATATTCCTGATAAAAAAGTTCCTGCAGGTAGGGCGTTTAATGTTTCATGTCCAAAATGTAAGAATAAAGTTCGCGTAGACGGTCATATGAAAAAAGATTCAGAACCTGAAAAAGAAACTTTGCCCCCTGAAGTTTCGTCAAATACAGCTTCTCAAGATAGCGGTAGTGAAATTGATACGGGAGTTGTGGTTGACTCGGGATTTGAAGATGATGAGATACCATTTTATAACGAAACCGATAAAGTCGCATTAATTTTGGTAGATAAAGGCCAAGATGTATGGACAAAGACATTAGAGGGAATGGGTTATAAATTTCAAATTGCCAAATCTCCCGAACAAGCCGCTCACAAAATGAAATTTACACAATTTCATTTTGTGGTTTTGAGTGAAATGTTCGAGAGAAAAAACTTGGAGGAGAACGAAGCTTATAAATTTATTATTGAAATGCCGATGTCCACTCGGCGCAAAATGTTTGTTGTTATGATGGGATCTAACTTTAAATCTGGTCATAATATGCAGGCTTTTGCATGTAGCGTTAATTTGGTAGTAAACGAAAACGACACGGCTAGGTTTTCTGAGCTGTTAAAGCAATCTATTATCGAAAACGACACTTTTTATAAAGTATATAAAGAAACTCTCACGGCTTTAGGCAAAATATGACACTTGAAGATACCCCTTATATCCAAAGATATTCAGATGGAGACACCATTATTTCGGAAGGTGTAGTTAGCAACAATGCTTGTGTTTTATTATCTGGAAAAGTAAAAATTACCAAAAAAGTTGATAAAAAAACGGTTGTTATTAGTACTCTTAAGAAAGGCGACGTTTTTGGAGAAATGGGGCTAATTTCTAACTCTTTAAGAAGCGCTAATGTTTCCGCTATAGGAGATGTAACCATAGGAATTATTGACAAGGAACGATTTGACGCTCTTTTAAAAGAGGTTCCCGAGGATTTAAGATTAGTCTTTTCGGCTCTAGTTGAAAGGTTAAGAGTAACTACAGAAAAACTTAGTCGTATCGGAGTGGAGTTAGAAAATACTAGAAATGTCATTCATTCCATTTCTTTAAAAAACGGTTAGCTTAAGCCGTATATGCCCAAATTCCAATATGAGACTCGCGTTCGCGGAAAAAAACAAACAGGTGAAATAGAAGCAGAAAACGAACGCGCCGCAATAAACCTACTCGCCAAAAAAAATATAAGGGTGCAGACGGTTCAGCTGAAAAAAAGTTGGACTGAAGTCGAACTCTTTGAATCTAAACAAAAAATTACTGAAAAAGATGTGGTTTTGTTCACTCGTCAGTTTTCTACGATGATTGATGCGGGCTTACCCATGGTCCAGTGTTTAGATATCTTTGCAAAACAAGCTGAAAATAAAACTTTCGCGGACATTATTCGAGATATAAAAACAAATATTGAAGTAGGGTCGAATTTATCTGACGCATTAAGAAAACACCCCGATACGTTTGATAGTCTTTATTGCAATATGATTGAAGCTGGAGAATCTGGGGGTACATTAGATGTTATCTTGCAAAGATTGGCCGGTTACATTGAAAAGGCTTTAGCTCTTAAAGCGAAAGTAAAATCGGCGATGGTTTATCCCGGAGTAATTGTCTCTGTCGCTTTTCTGGTTGTTGCATTTCTAATGGTATTTGTAATTCCCTCGTTTGCCGCTATGTTTGAAAAAGGCGGGGCGGAGTTACCGTGGCCTACCGCTGTAGTAATGGATGTCAGTAATTTTTTTCGTTTCAGTTGGTATTATATGATTGCCGGAGCGGTTGCCTTTGTTTTTATTTTTAAGAAGATTTATGCGACTGAAAAGGGAAGATATGAAATTGATAAATATTCTTTAAAAGCTCCGGTTTTTGGACCTTTGCTCAGAAAAGTTGCGGTTGCCAAGTTTACTCGAACACTGGCAACTTTAATTTCTGGAGGCGTTCCTATTATCGAAGGATTAAATATTTGCGCCAGAATTGCGGGAAATAAGATCATCGAAATCGCTATATTTAAAACGATAGAAGCTATTAAGGAAGGGGAAACTATTGCTGCGCCATTAGAACGCCAGAATGTGTTCCCGCCAATGGTGGTTCAGATGATTGACGTTGGGGAAGCGTCTGGGGCATTAGACGCTATGCTTGAAAAAATTGCGGATTTTTATGATGAAGAGGTAGACAATGCGGTAGAAGCTATGACGTCTTTACTAGAGCCAATGCTCATGGTTTTTTTAGGAGTTATTATTGGATTTATTGTTGTAGCTATGTATTTACCCATATTCAAAATGGGAGAAGCGACTTAAGGATAAGTTTATAAATTTTAAAAGCTATTTTTGATAAACTGTACGAAATTGAAATTGGTCTCAAACCTTTTTTAGATAGCCTCTAGATTTATTGAGATTGAGAGAAATTTCCCAATGAACCAAAGCTCCGCAAAATTGGATAAAGATTTATCCTCAAGGTTTAAAACCATACTGATCCTTAGAGCGGTTTTATTAACGGGTTTAGTCGTTCTTCTTTTTGCTTTCCAAATTCAGGCTAGCGTTCCAACGCCGATTCAGCCTATAAGCATTGTTATAGGGTTCGCCTATTTTTTATTCTTAGTTTATATATTACTTTTAAGGTACTGTTCCAATTTCGTTTGGGTCGCGACGGCTTTAGTTTCAGGAGACTTAACGGTTGTTGCGGGTATCTTATATTCTACAGGAGGAATAGAAAGCCCATTTTCCTTCTTAAATATATTAACAATTATTGCCACAGGAATCCTGCTTCCAAGAACAGCCTGTTATTTGGCCGCCTCTGCAGCTGGCATTATTTATGGATTACTGTTGGATTTTCAGTTTTACGGTATTGTAAGTCCAATTTATTTGTCGTCAAATGTCGCAAGTTTTTACGAACGTGGATATGTATTTTACATAATATTTATTAATATTATTTCTTATTATAGCGTTGCTTTTCTAAGTTCTATATTAGCGCAGCGGCTTAAGTCAATTAAGGAAGAGTTAGAAGATAAGAGCGCAAATTTAGAGAAGCTACAAGCCTTCCATCAAAACATTTTGCAGAATATGGGTAATGGAATTTGTACAACCGATATGGAAGGTAAGATAACGTCTGTGAATCCCGCAGCCGGGCAAATCATTGGGTTGCCTGACTCCGAGATATTGGGTTGTTATTGTTTTAAAATTCTTAAGTTAAATAGTTTGGAGAGTTTTTTTAAATTCCATGACGAACCGCTCCCGTTTCAGTTAGAAGGGGAATGTTTGAGAGACGATAAACGAAACATCCGCATTCGAATGAAAATTAGCGGGCTAAAAGACGAATATAACGAGTTTACGGGGTTTATTTGTGTATTTGAAGATCTTACGGAACTGCGGGCTATGGAAAACAAAATTGCTCAATCGCAAAGACTGATTGAAGTTGGAAAAATCTCGGCAGGATTAGCTCATGAAATTCGAAACCCGTTAGCTTCTCTAAGCGGTTCGATCGAAGTTTTGCGAAATGGCCTTAGTCTTGAGCAAACTGATAAACGTTTGATGGATATTGTAATTCGAGAAACAGATCGGCTCAATTCAATTGTGTCAGATTTTTTAAATTATGCGAACCCAAGGCCTCCAAAAGTTGTTTTGATTAACCTGAATCAAGTTTTAGAAGATGTGGTTACTTTATTGAAAAATGATCGGGCATACAATAATTCAGTTAAAGTGACTTTAGATTGTGATAATGAAAGGAGTTTTTTAAAAGGCGATCCTCAACTATTTAGACAATTAATATGGAATTTATCTATTAATGCGTTACAAGCTATGTCAGAAGGTGGAGAATTAAAAATTTCAATAAAAGAAACTTCAGATTTTTACCGTGAAGACTATCAGTCAAAACAATCTGGTATTTTTTTAACTGTTGAAGACGACGGTTATGGCATAGAACCAAATTTAAAAAATAAAATCTTTGATCCTTTTTTTTCTACCAAAGAAAAAGGGATTGGGTTAGGGTTAGCGGTTGTGTATAAAATTGTTAATCAGTTTGACGGTTATATTGGATGCAAAAATAAAAAACCTCACGGGTCATGTTTTGAAATATATTTGCCAAATATCCAATCTCTCAAAGAAATTTTAGTTTAATCTTAGAATTGACGTAATAGGTTTTTCAGTGGTTTTGCTATATCTACCAATATCCAATATAATAAGTTAAAATTTTTCTAATATTAATTTGTGGAAGTTAATATTTCTATTGATGATTTTGGACGTTCTTTTTAAATAATCATCCAAGTTATTAGAAAAGGAAAAAGCATGGGTTTTGACGGTCCCATAAAAATTACAGGCGAAGAAGAAATTGCGGTTTGTATGTGTATGCAATCAAATCATTGGCCGTTTTGCGATGCTTCTCACCACACTCTTTCAGGAGGCGGTGATTTAGGTCCCAAGTTTATTTCGTTAGATCCTAATAAGACGTATTATTTATGCGGGTGTTTCAGAACTAAAAATAAACCTTTCTGCGATGGAAGTCATGAGAAATAAGCGTCATAGTTTCATCGTCCTATTTTATATATTTTCATAATCCAACCTTTTTATAGCTAATTTTCTTCTTTTTTTGGCTTTCCTTCCAAAATTTTTCCATGTCCAATTACCAATTTATTAAGTTCCATTAAGCTGCTCAATTTTATTTTTTTAATATATTGGTTTTTTGATTAATGAAAACCTTTAAATTGTATAGCTGAGATTGTTCTTTAGGTTTTTTGAGATGAAAAATGTTGTATTAGGCGTATTGTTAATTTGGGCGATGATTTGTTGGTCGGCTTATTCGTTTGGATTAGACGAAATTCCGCCATATCACACAGACGAAAGTTATTATGTGGAATCTGTAAATAATATGATTGAAACTGGAGATTATTTTACTCCTTATTTTCATGGGGAAAAACGTTTTTCAAAACCGATTTTTACTTATTGGTTGATGATAATTTCTAATAAATTATTTGGCCCAGGATTAGCTTCGGCAAGGTTTTGGTCCGCTTTTTTGGGGGTGGGTTGCTCTATCCTTACGTTTTTGTTAACGCACAGATTATTTGGGGTTAAACCCGCTTTTATAAGTTCTTTAATATTACCCGGAACTTTTATGCATTTTATGGTTGCAAGATGGGCAACTACGGACATGATCCTAAGTTTTTTTATTTTGGGTACTTTTTATTTTTTTATTCGAGGTTATCAAGAGGATTCCACGTCTTCAAAAAATTATTTGTTGGCTTATGCATCGCTGTCATTTGGTTTTTTAACTAAAGGACCTCCTGCGATTTTGATTCCTTGTTTGGTTATAGTGTCTTTTTTAGTTTTAAGCGGTCAAAGTCGTAAGGTATTTCGCTTAAGATTTTTTTGGGGGGCAACGATTTTTTTAGCGATTAATTTGCCCTGGTTTGGAGGAATGTGGTTTATCCATGGTCAAGAGTTTCTAGACCATATGGTAAATGTGGAAATTAAAAACCGTTTATTAGATGAGACTCCACTCGGTTTTTATTATTTCGGATCCTTGTTTCGTTATTCGCTTCCGTGGTCGTTTTTTTTATGTTCAGCCTTTTTGATTTACTTTGGTTTTGTTTCTTGGCAAAGCGATGCGAAAGAGAGAGCTTTCTGGGAAAAGGTAAAAATTGAACTTTTGAAACTATTCAGCGAGGAATCTCAATATCTTTTGTTTTGTCTGCTTGGCATAATTATACCTTTGTTCCTGTTTTTGGGTCTTAGAACCGAACACAGCCGTTATTTGCTGCCTGTTTTCCCCTTTATTTGCGCTATTTTAGGTTTGTTTTTTGTTCAACTTGAAAGTCTAAATAATTGGCGGAATAAGTTTTTTTTCAAGGCGCCTTTTTTATGTGTGGTTTTGTTTTACGTTTTAATAGCAATAGGAATGGGACTATTAATGGCGCTTTACAAAAAAATAGAACCGGTTCCTTTTCGATTGGGCATAGTTCCTTTTGCTTTAGCGTTTGGAATTTCTTTACTCGCTTTTTTGTTTTTCTATAAAAAAATTTTTGGGATTGTCGTAACTTTAGCGTTAATGCAACTATTTACTTTAACTTTTATTTTTGGAGATGCGCTTTCATTTTATAGTCGATACCCCATGAAAAAGTTTAAAGAAATTTCGACAACCTCTTTAAAAAGCAACGCTGCGCTGGCTGTTTTAAGTTTAGGAAATGATCGAGCGAAATGGAGCGTGTTGACTGGAAAACCGGTCTATGGGTATCTCAAGCCAGAAAAGCTTCTAGCGGATTTAGAAGCAAAAAATATTGCTTTTGTGGCAATGAAAGAAAAGGATTGGAAACAAAACTTTTCTGATAAGCGCTTTATTTTGGTTGAAAAAGATCTTAGGTGGAAATGGAAGGGCGATATTAGCTCGCTTTTTGCCGACTTATTTGCAAAAGGAATAAAAAGTTATGCTGATAACATGACAGAGACGATTGTGCTATTAAAATACACAAGAACTTAAAAAAACTATTTTAATTATGGAGGCTTAGTTAGTTTTTTGTTTTGAGACAAGCAGAAATCCAAAAGTTTCTAAGCGCCAAACCAAAACATCCAAGCCTTTAAGCATATAAAACCAATATGGAAGAACCAAAATTAACGGTTTTTTATTGAGTCCATTTTTGCACAAAATGAATTCTATTAGCTGTTTTTTGGATCGTTTAATTAAAGGCCAATTTCCTCTAGCTTTTATAATTTGAATTAACTTGATTAAGTTAATAATTCTATTGATCATATAAGTTTTTTTAAGCGTTTGATCTAAATACAAAGATCTATATATTTATACTCCTTTATGTTATCTACTAATGTTAACCGTAGTATTTGGTTTTGTGAAGGTTTTTAATGTCGTTTACTTAAATTTAAGAAATGCCAAATTATTGTTTTGCAATTGAAGTATTGCTCTAAGTTAGTTTAATAATTAGGAAATCTGTTTTGGACATCAACGCGTTAGATAAAAAAGCTAGAGATTTAATTAAACAAGGTTCTTCGCTTGTAGAGTGGCATTGTGAATATTTGAGAAAAATGGTTGCGGTAGACAGCAGAAGCTTTGGCGTGAATGAGTTTCCTGGAGATAGGACGGAGCCTAGCGATATGACTGAGATTTTGTCGCTTGCCGAAGAGTATTTGTTAAATATTGGATTTGATTTTGTAAAAATAAATAAAAGCCCAGATGGGCAATCTTTATCTAATCCAATTTTAATGGCGGAATTATTTTCGGAAAATGGAAAGCCGACTCTTTTATTCTACGCTCATTTGGATAAGCAACCATATATGGACAATGAAAAATTCGAGAAATGGGGAGGTGTTCCACCGACTGAATTAAGGTGGAATGAAGACAAGACTAGAGCTTATGGACGCGGAGCGGCGGATGATTTAGCGGGAGTGACTGCAATAGGGATGGTTGTTGATTCGCTACTCAAGGCGTTAAATTTTGACGCTCAAAACCCAAGTAAAGAAAAAATTATGGATTTACCGTGTAATATTAAAGTTATTTACGAAACGGAAGAAGAGTCGGGCTCTAAAACTTTGATTGAACAAATAAAGCAAAATCGAGAATTTTTTGAAACGTCTGATTGTGTGTTAATTACAGACGTAATTAATCCAGATCAAGGAATTCCAGGTTTGACGACATGTTTGCGCGGTCTTGTCCAAGTCAATCTAACTCTTAAAACGAAAGAAAGCTCCAAAACTAATATTGACGCCCAAATGGCATTATATAAATTATTAGCTACTTTAATTAACGACGATCATTCGTTAGCAATTGAAAAAATAGCTTCAGCGGATATACCGCTAACTGAAAAAGAACGGGAAGGATTTGCACGAATTCCAACTTCAGTAGCGTTTCTACGAAAAACAGGTGGATTACTCCAAGGAACGGGATTAACTGTTTCTTCTGACAGGGAGAGTATTATTGAAGCTCAATTAAGGAAATCATATATTAATGTTCGCCCTGGAAATCGGATTTCTGGAAGCGTTATATTTGGTGCGGCTGCTGCCAGGTTAAAAATTAGACTTCCAGATTCCTTAAGCGGTGACACTTTATTATCTTTGGTTAGTCAAAAAATAGATCGATTAAACCGATTTCGTTTGAAAACTTTAATCAATAGCTTTTCCGAAGACGATAACGTTATCGTTGATTTATTTGTTCAATCTTCTGAAAAAAATCCTCATTCAGGAACGAATGGGGGACCGTTTCCAGTCGCCGAATTACAGCTAGCCAAAATTATAGATAAACTCATAGATGAAAATGGGCTTTTGTTTTTAGAGGATGTAAAAAGCTCACAAAAATTTTTGATTCCTATTTTAGAAGTTCAATCTTTGTGGACTGATAACGACGGGAGTTATAGGTTATTTGATTCTCATGAGGCTAAAGCAATTGTCGAGGTTCGATTAGCTGCTGGAAATGACGAAAAGCATGCCGCAGAAGCTTTGTGTGAATATTTATTAAAACAAGTTCCTGATGAATTTGAAGTTAATATTTTGCCTGATAAAGGAGCTCCTCCTTGGATAACGGAGATTGAAAGTCCTGCATTTTCTTTAATTTTGGAAGCCCTAGAGGAAGGCTATGGTGAAAAAGCTTGTTTATACGGTTGTGGAGGAACAATTCCTTTTGTTCCCAAATTGACTGATGCTTTAGGTCCGATTCCTCCATTATGCTTAGGAGCTTACGACCCAGATTCAAAAATGCATGAGCCAGGCGAGAGTATGTCGATGGTAGATTGGCTTGGATGCGTTAGGTCGATGATTTATTTCGCTTGTAGGTCTTCCAATGTATTTCCCAAAGGTTAAATTAGGAAATATTCAGTTTGTTTTTTGTTGCTACCGTTAGTTTGGTATAATAATCTGGTGCGAGATTACCATTTTAGCTAATCCCTTAAAAAGAATGACTGAAGAAACACAATTATATCGCCCTATTAATCTAGAAAATATTAGTAAGGGGTCTAATTTAACCTTTGACGTTTACTATAAGTCGACCTCTGTAGGAGGCGGGTATGTTAAATTTGCAAGCGCAGATAACCCTAAACATCAAGAAAAGGTTAAATCGTTATTAGGCAGTACGGATTTCGATACACAGTTATATGTAGAGGAGAAAGATTTATTTAAATACTACGATCAAGCCACCGTTTCTTTGAAAAAGATGATGTCTAGCGACGTTGTGCCTCTGACGGAAAAGACTAAAAGAGTTTATTCGGTTTCAAAAGAAATCATGAAAGATTTTTTTGAGTTTTCCGCGACAGAGAAGGTTTTGGGTTCCTCAGAAAAAGTGATGGACATTATGGAAGATTGTATTTCCGATAATAATGTAGGGTTCAAGGCAATCTCTCAAATAACAAATAAAGATTATTATACGTATACGCATAGCGTCAATGTTGGATTGTACTGTATGACATTTGGCGTGAAGCTTAAGATGGGGCGAGATGATATTCGTGAGTTAGGTTTGGGAGGGATGTTACATGATGTTGGAAAAGCTGAAATACCTCACGAGTTGATAAATAAAAATGGGGCTTTAACAGACGAAGAGTTTAAGATTATCCAGAACCACTCTCCTAAGGGTGAAGAATATCTTTCTAACTTAAATTGCTACAGCCAGAAAGTGACTTGTATGGCAGGCCAGCATCATGAGAAATGGAAGGGTGGAGGGTATCCCAAGAATCTTATGGGAGATCAAATTGCAGTTAACGCAAGGATTTGTAAGATAATGGACGTTTACGACGCACTTTCCACCAGGCGTTCTTATAAAAAAGCAATGAACCCTTTCGAAGCTTTAACTTTGATGAAGCAAAAAATGAACGATCATTTTGATCCTAAGCTTTTAAACGCTTTTATAAGATTAATGGGGCCGGATATGTAAATAATTAGTTTTGCTAATTTTCTTGCCAGTTTTTTAACTTTCAAAAGCCGCCGCCGCTAACTCCGCAACTTCTTTTAACTTTGGAGTCCAATCATCCAAAGTTGATTGATCCAATTCTAAGGTTTCAAAAATCCACGATTCTATTGAAGCTTCTGGAGTCTCCCAACCATCATGATAATTCAAATTATTCGCTAAACAGTCGGACAAGCAAACCAAAGCAGATAGTTTTTTAGATTCGGTGTTTTTTGCATCTAGATTGTTGTTTAATTTTACAGCGTTAATCAACTTTTCAGGAAAACCCCAAATAGAGGTTAGATGTCCTGAAATTTCAGAAATCGGCCTACCTAGAGTTTGGTTGCCTGCCTGACATAATGAAATTTTTTCTCTCTTTGCTTTCTTTGCGATTATTGAAAAGATTTTAGGTTGATGGACTAAAATAGCGATTTTTCCAATATCATGAATTAAACCTGCTGTAAAACATTCATCCGATGCGTAATGCTGCGATAATTCAGCAATTTCTAAAGCAAATGTTGCCGTAATTATCATGTGTCGCCATAAGGATTTAACCGCAATGTTGTAATCGTTAAAAGCTTCGCTGTTACTTTCTAAAATTGGGGTTGTCAATATTATGTTTTTTATCGGCCCAGGTCCTAAAAGGTTTGAAGCTTGCTCTAAAGAAACAATTTGCGAGGGGTAACCGTAAAATGGAGCGTTTGCAATCTTAAGAATTTGGCAGGCCATTGCAGGATCGTTTTGGATCATTGTTTCAGCGCTGAAGTCTTTAAACGACATGGTGTTGACTTGATCCAATACCCTTGCAATTTGGAATGGCGGGGAAGGAAGAATTTCAACCTCTCTGAAAACGTCTAGTTCAATTGGTTTCATTAGTCTACTTATCCAATTATAGTCTGATTTCTTCCGCTTTCTTTAGCCTTATATAAAGCTTGATCTGCGACTTTTAGAAGATCGTCTTTACTTCTCATTTTCTTAAAATCTATTTCAGCAATGCCGCAACTGATTGTGACGCGCCAATTTTTTTTGTCCTTATTAAAAGATAATTTTTCCACTTGATTTCTAATCCTCTCGGCTATTGGAAACGCTCCTTTAGCGTTGGTTTCTGGTAAGACAACTACAAATTCTTCGCCTCCATACCGAGCAATAGTATCGTGAGCTCTACAGATTACGTTTAAGGTTTTTCCAATTTCGATGAGAACTTCGTCTCCTTTTTGATGACCATATGTGTCGTTGATTGATTTAAAGTGATCCACATCTAAGATAATCGCAGAAAGTGGGCTTTTATAACGTAGACTTCTAGAAAATTCTGAAGCGAATATATTTTCAAGATATTGTCTATTTTTAATGCCTGTTAAGCCATCAGTTACTGATAGGTCTTCTACCTTTTCAAATAGTAGAGCGTTACTAATGGTTAATGATAAAAATTCGGTAATATTGATAACAAAGTCTAATTCGCCAACTGAAAAAAAACCCTTCATATTATCGTTTAAATTTAGAATCCCTACGATCTCATTTTCAATCATCAAAGGAGCGCAGACTAAAAAATTATTTTGGAACAGGCTATTGCGTTTCCCTTGGAAGAATTTTGAATTTTGATAATTTGCTTCGACAATATACTTCCCATGATTGAGAGCTTCTTTCATGACGGGAGAATCATTGACTGCAATCGACATACTTTTTGGTAGGTCGGGTCTGTTATGACAAGCTAAGTCTAATTTGTTATTTTTTTTGTCGAATAGAAATAAAGTAAAATATCTAATGGATAGGATATGAGGTAATTTTTCAACTAGAACTCGCTTTATTTCTTCAAGATCGAGAAGGCTAACACTTTTTTGTAGATAGAGTAAGTGATTTGAGAATATTAAAGATTGCCCGAGCATTCCGTTTTGCTTTTTGAGCAAATCGCGAACTGTGGCTAACTCTTTATATTTTTTGCCTTCGCTCATATCATTTATCAATTGCAGCCGATTTAAATTGAGGGTATTTTTTTAGATTTGTATTCAGATAAGTCAAAAAAATGACGAAAAAGAAGTGATAAGAAAAACGCTTTTTGCGGCTTTTGATTTTGGATAGCTAAATTTATAATATATTTTCTATAAAATCGCAATTCGAACTGTTTATTTTATCTTAAAGTGTAATTAGTTAATTTTTTGGACGCTTAGGTATGGTTTTTGCTTTGTTTGTTTTAGGTTAAAATATAACTAATGATTTTATGCAGTTAGAAAAAATTAAAAAAAATAAAACAATTTCTTTTTTGTTACTTTTTCTTAGCGGGATGTATTTTGCTCCTTCTAGTTTTGCTCAAGAAACTTCTTCTATGGGAGCAACTAATCTAGCCATTGTTGAAGAAGTTTTGATTGGACCTCATCCTGATTATTCGCGATTATTAATTAAATTAAATAAAGCTGTTCAATATACGATTGACGCTGATTTTCTTAAAAAGCAAATCGCGCTAGTGGTAAGTAACGCGAAATTAGGTCCTAAAGCTCGGCCTAGAATATTCAAAGATTTGAATTTACAAATGGTAGAGCTCATAGAGTCAAGCTCCGGAACGGTTCAAATTGTCTTACATCTGCAAAATCAAAATAGTAGATTTTTTCATTTTCAGAAATCGGTTCCACAACAGATTGTTGTAGATGTCGTTGGAAAAGGTAAACCTTTTATTAAGGCAAGGATTAAAGAACCTTCAAAATCTACTAAGGATGTTGGTACTTTAAAAGTAGCTTCAAAAGGATTGGGAAAAGAAGAAAAAAAAGACAGTGGAAAAGAAGTTAGCGGTAAAGATTCAGAAAAAGATGAAAGGATTCCAGGACGCGGTTTAAAAATTCCAGGTTTTACTCAAGCCGATGTCCAGGAAGCGATAGTTAGAGATAGGGAGGATCGCGTTAGAAACGGTCGCGACGACTACAAGGAAGCTCTCTTGCGTTTTCAACAAAAACGGTATCCAGAGGCTCTTCGATTATTTAAACAGTTTCGCGAAAAATATCCTGGCAGTCGACATCTTGCCGATATAGCTTATTTGACAGCTCAAGCCGAATACGCTTTAACTTTTCGCCAAGAGATTCCAATATTTGAAAAAACCATTGAGGCTTTGAACTTTGCTTTACGCGAGTATCCTGAGTCTAAATTTGCCGATCAGGCTTTAGCTCAGTTAGCCTCCGTTTATGATGAAATGGATTTAACGCTAGAAGCAAGGGCTCTTTATGAAGAGGGATTAAGAAAAGATCCTAAAGGTTTATTTTCAAATTATTTTAATACCCAATTAGCGCTTTTGCAGTTGCGGGAAAATCAATATGAAGAGGCCTATATCGCCTTAAATAATATTTTGAAGAGGTCTCCAAGAAACGAAAACGCAAGGGATGGAATTTTTAGAATAGCTAAATGGTACTTTGATCAAGAAGAGTACAATAAAGCGCTCGAAATATATGAAGACGGAGAAAAGAGATGGCCCAGATATCTCAATGAAAAAGCCGAAGTGAAATATTTTATGGGGGAGATTTATTTTAAAAATGAGGATTTTGATAAAGCGCGACGGCATTACTTTGATTACATTAACCTTTTGCCGGATACGCCATTAGCGTTTAAAGCTCTTAATAGAATTGGCGACTCATTTTTTATTGAGGGCAATGATCGCGCTGGATTAGCAATATTCGACGAATCGGCAAAGAGAAAAACGGGAGGTCGCGAAGCTCAGTACGGAAAAATTAGACTAGCTGATATAGGAATTAGGAACCCAAATCTTAAAATCAATAATATCGTTTTCGACCTGGACCCTTATTTTAACCCTTTTAAAACTTACAATCAGATATATGAAACCGCTGCCGACGCGAATATTGAAGCGGAAGTTCTTTTGAGCCGAGGAATTGCATATCTTCGTAGTCAAAGATATTTAGACGCTGTCGCCGAGTTTAAAAAATTATTGGCAGCTAAGCCGCAAAAAAATTATGTGCGAGCGGCTGAAAAATATTTAAAGCAATCTTTGATATTTTTGGTGGAAAAACTTTCAAAACAAAAAGGATATTTACCTATTTTATATGCTTACAGTGATTACCTTGGTCTTTCCTTAGGAGATATCAATAACGTTAAAACAGTTCTTTTAATTGGCGAAGCTTATCAGAAAATTGGTATGGAGCAAGAAGCCATTAAGCATTACGAAAGAGTTAAGCGGCTTGATACCAATAAAACATATAGCGATAGAATTTTTCTAAACCTTGGAAAAATCCATTTAAGCGAGAAACAATTTAAAGAAGCTGAAAGAGTTGCTCGCGCTTTCGTCAATAAGTTCCCAAGAAGCGATTTAATGACCGAAGCCCTTTTTCTAAAGGCGGAGGCTCTTGCAGGTAAAAAAGAATTCGAACCGGCAATTAAGGTGTATAGAGATATTCTCGAAAAAGGTTTAGGAGAACGGTCTAACATTTATTATCGAATCGCTAAAATTCAAATGGAAATGGAGCGCCCAAAGGACGCTATTGAATCTTATAATCAATCTATTCAAACTTTTGATCGCGCCATAAAACCGCCTCCAGAACATGTGCCTAACGCGTATTATAATTACGGGGTGGCGTTATATAACAATGAAAACTATGAAGAGGCCGTAAAAGCTTTAGATAGGGCGCGCAAATTATATCCCAATCACTCTTTAAATGACTGGGCCGAATTTTTGATAGCGGATTCTTTTTCTAAGTTAAAGAAATCTGGGAAATCAATTGAGAGAATGAAAAAGTTCATCCAGGTTGAAAAATATGATCCATTGCTTAAAAGAGCTGCGGAAAATAAGCTCAAAATCATTGATTGGGAAAAAAAGTTCAAAGATTTTGGTTAATTTCTGGCGGATTCAAGTCTTAAGTGCAACAGTTAGTAAAGTTTTCTTTTTGAAGAATA
>CAYFMN010000002.1:0-51372 GCA_964344185.1 uncultured Nitrospinota bacterium
ATTCAACCTTGAGTCTGAATTACTTCAATATGCTCTACAGCAGGGTTTAGGCTCAAAAATTATAGATTCTTAAAATTTTTAAATTTTAAGAATAATCTAATAAGTAAACCCTCCCAACTTATTCTATTTAATAAACTAATTTCAAAGCTTAAATAAATTAAAAATTGCATCCACAAAAATAGCTATAGCATAAACAATAAACCCAGCCCCTCAAAAAACTTATTTTTCACTCGCTAAGATATATAGTCGATATCTAGTCATTTTTACTAGGTTGTTTCCATCCAATCCTTATCTCATACTTACTTCCTAAATTTTACTAATTTCTATAACGATAAATTCATATTTCCTAAAAAAGGATAAATTAACGATACATTTATTAACAGCCTTATAGACAAATTAAATAACAAGTTACCAGTTTATTAATTGTCCGAAGGAGAAATGTGTGAATTTATCGCCTTATTTCAATATAGGAAATTTATTATTGGCTTTCCGGTTCAATTTTGCAAAGTTGAAACCATTAAAACGTTAAACAGGTCAATGCTTCGCTCTAAAATACTCCTTGCAGACCAACATCAGGTTTTTATAAAAGGTCTGATTTCCGTACTTTTAGAAGATCAAGATTTATCTTTTGAAATAGATGAAACTAACGAAGCAAGCGTCAAAGCTGATACCAGGAAAAAAAAATACGACGCAATAATCTTGGATCTTTTTTTTCCAGAAAAGTGCGGTTTTGATCTTATAAAAGACATTAAAAAGTATGATTCAACGCCAATTTTGGCAATGAGCTTTTACTCGAATGAAACCTTTGCCTTACGATCCTATAAAGCGGGAGCCCAAGGCTTTTTTAATAAAACCCAACCCCTGGAAAAAATTTTAGAAGCTATAAAGGAAGTCCTAAAAGGAAACAAATTTTTTAGTTCACACATTATCAATAAAGTAAAAAACACAATAACTCCCACAAAGCTTGACAGGTCTTTAGATACATTGACTAACCGGGAACTTCAAATTCTTTGCCTGCTCGCGCTCGGATTTCAGACAACTGAAATAGCAAAAAAGCTTTTTGTAAGTTTAGCGACTATAAGCACACACAAACGAAATATTTTAAAAAAAACTAAATTCAACCTTGAGTCTGAATTACTTCAATATGCATTAAAACACGGCTTGGGCTTGAAAATAGTCGATATTTAACCCTTATCCTAAATTTGCCCCTTTCAACTCATATCAAATTTCCTTCAAATCAAGTTTTTTCTATTAACTGTTACGGAAAGTTATTAATACGCCATTTGACAGTTCTTTTTTCTGGCATATATTAAAGATGGTAGAAAGCTAAATCTAACTCGCTTGATAGTTCAAACTGGAAATAGCGGAGGCGGCAATGAGTTCTAAAGTTTTTAGGGTAGTTAGTTTATTTTTTCTCAGCTTTTATTTTTTCTTATTTTTTCATTCCTCAGGTTTTGCAAACGAAGCGGGTATTCCGCCCCAAAGAGCGGCAGAATACATTCATGCTGTCATTGAAGCCAATCGCACTATTTATTCGGAATATATCGTTGAAAGAATGGAAAAAACCGTCGGTTTAAAGTCAACCGAAAACTGGAAAAAAGAAAACACATTGCCATTACCCGCTCAATTTCTAGCCTTATCTTCAAAAATCGTAAATAAAAAAGATCTTGGACTGGATTATAGACTGTTAAGTCAATGGCCTATAAATATACAAAATAAGGCTATATCAGAGATTGAAAAAGTCGGGCTTGCGAAAGTATCCGATTACCCTGACAAACCCTATTTTGAAATCGTTTCCCAAAAGGGTAATCGCTTTTTTAAGGCTATCTTCCCAGACAAAGCAGTCACAAAAGCCTGTGTTAATTGCCACAATAATCATCCCAACTCTTCAAAAAAAGACTTTCAACTTGGAGATGTTATGGGAGCAATATCTTTGAGCATACCTATTGGCAAGGATTCAGGGGGCGATGATGATATTAATATTCCTCCAGAAACTGTTTCGGACTATATCCATTCCGTAGTCGAAGCGGATAGAACCGTTTATTCAGAAACAATTGTTAACAGACTTCAAAAAATAAATATCGCATTCGCCTCAGAGAATTGGTGGGAAGAAGACGCTTTACTTCTACCTGCGCAATTTTTGCTTAACGCTTCGGATTTAATTATTGACCGCATGAGAAACGGACTAGACTTTAAATTAATCAGCTTATGGCCGATAAATCGAAGAAATGGGGCCGCAACCAAGTTCGAAAGAAAAGGACTTGAGTATGTGGATGTTCACCCACTAAGACCTTATATAGGTATCAATCAAGCGGCGGGGAAAAAATATTTTCAAGCCATATATCCGGATTTTGCCGTCACAGATGCCTGTGTCCAATGCCATAATAGTCACCCACAAAGCCCCAAAAAAGACTTTAAATTAGGAAACGTTATGGGAGGAATCCTAATAACAATTCCTCTAAAACATTAAATCAAAGAGCTTTATTTTGTTGGTTGGTTTAAGAAAGGCGCTTGATTTCAAATATATCTAACCTTCGTTTTTTAGCCAAGGCCTTGACTTTCTAAAATTCCGATTTTATTTAAGTCTTAAGAAATTGTGTAATTTTTCCGTTAAATTGACTAAGAAGTTTTAGAACAATAAAGGAATGAACCATGATTAAAAAAGATATAATCAATCTATCAAAAGATACGACAGAACTCGCCAAAGATTATCGAGTCATATTATATGAAATTGCTAATGGCGGTAACGTTTCTTTGTTAAACACCTATTCAAATGAAGACAAAAGAGACTTTTTATTAAAAATATATAAAGAAATGAAACCTCATTTGAACTAGTCCAACTTGGACAAAGTTTCTAATCCTTAAAAGCGACAATTTAAGGAAATCTCTAAAAATTCAGATTTGCCAGGAGCCTAGCCCTTAAATTCAAGGGATAGGCGATAGCAAACCAGTAAAAATGCCAATTATTAGAGGTCCCCTTAAATAAAAAATTGTCGCTTCACAGTCTTAAATACCTGCCTCGCATTAAAAAATCAATATACCGATCTAATTTTTAGTTCGTACTTAACCGTAGCTAAAGTAATCCAAAAAAACTAACGCTGAATCCTATCAAATCGTTTAAAACACCTTATAAATTCTGAAAAATAAAGTTAAAATAGCTTCCCGGCTTCTGAAAGCGGCCAAATTAGATTTTCAATATTTACCGCCCTTGTTTTTTCTATCCAAGTCATTTAGAAATAAGCTTTTCTTTTTTGCAAAAACGATTAATTAATAATTTCGATTTAGCCTTATTATGAATCAACGTTATATTCCTGCCATCATTCTACTCGGGATTTTTTTCTCTCTTTTCCTTTTAGTTTCTCCCTTAGGAATATTTAACGACTGGATAAATCCAAAAATCCAAACCGGTTTTTACTCATTAACAAGAATAGACGCAGGCGACGATACTGGCTATTACGCGTATCTTCGATCAATATTCTTCGATGGCGATATCGACTTTTTTAACGAAGCCAACTTCGCGCATGCCGACAAATTCATGTCCACAGGATATGTATTTAATAATTGGCAAATAGGCCAAAGCGTCTTATTTTTTCCATTTTTTTTGTTAGGGCATATATGGGCTTTTTTATTAAACGCTCTCGGCCACCCAATTACCCTTGATGGATATTCTTTTCCTTACTTCATGTCCACGGCGTTGGCGTCTCAAACTTATCTCTTCTTAGGACTCTTATTAACCTACCAAATTAACAGAAAGTTTTTTGACGCGGCAGCGTCGTTAGTCGCAACAATTTTAATTTGGTTGGCGACATCCCTACTTTATTACACATTTGTCCGTCAACGAATGTCCCATACCATTGAGTTTTTTCTATCAGCAACCTTTATATTGTTCTGGCTCAACAATCGTCAGTCGTCAAGCGCTTTAAAACATTCGGCACTGGGAATAATTCTGGGTATATTATGCATAGCAAGAGTAATCAACGTAGCTTTAGGAGTTCTTTACGTTATTGATCAAATCATTATTGCCGGTTGGCTAATAAAAACAGACAACGAATCTAAAAAAATACTACTAATTCGATTGGCGTATTTTTCGGTTTCCTGGCTTTTTGCTTTTTCTCCCCAACTTTTAAGCTGGTATAAAATCGATGGCATTCCTCTTCCTGCTCTTCATGCAAAAATCGCGCAAAGTGAAACATCGGCGTTTTCTATTAGTAAAGTTTGGTTGCAAACTAAGCAGTTTTTTTGGGGAGAAAGATGGGGACTCATTTTTTCTTCTCCAATTATTTTAATTGGAACAATCGGCTTGGCTCTAAAAAAACCTTTTTCGGGATTAAGACTTGCCTCCATTACAACCGTATTCGCTTATTTCACCGTTGTCATTTTATTATTCGGTTACCTGGACGCTTACGAGTATAGATATTTAAGCCCGGCTTTACCCCTTGTATCCCTCGGTCTTGCGGCGATTTTAACCAGTTTGTTTAAAAATCGTTACTGGTTGTGGCCCGCGCTTATTTTTTCTTTTTTAATTATCGTCGTTCAGTATTTCATTTTCGTTCAATACAAAATTACTATCGAACACAATGATCCTCAATTCATAATAAAAGCTCTAACCGGCATTCCGGATATCATCATGGACAAACCGTCCATCTTGCTTAGATCGTCAAATTTTATCACCTTATTAACTCACTCTACTCAAGTCAATTGGACTTATTTAGAGTTTGCCTATCTTGTTTTTTATCCTTTATTTCAATTTGTTTTGGTTTCAACATTCGCCTATTTATTTTTTAGAGAATGGAAAACTGAAAATCCAAACAGGTGGAAACGATTTTATATTGCAGGAATCGCTTTAGTTTTTATCGTAAATACAGTTTTACTCATTGCGGCGCCCACAAAAACAAACGAAGAAATACAGGCAAGATTGCAATATGAACATGTTAAGGGAGCCGCTGAAAAAGCGGCTAGAGAAAGGAAGGTTGACGAAGCCGTCAAGCAGTGGGAAAAAGCAATTCAATTAATACCAGGCTTTTGGATTCCTCATTTCAGATTAGGCGTTCTTCTTACTGAAAATAAGCGATTTGAACAGGCGATTGAACATCTTGAAACAGCCCGCCAATTAAACCAAAAGCATACCGGGATCAATTTCTTTCTTGGGTTGAATTCAACGGTGCTGAAAAATTATAAAAAGTCAGAATATTATCTTCGACAAGCGATCAGATCAAACCCAGAAAACCCTATAAGTCACGAACGGTTAGCTTACACTCTTCTCAAAATCAATAAATTGGAAGAAGCAGAAAAACAATTTAGAACTTCACTGTTGTTAAACCCTCAATTTGCCATCGCTCACTTAAACTTTGCCGTATTCCTAACGGAACTTAAACGCTATGATGAAGCAATCGTTCATTTAAAAAGTGCAATCGCTTTAGGCTTAAGGACTCCAATGGTTCATCAACTGGCAAAAGCCTATAGGCTAACGCTTTAAAGACTGAAAATAAGCAATAACATATAAAGCTCTAAATCAGGCAATAATTTAAAAGCCAAAAATCCGTTGGAAAAAGGAAGGTTTTGGAGAAGCTTCAATTACCCCATTCTTCAACTGAGTAATCAACTCTCCTACTTTTTCATCGCATGTTTGCGGATCAGAGTTTTCTTCGATTGTTTTCACGAGCGCGCTTCCAACAATAACGCCGTCGGAAATCTCCGCCGCTTTTTTTGCCTGTTCTTGGCCAGATATCCCAAACCCGATTAACTCGGCTTTTTCTTTGATTTTGGAAACTTTTTCCTCAATACCTTCCGCAAGAGAAGATCGAACGCCGGTTACTCCCGTCAGCGAAATATAATAGATAAATCCGTCGCTCTGTTTCAAAACTCTATCTACTCTTTCTGAAGTGCTCGTTGGAGCTAGCAAATAAATCATGCTAAATTCTTTTTCCCTCGCATAAGCGGCTAACTCTTCTCCTTCTTCGGGGGGCAAGTCTGGAATAATCGCTCCATCAACTCCGGCTTTCAAAGCGTCGTCTATAAACCGCTTGTCTCCATAAACAAAAATCGGGTTATAACTACTCATCAAAACTATCGGCAACTGGGAATTTTTTCTTATATCTTCAACAAGCTTAAGAATTTTTTCTAAAGTCGTTCCCGCTTCTAAAGATCTTAAAGCAGATTGCAAAATAACAGGGCCATCCGCCAACGGATCTGTAAACGGAACTCCTATCTCTACAAGATCAACGCCATTTTTTTCCAAAACTCCAAACACCCGTTCCGTGGTTTCCATATTCGGGTCGCCAGCCGTCACAAAAGCTACCAACGCTTTTTGTCTTTTGGATTTCAGCTCTTTAAAACGGTCTTTAATTCTATTCACAAATTCGCTCCCATCCTGTCCGCTACTTGGTTAACGTCTTTGTCGCCTCTCCCAGAAAGGCAAACCACTAAAATTTGATCGGGTTTCATTGTCGGAGCTAATTTTTCGATATAAGAAATTGCGTGGGCCGACTCTAATGCCGGTATCAACCCCTCTTGCCTCGATAAAAGCTTAAACCCCTCAAGAGCTTCTTCATCGGTAACGGAAACGTACTCAGCCCTTTTTATGTCTTTAAGATAGCTGTGCTCACAGCCAACGCCGGGATAATCCAAACCTGCCGATATAGAGTGCGCTTCGCTAATCTGACCGTCGCTATCATGCAACAGATATGTTTTCATCCCGTGCAAAACTCCGGGAGTTCCTTTAGTTAAAGTCGCTCCATGTTTATCCGTATCGATTCCATGGCCTGCGGCTTCCACTCCAATCAAGCGAACGTCCTCGTCTTCAATAAATGGATAAAAAAGCCCCATAGCGTTACTACCGCCGCCGACGCAAGCAACGCATGCGTCGGGCAGTCTGCCTTCGAACTCCATGATTTGCTTCTTAGCCTCTTCGCCGATAATTTTTTGAAAATCCCTCACCATCATAGGATAAGGATGAGGTCCCACAACCGAACCAATAATATAATGAGTCGATTCTACTGTAGTAATCCAATTACGAATCGCTTCGCTAGTCGCTTCTTTTAAAGTCTGCGTACCCGATTGAACGGCGGTAACCTTAGCCCCCAACAGCTCCATTCGAAACACGTTCAAAGCTTGCCGTTTGGTGTCAACCGCTCCCATAAACACTTCGCATTCCAAACCAAACAAAGCTGCCGCAGTAGCCGTCGCAACTCCATGTTGACCCGCTCCCGTTTCGGCGATGACTCTTTTCTTACCCATTCTCAAGGTTAACAGAGCGCTGGCAATCGTATTATTTATCTTGTGCGCTCCGGTATGATTAAGGTCTTCTCGTTTTAAATAAATTTTAGCTCCGCCTAATTTACGAGTGAGATTCTCCGCAAAAAATAACGGCGACGGTCTGCCAACGTATTTTTCTAAATAATATTTCAACTGCTCGTTAAACTTGGGATCTTCGCGAGCCTCTAAATAAACCTTTTCTAATTCGTCTAAAGCGGGCATCAATGTTTCGATAACATATTTGCCGCCAAAACTTCCGAAATGCCCCAAGTCGTCCGGAATTTTAATTTTGCCCATTAATTTTCCTCTCTCGAAATACCCTTCGCCTGTCGAATAAATTCCAAAACTTTTTCTTTATCTTTCTGCCTTGCGTTAGATTGAACGCCGCTACTCACATCCACTGCAAAAGGATTAACCTGTCTGACCGCTTCTGCAACATTCTCAGGATTTAAACCGCCAGCTAAAATAATAGGGCAATTTTTTGCAACGTCCAACGCCAAATTCCAGTCAAACACAACGCCGCATCCCCCATGCGCTTCCGGAGACCAAGCGTCTAGCAAAATACTATCTAAGAAATAATTCCTGATTCCTTCAAGCGATTCAACGCCTTTAACCCGGAAAGCCTTAATAATCCTACAGTTTATTTGCTCCCTAAGTTTATCGCAATAATCCGGCGATTCTTTGCCATGAAGTTGGACATAATCTAACTTGCAAACGCTGGCTATCCGTTTAACGGTTTTAATTTCTTCGTCTACAAAAACTCCCACCCGTGAAATGAAGGGAGGCAACTGAGCGGTTATGGAAGAAGCTATATCTTCCTTTATAAATCTTGGTCCTTTTTCAGAAAGGATAAATCCTAAAGCGTCCGCTCCACATTGAGCGGCCCATTGAGCGTCTTCAAGATTGGTTAACCCACAAATCTTTACCTTAACCATTTTTCATTCCACGAAGTTCGCGCAATTTTGCGGGAATGTCATCCGCCAACATTAAAGTTTCCCCAATCAAAAACGAATGGGACCCCAAGCTGGCAAGCTCTTTAATTTCATTATGTCCTTTAATACCGCTTTCAGAAACAATAATTTGATCGTCTCTAAAATTATTCTTTAAAAGATTATGGGAAATTTTCAAATCAGTAGAGCCAGTTTTTAAATCTCGATTATTGATTCCAATAATCTTGGCATTAACAGCAAACGACTTCTTTAAATCTTCCTCGTTATGAACTTCTACAATCGCGGCCAATCCTAATTTTTCTCCAAACTGGAGTAACTCTCCTAACAAGCTTTCGTCTAAATAAGTCGCTATCAGCAAGAAAAAATCAGCTCCAAAAGCCAAGGCTTCATAGATTTGATATTTGTCAAAAATAAAATCTTTACGCAATAGCGGTATACTAACGTTTTTTTTTATATCGCTTAAATACTTTAAACTCCCTTTAAAATATTTCGACTCGGTTAATACCGAAATAGCGACGGCTCCACTTTTTTCATAAATTTTGGCGAACTCAACAGGGTCTGTACCAGGTCTCAAATCGCCTTTAAAAGGAGTCGCTTTTTTAATTTCGGCGATTATATTGATCTCCCCTTCTTTTCTTTTTAGCGCAGAAAAAACGTCTAAAGGCGTTCTTGAATCCTCTTCTATCTTTTGCTTTAAAACTTCCAAAGGAACAGATTTTTTTGTTTCAACTATCTCCCTTTTCTTATACGCAAAAATCTCGTCAAGTTTAGTCGCCATAGAAAGTCATTCTCCCTATTACTCTTTCGACATTTCTATCAAAGCTTCTAACTTCTTTTTCGCCGAGCCGGAGTCGATTGAGCCTTCCGCTTCTTTAAAGCCTTCTTCCAACGACAAACCTTTTACGGCCGCTATACCGGCGGCGGCGTTTAAAAGAGCAACGTTTCTTTTAGGTCCTTTTTCTCCATCCAACAAACGGCGAATTAATTGAGCGTTAGTTTCCGGGTCTCCGCCTTTTAAATCTTCTAAATGACATTTTTCCAGTCCAAAACGTTCGGGCTCAATATCATAACTAGAAATTTGTCCATCGTTTAGTTCCGCTACATGCGTTTTAGAGGTTAAAGCAATTTCATCAATACCATCGTGACCATGCACAATAAAAGCCCGTTTTGAACCTAAATCTCTTAAGACTTCGGCAAAAGGAATCAACCAACGCGGATCATATACGCCAATTACTTGATATTGGGCGCCAGCCGGATTAGTCAACGGCCCTAAAACATTAAAAATCGTTCGAATACCCAGAGCTTTTCTAACCGCAACCGCGTTTTTCATAGCCGGATGTAACAAAGGAGCAAACAAAAAACCGATGCCCACTTCTTGAATACATTTTTCAACAGTCGCTTTACTTGCCTGAACGTTAACTCCTAATTTAGCCAACACATCGGCGCTGCCAGAACGGCTTGAAACCGCCTTGTTTCCATGTTTTGCAACTGTTATTCCAGCGCCGGCGGCAATAAAGGCCGATGTCGTAGAGATGTTAAACGTATCCGCTCCATCGCCGCCCGTGCCGCAAGTGTCCAATACCTTTTCTACCGCAACCGATACTTTTTCCGCTTTTGCTCTCATTACCTTTGCGGCGCCGATAATCTCTTGAACTGATTCGCCCTTCATTCGAAGTCCCGTCAAAAAAGCTCCTAACAAAGCCGGTTCGGCCTCGCCGCTCATTATTTGATCCATCACCTGCCGCATTTCAGATTCTGGAAGATCCTTACCGTCGGTTACTTTTTTTAAAGCTTTTCGAATCATAAAATTATCAAAATTAAGCGAATGGCATTTCCAAAAAGTTTTTCAATAAATCCTTTCCGTGTTTTGTCAAAATAGACTCGGGATGAAACTGCACTCCCTCCACAAAAAGTTCCTTATGTCTAATCCCCATAATTTCGCCTTCGTTAGTCCTGGCTGTCACCTCAAAACAATCCGGCAAATCCTCGTCCCGGATTATCAAAGAATGATAACGCGTAGCGACAAAAGGATCTGGCAACCCCTTAAACAAATTTTTCCCATCATGCTTAACTTCAGATGTTTTACCATGCATGATTTTATTGGCCTTGGTGGTTTTACCGCCAAAAGCGACCGCAATCGACTGGTGCCCCAGACAAACTCCTAAAAGCGGCGCTTTACCGGCAAATTCTTTTGCCACTTGAATTGAGATACCGGCCTGCGCTGGACTACAAGGCCCAGGGGAAATAACAATTTTTTCGGGTTTCAATTCTTTTATCCCATCGAGAGAAATTTTATCGGAACGAAACACCTCAATTTCCGCTCCCAACTCGCCCATGTACTGAACTAAATTGTATGTAAAGGAATCGTAATTGTCGATCATCAAAATCATAAAACCAAACCTCGCTCGGCCAATTCAATCGCCTTTAGTAACGCTTTTCCTTTATTCATTGTCTCTTCAAATTCTCTTTCAGGGTCCGAATCGGCCACAATACCTGCGCCAACGCCTAAATAAGCGACGCCATTTTTAAATACGAGAGTGCGGATAGCTATTGCCGCGTCCAAATTACCTTCAAATCCAATATAACCAACGGCTCCGCCATAAATACCCCGTCGAGTCGGCTCAAGCTCGTCGATTATTTCCATCGCTCTAACTTTGGGAGCTCCCGAAAGCGTTCCAGCGGGAAATGTAGCTTTCAGAGCTTCAAAACAATCCATTTCTTCCTTCAAGCGACATTGCACATTAGACACAATATGCATCACATGAGAATATCTTTCTATGGCAAAACTCTCATTCACTTTTACGGTTCCTATTTTTGCAACGCGACCTAAATCGTTCCTTCCAAGGTCGACAAGCATAATATGCTCAGCCAATTCTTTTTGATCGCAGAGAAGGTCTTTTTCCAACTCTTTATCTTCTGCTTCATTTTTCCCTCGCGGACGCGTTCCCGCAATAGGTCGCGTTTCGCCAAAGTCGTCTTCGACCCGGACTAAAACTTCCGGCGAGGCTCCTACAACGTAAGTTTCGCCAAAGTTTAAATAATACATATAAGGCGAAGGGTTTACCGTTCTCAAAGCTCGATAAATTGTGAAAGGATCCTGCGAAACTTCAAACTTTAACCTTTGCGCTAATACCGTCTGAATAACGTCGCCTTCCCTAATATAATTTTTAATTTTTTGTACGGACTTCTTAAATTCTTCTTTTTCAAAATTCGATTCAATCTCAGCCGGATCGATTTTTTTCCCAGACGGTTTAGGATAAGGAGTCGACTTTAAAGGTTCGAGTAATTTTTCTTCGATTGCGTCTATTTTTTCAATCGCCTTTTGATAGGCGTCGTCTAAGTTATCGTTTTCGATAAAAGCATTAGAAACTATTTTTATTTTTTTAAAAATGTCGTCAAATATTAAAAGCGTATCGGTGATAACAAAAACCGCGTCTGGCAAACTCAAGTCGTCTTCGGTGTTATCGGGCAACTCCTCAAAATATCGAACCATATCGTAACAAACGAACCCCACCGCTCCTCCAGAAAACCGAGGCAAGCTTGAATCCTTAACCGGTCGGTATTTGGAAAGAAAATTTTTCAAGTAATCTAACGGATGAGATTCTCCAGTTTCTTTAGATGCGTTTTGATCTCCTTCTAAAATCTCGGCTGTGGAACCTTTTAAAGAAATTACAGCCGAAGGATCGCACCCTAAAAAGCTATAACGCGCCCATTTTTCCCCTCCCTGTACGCTTTCTAAAAGAAATGAATAAGGAGTATCGCCTAACTTAAGAAATGCCGAAACCGGCGTTTCTAAATCGGCCAAAACTTCTTTATAAACGGGAATAAGATTCCCTTCTCGAGCTTTTTCTTTAAACTCTTCTAAGGTGGGTTTATACATAATAAAAAAAGCACAGGAAACCTGTGCCTAAAGGCCCAATTCTGGGAGGGAAAACTAACGTTAAATCAAAGGATTCTATATTATTAAGCGGGTCCCGTCAAGATTATCAATAAGTTGTTTTTATTCTTTTCAAACGTCATTTTCAGCGAAACCACCTTTTTCCCTACTCCAAACTTTCCTCAAAATTTTGCTTCGTTAATGTTAAGATAAGTTATTGATTATTCCTTTTCTAAACGTCTTAAGGAGAGCGTCCGATGATTAAATCAAACAAGTTCGCGTCCACAAAAGGCGAGCCAATATCTGGATATTCAAAGGCGCAATCCTCCAAAACGGGTGGACTAAGTTTGAATATACGAATCAAACTGGCTGTCATATTGTTAATTTCCGGACTCATTCCTTTGGGGGCTTTAACTTATTCTTTAAACGAAAAAATAAAAACAGAACTACTGGACGCAAATAAGAAACGCCTGATTGGGCTTCGCGAAGAAAAGAAACTTCAAATAGAAAGTTATTTCAAGCAAATAGAAAACCAAATAATCACTTTTTCAAACGATCATATGATCGTGGACGCAATGAAAGCGTTTAAGAAAACTTTTTTTGAAATAGAAAAAGAAATTGACGGAAAATATTCTTTGAAAAAAGAAGGTTTAAACTCAAGATACCAATATCAGGTTGAAAATACTCCCGGAGCGTCCCCTGAATCGCTGAAAAAATGGCTTCCAACTAAAAAGGTGTCTAAAATTTTACAATCGCTTTATATCGCTCAAAACTCTTATCCTATTGGCAAAAAACACTTTTTGAATCAAGCCTCAGACACGAGTTCGTATTCTAGAGTTCATGGGCAATTCCATCCTGTGATTCGCGATTTTTTAGAAAGATTTGGCTATTACGACATTTTTCTTGTGGAACCCGAAACGGGTCATATCATTTATACCGTCTTTAAAGAAGTCGATTTTTCAACCAGTCTTTTGAACGGTCCTTACGCTAAAACTGGGCTAGGCAGAGTCTTCAGAGCAGCCTTGGAAGCGGAATCCTCTGACACTGTTTTTTTTGACGATTTCGAACCCTACGCGCCTTCCTATAACGCCGCCGCCGCTTTTATAGCTTCTCCAATTTACGATAGCGGAATCAAAATAGGCATTCTCATTCTTCAAGCTCCGATCGACAGAATAAATGAAGTCATGACCAGCCGGAAACAATGGGAAAAAGTAGGATTGGGAAAATCTGGCGAAGTTTATTTAGTCGGTCCCGATTATAAAATGCGAAACAATTCAAGGCTTCTTCTCGAGCGACCAAAAATTTATTTCAACGAGTTGGAAGAGCTTGGCGTTGACCCAACAATCCTAAAAAAATCCAAAGAACTAAATACGTCAATTGGATTTCATTCAATAAAAACACAAGGGTCAAAAGCCGCTATCAAAGGATTTTCTGGATTTGACATCTTCCCAGGTTATCGTGGAATTCCCGTACTCAGCTCTTATGGTACGGTTTCTATTTTAGGTTTGAATTGGGCCATATTAGCCGAACTAAACGAAGCGGAAGCGTTAGAAACCCAAAACCAATTCAAACAATGGATCCTGATATTTATAGGCATTCTAGCTGTTATCCTCATAATTTCGGCTTATTTCATTGCCGGGTGGTTTTCAAAACCCCTTGTCGTACTAGTGCATAGAGCCCGGGAAATAGCCCAAAACATCGCCCGAGGCAATATAAAACAAAATTTAATGGATTCAGAAACGCTAAACGAATTGGGAGTTCTTCAAAACGCTTTTTCTGAAATGCAAATCAGGTTACAAAAATTCATCGAATTATCCGAACAAATTTTAGGAGGAGACACTAACGTAGGCAATGTAGAACTTGAAGGAGAGTTTAAACGTTCTTTAAATAAAATGTTGGATCAAGCCAAGAAAAAAAAGGAAGCGGAACTTACCGCCCAAGAAATGTCTTCCAATGAAAAAGAAGCTGCAAACGATTTAAGGCGCAAAGTTGAAAGCATGCTTACCGTGATCGACGCGGCTGCAAGAGGCGACTTAACGCATAACGTCACCGTAACCGGAAAAGACTCTATTGGACGAATGGGCGAAAGCCTTTCTATTTTTTTTAACGAACTTATCGCAAGTATCAAAACTATTTCTGATACATCGACAAAATTGACTCACTCCGTTCAAGAAATCGACAAAGAAATTAAAGACCAAGCTACGGTTTCGTCGGAGCAAGCGTCTTCCATATCAGAGATTTTTGCGACAGCGGAAAAGTTGGTGGTGTCTTCCGCTCAAATGGCAGATCGCGCAAACTCCGTAACTGAAATTTCGACCAATGCCCTTAACGATTCAGAAAGCGGCATGAACGCTATGGCGTCGCTTAAATCAAAAATAGACGATATAACAAAAGACAATCAATCCACTCTTAGAGAAATCGTGGCTCTTGGTCGAAAATCCAATGAAATCGGGAAAGTTATGAGTTTAATAAATAGCATTGCAGATCAAACGAAATTAATCGCTTTCAACGCCGCTATAGAAGCGTCTAGCGCGGGAGCTTCGGGAAAACGTTTTGCGGTTGTAGCTGGAGAAATTCGTCATCTAGCGGACAACGTTATGGAGTCCACATCCGAGATTCAAAGCAAAACCGAGGAAATCCAAATAGCGATCAATAGACTTGTCATAGCTTCTGAAAATGGTTCCGTGCAAATTAAAAAAGGAGAACACTTGGCTGAGGAAACCATTAATAAGTTAGAGGCGTTGGTTCAAAACGCCAAATCGACTACGGAAGCCGCGGAAATAATTTCTCATTCCACTATTCAACAAAAAGAAGACACCGACCATGTTGTTGCCGCCTTGAAAGAAATCAATAAAGGCAGTAAGCAAACATCGTCCGCCATTAACCGCACTTCCATAGAGACGAAAAAAATATTCGAAATGTCAGAAAAATTAAAAGCCCAAGTTGCGCAATTTTACTATTGAAAAACGACCTAAACCTTCAAGGAACCTTTTAAAAATTATTTTTCCTTTTTGTTGACATCGCTTTCGGTGAGGAATATTTTAAATATAGGCCGTTTAGTCAGATTATTTCTCTCTAAAGCCCTCTCGATATTGTTGTTATGTCCCACCACAGATCTTTTTTATATAAAAACTGTAAACTCAACAATTCAAATTCGACTAACTAAGAGCAAAACTGAATAATCATCAATGAGTACAGAGTTTCGATTAGGCGTATTAGTTTCTGGCAGAGGAACCAACTTACAAGCGATCATAGATTGGATTGAAAAAGAAAAACCAAACGCAAAAATAGCGTTAGTCGTCAGCAACAAAGAAAACGCTCCGGCATTGGAACGGTGCAAGCGGCATGGTATCGAGGCGATTTATATAAATCCAAAATCTTTTGAAAATAAAGTCGCATTTGATCAAGCTATGGCGGCCCGTTTAAAGGAAAACTCAATAGATTTAATTTGTCTGGCGGGTTTCATGAGAATTCTAAGCCGAGAATTTATTCAAGCTTTTCCCAAAAAAATTATCAATATTCATCCGTCGCTTTTGCCGGCTTTTCCCGGCTTGCACGCTCAAAAACAAGCGTTGGAATACGGCGTAAAACTTGCCGGTTGCACGGTTCATTTTGTAGACGAAGGAGTCGACACAGGCCCCATCATCTGTCAAGCTTCCGTTCCCGTGTTTGACGATGATTCAGAAGAAACATTATCAGATAGAATACTCACTGAAGAGCACAAACTTTATCCAAAAGCAATTCAATCTATCATGAACGGCCAAATAGTAATTTGCGGTAGAAAAACAACACGATAGACAATAATTATTCATATATAAAATTCACGTCCATGAAATATTTTTTAAGAGTTTCTTTTTTAATCTTTTTTACCCTGGCTCCGATTACAAACGGATGGGGGGAAGAAAATGAAAATATTCTAGATTCGGTCCAAAAAAGATACGAGGAGGTTAAAACATTCAAAGCTAAATTTTCCCAAAAAGCTTTTGTCCAGATAATGGACCAAACTCAAAACGCTGAGGGAGAAGTTATTATCAAAAAACCGGGCAAAATGAAATGGGTCTATAAAAATCCTGATCCACAAACGCTCATTGTGAACGATAAGACCTTTTGGCTTTACGCGCCCGAAGAAAACCAGGTAACCAAAGCTTCGATAAAAGACGTGTACACCGCTAATACTCCGGCCTTATTTCTTTCAGGAGAAGGTAAGTTAACCGACTCCTTCCGCCTGGAAAAAGTGATTAAAAAAGAAAAAACGTCGCAAGTGCTGCTTATTCCATTAGAAAAAGATCGCGGGATGGAAAAATTGGCTTTATTGATAGACAACAAAAAATACCAAATACTTGGTTCAAAGGTGTATGATAGCTTAGGAAATACTACTGAGTTAGTATTTGAATCAATTGAAATTAACCTTGCTTTTCCCGACTCCTTATTCGATTTTAAAACCCCTGAAGGAGTAGACCTTATTGACGCCTCGGATCGGGAATAATAAAAATTAAAACTTTTAGTTAAATTAAAAATGATCGAGTTATCAGCTTTCCCTTTAGATAAATTTCTGGATTTTGCGAATTCAATTTTTGTTTTTTTAGCGGCTCTTGCGGCGTTAATTTTTGTCCATGAGTTGGGACACTTTTTGATCGCAAGACGTTGCGGCGTCGAAGTAGAAAAGTTTTCTCTTGGATTTGGCCCAAAGTTATTTGGGTTTACCCAGGGAAAAACCGACTACATGATTTCCGCTATTCCATTAGGCGGTTACGTAAAAATGAAGGGAGAGGACCCAAAGGAAGAATTAACCGATCAAACGGGGTCCTTCTCTGGAGCGCCCGTTAATCACCGGTTAGCTATCGCATTTGGAGGCCCCCTGTTTAACATCCTCTTTGCGATTGCCATTTATGTCGTCGTCTATATGAATGGAGCGCCTAACTTATCGACGGCTATTGGGACCGTTAAAGAAGGTTCTCCCGCAGAAATAGCAGGATTGCAATCTGGGGATAAGATTGTTGGCATTGATGGAACACCCGTCAAATTTTGGGAAAAACTCCAGGAAATAGTTCATAAAAATCCAGGAAAAAGAATGGATTTCATGATTGAGAGAGGCAAAACCCAAGTTCTCAATTTAATAATTACGCCCGTTTCCGAAGAGACAACCAATTTATTTGGCGAAAAAGAAAAAGTCGGCTTGATTGGAGTCACTCCATTAGTTCAAAAAGTCACCTATATTGCGAAAGATTCTGAAGCTGAAAAAGCGGGATTTCAGTTAGACGATAGAGTTATATCGATTGACGGTCACCCGTTTCGGGGATGGATGGATTTGAAAAAATATGCCATCGATAAACCAGGTCAAAATGTCGTTTTTAAAGTCTCGAGGAACGGCGGCGAAATTGAGGTTCCGATTACGCCAAGACCAAAAACAATGCAGGACGAAAAAGGAAAATCCATAGAAATTGGCGAGCTCGGATTAGGACTTACCGGTGAAATGGTTTTAGAACGCTATGGCATTTTCGGCGCAATTCAAAGAGCTTTCGAAGAAACTGTCCGATTGACCGTTTTAATCGGTCAATCCATTAAAAAAATGATTTTTGGAACCGTTCCTGCGGATTCTATTGGCGGCCCCATTTTAATTTTTCAAATCTACGATGAACAAGCGGAGCAGGGATTTAATCAAACTATCCGTTTAACCGCGTTGCTAAGCATTAACCTTGGTCTTCTCAATTTACTGCCTATCCCTATTCTTGACGGAGGCCATATTTTGTTTTTCTTAATTGAAGCCATTAAGGGAAAACCCGTAAGCGAAAGAAACCGGGAAAGAGCTCAACAAGTCGGTTTTTTCATGTTAATTTCCTTAATGGTTTTTGCTTTTTATAACGACATAATGAGGATCATTTCATAAACACACTTCCCCATAACTTAAGAGGTACCCACCATGACCCCTCAAGCCCAACTAAACGACCTTAAGGATTGCGCCAACAAACTTTCTATCGAAATTATTTATCAAGACCTGAACGATGTGGAGTTTTTTTTCCAAAGTGGTTTCTGCAAAGTTAATGGCAACCAGGTAATCATCATAGACAAAAAATTGCCTTTAGAAGAACAAATCAATACCATTCTTTATAGCCTCGAAAGCTTGGATCTGGAAGGCCATTTTATTCCTCCATGGATTCGAGAGCGATTACAAAGAGTTGAATTTTAAATCAACGCTATTCCCATAGTTCCTAATATCTCACAGCAAAATTTCTATGACACTCTTAAACAATATCTTGCCAGAAAACCGCCGAAGTCTTCTCAAAGAAGCCTTAAAAACGGGAGAACTGGTTCGAATCGTTGAAGCTCATAATGGATTGAGCGGAATTGTCGCCAACGACGCCAAAGTCCAAGGACTCGACGAAGGCAGCCCAATAGCCAGAGAGTTCGATGGTATATGGGAAAGCAGTTTGACCGATTCGGCATCCAAAGGTCATCCCGATATCGAAGTTGTTAGCTTTGATTCCCGCTTGCAAACAATCCAGGAAATTTTGGCTGT
This sequence comes from uncultured Nitrospinota bacterium, assembly GCA_964344185.1. GTDB lineage: Bacteria > Nitrospinota > Nitrospinia > Nitrospinales > JAJDAT01 > JAJDAT01. The sequence goes on from CAYFMN010000002.1 coordinate 18,599, forward strand.
AACCAACAAACCTATGATTGTCGATGGAGATACTGGCGGAGAACCCAATAACTTCGAATACTCGGTCACGAAACTGGAAAAGGCAGGCGTCTCCGCCGTCATCATCGAAGACAAGGTATTTCCCAAAAGGAATAGTTTAGAAGCCGGAACTAGCCAGGAACAGGAATCCCCAGAGAACTTTGCAAAAAAAATACGACGTGGAAAAGCCGTCCAAGCCTCGGACGATTTTATGATCATCGCTCGTATTGAAAGCCTGATCGCTGAAGCCGGTATGGACGACGCAAAATATAGAGCGCGAGTTTATCTGGAAGCCGGAGTCGACGGCATAATGATTCACTCCAAACAGAAAAGCCCCGACGAGGTTTTTGAATTCGCCGCATTTTATAAAGAACTTCAAAAAAAATTAAATATTTCCAAACCCCTGGTGTGCGTTCCAACAACCTATAACACGGTTCACGAAGACGAGTTGCGGGCAGCCGGATTTAACATAGTTATTTACGCAAACCACCTGTTACGCGCAGCTTATCAATCCATGTTGGAAACCGCTAAAACAATTCTCATCAATCAAAGGTCTTTTGAAGCGGACCCTATCTGCGCTCCTGTTAGAGAAATTTTTAAAACAGTTGGTTTTTTAGACGTTAAAGAAAAAGATAAGTTGGAAGAAAGTTTACGAGCCGATTCCGTAATCATTCCCGCCGCCGGCGAAGATGAGATCTTAAAACCTATATTAAATGGCAAACCAAAAGCGATGCTGGAAGTTTCCGGGAAAACTATTCTGGATAGGCAAATAGGTTCTTTAAATTCACATGGGTTGTCTAACATTACAGTCGTAACAGGTTATGCAGGCGATAAACTACAAGCGAGTAATATCCAGAAAATACATAACCCAAATTACGCAAATGGAACAACCTTACATAGCTTAATTATGGCCCGCAGCAAAATGGAAAATGGTTTCATGATGCTGTATTCGGATATTTTACTCGAAGACCATATTTTAAGCCCTTTAATTCGATGTCAGGAAGATATTGTTTTAGTCGTCGATAACGCGATTCAATACCATCGTCATGAAGAAGGAAAAGTCGTCGACTTTGTAGTTAGCCGGAATAAATCTTCTACCAGTAGGCGTAAAATACGCTTTATTTACGAAAATTTAATTTCAAAAATAGGCGATAAGATCAGTCCATCCGAAGCCACGCACGAATTTATAGGACTCGCAAAATTTTCAAAAACTGGAGCTGAAAACTTTATTCAAACGTTTGAAGAATGCGCCCAAAATTATGAAAACAACCTCAGCGAGAACGACGCGTTTAACAGCTTTTCCTTTACAAACCTCATCCAGGAAATGATAAACCGTGGGTTTCCCGTCCACTTTTTTGAGATCCATCAAGGTTGGTTAGAAATTCACGACGAAAACGACGTTAAACTAGCCAATGAAATGTTCTGATTTAATCTAGGCCTGTAAAAAATCGTCGTCCGAAAATCAAACTGCAAAAAATTCAACGCTTGCTCTTTTATAAAATTTCCTTTAAAAAACCTACGTTCCCTAAATCTAAAATTAAAAAGACATATAACTATTAATCATGCGCGTTTCTCAAACATTTATTCCAACTCATAAAGAATCTCCAACCGACGCGGAGGTTATTAGCCATAAACTAATGATCCGCGCTGGAATGATCAGAAAACTAGCGGCTGGTATTTATTCCGTTTTGCCATTAGGGCTTAAAGTTCTTCGAAAAGTAGAAAATATTATTCGCGAAGAAATGAATAAAATTGGAGGTTTAGAAACTTTTTTACCAAGCATTCAACCGGCGGAATTATGGCAGGAAAGCGGTCGTTGGGAATTTTAAGGTAAGGAGTTATTACGGATAAAAGATAGACATGATCGCGAATTTTGCTATGGACCAACGCATGAGGAGGTCATTACCGATCTGGTTCGAAAAGAAATAAAGTCCTACAGACAACTGCCGCTATTGTTTTACCAAATCCAAACTAAATTCAGAGACGAAGTACGCCCTCGTTTTGGAGTTATGCGCGGTCGAGAGTTTATGATGAAAGACGCTTATAGTTTTCATGTAGACGAAAGCTGCGCAAAAAAAACTTATGAAGACATGAAGGTGGCATACTCCAATATTTTTAAGCGTTGCGGTTTGGATTTTCGCATGGTGGAAGCCGATTCGGGAACCATCGGTGGAAGTTTTTCACATGAATTTTCCGTTTTAGCCGAATCTGGAGAAGACGCCATTGGTTATTGCGAACACTGTGGATACGCGTCTAATTTGGAAAAAACCGAATCTCAACTTCCTCAAGATATCGACAATAACGGGACACCTGGCGAACTAGAAAAAGTGGAAACCCCAAATAAAAAAACTATTGAGGAAGTAACAAGCTTCTTAAAGACCTCCCCTAAAAACCTGGTAAAAACGATAGTTTTCCAAACTGAGAAGGAGTTAGTAGCGGCTCTTGTTCGAGGAGATCACGAGGTTAACCCGGTTAAACTGAAAAACTTGATTGACTGCTCCATCTTAGAGCCGGTTAGCCCCGAGACAATTGAAAAAAAGACCAAAATTCCTTGTGGCTTTATCGGCCCCGTAAACCTGGATCTAAAAATATATGCCGACGCCGCCATTCCCCTTATGAAAAATTTTATTGTGGGAGGTAACGAAAAAGATATACACCTAAAAGGCATACAACCAGAAAGGGACTTCAAGATTGAAAAATCTGGAGACATTCGCTTAGCGGTAGAAAACGACCCTTGCCCCAAATGTTCTGAGGGTAAAATCAAAATCAAACGCGGCATCGAAGTTGGGCATATTTTTATTTTAGGCCAAAAATACAGTTCCGCCTTAAAAGCCAACTACTTAGATCCTAATGGCAAAAGCCTGCCAATGGAAATGGGCTGTTATGGAGTTGGAGTCGGCAGGACTGCCGCAGCAGCAATAGAACAAAATCACGATGAAAAGGGAATTGTTTGGCCAGTCCCATTGGCGCCATTTCAAACTGTAATACTGCCTGTCAATTACACTGACGAACAGACAAAAGAAGCCTGTGACTTGGCTTATAAAAAACTTTGGGATCAGGGAATTGAGACCCTTTTAGATGATCGAAAAGATCGAATTGGGGCTAAATTTAAAGACGCCGACCTAATTGGCATTCCATTACAGCTAATTTTTGGCCCCAAAAACCTAAAAAATAACCAAATTGAAGTAAAAATTAGAAAAACTGGAGAATCCGAGCTACATCCATTTCCTGAGATATTAGACCGTATAAATGAAATCCTAGTCTCTTCGTAATCAAAACTTAGTTATTACCTAACACTTGCTGAAATTGATTTCTTCCTGCCCTAAATAATTAAATGAATTTGTGTCTTTTTTTGGGCTTTTGATTAGAATTAAGGCCTCTTTTATAAAGAATTAAACAATTTAATTTAGGTTGATATTAGAGGAAAATTTAGGTAATATATTTCCACTTAAATTGTTGAGTCTGCGTTGAAAAGCGGGTTTGCACAACCCGCTTTTTTTTTAGGAAATTTTATTCCGCGTAATCCTGAAATTGGGAACAAGAAACCTGTTTAAAAACAGGTATTTTTATAATAAATGGAGAAAAAGTCCGTCGTCAATGCCGTTTCTGAAATGGTGGAACCGGTTTTGGCAGAAGACAATTTAGAACTAGTTGACATTGAATATAAAAAAGAAGGACCACGTTGGTTTTTAAGAATTTTTATCCATAAGCCAGGCGGAATAACTTTAAAAGATTGCCAGACTGTTAGTCGTAAAATTGAAGATATTATAGAGATCGAGAATATAATCGCCGGCAAATATTTTCTTGAAGTTTCTTCGCCCGGTTTAGATCGTCCCCTTAAATCGGAAAAAGACCTCCTTAGAAATTTAAACCAACGGGTTTGTGTCCATACTCGTTCACCCATAAACAAAAAAAGCAAGTTCGTCGGAACCATCCAAAACGTCAAAGATGGGCTTCTGTTTTTGGGATTGGATAATGATGTTTTGTCAATTTCAATTGACGATATTAAAAAAGCCATATTAGAAATTAATTTTTAAAAATTTGGGAATTTATGAATCCAGAAGTTCTCGCAATTATTGAGCAACTTAGCCGCGAAAAGGGAATTGATCGCGCAGTCTTAATAGACGCTTTAAAAACAGCAGTTTTAACGGCGGCTCAAAAGCGCTTCCCTGGGGAAATGAATATTGAGGCCGAGTTTGACGAAGAAACAGGCGAAATTCAGATTTTGGTAGAAAAAACCGTCGCTAATCAAGTTATTGAGCCTGATTGCGAAATTTCCTTGAAGGAAGCCTCAAAGCTGCGCCAGACTGGGAGAAACCGTTTGGGTTCCTCAAACTTTAGAGAATTATGGTCGCATTGCCGCTCAACTTGCTAAGCAAGTAATCATGCAGAAAGTAAGAGAAGCGGAAATTGAAACCGTCTTTAGCGAGTTTCAAGATAAACGCGGAGACCTAGTAAATGGGATCGTTCAACGCTTTGAAAGGGGCGACATTTTTGTAGACTTGGGAAAAGTGGAAGGTCTTTTACCAAGAAGAGAACAAGTTTTTCGAGAAACTTTTAATCGTGGCGAACGCATAAGGGCCTATGTTTTAGAAATTAGAAAATCTACAAAAAACGCATATGTCATCCTTTCTAGAACCCATGTCGGTTTGATCCGAAGACTGTTTGAGCTTGAAGTTCCAGAAATCGGCGAAGGTATGGTCGAAATAATGGGAATCGTTCGCGAACCCAACGGGCGAACTAAAATCGCGGTTAAAACCAATGATAGAGACATTGACGCAGTGGGCGCTTGCGTTGGAATGCGAGGAATGCGAGTTCAATCTATAGTTCAGGAACTTCGTGGCGAAAAAATTGACATCGTCGAGTATTCTGACGACGCAGAAACCTTTGTTCGCAACGCTTTAAGTCCGGCTAAAATTTCGCGAATTTTAATCGATCATAAAGAACAAAGCATGTCAATAATCGTCCCAGACGATCAAATGTCTCTTGCGATTGGAAAAAAAGGACAAAACGTTAAGTTGGCAGCTAAGCTTGTGAAATGGAAGCTGGATATTCAAGGCGAATCTGAGGCTAGAGCCCTTCTTGAAAAAGAATCTCCATTGCTGAAACTCAAGTCTCCTGAAGAAAAAATGACAGTCGCAATTGAAAAAGATGATGAGTTAGACGATTCTATCATCCAAATCTTGTTAGACAATGAAATTAAAAGTTTTGACGACATAATTTCCCAAGGGGAAAACGGCCTAACCGAAATCGAAGGAATCGAAGAAGAACAAGCCGGCCAATTAGTTCAATTAGCTCAATCTTACCTAAGCGGGATTTTCAATCTACCAAACACCGGGGAAGAAACGGAGGAAGATTCAACTGAGGAACTTACGGAAGAAAGCTCTACAGAGAACGATACTGAAAGCGATGATGAAACCTCAGAAGATGAAACCTCGGAAACGGAAGACGATGAAGAAAGTTCAGAGTCTGAAACGGTAAGCCAGGAAGAAACTGATTCTGAATCGGAGGAAAGCTCAGCTGACGATCTGGAATATTCTGTGGATGAACTGGAGTTAATCGATCCCGCCATCGTTCAAAAATTAAAAGACAACGGGTTTCAAACATTGGCGGAACTTTCAGTAACTCCCGAAGGAGAGCTCTTAGAAATAGACGGTATTGACGAAGCAACGGCAAAATCTATTTTAAACCAAGCAAGACAACAAACAGATAGTTTAGAAAACGCTTCATAAAAGCGTCTTAAGCTGACTTATAAAAATAACAGACACTAATTATAAAAAACGATTTTAAGTTAAGCGTTTAATTTTTAGCGGCAAGTTGATTTAAATTTTGGAGAAAATTCTTGGGTAATATTCGTATTAATAAACTGGCTTTGGAACTTAATGTCCAAAACGACCAAATCATCGAGGAGCTTCAAAAACATGATATTCATGTAAAAAACTACATGAGCGCTATTGACGAAGAAATGGCAAATAAGATTCGAGATCATTTTTCTCAAGGCGGTAAAAAAACAAAAGCCTCCGCCAAAGCCGCTACAAAATCAAAAAAATCTACCAAAGCTTCTACAAAAACCACATCTCGTAAAAAAGCAACCTCCTCCAAAACCAAAGAAAAAGAAGCGGGCAGCTCCGATAAAAAAGAACCCGCTAAAACCAAAGCAAAAACAAAAGCCAAAGTAAAAACAAAAGCCAAGTCTAAAGCAAGTAAAGTTTCCGAGACCAAAACCAAAGATTCAAAAGAAACAAAACCCAAAACGTCGGAAAAAGCAGAAACTCCTTCTCCCTCTAAAACGGTTGTCGCAGAAAAACCAAAATCGGAAGAAACCCAACCAGATAAAAAAAGTATCGAGAAACCAACGCAAAAACCAAAAAAACCTAAAAATAAAGCTCCAAAAGCCGAACCCGCCAAGGCAGGCAAAAAATTAGGCTTAAAAGTAATTAAGCCAGAGGAAAAAGAAAAATTAAAAGAACCTGAAGACAAAAAAGCAGTCGCCGCTAAACCGCAAGAAACTCCAAAACCATCTCCTAAAAAACAAGACGCTCCAACTCCAAAAGCTCCTCCTGTTTCGTCCGAAGAGCAAACTCCAGTCACCGAAGAAGAAGGCTTTGAAAAAGTGCAGGTGCGAGATGGAATGTCAATTAGAGACTTTGCAGAAGCCGTAAACAAATCAGTAAACGAAATTATCCGGGAATTGATGGGGTTTGGAATTATGGCTACCATTAATCAATCTATGGATATTACTTTAGCTTCCAAGGTCGCCGACAAATTAGGCTTTGAAGTCGAGGAAGTATCGGTTGAATCTGAACTGGGGTTGGAAGAAGAAGAGCAAGACCTGGAAAAAGACCGCATTCCGCGTTCGCCGATCGTTACGATCATGGGACATGTAGATCATGGGAAAACTTCTTTACTAGACGCAATTAGAGAAACCAATATCACACAGTCCGAACACGGGGGCATCACCCAACATATTGGCGCTTACCAAGCAAGAGTCGGCGATAACACCATTACTTTTTTAGATACTCCCGGTCATGAAGCCTTCACCGCAATGAGAGCCAGGGGCGCTCAAGTAACCGATATTGTTATTTTGGTGGTCGCCGCAGACGACGGCATTAAACCTCAAACTAAAGAAGCTATCGACCATGCCCAAGCTGCAAATGTTCCTATAGTCGTTGCGATTAATAAAATAGACAAACCAGACGCAAAACCCGAAGAAGTAAAAAAACAATTAGCCGACGAAGGATTGCTCCCAGAAGATTGGGGCGGCCAAACTATTTTCACGGAAGTCTCGGCGCTTCAAAAAACCGGAGTCAAGGAACTGTTAGAGCTATTGCTGCTTCAAGCTGAAATTTTAGAGCTTAAGGCAAATCCCAAAATGATGGCAAAAGGAGTTGTCATCGAATCAAAGCTAGATAAAGGACGCGGCCCTGTAGCCACTGTTTTGATTCAACAAGGAGTGCTGAAAGTAGGACAAGCATTTATTGCCGGATGTTTTTTTGGAAGAGTTCGGGCTTTAGTGAATCACCACGGAAAAAAAATACAGTCGGCAGGACCGTCGGTTCCGGTTGAAATTCTCGGAATGCCCGACGTACCTCAACCTGGCGACAAATTTATGGCGGTAATTGACGAAAAGAAAGCTCGCAGCATAAGCGCCTTCAGGTTGCAACAACAACGCGAAACGACTTTAGCTCAAAATAAACGCGTTACCTTAGAAGATTTGCATCAACAAATCATTGAAGGTGAAATCAAAGAACTCAACTTAATCATTAAAGCGGACGTTCAAGGTTCAATCCAGGCTGTAAAAGAAGCGTTTGCAAAGCTAGACTCGAATGAAGTTCGCGTTAAAGTTATCCACGATGGCGTTGGGGGAATCACTGAAGGCGACGTTTTGTTAGCCGCCGCTTCAAATGCATTAATCATTGGTTTTAATGTCCGCCCCACTGAAAAGGCTGCGCCGTTAGCGGCCAGGGAAAATGTCGAAATCGACTTGTATAGCGTAATTTACGATGCTATTAACGATATGAAAAAAGCAATGGACGGTTTATTAGCTCCAAAGTTCAAAGAAAAAATTGTTGGACGCGCGGAAGTTCGAGAAATCTTTACCATTCCAAAAGTTGGATCCATTGCGGGGTGTTTCGTCCTTACAGGAAATATGGAAAGAAACCTTACCGCAAGATTGATTCGCGATAACGTTGTGGTTTATGAAGGAAAAATTGGATCGCTAAGACGCTTTAAAGACGACGTTAAATCTGTTCAATCAGGTTACGAATGTGGGTTATCATTTGAAAAGTATCAAGACGTAAAACAAGGGGATATTGTCGAACCGTTTGTTCTTGAAGAAATAAATAACTAATAAGAGTTATCAGTCGCCATGACTGTCGGGTATTGCGTAATTAAATTTGCATTATTTGGAAATCGTTCCCTAAAAGGGAAAAGGAAAATTTTAAAATCTATTAAGGATCGAGTAAAAGGAAAATTCAACATCTCTGTATCGGAAGTAGGAAATCAAGATATCTGGCAAACCATGTTGATTGGAGTAGCCGCAATTGGACCGGATTCAGCCTATATCGATTCCTTACTAAATCAGGTCGTCGATTTTATTGACCGAATGGGTTTGGCTCATTTATCGTCCTATAAAATTAGATTGATACCGACTGGAGATCCAGAAGGGGATTGGGAGTTTTTATAAAAAATGCGGTTCAAACGATCGCAAAGATTACAGGAATTGCTTGTAAAAGAAATTTCTCTGTTAATTCAAAAAGGATTAAAAGATCCAAGAATAGGTTTTGCAACCGTAACCAAAATAGACCTAACAGATAACTTAAGATACGCAAAAGTTTACGTTAGCGTTATTGGAGACGACATAGAAGCGGAAAATACCATTAAAGGGCTAAACAACGCTAAAGGTTATATTCGAGGACTTTTGGGGAAAAATCTTTACTTGCGATATGTCCCTGATTTAGATTTTCAAAAAGATGATAGTTCAGAAAAACTTGATAAAATTTCCAGACTCCTCGGAGAAATTAATAAAGGAGGGAATTCTTAACTTTTATAAACCACTTGGGCTAACTTCGTTTAAAGCGGTTCAAAAAGTTAAAAATATTTTAAAAGCAAAGAAAGCTGGGCATCTAGGCACCTTAGATCCTATGGCAGAGGGCGTTTTACCAATCGCTATTAACGGCTCAACTCGAATCATTCAATTTTTATCCGGCTTGACCAAAGAGTATGTAGTTGAACTAGAGCTAGGTATCGAAACAGATACGCAAGACGCCACAGGCAAAATAATATCTCAAAAATCTATTGATCATATTAAAGATAAAGATATTGAAAATGCCGCTAGAGATTTTATAGGAGAAATTGAGCAAATTCCTCCAATGTATTCAGCTAAAAAACAAAACGGAACTCCGTTGTATAAACTAGCTAGAAAAGGGATCGAGGTTGAAAGAAAACCAAATAAGGTAGTTATTCATTCGCTTGAGATATACGAAAAAATAGAAAACCGAATTAAGTTTAAAGTGCGTTGCTCAAGCGGAGCTTATATGAGAACGCTCTGCCACGATATAGGAAACAAATTAAATTGCGGCGGGCATATGACAAAACTGATTAGACAAGAAGTTGGCATTTTTAAATATAAAAATGCAATTAATTTAGAAAAGCTTGAACATCTTGAGGACATGGAAAAAGTTTCTCGTTACATCGTACCTGTTGATCAAATACTAAGTTTCTTGCCGGAAATCCGGATAAAAACAGAATATTTGGATCGAGTATTAAACGGTAGCCCTTTGAGCAAAAGCGTTATCGAGACAGTTCCTGAAAAGTTCGATAGCGGAACTAAATTCAGAATTTTAGATCGAGCTGGGTTTCCAGCCGCAATAGTAGAATCATTGTTTGACAAAGAGCGGTATGAACTAACAGACCGCCAGGATAAAGTTTTTAAGTTTAAAAGAGTATTAACAACAAATTAACTAAACGTTTTTTAATGCGGGAATATTTCGTTTCCGTAATGTTTGGAGGAAAAAAACAATGGCCTTAACTAAGGAAAAAAAATCAGCCATTATTGGAGAAAACAAGGCTCATGAAACCGATACTGGTTCAGCAGAAGTCCAAATCGCGCTACTCACCCAAAGATTAACCGATTTAAATGTTCACTTTAAAGAACATGCTAAAGATCATCATTCCCGTCGTGGACTGCTAAAAATTGTTAGTCAAAGACGTAAATTACTTGACCATCTCAAAAAAGAAGATCTAAGCCGATATAAAAATATTATCTCGCGGCTGGGAATTAGGCGATAAATTTTATTTGGAGAAAATAATGCATAAAGTTGAAACTGACCTGTTTGGAAAAACGTTGTCTCTAGAAGCAGGTTCTTTAGCCAAGCAAGCTGGCGGTTCAGTTATCGTTAGGCTTGGCGATACCATGGTCCTAGTGACGGCTACCATGGCTAAAAGCGCAAGAGAGGGAATTGATTTCTTCCCATTAACTGTAGATTACAGAGAAAAAGCCTATGCTGCCGGAAAAGTTCCAGGCGGCTATTTTAAAAGAGAAGCTCGCCCTGCAGATAGAGAAACTCTAAATTGTAGATTAATTGATCGACCTCTGCGACCGCTATTTCCAGACGGTTTTGTGAATGAAACGCAGATTATCTGTTTGGTAATTTCTCATGATCAAGTCAACAACCCAGACGTTATCGCTCTTACCGGAGCGTCTGCCGCTTTGATGATTTCAGACATACCTTTTAATACTCCGGTTGCGGGAGCGCGGGTAGGCAGAATAAACGGCGAGTTCGTGTTAAATCCAAGTAATAAGGAGCTTGAAGATAGCGAATTAAACTTGGTTATGGCCGGCACCCAAGATGGAATTGTAATGGTTGAAGCTGGCGCCAACGAACTGAGCGAAGAAGTTATGATGGACGCGCTTGAGTTTGGTCACGAACAAATCAAAAAAATGATCGACCTTCAGCTGCAATTAAAGGAAAAAATAAGCAAAGAAAAAATTTCCGTTGAGGTCGAAGAATTTGACTCTGAGTTAGTTAGCAAAGCCGACGAAAAATTCCGAACTCCCTTGGCTGAAGCCTTAAAAATCCCAGGGAAACATGATCGTCAAGAAGCGATTGATAAGCTCACCGAAGAAGTTGTAGGAGAACTCAACCCTGAAGGCGACGATGAATTAAAGGGCACAATCAAAACTATTTTGCACGACATAGAAAAAGATGTTGTCCGAAAGCAAATCCTCAACGACAAAGTAAGAATTGATGGACGCGGACTTTCCGACATTCGTCCGATTTCTTGCAACGTAGGCTATGTCCCAAGAGCTCATGGTTCTGGTATCTTTACTCGTGGAGAAACTCAAGCTCTTGTTGTTTCTACTTTGGGAACGGGACAAGACGAACAAAAAATTGAAACTTTGGAAGGTACGGTAAACAAATCTTTCATGCTCCATTACAACTTTCCAGCCTTCTGTACCGGTGAGGTTAAGTTCATCGGCAGCCCTGGAAGAAGAGAAATTGGACATGGAATGTTGGCCGAAAGAGCGTTAGTTCCAATCTTGCCAACCAAGGAAACTTTTCCTTATACAATTCGAATCGTATCGGAAATTTTAGAGTCTAACGGTTCATCTTCTATGGCTTCCGTTTGTGGAGGTAGTTTAGCTTTGATGGACGCCGGAGTTCCTATTAAGGCTCCAGTGGCCGGTATCGCTATGGGATTAATCAAAGAAGGCGATCAAGTCGCAGTTCTATCCGATATTCTAGGGTCCGAAGATCATCTAGGCGATATGGACTTTAAAGTTACTGGTACCGAAGAAGGTATTACCGCCTTGCAAATGGATATTAAAATCAAAGGGCTGGATAAGAACATCATGGAATCTGCTATGAAACAAGCAAAAGAAGGCAGATTACATATCTTAGGTGAAATGCAAAAAGCTCTTTCCACGCCAAGGGATAATCTTTCTAAATTTGCTCCTCGAATACTTACCATGCAGATTTCGACCGATAAAATCAAAGATGTTATTGGACCGGGCGGTAAAGTAATTCGGAGCATCATCGAAAAAACCAACGTCGCTATCGATATCAACGACAGCGGCGCCGTTTCCATTGCCTCCTCAAATGAAGAAGACGCGAACGAAGCTGTTACTATGATTGAAGGCCTTGGTCAAGAAGTGGCGGTTGGGAAAATCTATTTAGGAAAAGTGAAAAAGATTATGGATTTTGGCGCCTTTGTGGAAATTTTTCCAGGAACAGACGGTTTAGTCCATATTTCCCAAATCTGTGATCGAAGAATCAATAAGGTAGACGACGAAATTCAAGAAGGCGATGAGATCACCGTTAAAGTCTTAGACGTTGATCGAAATGGGCGCGTAAAATTGAGCCGTAAGGAAGCGCTCCGCGAAACCGCTATAGCGGGACAACAACCGCCTGCTGAATAGCCAAAACTCTTTTAATTAAAAAGCCTCTCCTTGTAGGGAGAGGCTTTTTTTTTTGGGCTCTTCTAATAATTTTAATATCAATATCTTTTCGGAGTTTTCGCCTAGCCTTTAATTTTAAAAATAATAATAACCTCCTATGAGAATACAAAGAACAGTCGCCAAAAATAAAATCAATTTATTAACATTGATTTTTCGTTGTAACTCATAATTTTTCATATAGTTTTTATTTAATTTATGTAGTTCCCTATCATCCATCAGACTCTCATAATAGTTTTCTGGATTTCTTCTGCGAATTCCTACAATCCGTGTCGGTTTTCAAAAAATTTTTATCAATTTTTTAAAAGCATTCTTGTCGAGAAGTTAAGAGGCGATGGCATCAGATAACCTTATAATTTTAGACCACCGCCTCCTTAGCGACTTTAATAGTCGTCTCTTTACGCTACTTTTTTAATTTCTATAGTCTTACCTTTTGGTTTCGAAACTTCTTTGCGAGACAAAGTGACTGTCAAAACTCCATTCTTAAACTTCGCTTCGATCTTCTCTTTGTCCGCATCCTCAGGCAACGTCAAAACACGTTGAAAAGAACCATAAGACCGTTCTACGCGATAAAAGTCTTTTTCTTTCTGCTCTGTTTCCTGCTTTTTCTCGCCTTTAATGACCAACGTTTCATCCATTAATTCCAATTTAATATTATCATCGTCAACTCCGGGGACTTCTACGGTAATGATATACTCTTTATTGCTCGCGGCAATATCTACGTTTGGTTTGAGTAGAATGCCGCTGCCCTGCTCTGCCGGAAATTTGCCCGAAGATATTCCAAAATTACGAAATGCATTTTCAAATATCCGATCAATTTCATTGTGCAATGAAGAAAGAGGAGAATAATGACGTTCTCTTTCGACATGTTTTACAGGAACATTTTTAGCTTCCGAAGCTTCCTCATTTTTAAACCAATTCCATGGGGCTAATTTTTTGATATCCATAGTTAGTCTCCTTTCTTGTAATTTAACTAGATTTTTTATTTTGATCAGTTTTCTCTTCCGATTGGCTTGTACTTACTATGTCCTTTAGGAAATTCTTAATCTTTGCAAAAAAGCCTTTTTCTGTTTTGCCGCTTTCTGTCTTTTCTTCAATCTCATCAAGTTGTTCGTATAATTCCTTAAAGTTTGATTTACTGCTATATCCCAAGGCTTCTGCAAACTTTAACTCGCTACGAGCGTCTTTCAAAAGTTTTTCCAATTTTCCATTTTCTTCTTCACTTCGTTCTGCCTTTTCGGCGAGTGTTTGCGCTTCTTTTAATTTAAATTCCGCATGAGCTATCGGTAAAGGAATGATCGTTTCGGTCACAACTAAGGTGTTAAGCGCCGTTTGCAATACTACCTTTGCCTCTTCTACCAAACCTTCGTCTATTGACTTTGCGGCCAATTTAATGGCTTCTGGATAAGTAGCCAATGGAATATTTGTTACGTTAATTACGGTTTCACTAGCTAAATTGCGAATCAATCTGCGAGCTTCCTGCAAACGCCCGTCTTCAAGAGCGTCTTCCGCTCTATCACGTATTACGTTGATTGCGGCAATATTAGAAAAAACGTCGTAAGTAACCGTATTAACTCCTGCAGGAGCTAAAGCAAGCTCTGGTTCTCGGGCAAGAATTATTTGAAGCTTTCCGCTAGCTTTTTCCAACGCTTCCAAAGCTTCTTTAGTCTTTTTTTCATCAAGCATCTTTAAGGCTTTTCGCGTTTCATTTATGGCGCTGGTCGCCTCGCTCAATATTTCTTTTCGTTTTTCGGCAGTTTTCTCTTGCTTGGTCTCTTCTACTTTTTTGTCTTCTTTAATAGTTTCTTCAATTGAATTATTCGCCGCAAAAGTTAAAGGATTTAATACAAACGACAAAATTAGCGTCGCCGCTATTAAATTAATTTTTGTTAATTTTGTTTTCATTTTTTACCTCCTTTCAAAAATAGCGAATTTCAGTTGAATGGTTTGACACAAACAATTTTGAATCTTATTTATTACAAATTAGATAAAACTCAAAAAGTGTATCGTCAAGATTTTCTAAATTTTTTTCGTAAGGGAGGAAATCATGCGATTTTATAAATTCATAAATTTATTTTTCTTTTGGACTATTATGGCCCTTTGCTTTTCAGTCATATATGACAATTGGGACCGGATTTCCTTGAAATATTTCGGACCTCCAGAAATTTCTGACTTGGACTTCAATAAACCCGCTCGCGAAACAAATCAATCAATTAGACTAGTTTCTCAAGACGAAGAAATTACCACGAGGGTTTTTGAGCAGACCCATGAAGCGGTCGTTAATATTGCAGCCACTACATTATCAATGAATTTTTGGCGACAGATAATTCCAAAACAAGGCCAGGGAACAGGTTTCATCATTGACGATAAAGGATATATATTGACAAACAATCATGTCGTTGAAAATGCGAACGAAATCACCGTCACCCTGGGAAACGGAAAAAAAGTAGAAGCGGTTTTGGTGGGACGCGATCCCTCTTCGGATCTGGCAGTAATCAAAATTCCTCAACGTTTTGTTCCAAAAGTGGCAAAATTGGGCGACTCAAACTCAATCAAAGTTGGGCAAAAAGCTATTGCGATTGGAAACCCGTTCGGTCTTTCCCACACGTTGACGACTGGAATCATCAGCGCTCTTAATCGACAAATTGAAAACGGACGAAGCGGCGCCCTTTACGATTTAATACAAACCGACACGGCCATTAATCCAGGAAATTCTGGAGGACCGCTGTTAAATTCCAGCGGCGAGGTTATTGGAATCAATACCGCTATTTTTAGCGTCTCGGGAGGTTACCAGGGTATTGGTTTTGCCATACCCGTTAATCGCGCAAAAATGGTGGCAACCCAGTTGATTACTAAAGGCAGATACGCAAAACCCTGGCTCGGAATCTCCGGCGTTGGACTCAACTCAGATCTAACCGAATTACTAAAGTTAGAAACCGAACGCGGGGTTCTAATAGCCCAAGTCGCCCCAGGCGGTCCCGCATTCAAAGGCGACTTAAAAGGAGGTCATACCGATTTAATATTTGGAAACCTGCGTTTGCCAATAGGAGGGGATATTATTACTTCCATTAATAATAAAAATGTTTCTAACATGGAAGAGCTGGTCCAGGAAATTAACCGCTATCAAGTTGGGGATTCAATCAAAATTAAAATTTGGCGAGAAGGTCGAATTCTGGACTTGGAAATTGTGTTAGAGGAAAGTCCCGCTTAAAAAATCCATGCAAATCCGTTTAAAAATTAAAAGCATTGGCTTAGCTTGACTTTTATATATTTAGTTTTATTAAAGAATTGTGGGAACCTCTAAAAAACCCAGATTTGCCAGAAGACGGAAACATGGAGATTATGAAATCTCCTTAAAATGAAAATATTTTCTTGGCTGAGTTTCAAGTTAATGGACCAAAAACAGTGGATCAAACATAAACTCTGGATTGAAATCCAATCTCTTTTTCAGATTACGGCTATAGCCGTCCTTTTAGGAGCGCTTGGCTACATTATCGCCGGTGAATTTATGGCTGTTTTTGTTCTGGGAATGGTTTTCGCCGCTTACCACTTTTTGCCAAAAGTTTCTCCTCATCTACTTCTTAGAATGAATAAAGGTAGAGAGTTAAAACCGCACCAAGCGCCTAATATTCATGGTTTAGTTCATACATTAGCGCGAAAAGCCGGATTAACAAATCTGCCGACATTATATTACTTACCTTCTACCGGGTTAAACGCTTTTGCGGTAGGATCAATTGAGAATGGAGCGATAGCTCTTTCGGATGGGTTAATTCGAAATCTAAATCTTAATGAAATTGCCGGAGTGTTAGGGCACGAAATCAGTCATTTAAAAAACGGCGATCTTAAAATTCTCGCTTTTGCGGATATCTCAAGTCGATTTGCGACTGCCTTATCTTTGACAGGTTATTTTCTAATCTTGTTAAGCCTACCATTGATTATATTCTTGCAATATCAAATCAATTGGGCGGTATTGCTGTTTCTCGCATTTGCGCCCCATATTGCCAATTTATTATTTTTTTATCTTTCACAAACCCGGGAATACGACGCAGACTTAGGAGCGTCTGAATTAACAGGAGATCCTGAAGGACTTGCCTCGGCCCTGAACAAAATCCAAAGACATCAAGACGGATTTTTAAAGCGCTTGCTTTTCCAAGGTTATCGATTCAGCGACCCCATGCTTCAAAGAACACATCCGCTTACCCAAGAGCGCATTCGGCGATTGATGGAAGTCCGGGACAGCCAATCGGCCTATCGTATACTGTATAGACCCGTTTTTAATTTTTAGAATATTGGATAGGATCAAATAGGCGGCAAATTCTTAAAAAGGTTATTCGTCTTCGTTCGAAACCTCTGTCATCTTAACGTCAACCAACAGACTTTCAAGCCCGCCGCCTTTTAGGATAGTCCCTGAAGTTGGAGTGGCGTCTCGATAGTTTCTACCACAAGCGACTCGAACATGATCTTTGTTAACTAAGCAACCGTTTGTGGGATCAAACCCCCGCCAACCAACAAAAGGCAAATAGACTTCAGTCCAGGCATGAGACGCTTCGGACTGAATTTTATTCTCGTAATCGGCGTTAGTATAAATATATCCAACACGATATCTGGAAGGAATATTTAATAGACGGCATAAACAAATCAACAAATTAGCAAAATCCTGACACACACCTGTCCGCGAGGTGAAAATATCGAAAGGCGTTGTTTCCAGCGTTGTCGATCCTTGCTTATAAGTAAAATCCTCATAAATCCGAGTATTCATATCCATTACCGTTTGCAGTAAGTGATAATCATTCCTCTCCACAAAACTCATCGCGAATTCGGTAAGCTCGCGAAGTTGAGTTTCCGGAAGTTCCGGCGGCAATAAATATGATTGCATCATTTGCCTTTGCCACGGCATCCAAATCAATGGGATTGAAGTTCTCCTCATGGAAGAGGTGTAATCGTCGGGAGTGGTCGAAAAAATTTTAATTCGGTGTTGGCTTTTGATTTGTAATTCCGTATAAGGTTTATTGATTGAATAATGAATGGACTGATTGCCGAATACGTCTTCAAATTGAAGCATTTCTCCTTCGACAGAAATTTCAACCCCTCCTTCAATAATTTCTTGAACGTTATCAATCAATGGACTCAAACGGAAAGTATGTTCGCTATGTTCAACGAGATTGGAATATTTATATTCAGTTAAATGTGTTAAATCAAAAATCCTAAAGGGCAAAGGATCTTCTTTCTTATCCAGGGTAGCGGATTGTTCAACGCCCTTAACGATAGGACTAGTCAATGCTTGCTCAGTTTGCAGCGAACTAAAAGAACTTTTAGGTTCCGGGATCAAAACTGGACTGAAAAAATTTGGAAGCGGATATGGCGTTGCTTTGGTTTGATGACTATTCCAAACGATCGTCCCTCTTCGAGCCATTATCAACTGCCCCAACTCCATTTCCTCCCAGTCCTCCCCGTGAAACGGTCCTGTCGAAACTAGAAAAAACGTTCTATAAACGTCTCTTGGGTCGCAGAGGTTCAACGATAACGAATCAGACTCTAAATCGGTTTCTACGTTTGGAGGGCAAAACCGCTTAAAAAACATCGGTTTTTGTGAATTTGCTCCATGATAAGCCACTAACGTCCTTCCATCGGTGAGTATGATATCTGCGCTTCCATGGCAGTCTAGTTCGCTAAACCATTCTAATAATTTCTTTCCTTTCGACTCTCTTAATGATTTAAAGCCTGCGCGTTGAATGCGGCTTAGCATCAAACAAAAAGCAAGTTCGGAATCCGTTTTTCCTAAAGGTTCGAGAAAACCAGTGGCCTCATCGTGTTTTTCCTCCAAATCGCTCCGATTGAATTCGCCATCATGAATAAAAAGCCAATCGCTCCCGGAAAAACTTCGCCTGAAAGGCTGTGTATCGTGTTGAGTTGGTCTTTTAGCCGCTCCAATGGAATTACACAATAGCATCGTAAAGCGAAAACTAGTCCAATCGGTAAGAGCTTTCACCATATCTTCCGTATTTCTAGATACGGCATCTTTGATTATTACGGCAGAGTTATCATTATTTGGATACCAGCCCAATCCCCATCCAATAGAGTTAACTGTTCCTGATTCCATCGACGTCTTAAAATTAATACTTGGGGAACTCAATGAATCAGAATTTAACGCCAAAATGTCGCTCAAAGTTTTCTCCTTACAATGATAATTAGCTTGTTGTCTTTCGTTTCATACCTAATGTATTATTAGTGATTTAGACAACCTACTTTTCTAGATAATTTACTTCATTTAAAGGTTTTTTGAACCTTTATTTTTTAAATTTTTTATATTTCTGTTTTTAATGTTGACAAAAACTATTTTCAATTAAGCGAAATACATTTAACAATACTCTAATAATAAAGCTTCTTAGATATGAAAACGCAAGTTGCTCTACACCATTTAACTCACTATAAATACGATAGACTAGTTCAATTAGGACCGCAAATTATCCGTTTGCGCCCGGCGCCGCATTCCCGCACACATATTAGTTCTTATTCCCTAAAAATCAACGTTAATAAACATTTTCTTTATTGGCAGCAGGACCCGTTTGGCAATTACCTTGCACGAGTTTTAATTCCAGAAAAAATCAGTGAACTCAAAGTGGAAGTTGATTTAGTTGCGGATTTAAAAGTCTTTAATCCTTTTGATTTCTTTTTAGAAGAATCCTCTAAAGACTCCCCCTTTAAATACGAAGATTCTGTAGCCGAGGAATTAAGGCCATATCTGGAAATTAAAGAAAAAGGCAAGCTTTTGGTAGACTATCTAAAATCGATCAATGTAAAAAAAAGGAATACGATCGATTTCTTAGTCGACATTAACCGCCAACTAAATCAATCACTTAAATACATAGTGCGATTAGAGCCGGGCGTTCAAACTTGCGAAGAAACGTTAAAATTAAAAAGCGGTTCCTGCCGGGATATGGCCTATTTATTTTGCCAAATCCTTAGACATTTAGGATTGGCCTCTCGTTTTACCTCTGGCTATCTCATACAGTTAAAACCTGATGCCGTTCCTTTAGAAGGTCCAAAGGGGCCGGATAGCGATTTCACAGATTTACATGCATGGACCGAAGTTTATTTGCCCGGAGCAGGTTGGGTTGGTCTGGATCCTACTTCTGGTTTACTCGCTGGCGAAGGTCATATCCCGTTATGTTGTACGCCCAATCATTCCAGCGCCGCTCCCATTACTGGCACCTTGGGACCTTGCGAAACGACTCTGGAACACAAAATGTATTTCACCCGCATCAGGGAAGATTTAAAACTGGCCAAACCCTACACAGAAAGAGAATGGAATGAAATTGACTCATTAGGCCGCCAAATTGATCAAGACTTAGGATATAAAGGAATACTGCTCACCATGGGCGGCGAACCCACTTTTGTTTCTTCAGAAGATCCAGACGGAGAAGAATGGCATTTTACGGCTATGGGTCCAAATAAAAAGAGACTTGGCAAAGATTTGCTTCTGAAATTAAAAAACCGTTTTGCGCCAGGAGGCGTTCTTCACTTTGGACAAGGAAAATGGTACCCAGGGGAGATAATGCCGCGTTGGTCGCTAAATTGCTTTTGGAGAAAAGATGGGCTGCCCATTTGGAAAAATTCACGCCTACTAGCGGATATCGACGAAGACTACGACCATAATACGGAAACAGCTCAAAAGTTTGTGAAAGAGCTTACAAAACAATTGGATATTCCTAGTAAGTTTATAATGCCAGCTCACGAAGATTCCATATTTCACCTTTGGAAAGAAGGCCGATTGCCTCTTGAGAAAGAAATTTTTGAAGCCGATCTATTTGAAAAAACAGAGAGAGAACGGCTTCACAAACTATTGGACAAAAACCTCAACGAACCGGTTGGCTATGTCCTGCCCCTTATTTTCTCAGCCAAATTTAATCGCTGGATTAGCGGCGGTTGGAAATTTAAATCTCCCCACTTAATTTTAATTCCTGGAGACTCTCCAATCGGATTGCGGCTTCCGCTCAATAGCTTATCTCAAAACGTCGATAGGGAAGAAGAAAAGTCGCCGGAAAGAAGCCCATTCCAAACGGTTTCAGATCTCCCAAGTTATGGAGAAGTTTCTGGCTCTGCCGGAAGAGAAACGCAAAATAAGCAAGAATCCACCTATCCTGAAGACGATACAATCGGGTTAGTTCGAACAGCTCTTTGCGTGGAAAGCCGAGAAAACACCATACATGTATTTTTACCTCCCACCTCATTAATTGAACACTTTTTGGATCTTATATCCGCCATTGAAAGAACGTCTAAAGCATTGGATATTCCTATTATTATGGAAGGATATGAGCCGCCGAACGATTTGAGAATTTCAAATTTTAAAGTGACCCCAGACCCAGGAGTTTTAGAAGTGAACGTACAACCTGCGGGATCTTGGGAAGAACTTAAGAATATCGTCAACACAGTTTATGAAGAAGCTCAAAAATCTAAACTTTCAACCGATAAGTTTTTGCTGGATGGCCGAAGAGTGGGAACAGGAGGCGGCAATCATATTACTATTGGCGGACCAAATCCCTGGGACAGCCCTTTTTTGCAGCGCCCTGACTTGTTGCGAAGCATAATTGGTTTCTGGCAAAACCATCCATCGCTTTCTTATTTATTCTCCTCTATGTTCATTGGTCCAACCAGCCAATCTCCAAGAATTGACGAGGCTCGATTGGACTCTTTGTACGAATTGGAAATTGCGTTTCAACAAACTCCAGAAAATGGCAACACTCCATTTTGGCTAGTGGACCGGTTATTTAGAAACATCCTCGTCGACATTACTGGAAATACGCATCGAGCGGAAATTTGTATCGACAAGTTATACAGTCCAGACAGCGAAAGGGGAAGGTTGGGATTAGTCGAATTAAGAGGATTCGAAATGACTCCTCATCCCCAAATGAATTTATTGCAAGCCCTTCTGGTAAGAGCCTGCGTTTCCGGTTTTTGGACAATACCGTACAAACAAAAACCAATTCGATGGGGAACCGAACTGCATGACCGTTTTATGTTGCCTCATCATCTGTGGGAAGATTTTCGGGAAGTAATTAATACTCTGAATATGGCGGGATACGATTTCAAGTTAGACTGGTTTTTACCTTTTCACGATTTTCGCTTTCCTTTTTACGGGTCCACTCAGATCGACGAAATAAAAATTGAGCTGAGAATGGCCCTGGAACCTTGGAACGTACTCGGCGAGGAAATGCACCAGGGATCGGTAAGCCGGTCGGTAGACTCTTCGGTAGAGCGATTACAAATAAAAGTCGAAGGGTACAACGATTCTCATTACATTATTACTTGCAATGGCCGCCCTCTCCCGCTAAAGCCAACCGGACAAAATGGCGTCTATGTTGCCGGAATCCGCTATAAAGCGTGGTCGCCGCCTTCTTCTTTACATCCTACGATACCAACGCACACACCCCTGGTGTTCGACGTAATTGACGCTCGTTACGAAAGATCAATTGGAGGATGCACTTATTATGTAACTCATCCGGGCGGAAGAAATTACGACAAAATACCCGTAAACGAAAATGAAGCGCAGGGAAGATTGCTTTCTCGATTTCAAGCGATGGGACATTCCCCAGGTCAGCGTATAATTCCAATTGCCGAAACCAACAAGGAATTTCCTTACACTCTTGATTTGAGAAGAAATCCTGTAGCCTGACCGTAAACTCTGACAAAGATCGGTTTTACAGTTTCAAAAAAATTTCCTACGCTATTTCCAGTCCGTTAATTTATTGGGATTGAGTTTGATAACTCTTGATTTCGGAAATGGGTTTCATCTCGAAAAAATTTTCGTAAATTTTATTCCCTAATTGGTTTAGATCAGATTGTAAATTGTCCAAGAATTCATGCAAACCGTTATTCATTATTTCATTTGCGTTCGAATAGGCAATCTTAGATAAAATTGTTTCCGCTTCTAAATTTATTTCGCTTCTAAAACCTCCATCCATCGAACCAGTTATCTTAGATAACGCTTTTTCAGTTTGCATAACGCAATACAATATAGCTCTTGGAAAATCATTTTCAAATACAAGAAAACTGACAATATCTTTCGGACTGATCTGGTTAAACTTTTTTCTATACATTTCAAACGCGCTAGTGGATTTCAACAAAGCTGTCCATTGAACATTATCTAAGGAAGAACCTATATAATCCAAGCGTGGGAGAATAACAAAATACTTAACGTCCAAAATCCGCGATGTTTTATCAGCGCGTTCTAAAAATTTACCTAACTGCAAAAAATACCAGGCTTCCCCATGCGACATTGCCGAGTATCCCAAGCCTGATATTAAATGACAGGCCATTTTAATATCCGTGTAGAATTCATGCGGGTGTTTTGCCGCCCTTAAACTAGCGCCAGTTCTCTTTACGGTTATGTAAAGCCTGTTAATTTGTTCCCACATTTCGGAGGGAATAACTTCTCTAACGGATCGTGCGTTTTCCCTCGCCGCCGTGAGACAAGAGCTTATGGAATTTAAATAACTACTGTCAAAAGTATGAAAATACATCACGTTTTCACGCGTCGGCTTGCCATACTTTTCGTTAAAAAAATCGTCGTCGCCAGTGATACTGATTAACGGTCGCCATGCAAAAGGTTCCTCGCGCATAGAAGGAAGGTCCAGAATCATATTTAACTGAGTATCGATAAATCGCGCGGTATTTTCGACTCTCTCTAAATATCGGCTCATCCAGAATATAGAACTTGCAACCCGACTTAACATGACTTTCTCTTGAGAAGTTAATAAGTTAAAAAAGTTTCAATCTTCGCTTAAGACCCAGGTATCCTTGCTACCTCCACCCTGAGAGGAATTGACCACCAGAGAATTTTTTTTAAGAGCCACTCGCGTCAATCCGCCAGGCAAAACATAAATATCTTCGCCGTATAAAATAAAAGGTCTCAAGTCTATATGACGGCCTTCAAAGTGGTCTCCAACAATAACTGGAACACGAGATAGCATGATAACCGGTTGAGCGATATAATCGCGAGGATTTGCTTTAATATTATTGATCATTTCCTTTTGCTCCTTCGTCGAAGAAGCCGGTCCGATAAGCATTCCATATCCCCCAGAACCATGAGTCGTTTTCACTACGTAATTTTTTATGTCGTCAATGACTCGCCGGCGGTCCGTTTCGTTTTCACAAAGCAAGGTAGGTACATTGGGTATTACGATCTCTTCGCCAGTGTAATACTTGATAATCTCCGGCACATAAGAATAAATTGCTTTATCGTCGGCAATACCCGCTCCAGGCGCGTTTGCCAGCGCGACTTTACCGGCTCGATAAGAATTCATTATGCCAGGAACTCCCAGCATAGAATCAGGACGAAAAACAGTAGGATCTAAAAAATCGTCGTCAATCCTGCGATAAACCGCATCGACCCGCTCAAACCCCTTTGTGGTCCGCATATATAGAAAATCGTCCATTACAACCAAATCTTGCCCTTCGACAAGTTCTTCACCCATTTGTTGGGCTAAAAAAGAATGCTCGTAATAAGCCGAATTATGAATACCCGGAGTCAAAACGGCAATATTAGGATTCTGAATAGTGTCTGGAATTAAATGACGAAGAGTGGCGGAAAGCCTGCTGGAATAATCTTCTACTGGCCGAATGGGCAACGCTTCAAACACCACAGGTAGAGTTTGCTTCAATACTCTCCGATTTCCAAGCACGTAAGAAACGCCAGACGGGCAACGAAGATTGTCCTCCAGAACATAAAATTGCCCATCTTTGTCGCGCACTAAATCAATACCGCTTATGTGACACCAAATACCTTTAGGTGGCTTTAACCCTTCACACTCTTTTCGATAAGCAGCGGAAGAATAGATCAGTTCCTCCGGGACAACGCCGTCCTTAAGAATTTTTTTATCGTTATAAATATCCCCGATAAATTTATTTAAGGCAAAAACGCGTTGTTTGATACCGCGGTCAATCAATTCCCAATCTTTTGCGTTAACAATTCTTGGAACAATATCAAAGGGAAAGACTTTCTCCAATCCTCTATGGTCTCCATAAACGCCAAAAGTAATTCCCATTTGCATAAAAGCCGATTTGGCGGCTTTTTGCCGATTCATTAATTCTCTTTTCGAGAGTTGATTCATGCGTTCGACAACTTTATCAGCCCAGGGCCAGGGTTGGCCATTTGTGTCAAAATATTCGTCAAAAAACTCCCCAGGGTTGTAAACCGAAAAACTCATAACGTATTGTTTTACAAAGAAAAAAAGTTAAAAATATTTTTAAATACCTATTATATCAGATCAAACTACTGAAAATCGAACGCTTATCCTTACCTTGATAAAATTGATAAAAATCTCTTTTATTGTTACAAGCAAGAAACAATTAAAAATATAAAACCATTGCCTCTTGTCAAAATTTTTTTTTGGAAATAAAATAAATATAAGGGCTGATACTATTTTTAATATTAGATTCACAAATTCAGTTAATATAAAATAGTCATGTTTCAAATTAATCTAAAAGTAAAAATCGCAATTTTAACCTCTCTTTTAGTTATTTCAACTGCGGGTTTAATTTCATTTTATAATTATAAAGAAACAAATCAAAACCTGCTAAACCTCGCCCTAAAAGATATTAACATTGAGTTAAGCGCCGAAGCTTCCCGAATTCAGGCCAAATTTGAAAACCTGAAAGACGACGTCCTTTTTTTTTCTAAAATGCCTCATATTCAGGGAATAATCAGAGCGCGTCAAAACGGGAACGTCGATCCCATAACCAACCTTAGCGAGGAAGAATGGATAAGTCGCTTAGAAATAATTTTAATTCAACTTCTAAAATCCGATATAAATTATCTTCAGGCTCGATTAATCGGGCTTGAAGATGAAGGAAAGGAAATTGTACGCGTAGATTCTATGATTCAATGGGACACTCGCGCCATTCCCAAAAGTGAACTTCAGAAAAAAGGCAATCGCACCTACTTTCATGAGATCAACCGTCTCGGACCTGACGCAATCTATTTCTCAGCTATAAATTTAAACCGGGAACGAGGGAAGATATCCGAACCAAACATCGCGACAATACGCGCTGGAGTTCCAGTTTTTGATAACAAAAACAAACGTTTTGGATTTGTAGTAATAAACGTAAATTTAAACTCGCTTTTTGATCAATTAAGGGATAGCAGCCTTTGGGTAACAAATGAAAATGGAGATTTGCTGGTTTACTCCAACGCTAAAAAGGAATTTGGGTTTGAAAAGGGCAACCCATTCACCTTGGATAAATTACTCCCACCCCTACAAGACATTAAAGAAAACTCAAAACCAAGACTTCGAACCAAGATCGATATTTTTCGGGATGGGAAACGCTTAAACGGAGTTTTTGCCAAAGTCCCATTAAACCCAGCCGCACCCAACCGGTATCTCGGGATTCTTAAACTCAAAAGCTACGAATCTTTGATTTCGGATTCAACCCATACCTTAAATCAAGCTTTAATATTCAGCGTAGCTTTAATGGGAATTGCTATTTTCTTTTCCTTTTTGATCTCCCATTTTTTAACAAAAAACCTGAAATTAGTGACTGATGCAGTTTTTACTTTGGGCCAAGGAGATAGCGACGCCCCTCTTCCTTTAAAAAGCCGCGATGAAATTGGAGTTCTTGCCAGAGCGTTCCAAAAGATTTCAAATCAATTACGAGACCGAATGAATAGCCTCGCTGAAAACGAGGCCAAGATGTCCGCAATCCTCGAAAGTATGACCGACGCCCAAATTACTATTAATGATCGGGGACTAATTCAAAGTATTAACAACGCAACGACCAAATTGTTTGGATATTCTCTGGATGAAGTTTTAGGAAAAAACATCAAGATTCTAATGCCGGAACCTTATAAATCAGAGCACGATACTTACATCCAAAATTATTTGGATACGGGAACGAGAAAAATTATCGGGCTTATCCGCGAAGTTGAAGGACAAAAAAAATGGGGCGAGACGTTTCCAATAGAGTTGTCTATTAGCGAAAGTCATGTCAATGGAAAACGTTGGTTTACGGGAGTCGTCCGCGATATTTCCCAAAGAAAAAAAGTAGAGTCGGAAAAAGTCGCTATAGACCAAGCCTTAAAAGACGAGGAAGAAAGAACCAGATTCTTAAAAGAAGTCGCTTCTGCGTCTAATGCAACTAGAAATCCCGACGAAGCTCTAGCCGTAGCTCTCGATAAAGTTTGCGAATACACTCAATGGCCTGTGGGACACGTATACAAAATTAGCGAATCGGACGAATCATTATTAATTTCGACAAAGATTTGGTCTTCTACTGACCTGTCAAAGTATACAAGTTTTAAAGAAGTAACGGAAATAACCAACTTTGAAAAAGGGATTGGATTACCGGGTCGGGTGTTAGAATCAAATTCTCCCGCTTGGATTGTAGACGTAACCAAAGATAACAATTTCCCTCGCGCAGTTAAATTAAAAAAACTAAATCTAAAAGGAGCGTTTGCGTTCCCAGTCATCGTCGAAGAAAAGGTTGTCGCTGTCATGGAGTTTTTCTCTGAGTTTCCCGAGAGCCCCAATCAACAACTTCTTTCTTTTATTTCCGAAGTGGGAATTCAATTAGGATACGTTATCGAACGGCATAAAGCCGAACAAGATTTGGTTGAAAGCGAACAAAGAATGAAGGGAATTTTAGACCATACTTCCTCTGTAATGTACTTAAAAGACAAAGAAGGAAAATACATTTTGGTCAATCGGAAATTCGAGGAGCTTCTCAACGTAACCAACGAAAATATACAGGGGAAAACGGATTTCGATATTATACCTGAAAATATCGCCAAACAATTTTCAAGCAACGACAAAAAGGTTTTTGAAAAAGAGGAAGCGCTAATATTTGAAGAAACGTTAACCCTTAATAACCGCCACGAGACCTATCTATCGGTGAAGTTTCCTCTATATGATAGTTCTGGTCGGATTTACGCTCTCTGCGGAATTTCAACAAACATATCCGACCGTAAAGCGTTTGAAAACAAAATGCGCGAGGCTCAAGAACGAGCGGAAGAAGCTAATCTGGCAAAATCTTCTTTCCTGGCAAACATGAGTCACGAAATCCGAACGCCAATGAATGCGATTATCGGAATGTCCCATTTGGCTCTTCAAACCAATATGGACGGAAAACAAAGAGATTATGTTGAAAAAATTCTTTCGGCGGCAAGATCTCTTTTGACGATCATCAACGATATTCTGGATTTTTCAAAAATTGAAGCGGGCAAGTTGCAAATCGA
Source organism: uncultured Nitrospinota bacterium (assembly GCA_964344185.1). GTDB lineage: Bacteria > Nitrospinota > Nitrospinia > Nitrospinales > JAJDAT01 > JAJDAT01. The sequence continues at coordinate 46,303 of CAYFMN010000002.1, forward strand.
AGAAATCGAGTTTGATTTGGAAGAGGTTTTACAAAAAGTTATCAACCTGGAAACCATGCGGGCAACTGAAAAGGGATTGAACCTTTACGTAAAAGTAGATCCTGAATGCCCCAACCTCCTGGTTGGCGATTCTACAAGGCTCGCTCAAGTTTTAACAAATTTAATTAACAACGCTATTAAGTTTACTTCTCAAGGCGAAATCTTTCTGCGAGTGGAAACCCAACAGGAAACCGAACAAAATATTATCTTGAAATTTTCCGTTATCGATACGGGAATCGGAATGAATCAGGAGCAATTGAAGTTGTTATTCCAGGCGTTTAACCAAGCCGATACTTCAACCACCAGGAAATATGGCGGTACCGGTCTCGGCCTTTCCATTTGTCAACGTTTAGTAAACCTGATGGGCGGAGACATTAATGTAGAAAGCAAAGAAGGTAGCGGCAGTGAATTTATATTCACCGTTTCATTCGAAAAACCAAAGCTCGAAAAGGCGAGTTTGGACTTTTCAAAAAACCTTCAAAACAAGAGAGTTCTTATCTTGGATCCAAAGGAGAAAGGACGAAAAATTTTAAAAGAAATATTAGAATTTTATTCTCTAGAAGTTGAATTAGTGGAATCGGGGAAAGAAGCTTTGGATCGATTGACAAACATACAAGCTCCTCCATGTTCCTTAGTTATTTTAAACTGGGCTATTCCAGACTCTACTATTCAAGAATTAACTCGTGAAATTTATAATCGATTACCTGACGATCAATTTCCAAAAATTCTTGTTACCGCGCCTTCGGGGTCTGATTCCGCTATAAAACAATTGGAAACGGTCCGAAACGACGGCATTTTGACCGAGCCTGTTTTAAAGGGAAATTTGTATAAAACCCTCATAGAAACTATAGGAACAGACATTTTAGTTTCTCCCGATGAATTCAAAAAATCCAATTTTTTACGGTCGACCTTTAAACAAAAAAGGTTGGAAGGTAGCGTGCTTTTAGTTGAAGATAACGAAATTAACCAACAGGTAGCTATCGAAACCTTGCGAAGTTTTGGATTGGAAATAACGCTAGCGAAAAATGGCAAAGAAGCCTTGGACCTTCTTGAACAAAAATCTTTCCAAATAGTATTAATGGACGTCCAGATGCCTGTTATGGATGGATATCAAGCGACTAAGGAAATTAGAAAAAACCCAAACTGGAACAATCTGCCAATTATGGCCATGACATCCAGCGCAATGACGGGAGATCGAGAAAAAGCCATCTCGATTGGAATGAACGACTACATCTTTAAACCTTTTGAACCTGATGATTTATTCAACGCATTAAAAAAATGGATTCCAGAAGTTACTCCATCGATTCAAAAACAAGAAGAAAGATCAAATCTTAAAGACGGAAATTCATTGGAATTAGAGGGTATTGATATTGAATCTGCGCTTATACGAGTAGGCGGAGATTTAAAACTGTATAAAAACCTTCTTTTCAAATTCGTCGACAACCATGAATCGCTACAGGAAAAACTCCAAACGGCAATTGCTGAAAAAAATTTAGCAGAAGCCCAAAGGATACTACATAACCTGAAATCTACTTCAGGCAATATCGGAGCCAAAGGGATTTATAAACATTCCGTTAAGATGGAACAGGCGCTTCATAAAAATCAAATTGAAAATTCGGCGCCAATATTTTTTAACCTTTCTGCAGAAATGAAAACGGTTATTAATAGCATACGGAATTTAGAACGACGGGAAAAATCGAGATTTTCGAGTTTAAGTACCCCAAAAGACCTTACAACGAAGGATTTGGAGCAAATTCAACCATTAACTCAAAAATTGAAAAACTTTTTGGAGAGTTCCGATAGCGAAGCTTTAGAACAACTTCCTCCCTTGAGATTAACGCTCAAGGGAACGCAATTTGAAAACGATTTGCTAAAAATACAAAAACAAATAGAAAAATACGACTTCGAATCGGCAATAGAACTATTAGACAAGTTATCCGAATCAATTTCCAAACAAAATGGAACGATTAAAATATGAATGAAAGCGATCAAAAAGCAACCATTCTTGTCGTTGACGATACCCCGGAAAACATCGACGTGCTCAACGGAATTCTGGTATCCGACTACAGGGTTAAAGTCGCCTTAAACGGCGAAAAAGCCCTTCAATTAATCGCTTCATCCCACCCTGACTTGATTTTACTTGACGTTATGATGCCTGGAATGGACGGTTTTGAAGTTTGCAGAAGAATAAAATCAATGGAAACCTTAAACAAGGTTCCTGTTATTTTTGTAACAGCAAAGGACCAGGCAGCAGATGAAGCGAGAGGTTTTGAGTTGGGAGCGGTAGATTATATTACTGAACCGATTAACCCGCATATCGTAAAAGCGCGCGTCAAAACTCATCTTGAACTCCGAAGCTCGCAACAACGACTCGAACAATTACTATCACGCACTCTTCTTGGGTCAGTGAAAGTCATGACAAATATGCTTTCTTTTTTGGCTCCAGAAACCTTTAATCGGGTGTCTCGATTAAGAAATTATGTTAAAGAAATAACACAACATTTAAAAATTTCCGAACCTTGGCGGTTTGAATTAGCTGCAACTCTTTCCCATCTTGGTTGTTTGACAATTCCTCCGGAAATTATGTCAAAAGCCGCAACCCGGGCTCCCCTTACAAGCAAAGAAAAAAATATTTTTGAAACTCATCCTGAAGTGGGCGCAAACCTTTTGGCTAATATCCCAGGCCTGGAAATTGTTGCAGAAATTATCCGACTCCAACTCACGGTTCCAAAAACATTGCCTAAAGATTCTCCAAATCAATGGGACCCAACGACTCTTGGAATTCTACTGCTTAAAACTGTTCAAGAATTTGATTATCTAATTCTTTCGGGAGAGTCATGGAAAACAGCCCTAACAGAGTTGAGAAAACGCAGCGCTGAGTTTTCTCCTGATTTGGTGGCAGCGCTTGGAGAAACGCAAACTGGGCGAACAGATTTTGTTCAACGCTCACTGAACGTAAGCGGATTGCGTAGCGGTATGATTTTATGCGAAGACTTGATAGACCAAAACAATTTAAAAATAGCCGCCAGGCAAACAGAATTGACTCATGAAACTATCCAGCTTATTCTTAGGTTTCATCAAAACTGTAGCGTTCAAGAACCAATCCCAGTCTTAGTTTCCCAAGATTTAGAAATATAAATCAGGGCTATCTCAAGGAGTTTCCTAATGGATCATAAAAAGACAATCCTGATTGTTGACGATATTCCAGAGAATTTAGAAATTTTAGCTGGAATTCTCAAACAATATTATAAAGTTAAAGTCGCTATAAACGGAAACAAAGCCCTATATATTGCCGAAACACAACCCCGCCCCGACCTCATTCTTCTCGACGTTATGATGCCTGAAATAGATGGTTTTGAAGTTTGCAGAAAACTCAAAGAAAATGCCGTAACCAATCAAATCCCGGTTATTTTCGTTACCTCTATGGGGGAAGTAGAAGACGAAGCTAAAGGTTTCGACGCGGGAGCGGTAGATTATATTACCAAACCAATAAGTAGACCCATTGTTTTGGCTCGTGTACAGACTCATTTAGCTCTTTATGATCAGAATATTACTTTGGAACAAAAAGTACGCGAACGCACGGAAGAGCTTAACTTAACCCGAGACGTTACTATATTTGGATTGGCAACTTTGGCAGAGTATCGGGATAACGAAACTGGAAGTCATATTATCCGTACCCAAAATTATGTTCACGCCTTGGCCAAACATTTAAAAAATCACTCAAAATTTCAAAACCTACTTAACGACGAAACTATCCACCTTCTTTATAAATCAGCCCCTCTACACGATATTGGCAAGGTGGGCGTTCCAGACTCCATTCTCCTAAAGCCCGGAAAACTAACGGATGAGGAGTTCGAAATCATGAAAATGCATCCCATTTATGGACGAGACGCTATTTTAAAAGCGGAAAAAGCCATGGGAGCGAATCCCAAAACTTCCTTTCTGCGTTTTTGCCGCGAAATTGCTTACTCTCATCAAGAAAAATGGGACGGTTCTGGATATCCCGAAGGTCTAAAAGGAGAAGAAATACCCTTTTCCGCCCGTTTAATGGCTGTGGCCGACGTTTACGACGCATTGATTAGCAGACGTTGTTATAAACCGCCCTTCAAACATGAAAAAGCCTTGGAAATCATGTCGGAAGGGAGGGGAAAACATTTCGACCCCGATATCCTTGACGCTTTCCTGGAAATTTCAACCGCCGTCAGGCTAATTGCAATTGAAAATGCGGACTATGAAGAAGAAAAGACAAGTTAACTAATAAAAACTTGGTAATTTAATGACTAATATACTATACCTAACTCACGGCCTCATTCCGCAATTTCAACGACATAAGATAACTTTTACTCCAACTTCCTGTGGAAATCTTTCTCAAATTTAGAAAAGTCGCCGGCTAATTTCCAGCAAGGAAATTTAAAACCGCTCAAATTTTAGGAAGGAAATTCTTATCGTTATTTTATTCGGATAACGGAGGCAGGCAAAAGTCTTCGGGAGTGTAATTATATTTTGGGTAAAGTTGTAGCAACTGTTCCTTACATTGTTGTTGACGGTTTTGGTCGCCTTTTTGTCCAAAAACCAATTCGGCTATAGTCATATGAATAATAGAATTCTTTCCGTCTCCCACCTTGTCATACGCGGCGGATAAATTAAAGTGGGCTTCGCTATGCTCGGGGATGATACGAATCGTTTCTTTAAAAGCGTCAATGCATTCTTCATATTTCTCGGTTATAAAATAAACTATCCCTAAGCGATATCGAACTTCGGCAAAATCCGGCTTAGAGTCCGCCACTTTATGATAACGCTCTATAGCCTCTTCATATTCTTCCAGTTGATTATGCACCACTCCCAAACCATAATGAGCCGCTAGATAATCCGGGTTAATTTTCAAAACTTCATGATAAGTTTTTTTTGCTTCCGGGAGTTTACCCAATTTAAAATAAAACGCGCCAAGATTATAACGCGCCGCTTCGTTTTTAGGATTTATTCGCGCCGCTTCCTGGAATTCGATTATAGCTTCGTCATAACGGCCTAGCT
>CAYFMN010000002.1:51382-72392 GCA_964344185.1 uncultured Nitrospinota bacterium
ATTCCCAAGTCAAAACGAGCGTTTTCATTTTCAGGATTTTTTTTAACAATTTCCATCAAGCGGTCTAATTCTGCCGCCGGACTTTTGCTATCTTCACTCATTATTTCTCATTAATTAAATTTTAAGCTGATAGTTATCAAGATTAAAAAATGATTAGCAAATAAAAGAATTTATTGATAGCATAATTTTCACTGATTAACAAAGACTAAACACCCTTAAAAAAACATGCCTAAAATAAATCAAATCGATATCCATGACACAAAAACCAAATTAGAAGACGGCGACATTAACATTGTCGATATTAGAGACCCTGCGTCTTTCGCAATAGGGCGTATTGAAGACGCAGTTCATCTTAGCGACAGCAACGTCCAGGAATTCATTGAAAAAACGAACAAAGAATTGCCGCTAATCATATACTGTTACCACGGAAACTCAAGCCAGGGAGCCGCCGCCTATTTTCAAGAACAAGGCTTTAAAGAAGTTTACAGTATGGCAGGAGGTTTCGAAGCTTGGAAATGCACTTATCCCTTTGAAACTGATTAATTTATATTTTTTTGTTTCCGGAAAGCGATTTGAAATCCTCCTCGCCAATTAAGAGGAGGCCCCGGTTCGGAAAAAGCGCTTCCGACATCGATACGAGTGTTTGCAAAATAATTCGAGTCCGTTGCGTTGTCCACTCCCACAAACAAACTTCCTTGAAAATCTCCCCACTCTTTTTCTACGCCTAACTGAAAATCGTTTAAAAAATAATCCGGCGCGGCAAAAGTATTTTCTCGGTTAGAAAAAAGCTTATCAACATATTGCCCCTTCCATAAAGCAAATAAACCGGATGGACTACTCCATTTCATTTTTGCGAACAATTGGTTTTGAGGAATGCCAGGAATTTTTTTGTTTTTGAGATCTAAAGCTCCTTCTGTAAAATCACGGAATTTAAAATCTGAGTACGTATAAGAAAGTTGAAAGTTCAGATTATCCATAATTCTATAAATAAAAGCTCCTTCAATACCAACTCGTTCTGAGTTCCCTGAGTTTCTAAAAAAAGATCTTCCTGGAAACTGGGATAATTCGAAAGGAACAATTTCATCTTTAGTTCTAATCAGGAAAACTGAAGTTTCATACCTTAGAGAAGTTCCTACCCGCCCTTTTATCCCTGTCTCATAAGAAAAAGAATATCTGGGTTCCAAGCCGGGGTTTAGACCGCCTGATCCAGAGGGATTGTTTGTCAGTTCAATAACCGCTGGAGTTTCAAAAGCGGTGGAAAAATTTCCAAAAATATTTAAGCAACCTGCCAAATGGCTCCGACTGAACCGCTCCAGGCGTCTAGAGTTCTCTCTCCACTTTGATTCCCATCTGAATTAAAGCGATCATTTATCTTAAACTGGGTTCTATCATAACGAACTCCAAAACCAACTCCTAAGTTCTCACGAATATCAATTTCATTTCTAAAGTAAATTCCACTTGAAGTAACGTCTTCATCCTGGTCAAAAGATAACGCTCCATTCTCTCCTTGCATATTATCGAAACGCCTTCTATCGTCAAATTGACTCAACAAATCAATTCCCGTAATGCTCCTGACTTTTAAATAAGCGTATCGCCAATCAAGAACGCCTTTAACCCCAATATCAAACGCCTTTCTATCAAAGTCTACGGCCCCTCCATTTTCAAAAGGAAGTTTATTGGAAAAAAACCTTTGAGTTCCTCCTATTTTCGCTGAAATTTCAAAACTTTCGTTTAATGCAATTTGATAATTAATCCCTATGTTGTGTTGTCGAACTTTTTCTCCAGCGTTAAAAACGACGTTTATATTTCTGGCTTGTCTTGGGTCTTCTTCGGCCTGTTTTATAGTTAAAGCCCCAGGATCCTGAGACTTTGGAGAATTTAGATATCCTATCAGAAATGTCAGCTTAGACTTAACGTTGGGAATGTAATGGGCTTTAAAGTTTGCTAAGCTCGTTTCCGTTTCGCTTTGTTCGCGAAAACCGTCAAACTTTAGATTAGAAGCGTACAATCGATACGATCCAAACGTTTCCCCCTGTCCAAACTCAATTTGTTTCTTAAATAATCCAAACCGCCCAACTTTTATTTTCGATGAAAATTCAGTCCCATGTTCCGGGCCATCTCGGGTTTTAAATAATACGGCTCCCCCAGCGGAGTTCCCATACAATGAAGACCCCGGCCCTTTCAACACTTCAACACTTTCGATCAAATCCGGGTCAATAGAATCCAGAGGAGTAGATCCATCCGCTAAAGACTCCGAGAAACCGTCCGAAAATACTTTAATACCCCGCACTCCAAAAGAAGACCTAACTCCAAACCCTCTAATAGCGATTCTTAAATCTTGAGCGAAGTTAAATGGGTTCTGCAAAAATATTCCTGGAATGGGTTCTAATACTTGGTCTAGAGACGAGCCTTTACCGCCGTTAAAACGATCAAAACGATTTTCGCTAACTGCAAAAGGGATTTGTTCGATATTTTTAATCGAACGAGTAGCCTCAACCACAATTGGCTTTAACAGAACCGGTCCTTTAATAGGATTTTTGAATTCCTGAGCGAAGGAATCAGATCTAAAAATTGCGAGAATACTTAAGAAGAAAACTATGAGGGATAATCTAAAAATAGAAATTCTTTTCTCAAAAAATTTTAAAGAAAAGTTTTAAGGGGACCTCTAATAATTGACGTTGACTGCGGGTGGTCCTTGTTAATAAAAGACGAGCAAAATATCCAATTATTAGAGATGCTCTTAAACAGTGCGTAGAAATTTATCCGAGACTAAATAAATCACTATTTATCTTTGATCCAATATTTTAATAACCGAATTCAGATCGCTTTTTAACTGTTTTTTCCATTTCAAAAACTCATCGGGATCAAAATGAAAACTTAACTGGCTCGGGTCCCGTTTTTTCATTTTCAGCTTTTTTTTAGCTCCAGCTATAGTAAACATTTCTTCATATAGCAGTTCTTTGATACGAACCACCACTTCAATATCCTTCTTTCTATAAAGTCTTTGGCCGGCTTGATTCTTATCTGGCTTCAAAACGTCAAACTCGTCCTCCCAATAGCGCAAGACATGCTGTTCCACGCCAATTATATCCGCCACTTCGCCTATTCTAAAAAATAATTTGTCGGGAATTTCAGGAAGCATCAAAAAACTCTGGGAATAATTTGATTTTTGATTCGTTAATGTTTAACTATTTAATGGAAAAGTTTTTGAGGTTTTATCTTTAGAGGATTTTAAGACTCGTTCGTAGCGTCAATCAATTGTTTGCTGGGTTTGAAGGAAAGAACTCTTCTAGCTTTTATAATGATAGGTTCTCCTGTTTTTGGATTACGAGCGTTTCTAGCCTTTTTATCCTTTAAGTAAAAACTGGCAAAACCGGAAATTCTAACGTTTTCACCGGCTTCTAACTCTAATTTTATTTGATCGAATAAAGCTTCCACAGCTTTTTCGGCTTCTCTACGGCTGAACCCCACTCTTTCATACACTCGATCAACAATATCCGCCTTTATCAGCGCAAACTTATGATTACTCATAAAAAAACCTTTTTAAAAATTTCCCTTAGGAAGATTTAGATTCTTCAAATTCCTTTTGGGCTTGTTCAACAATTTTTCCAGTAAGATGTTCTGGAACATCGTCGTAGTGGGAAAACTCCATCGTAAAAATACCTCGCCCACCCGTAAGCGACGTAATATCTGGAGCATAGTTTAATACGGAAGCCATTGGAACTTCCACTCGAATTACTTGCGTTTCCTCTTGAGCGTCAATCCCCAAAATTTTCCCTCTCTTAGCGTTCAAATCTCCCATTACGTCGCCAACACATTCGCTGGGAACAACTACTTCCATATTCATTATAGGCTCAAGTAAAATAGGTTTGCAATCCATGACGCCTTTCTTAAATCCCATAGAACCGGCTATTTTAAAAGCCATTTCGGAAGAATCCACCGCATGAAAAGAACCGTCGTATAAAGTAACTCTTACGTCAACCATCGGATAATGCGCTAGAACGCCCTCTTCCATAGCTCCTTGAATTCCCTTTTCTACTGCGGGGATATAAGTTTTGGGGATAGCGCCGCCAACAATTTTGTCAACAAACTCAAAACCGCCGCCTTTGGTTAGCGGTTCTATTTCCAACCAAGTATCGCCAAACTGACCTCGGCCCCCGGATTGTTTTTTATACTTTCCTTGAACTTTGGTTTTACTCCGAATCGTCTCTCTATAAGGAATTTTAGGCGCCTTAACATCAACTTCTACTCCAAATCGCCTTTTTAATTTATCCAAAACTACGTCAAAATGAACTTGGCCCAAGCCAGAAACCAATAACTCATGAGTTTGACTATTTCTTTCCACTTGCAACGTTTTATCCTCATCGGTAAGACGATGTAAAGATCCGCTTATTTTTTCTTCATCCGCCCTGGTTTTGGGAACGACAGCGCGAGATAAAATGGGCGTTGGGAAATCAATTAGGTCAAACTTTGCTTTAAACTCCTGGTCGCAAAGAGTATCGCTTGTCTCCGTTTCTTTGAGTTTAGCTACAGTTGCAAAATCACCGGCGATTAGCTCGGTAGCTTGGTTTTGATTTTTCCCCTGAATAGTGAAAAGACTTCCAACTCTTTCGGAGGTATTTTTAGAAGAATTAAAAACAGAAGAATCCGAACTGACAGATCCAGAAAAAATGCGAAATATTGTAAGCTTACCGGCGTAGGGGTCGGCGATGGTCTTAAAAACTAATCCGCAAAATGGACCGTCTGGCCCTGGGTTAACCATAACTTCAGAGTCGTCATTCAAGGACTTTGCGGTAATTGCAGGACGCTGGTCGGGAGACGGCGCATAGTCAACTATACCCTGCATCAACAAATCAATCCCTATATTAAGGGAGCCCGAACCGCAAAACACCGGAATCAAATCGCCGCCATCAATTGCTTTTTTTAATCCAGAAATCAATTCTTCGTCCGACAAGGTTCCTTCTTCAAAATATTTTTCTAAAAGCTCTTCGTCGCACTCCGCTACAGACTCAATCAATTCAGATCTTGCAGTTTCAACTTCGTCTGCCATGTCGTCAGGGATTGGGGACTCTTTACCTATTCCATTGCCTTCCTTTTCATATAAATAACAAACATTGCCAACTAAATCGACAATTCCTTTGATATTTTCTTGGCTCCCTACAGGCAATTGGATAAGAACCGGATTGTTTTTTAATCTTTTTTTAATAGATTTAACGGCGCTATCAACATCGGCTCGTTCGTGATCGACCTTATTAATAAAAACCAGGGGGCGTACTTCCAAGTCTTCGGCAACGCGCCAAAATTTTTCAGTAAAATATTGTAATCCTGCGTCCGCCGATATAACAAATATCGAACTATCTATTACTCTCAAAGCCGCAAAGGTATCGCCGACAAAACTGCCGCTACCGGGAGAATCGATGAGATTGATCTTCTTTTTATCCCATTCTAAAGAAGCCAATGATGCATTTAGAGAATACCCTCTTTTTACTTCTTCAGGATCAAAATCAAAAAATGAAGAACTGTCTCCAACCTTGCCTAACCGGTCAGAAACTCCGGAGGTATAAATCATTGCCTCGGCAATAGAGGTCTTTCCTACGGCTCCGTGGCCAATAATTCCCACGTTTCTAATGTCGGCACAATTGTACTTCTTCATTTTTCCCTCCCATGAGAGCTCCAAATAATAGAATTCCAAATTAATGGGACAACGTAATGGGTTCCACTAACAAAACAACTGAAAATCTTTAAATTTAACTCTTAGAAACCCTCCATTAAAAAGACAAAAGAACACAAAAATCTAACGTATTTATGACAAAAAATAACGTTAAATTTAAAAAAAACAGTTCAAGAAGGATTTAATTATACATGGAAATGGTTATAAAACGACAGTTTAAAAATGGATTTCCTTTTTTTTCATCTGCTGGTAAACCATTCCATAAAAGGCGGGAAAAAGCTTAAAAACATTAGATATTTCATTAGTTTTTAAGCGAATAGCATAAACGTCGTTTGATGCGGCAAGGACCGTTGCTGTTCTGGGAACATTTTTCATATAAGCAATTTCTCCGACAATAGAACCTTCTGACAAATTGGCTAATTCTTTGTTTTTCTTATCTAAAATTGTAACCTCTCCAGAAAGCAGGACATACATATCTTTTTCTAAAGATCCATATTTAATTACAGTATCGTTTTTTGTCCAATGTTCCAAAGTGCCAAAAGCCAAAATTGCCAACAAACTTGGATTGATTGTGTCTGAGAAAAAACTTTCTAATTTATAATAATCGTCTTTAATCAAGGGTAATTTAAATTTTTTGTAATCCTCTTTTTTTATTTCTAAGAGACATAAAGGGCCTTTGGCTCGAACAGTTGCGCGTCTTTTCGGATTTGCCGTTGTAATCGCCAATTCCCCAAAGAAGTTTCCTTTTTCATAAATAGCGTATTTTTCTCCATCTATTATTATTTCGGCAAATCCATCGACAATCACAAAAAAAGAGTGGCCTTCCTCATTTTGTGAAAAAACAACGTCCTGATCTTTATATTTTTTTATCTCCGAACTTGCGCATAATTCGAGAAAATGATTTTGTTTTAATTTTCTAAACAAAACGCCTTCTTTTAAAGATTGAAGCGGTGCGTCGTTTTTAGTTTTTCTTTCTTTAATGAGAACTTCCGTTTGCCCTTCTTCCGCAAAATGCATTTGTTGGTTTGCAACGGGTTCGTCATGTTGATGAACTAAAATAAGCTTATCCGTAATCGATTCGTCTAATTTTTTGAGAGCGTCAACGTGGGTATGCAACATTCCTCCGCCGACGTCGTGAACGATCATATCGGCATCCCAGATAAAACCAAGAATGGCGTCTCGCCGCCTTTTAGTAAAAAAACCTTGTTCGTACCAAAATCCGATTCGCTCTTCATCGTATTTAGTATCCCCAGAGTGAGCGATCGTCTTTTTTATCCCCTTATCTTTATAGGTCAAAGTAAACCGACCCGTCGGAATAGAATGCAAAGAATAATCAAACACAAAATATGAATTTTGAAATCCAGGAAGCTTTATTGGCTTATTAGGCTCTACTTCATGAAAATCGAAAAAGTCTTCTAAAATTTTTATCGGAAAACACGTTATTGCCTCTAACTTTCTCAAATAACTTTCAAAAATAATTCGAGTAGAAATTACTTTAACCTTTTCTCCAAATAAGATTTTCTCCGTGATGCCGGCGTCATGGTCGGAATGAACATGGGTCAGAAAAGTATATGGCACATCATTTTCAGTAATCCCATATTTCATAGTCTCGATATTACATTCCGTAAGCACGTCCACCATAATTCCTTTACCCTCGGACCATGCAATCATGCAACTGTTTTTTCTGTTGGGAGTGAAACCGGACCCCACCCCTAAGAATGTTGCGCCCATAAAGGGCTTTTGAAGAGGATCAATTGTAAAGTTTGTATCGGGAGGCTCTAAAACGCTAATATCAACGGTCATCTTCTTCCGCTTTCCAATAAAAAGATCGAATACTGAAGGAGAAGATTGGATCATCTTCAATTTTTTCCTTTTATCCCTGGAACCCTTAACCGTGACGGTCCAGTTTTCATCAAAGTGGTAAAAATCAACAATCCTATCAATAAACTCTCTACGTTGACTTTCACGAGCCAAAGTAAATAAACTCATCTCTCTTTTTAAATAAGCGCAAACCAAATAATTCTCAGTCAATTTGAGCGATAAGTTTTTTATTTTTTTATTGGCAAGCCATTTCGTATCTTTCACTAATTTGTCAAAATTAGTTTTTATTTCGTCGGAAATTTGTTTCTCGGTCTTGTGTTCTTTTAAATTAAGGTCAAGCGATTCAAAAAAACGTTTACTCTTAACTGTTTTTTGCAAGAAAGCGTCAAATTGTTTTAGTTCTTTATCAGAGAATTTATTTTGAATCTGGAGTTTTCGAAATTGAGCTCGAAGCATGTTTAAAAAAGTAGGACCAAACAGCGTCTCGCTGAGAATAACCCTGAAACGTTCTTCCTGACCTGGCATGCAAAATATGGAAAGCTTTTCTTTCTTCTCTTTTACGAATAAGAAACTATATACAATGAATTCGAAATCAAAATTATTTCTTCCCTTAACAAATGTTCTAAAGGGAATAACGTACTTTGAAGGCAGGTCTTCATTACGCAGGGAAAAATCTTTGACAATACCTGGAGGACAACCAAATACAATATCCCCAAATTCCTGCGTCTTTAAAACTTTATAGTTTTTGCCGCTGATAACTTTAAAATCTTTATTCGATTTCTTCATATACAATTAGCTAACCCGTTTTTTTACGGGAAAAAATTAATCGCACAGGAGTCCCTTTAAAACCAAATTTTTTACGCAGGCTATTTGTTAAATATCTTTTATACGAAAAATGAATCCCCTGAGGATAATTAACAAAGCACCTGAATGTTGGCGGACAATTTCTAATTTGGGCAGAATAAAACAATTTAAGAAACTTCCCTCGAAAATGACTTAGAGGATTCTTTTCAACAGCCTTTTCAAAGCAATCGTTCAAAGGACCTGTCGCCACCCGTTTAGTGTACTCTCCAAATACTTGATTTATTTGAGGAAAAAATAAGGACAAATTATAACCCGTTTTTGCCGAAACAGCAAAAAATGGCGCAAAATCTAAAAATTTCAGCTTGTTTTGCACTAATTCCTGAAATTCCTCAAAGTTTTTATATTTTTTTTGCGCTAAATCCCATTTATTGACTAAAACAACACAACCTCGCCCTTTTTCTATTGCATATCCTGCAATAGTGGCGTCCTGATCTGTAATTCCTTCGTCCCCATCAATGACCAAAACCGCTATATGACATCGGTCTAATGCTTTTAAAGACATAATAACCGAGAACTTTTCAAGAGTTTGGACAGTTTTTCCTTTTCTTCTGATACCGGCGGTATCGATTAGTACATACTTTTGGCCTTCCACTTCGAGAGGAGAATCAATAGCGTCTCGGGTTGTGCCTGGTTTATCAGAAACAATGCACCGGGAAGCATCCAAAAGTCTATTTACTAGTGAAGATTTACCTACGTTTGGCCTTCCAACAATCGCAACTCTTATCTCATTTTCATCAATCTCAGCGGGAGAGCTTTCAGGAATCGTTTCAGCGACTCCCTCCATCAATTCCATCAAACCGTGTCCATGTTCCGCTGAAATGGAAAACATATTTTCAACGCCGATCTTTGCAAATTCGTAAGCAAGCGATTCCGTCTCCGGATTATCTACTTTATTAACCGCTAAAAAGAGGGGTTTTCCAGATTTCCTTATAACTCCAATAACCTCTCTATCTTGAGGAGTCATCCCCTGACGACAATCAACGACAAAGATAATGCAATCAGCTTCTTCTTTTGCAAACTCAGCTTGCTCGGCAATAAATGGTTCAAAATCATTTTCACCGGCAAAATCAATACCCCCCGTATCAACCGTCCAAAATGTTTTTCCATACCATTCCGCAACACCGTAGTTTCTATCTCGAGTGACTCCGCGTGTATTGTTTACTATGGCTGTTTTTTTTCCGATTATTTTATTAAATAAAGTAGATTTCCCAACATTGGCTCTACCTATAATCGCGACTATAGCTTCATTTTTAAATTCGGAATCGCCTTTCATTCTAAATTGTCGGCTTGTTATCTTTTATATAAGAAGCAATGCCATATGCAATAGATTCAGCCAACTTATTAAGGTATTGAGGTTTGCTTAATCTCAACTCCTCTTTGGGATTAGTAATAAATCCCACTTCCACCAAAACGCTTGGCATTTTAGTGCTGTGAAGAACAAAAAACGGTCCTTCTTTCACTCCCAAATTTCTTATCCGGGAGTATTTTTTAGACATTTTTAAAAATAATTTATCTTGAATCCATCTAGCCAAAATCGAAGAGTCGTTTATTTTCCTGTTGGTTATCATATCTGTTAAAATCTTTTGCACGTCGTCGTCGGGGACTTTATATACCAATTCTCCGTTTTCCCTTTTCGCCGTATCGCGAGCTCTATCGCTGGACCCTCTTCCTAAATAGTACGTTTCGATACCATGCGCGCCTTTTCTATTAGCGGCGTTGACATGAATAGATACAAACAAATCCGCGTCTTTTTCATTTGCAAATTTTCCTCTCTCATCCAAAGCGATAAACCGGTCGTCTTCACGAGTCATGGAAACTTTATAGGAATATTTTTTCTGCAATATACGGCTTAAAATTTTTGAGATTTTTAAGTTTAAATTTTTTTCCAACAAACCAGTCCCGCCTACGGCGCCATTGTCCTTCCCGCCATGGCCTGGATCAATGACAACATACGGAACTTTCCATTTTCGCTTGTCGCCATTTGATTGCAAAGGTTTGGTAATTTTAGCCTCAAGAAATTGAGGTTTGGTAACTGATTTTTTAATTTTTTGTTTGGGTTGAATTAATATTTTAATGAAATTCTTTTTCTGAAACGCTTGAACGCTGAGATCCTTTGGAGACTTGAACTCTAAAACTATTCGATTTCCAGATTTCGCAATTGGCGTCACGCGAATTCGCTTCAGATGATTTCCTTTTATCTTGATACTTTTTAACACCGAATCCGACACTTTTGATCGAGGGAGATCGATTACGTACTTAAGAGTCGAACTCACCCACCCTTCGGTAAATAATATTGGGCGATCAGTTTGAATCGTTAACCACTCCTTAGAATATTCAGCGTTAAAGCTTACTTCTTTAATTGTCGTAGAAATTTCCGGGTTTCCAATTTTTGCAACCTTGCGTCTTGAACTTTCAGCTTTCATTTTATTTATAAACGCGAGGCGACTGCGAGCTCGCTTAACCATATCCCCTTTTGGAAAAAAATTTAATACAGTCTGAAATGATAAGGAAGCTGCGTCAAGGTTATTTTGAGCAAAGAATAATTCACCGGCGTGAAATAGCGCGTCGTCGCCTAAATACCCATTTTTATCCGCTGAAGCCACCTCTTGAAAAGTAGCTAAAGCTTTTTTAAGATCTTCTGATTCGCCAAATCTGGCAAATGATTTTTGATATAACTTTGCGGAAGTAAATAATGCCTTATAACCTGAAATGGATTCTGGAAAAGAGAGCCAAATTTTCTTAAACCTCTGTGCGGTTCGTATCCACTTTTCTCTTCTTATTTCGGATTTACTAAACTTTACAAGTGAATAATACTCCGACTTTGCTTTTTTATACAAAGCTTCAGCCTTTGCATTCTTTACAGGTTTAGAAAAAGTTGTCGAAGCGTTAAAAAAAATTAAAACGCCCAAAACTAAAACTTGTAAAGTTTTTCTCAGTAAAGTTTTTGTAACAAAAGGCTTCATAATGTTAGTTTAATTATTTATTTTTTCTATCTCGCCAAAACTCAAAACAAAACCATAACTATTTAATTTTATTGTAGTTACGAGTATAGCGCTTTTATAGAAAAGGGTCAACATAAGCCAAAATATCGGCTTCCAAAAAACTATCGTCCCTGGGAGAGGCGTTGGGCAAGGAAAGGAGGCAACCCGTTTTTAAGTATTTTTCTCTGGGTTTCCTCTAAATTATAGCTGAAACGATGGAAACTGAGTTCTCTAGCGCATGAATCAAACTTTGTAAAACAAGACTCAGGATTTCTATCTCTTGGTTGACCAAGGCTGCCAACATTTATTAAATACCTGGAGCCGGAGTTCAATTTGATAGTCGGTCCCTTGAGCGGCTTAATATCGCCTTTTGAAACTTCTTCAAAAGCGACTGGTTTGTGGGTATGCCCCATAAAGCAGAGTTCCTTTTCCAGGGCTTCAAAGTTTTCTAGAGCGTCTTCGTGGGAATTGAGATAATGCCAATCCTCCGGCTCAAATGGAGAAGAATGCACCCATATAATTCCTTCGTCTTCCAAATAAATTGGCAACGACCTTAAAAACTCATGGTTTTCTTTGGTTAATGCTTTTTGGGTCCACAAAGTAGCGTGATAGGCGTAGGGATTAAAAGAAGAAATACTTATTTTGTCGCAAGCCGCGTAATCATGATTGCCAGCCAAAATAATGTCTACTTTTTCCCGAATCAAATCCAGGACAGGATTAGGATCGGCTCCATAACCTACAATATCTCCAAGGCACACAAGCTTGTCGTGCGGAGTTTCTTCGGCTATTTCAAAAAAAGCCTGCAAAGCCTCCAGGTTGCTATGAACGTCCGAAAAAATAAGATAAACCATTTGTACACATAAGAATAATCTCTAATCTATATAGAGTACAAAGAACTACCTAAATCGGCAATAAGTTAGGTGGGAAAAATATATATTTTTTGGAGAGTTCGACTACCTATTAGAAATCTAGTTTGCTTCTTGAGCCAATGAGGAAGAAACATGGGAGTTAACTCGGTCGAGAATCCCGTTAACAAAATCGGAAGACTGTTGCCCGCCATATTTTTTAGCAATTTCAACAGCTTCATCGATTGCGACTTTTCCTGGAACATTTTTATGAAACATCAATTCGCAAGAGGCGAATCGTAAAATATTTCTGTCAATAGTTCCCATCCTTTCGATGTCCCAATTATCGCTAAACTTTTTAATAATTTGATCGACTTCTTCCAAATTATTAAGCGTTGAATCAATCAATTCGAAAGTAAATTCTTTAGCCTGTTCTTTTCCAACCCAATCCCAAAACATTTTTTTTTGCGCTTCTAAATCGCCTTTATTGAGATCGTATAAATACAAAAATTTTAAAGTTAATTCCCTGGATTGACGTCTTATTCCCACAATAAAAATTTACTCCATTGCCTTAAACAAGTTTGCCATTTCCAAAGCCGCTAGAGCAGCTTCAGATCCTTTATTGCCAGCCTTCGAACCCGCTCGCTCAATTGCTTGTTCAAGGTTATCCGTGGTCAAAATCCCAAATGAAACGGGTATAGTCGCTTCCATTGCCACGGCGGCCACTCCTTTGCTAGCTTCGGCGGCCACATACTCAAAATGCGGAGTCGCTCCTCGTATAATAGTCCCAAGACAAATAATGGCGTCGTATTTATTAGACTCAACCATTTTCTTTGCAGCCATAAAAATTTCAAAAGCTCCCGGCACTTTTACAATATCAACCGAATCATCTTCGACCCCATGACGGCAAAGAGAATCCAAAGCGCCGTCCACAAGTCGTCCCGTAATAAAATCGTTAAATCGGGCCGTGACAATGCCAAACTTGAGACCTGCCCCGATTAAGTTTCCTTCAATAATATTTGCCATTCATTCCTCTCTTAGGAAATATTCTTCATAAGATGTCCCAACTTGGACTGTTTTGTCTTAAGGTATTTGACATTTTGCTCTTTAGGACTGATTTCGATTGGAACTCTTTCCACAATGCTCAAACCATAAGCTTCCAATCCAACAATTTTCCTGGGGTTATTAGTCATTAACCGGATTTTTCCCAATCCCAATTTACTTAAAATTTGAGCCCCAATCCCATATTCCCTTAAATCAGGCTTAAAGCCCAACGCTTCGTTTGCCTGCACGGTATCGTGACCTTGATCTTGAAGGGCATAAGCCTTTAGTTTATTTATTATCCCTATACCTCTTCCTTCCTGATACAAATAAAGTAAAACTCCCAACCCTTCTTCCTGGATCATTTCCATGGCCCGGCTTAATTGTTCGCCGCAATCGCATCGGAACGACCCAAAAACATCCCCCGTTAAACACTGGGAATGCACCCTGGTTAAAACTGGAACCGAAGGATCTATATTTCCCTTAACAAAGGCTATGTGAACCTGATCAATCAACACATTACGAAAAGCGATCGATTTAAACTCGCCCCATTGAGTGGGAATAATAGTTTCCGCTTCTTTTTCAATTAAGGTTTCGCTTTGCAATCGAAATTCAACCAAGTCCTTAACGGTTATCATCTTTATTCCAAACTTCCTGGAAAACTCAGTCAATTGGGGAACTCTGGCCATAGTTCCGTCTTCGTTCATAATTTCGCAGATAACGCCCGAAGGGTTCAAACCTGCCAACCGGGCGATATCAACCGAACCTTCGGTTTGTCCATTCCGGACTAAGACCCCTCCCTCTTTGGCTTTGAGGGGAAAAATATGGCCGGGAACCGCCAAATCTTTTCTGGTAGATTTTGGGTCGATGGCTACTTGTATAGTTCGAGCCCTGTCTGCGGCGGAAATTCCAGTGGTCACACCCGTTTTTGCGTCAATTGATATAGTAAACGGGGTTTCAAACGCCGATTCATTTTCAGGAGCCATCATCGGCAATCTTAATTCTTCAGCGCGCTCCTGAGTGAGAGTTAAGCAAACCAACCCCCTGCCATACTTGGCCATAAAATTAATCGATTCTGGAGTCGCTTTTTCAGCGGCGATCATTAAATCGCCTTCATTCTCACGATCTTCATCGTCGACAATAATAATCATTTCGCCATTTCGCACGGCTTCAATGGCTGTTGGAATATCGGTGAATACGCTTTCGCTCATAATTTACTCAAATCCATAACGTTTTAGGAATTCAGGAGTTATCGGCATCTCTCCCGATGATCGGTCTCCTAAAATTTTCTCGCAAGCTTTAACTACATATTTACCAATCATATCACATTCTAAATTAACCTTATCTCCGATTTTCCGATCTTTAAGATTCGTATGATTCAAAGTAAAAGGAATCACCGCAACGGAGAAACAGTTATCTCTACAGTCAAAAACGGTAAGACTGATCCCGTCAATAGCTACTGAACCCTTTTCAACTATATATGAAGCCATATTTTGGCTGTGTTTGAATCTAAATAAAGTCTGCCCTTCCTGCTTTTTTATTTCAATGATCGACCCAACTTCGTCGACATGTCCCATCACAAAGTGACCGCTCATTTTAGTTTGAGGCGTTAAGGAACGCTCAAGATTCACATTGGAGTTAGCTCGAATATCTCTCAAAGAAGTTTTCTTCAGAGTTTCAGAGGAAAGATTGGCTGAAAATCCTTTTTCCAAAACCTCAATAGCGGTGAGGCATGTTCCATTTACGGCAATGCTTTCCCCTAACTCGATATTTTTAAAATCATCGGGAGTTTCTATTTTAATCAAAACATCCGCCGATTTATTTTCGAGAGCTTTTACCGCTCCAACTGCTTGAATAATTCCGGTAAACATTAGAAATAACCTTCAACTAGAAAATCGTCGCCGACTTTTTTTGTACTCACATTTTTCAGGCGAACTGCGTCCTTGAGCTTTTTGACCCCTTCGCCCCCAATAAAACCAGGAGCCCGTTCGCCGCCTATAAGGATTGGCGCCATAAATAACATCGCCTTATCGATAACATTTTCTTTGAAAGCGGAAGCGTTTAATAAAGCCCCGCCTTCCAATAAAACGCTCGTAATATCTCTACGCCCAAGTTCTTCAAGTAAGGCGTTTAATTTAAAATTCTTACCTACCGGCAGAGCTAAAACATCAACGCCCATATCGCGTAATTTTTTTTCTTTTCCTTTAGAAAGTTTAGGAGAAGTCGCATAAATAACTTTATCCATATTGGCGTTTTGAAAAACTTTCGCGCCAACCGGAATCCGACTCCGTCTATCTAGGATAACCCTTACAGGATTTCTTAACTTTCGACCCTTTAATCGAACCGTCAATTTTGGATCGTCTTTTAATACCGTTCCAGACCCAACTAATATGGCGTCTACCTCTCCTCTGATTTCATGAACAAGTTTTCTGGATTGTTCGCAAGTAATCCACTGGGATTCTCCAGAATAGGTCGCAATTTTACCGTCAAGCGACATCCCTGACTTCATAATAACAAAAGGCTTCCCTGTTCGAATAAACTTAACAAAACTTTCGTTAAGACGTTCGCACTCCTTTTTAAGAACGCCAACTTCTACCATTATTCCTTTTTTTCTTAAAATTCTGATTCCTTTATTATTTACAAGTTTGTTAGGATCGGTCATCCCAACATAAACTTTCTTTAACTTTGCCGATATAATAGCTTCTACGCAAGGAGGAGTTTTACCATAATGGCAACAAGGTTCCAAATTGACAAATAAATCCGCTCCCTTCGCTTTAGTCCCGGCTTTTTTTATGGCTTCAACTTCGGCATGTGGTTTACCTGCCTGCTTATGATAACCTTCGCCGACAATCTCACCGTTTTTCACAATCACGGAGCCAACCATTGGATTAGGGCTGGTTCGGCCTTTGGCTTTTGCAGCTAGTTGCAATGCCCTGGCCATGAAAGCTTCTTTTTGTGAGTTCTTCAATTAAGGGAACCTCTAAAAATTGAGAATTGCAAAGAGACTAGCCCTGATTATCAAGGGCTAGTCGGCAAGCTAGTAAAAATATGAATTATTAGAGGCCCTCTTAAATCAGTTTATAAATCGTTTAAGATTTCTTTTCTCTTTGCTCTATATTCTTCTTCTGTAATTATCTTTTCTTGCCATAACTTTTCAACCTCTAACAAACGACTTTTAATACTTGGTTTCAGGTCATCATGATTTGATTGTTTCTTTTGAATAGAAATGGAGGGCCTTAAAGTGGGTAAAATATTAGATGAAATTGGAGAAATGTTTTTAAAAATTAACCAATTGGTTATATTTCGAGAAACTCGTTTTGACTTTTTCCAAAACCACTTTTTGTAAGCTTGATCTTTTTGAGCTACTAAAACCCAAGGTTCCCCGGTGACATCAAAACTATCGATATCCCATTTCTCCCAACGCAATATAGTAAATCTCCAATTTAACCCCTGGGGAGTTAGGAAAGTATCTCCTTTGATAAACTTTTTTCCAGACCGACTAAAAATTTCAAAAGAAACTCTTTGGTTAGAATCGGCTTGTTCAAAATTCCTTTTAATTTTTGGCGCCAATTTTTTTATGACTTCATTTTTAAAAATCCGCTTTTGATCCTGCCCAAAAAAAGATTTCTTCCTGTATTTTAACAACCCCATACTTTTTTGAATTGTTTTTAGCCGAAATGAGTATGGGTGGATAACTTTCAATCCATATTTCCGTTTTTCTGATTTTTTAAAATTTTCAACGCCAACAGCAAATCCCGATAAATTAACGCCAAGCCTTTGTGCATGAACGGCAAATGGATTAAAAAATATTATTGCAATAGTAATAATATATGCAAAGACATTTTTTTTTATTGCCCCTTCCACAATTTTAACCTCTTATTGAAACTGAACTTGAATTAATAAGCAAAGACAATTCCAAACTCACCCGTGTGAGTCCTCTCCGGATGGTTGGAACTTGTTTTTTGTAAATCGCCCGTTATTTCAAACATGAATTTAAGGTTTCTCATTAGATAATAGGATAGATTAACAGTAAAAACATTAACGTCCAACTCTGGCTTTCGATCTACTTCAACCACATTATGCAGTAAAGAAAGTAGCCAGTCATCATTAAGGCTATGCGTTACCGCAGTAAATCCACCCCAGGATTTAATATCCCCAGGAACATTTTGAGTAAAGAGCCCATTTTGATCCTCGCCAAAAAGATAACTACCCCAAATATTCCAGTCTTCAAAAATGGTGAAATTAAAGTCTGGACCAAATCGGTAAAACTCATTCAATACCTTATTGGAGTTTTCTTCCCTTCCACTGTAGGCATAAATTCCAATTCCCTGATCTCCATAACTGAAAGAAACTCGACCATAGAAATTTTTATAAGGATCGGAATCAAAATTTCTTTGATTGTTTGCGTTGTTAATACCATTGCCGTTAGCGACGCCCGCTAATAATCCAACCCCAAAATCCTCCGTTACTTCAAAGCCATAGCTAAATTCGGCTCCACGGTCATAGACCAAGTTAAAACCGCTATCGCTCACCCGGGTTGTATAATAAGAATAGTCTTGGAAAGTGAGTCTCTGTTCTCGAGGAAAAATGGTGTCCGTAATTTGATATTGTCCAAGTCTTATATCGAATTCTTCAATATTAAAAGCGCTATTAAAATATAAAAAAGCGTCTTCAATCCCTGTTACTCCGCCTCTTTCGTCAAAGAAAAAATAAAAATAATACGAAATATCTTTTCTTAAAATACCATTAGTCAAGATCTTGGCGGAAAAAGGGGCTTCGAGGTCAAAATTAATCTCCGTATCATTTCGGATTCTATAAAATGAATCGACGCGAATGGCAAAGGGGAAGTGACTATGAAGCAATAATTTCCCTTCTTCAATTTCATCGGTAAAATCTTTTGGATCTTCATCGGGCATTTGATAGCCATTACCGGCAAAAGAATTTCCAAAGCTGTTAAGTTGTGGAAATCCTGTATGACACATAATGCAACTTAGTTTGTATTTTCGCGCAAAGAGTGGGATCGCAAAAACATTTTCTGAAAAAATACATAGGAAAAGAAAAACTGTTAAGAAAATGAAAAATATTCTTCGAATTTTTTTCACTGCCGTCTCCTCCAACACATTTAAAATACAGATAGGTTTTATTTGGATTAAATTGTTAAATTAGCTTTAGGGGATTTTAGAAAAGTTAGAAAACCTTAAAGAAATCGAAATTATTAAATCAATAAATACCTTGTAAATAAATAAAAATCGGGTTCTTATTCTATGTTAAAAATGCGCGCCTGGCGGATGGCACGCAAAATATTAAAAAATAGAATCTCTGTTTTTCTTCAATATGGAGAAGTCCGCCTACAGAGTTTGAAAAATTAGTGTTTCTTTAAATGCAATTTCAAAACCTCAGAATTTAAAAATTTTTGAGTTTCCATTTGCCAATATTTTCGCTTCCTTAAAATGTATTTTTGCTTTTCCATGTTTACCTAATTTGTCGTATGCCAAAGCTTCATTGAAGTATATCTCTCCGGTACGTTGAATATCTTCTGAAGCGTCAAAATGTTTAAGAGCAACATCGAAATGTCCCTGGTTAAATTCTTGGTTATGTTTTTTGGCTTCTGCTTTCGCATCAAACGGTAATTCTAAAGGCGACTCTGCAAAAGCAATTAAAGGTGTGGAAACAAAGAACAGGGTTATCAAAACTACAATTAATTTTTTCATTTTGCAAACTCCAATAAAGGTTATTAAACGGCTATCCATCAGCCTGTATGGGAATTTGCGCTAGTTTTCTTAAATGTTCCATCCGGCTTTTGACTTAGGCTAAAAGTCAATTTATTTCAATAATTTATGAAGGCCCATAGGTCAAATGGAAGATAATAAAATAGCCAATCGGTTGGGTACTTTTTATTTTTAAAAATAAATGTTGCTTGGTTTTGAAAATTCGAAAGTAGTAAATACTCTGAAAAAATACCGCAAGTTCCGAACCGTTAGCTAAACCAATTGGGTTGAGATTGCTACTAAACGGTTTTCAATTTTGGAGAAAAATCACGTTTGATTTCAATTACTCATAGGTTGCCATTTGGAATAGCGCGCAGATGCGCCAGGTTAATTAAGTTTTCAATCACAAACCCTTCCCTACCTGCTTGCAGCCAAGGAGAACAACGGCGGGAAATTTTTCCAGACGGTCGATGACAAGCTTTTGTAAGTCTCTCTATCATCCTTGTAATAATGGCTATTAATGACAGATTTGCAATGATGTAACTCTGAACGCAAAAGCTATTTCGCTGGAAAAAGTGGGAAAAATCAAACTCGAAAAGTTAAAAGAAAGGCAGGTAAGATAACTATCTCACAACAGTTTTTTGTGATCGCAGGATATCTACCATCCGCTTTTTAATACTTCCTCTTTGGTAAACAATCTCGATCCTACGATTTATTCCTCGGTTTTTTGCGCTGTCATTTGGAACTTTAGGTCTGAATTCGGCAAATCCTTCTACCGAAAGCTTTTTAGGAGGAAATCCCGCCGTCACTAATTGTCTGGCGACATTTGCGGCGCGCGCCGCTGAAAGCTCCCAATTCGATGGGTATTGTTCTGTTTTAATAGGAATATTGTCAGTGTGGCCTTCGACTTTAACGTTATAATCAAATTGTTTTAGAAGATCGAAAATTTTTGATAATACCTGGCTCCCTGCGGGCGTTGTCGCCGCCTGCCCTGCGGGGAATAAAACCACGTCGGAAACGGTAATAATCGCCCCCCGTTCGTCTGAAGAAACCTGTACCTGGCCAGCCAGTTTATTTTTATAAACAAACTCTTCTACTTCGGAAGCAAGATCTTCAATTTCTTTTGCAACCATGGCTCCGACTTCGTCAACCGCTATCACCGCCTTTTCCGCTAATGCTTGTTGGATAACTTCCAGTCCTTCGCGCGTTCCGGCTTCTGGAATCACATCGTCGCCCAGAGCGGTTTTCAACGATTCTTTAATTAAACGCCACTTTTCGTCTTCGATGGTTCCCATTGCAAACAATAGGATAAAAAACACCATCAGAAGCGTAACCAGATCGGCAAAGGTCATTACCCAGGGGGGTATCCCCTCATCCGGCTCCTCTTCTACGGTCTCGTCATCTTCGGGAGGGTTGTCTTTTTTCTCGGCTTTTTCTTTGGTAGCCATTTATCGCCTCATTAACGCTCTATTTTTTCTTGCCGCCTTTGCCGCCTCCTCCTTCATCTTTCTTCGGTTTTTTACCTAAGATATTGGCGACTGTATTTTCCAGAACGTCTTTCATAAATCTTGGGTTTACTCCTTTACGTATATACATAATACCTTCTAACACCAAGTTCATTTCCAGGGTATCTGTCGCGCTTCTACGCTTTAGTTTAACGGTCATTGGAATAAAAAACAAATTGGCGACAACAGCGCCATAAAATGTCGTGATCAACGCAACCGCCATTTTAGGGCCAACGGAGCCCACATCGGCCAAGTCTGCAAGCATCTGTACCAGACCGATCAGGGTTCCAATCATACCAAACGCTGGAGCGTATTTCCCCATTTCATTAAAAATTTCCCAACCGTCTTTATGAGATTTTTGTAACTGAACAATTTCTCTTTTCAATAAAGCCGCAACGGTAGCTTCGTCTTTTCCATCTACGGTTAATTGCAATCCTTTTTCAAGAAATTCGTGTTTAACATCTTTGAGCTTGGATTCAATAGCTAAGATACCGCCTTTTCTGGCGACATTATTGATCATTACCATATTGTCGATGAGCTCGCTCAGGTCGGTCTTTTTAACCAAAAAGACCTT
>CAYFMN010000002.1:72402-114849 GCA_964344185.1 uncultured Nitrospinota bacterium
ATAAACAAACCCATAACTCTCATTACTTCATTAACCGGATAAGCGACAAATGTAGCCGCAAGAGTGTCTCCCATCACAACCATTGCAGATGGAGCGTTCCAAAACAAATCCAAACCGCTATTTAATAATATTGAGGTAATAACCAGCCCTAGACCGGCAAAGATTCCCAGTATTGTCGCTATATCCATTTAGCCGCCTACCCCTGCTTTACCCTAATGGGTCCAACAATAGGATCCACATTATTAAACTTCACTATTTTATTAAGGGTTTCCTTATTCAAAACAGTGTCTTTTCTTAATAAATTAATGCCTGATTCGGAAAAGATATCGGAGGCAAGCTCCATTCCCTCGGTCAGATTAAAAACGGTGCATTCAATAATCTTTTCCTGGGGACTTTGCTCTTGTAAATCAATAAATTCTCTAAGCAAGTAAAGTACTCTGTCGTCAAAGACTATATTCTTTTTTTCTTCCATTTTGGCCAAGGCTCCAGAGGAACCAAGCTTGGGATTCGCGATAATTTCGTGGTCGTAATAACTCGCCGCCGCAACAATTCTGGAACCCACAGGAATTGAATCCCCGTACAAACCGTCTGGCCCTCCGGTACCGTCAACATTTTCATGTAAATGCCGGATTATATCTGCAACCAGTTCGAAACCCGGATAAGACTTCAACAACATTTCGCCTACAAGAGGATGCGGGCTTTTTGTTCCAGAACGTTCTTCCACCATTGCCGCCTCCTTTTTAGCGACAGGCATGCCAACAATTCCCAGTTCATGAAGCCGAGCCGCCACTTTAACATTTTGAACTTGATATTCAGTCAACCCAAGTTTTTCCGCAACGAAAATGGACATTTCAGCGACCCGCTCAGAATGACCTCTATCAGACCTGTTTAACTCAATAATATTAGAAAGCAAAGAAACCGTTGAATCAAACCGCCCCATCATTTCTTCCATCATCGAAGAAATCTGGTTATTTTTTCCCTCTAACTGAGAATTTAACTCAGCCATTTCGCGAAGATTTAAATTTAACCTCTTCTTGTCAGCTCGAAGTTCTTCATTGAGAGCTACTAGCTTGTGGTGAAACTTTTTAACTCTATCGAGGGATTCTTCTAATTGTCGGTTCTTTTCGACAACGGTTTGATTTAAGTTGGAAACTCTTAAAATAAAATTAACAATAAAGAGTAATTCGCCTTTTTTGATAGGCTTGGACAAATAGGCGTCGGCTCCAACTTCTTTAGCTTTGATTGCGTTATCTTGCTCAGCATCGTATGCGGAAGTTAAAATAATTGCCGTTTTGGGATGGCGATTCCGTATTTCACGACACACTTCAAAACCATTTAAACCTGGCATTTGTATATCGCTTAATACAATATCAGGTTGAATTTTAGAAACCTTTTCCAACCCATCTTCGCCGGAATAGGCCTCAGAAAATTCCAAAGAATCTTGACCAAAAGATCGGGTTAGGATTTGCCGAGTAATCATCAGCATGGTCCGATCATCGTCAATACACAAAAACTTTTTTGGCGGTCTTTGAACAGCCACTTAACTCTTTCTCCAGGTTTAAACTTCGAAAAACCTTTTTTTGGCCTCAATTCTTAATCAATATAAACCAAAATAGAATTTTTTCTCTATTCTTGACGAGCTACTCAAAACAAAATCGGGATTTTATTACAATTTTTCGCTCGGTAAACACATTACGAGTTTTTAAAAAAAGGCAACTAATCCAAAGCGTTAATGATAAAAATTACCCCAAATGTATGTCAAGGCAAACTTATAACGCTTTTATAATTATCCAGCGAAAAGAACCCGTAACCGCTTAAAATAAGCAAAAAACTAGTAAAGGGAACCTCTAAAACTCAGATTTGCCAGGAGCCTGGCCCTTAAATTCAAGGCTAGGCGATAGCAATCCAGTAAAAATGCCAATTATTATTAGAGTTCCGCTAAAACTATTGATTTATTGTATTCTATAGTTTTTTCGGCTTATTTTCTAATTAATAAAGCTTTTTTTTAATTTATTATATTCTTTTTATATTATTTAATAAAAATTACCAATCTATTTCTTCCTCTTCAAGCTCAGTACTGCCCATTGAACAACATCTAAACCCAATGGAAGGGTACCGTTCTGAAGGGTCAAATGAGTTTCTATAGACGCATTTGGCATGAACTAAATAATTGAGCCACGAACCTCCTCTAACTACCCTTTGCGTGGTGTATCTGGAAGCGTGTAACTGAACGCACCACTCCCAAACGTTTCCTGACATGTCATAGCAACCATACGGAGAAACTCCAGGCTCAAATTTGTCAACTGGGGTCGTCTTGCCTTCTACAAAATCTCCGGTATTTGTATAACCAGATTGATAACCGCTAGCTTCTCCCCAAGGGTAATCCCTTCCATCGCACCCTCTTGCCGCTTTTTCCCATTCCTTTTCAGTAGGCAGGCGTAACCCCATCCAAATAGAAAATATATTGGCTTCGTAATAGTTAACCCCAATCACCGGTTCGTTTTCTTCACCTGAATATCTCGAAAATAATAAAGAATAGTTTGGAACAAATTGTTTATATAAGGAATTAGTAACCGGATACTTCATAATTGAAAACTCTTTTAGAAGAATACGATCTTCTTCATCTTTCTCATCCTGATAAATAAACTTACTTTCAGAAACCGTAACTAGCTCACCCCATTTTTGCATCGTTTCCCTATCGACTATGTCAAAGTCTTTTGACTCGCTCAAAAAAGATTTTAATTCTGGAATATTATTGAGACATTCAAATTTTTGATTGTCTATTATTTCCAGCAGATCCATGTCATACAACGCCAAAAGCAATTCAAATACGCCAAACAAAATTCGGCTATCGCGTTTTTTACGATCTAACAAATTAATAACGAGTTTTTTTATGTCTGCGGTGTCGAATGAATTAATTATTTTTTTTGGTTGGTACAAACGAAATCGAATAAATTGTGGAAAACTTTCCTTGCACTGATATTTTAAAAACTGGCCGGTGATCGATTTATGAAAATCATCCAGGTTACTTGCTTCCAAAATAGCGTTACCCGCTGGAAACAAAGCGCCTTCCTGAAAAAAAATGTCGTACAGATCGTTATTGAAATCAGGAGTCAAACCGGCAAAAAATTTAAAAATTTCCTGCCATCGGTCGTCAAGACAATATTTAGCCGCTATAGCCTTCCAATCGCTTCTCTTGGATAAAGCGCGTGCAGCTAAATATTCTTGGAACGAAGGATGAATATATTCCCAACGTTTTCCATAAACATAAATTAACTCTTTGAGTTCAGGAACTAACTCCCCGTCAATCCAAATATCAGCTTCTCCCTCTCCAGCGTTTAAAAGCCGCTTTAAATCGACTCCTTTGTCGATTCCCTCTGACCGTTGTAGCCAACCGCTTTGCGCTAATTCTAAAGAAATTTTTTCAAGTCGGTCAAAATTTTTCGGAATTCTAATTAATGCGCGTTCAATATGTTTTTGCTCAACAGCTTCGCCTTTTTTATCTAGTCCTTCGTCAGTGTCGCCGCCTTTTATTTCTTCTAGAGAAGCAGGTTCTTTATCTACCGTTTCCTCCGACTTGTTTTGATTAGAAATAAAGCTTTTTATATAATTTGGGCTGGTAAGGTACTCTAAATAACGATTGTATAAAGCGGTTTTCGTGATCGTCTCATCGCACTCAGGATCGTAAGCGTTCCTCACCATTTTTAAAAGCGCGGGCGTGGTTAACAGCTCCTGGTTAAATAAGCAAAGCTTATCCAAAGCTTTGGTCTTCTTATCTCCTAAAAATATTTTTTGGGAACGTTCGCTAATAGCGTCAAAAGAGATTTGAAAAAAAGCTTCGGTTCCTCTTTTTAGAATTGATCCGTCGGCTATCGGACCAAAATCGAAAGGCCTGCAAGCTAAAAAAATAAAATTACTGCCAAGAGTATCTCCTTCAAGAGCTAACTTATTAAAAGCCTGTAGTCTATCTGTGGGAGCTAATCTGTCTAGCCCATCAAGAAAAAACAAGATTTTACTTTCGCCGTAAAGAAATTGAACCGTTTCTAACAGCGTATCGGAATCTAAATTTAAGCCAGGGTTAGAGTCCTGTTCGCGCAGCACAAAATCGACAATTACGCTAAAAGCTTTTTCCAGCAGGAAAGATAATCCCGATCCTTCCGGCAGTTTTTCCAGCGGAAAATAAACAGGCAATGGAAACCACTGACTGGAAGAGTCTTCTTTTAGCAAAATCTCTTGATAGATCTTTAAAAAAACGGTTTTTCCCATTCCCGAGCCGCTTTGCAGCATAACCCGCCCATTAGGTAATTCCAGCAAGTCTTCATTTACTTCTCTTGGAGTTGGAAAAACTAAGTCTTGTAAACTTTGTCTAAAATTGATGGGATTACGATCTAAAACAATTGGCGGTATATAACTCTTTTTTCCCCTATTGGGCCCTAATTTTTCATCCAATTCATCCGTAACCGCTCTTAAAGCGTGTTTTCTATAGGTGGCAATAACCCAATCAACATCGTCTTCAGGGTTTTCAGGAACTAAAATTTCGTCAGTTTCCATGTGGGAAACTTGAAATTTCTTATCCTCTAAACCATCAGATGGGTCGTTATTTGGCGGCATAAAGTTTAAACCTTAATATCCCAATAAAATTTTCAAAAACACGGAACAACTGCTAGGCATTAATAACTAGATTTAATTTAAAGGAAATTTTAACATAGGCGCAACGATAAGGTGCGGTTTTGTTTTTGTTGGTTTTTTCATCAACGCCCCAGTTTTATCATCGCTATAATTAGGAAATCACACATGCTGCCGTTAAAAGACGAAAAAGCTCCTTTAAAGTTTCCTTTCGCTGTTCTTTTAATTATTTCCTTAAACTTTTATCTCTTTCTCAGCGGAAAATTTGGGAATTCTACTGAAGCTTATTTGCCTAATAATGGATTCATACCATCCAAGCTATTCGAAAACCCAATAAGTCAAGCTCCCATAATCTTAATATCTCTTTTCATTCATGCTGGATGGGGACATTTAATTGGCAACATGCTTTTCTTGTGGGTGTTTGGCAACCGTATAGAACACCTTATTAGCCCGGTTAAATTTCTAATTTTTTATATACTATGCGGGGTTTTATCGTTTATAGGCTTTTCATTTTTTTCGGATGTCGCCAATATCCCTCTTGTGGGAGGAAGCGGGGCTATTTCAGGCATTTTAGGAGCGTATCTTATCTTATTTCCAAAAGCTCAAATTTCGACGCTTTTCTTCTGGGTTTTATATTTTAATGTTTTAAAAACCCCGGCGTTTGTTTATATATTCTTTTGGATATTTTGGCAGATCTTTGCATTTATCAGCATTGCACAGACAGAAACTCAAATCGCATGGCTGGGGCATTTGGTAGGATTTGTGGCAGGGATATTATTAATTTTCTTTTTTACCCCTCGTCAAAGTAAACAAGAAAATCCAAAAACAAACTAATCTACCTTCAAAAATTCTTGCATGTCGGAAGCAATGCTCTCCAATTCCCCGTTTTCATAATCAATCTCTTTAGAATTAGGGCCAGTTAATTCAGCCTCGTTTTCTTGAGGATCAATTTGCGACAACAAGTTGTGGGCAACTTCTAATGGGACTGGAATCAACAACACATTAGGATAATAACCAGTGTCATATTCAATTCCAAAAATCAAAGGAGTTTCTGAACCTCCCCCTCCATTTGAGTCTGCAAATCCAATTCGAGTAACATGATACCCTCTCGAAAGGAACCATTGTGGATCGGGAAACAAAGCGCTTTGAGAAGCGGAGTCCATCGTCCTTAAAACATGGACAAACTGATGGAAATCAAAAATTCTTTCAGTTCGAAAACCCGCTTCTTCTAATTTTCCTTTTTGGATAGTTCGAGTAGACTGAATCTCATTTAAAGTATCCATTGACACATGGAACTCTTTCAATGGGATATTATCCTTATCAATAAAACTCAACGTCAGCCATATTCCAAAACGCGCAATCAAAACTCGATCCCATTTATTATTTGAATCTATCTCAATCATATCTAAAGGTGACACCATTTTTCGATTCCATTGCCCCGGATAATCGAAAAATAGTTTTAAGAATTTATCTCTGGATATAACCTGAGACGAAGCTGAGTTTAAGTTTTCGAACAGTTTGCTGAAAGAGTCGATGGATTCGCTTGTACGTTCTTTAACGTTTGCGGAAGCTAAAAGAGACTGGATCTTCCTTTGGGCCACAATTTTTTGCCTATCACGGTCCCACATTCTACCTAACTGCGGGCGTTCGTGGTTATGCCATTTCAAATATAAACCGATCCCACGCTCAAAAATTTGGGCATTGTATTCTAGTAGCATAATTCCAACAGCCAATACAATTAGAACGGTTTCGTTTAAAAGTAAATGAATGGGGCGGGATGTCATAGTCTAAGAAACAAGTTTTTGAATAATTTTAGCGGCGTGTTTGGCGGAATAAGTCAGTATCATCTGGGCGCCGGCTCTTTTTATAGAAAGCAACACCTCCATAATAACTCGATCGCCGTCTAACCAACCTTTTTCCGAAGCGGCATGCGCCATAGAATATTCTCCGCTCACGTTGTAGGCGGCAAGCGGTATTGAAAACTCCTGTTTTATTTTATAAATAACGTCTAAATATGACAACGCTGGTTTTACCATTACTATATCGGCCCCTTCTTCAATGTCTTGCGCAACTTCGCGAACGCTCTCTTCGCCATTAGCCGGGTCCATTTGATAAGAACATCTATCGCCAAAACTAGGAGACGAATCGGCAGCTTCCCTAAAAGGTCCATAAAACGCAGACGCGTATTTTGCCGCGTAAGACATAATAATACTATCTCCAAACCCCGATTGATCCAAAGCTTCGCGAATAGCGCCCACTCTTCCATCCATCATATCTGAAGGAGCCACAATTTCCGCGCCTGCTTCGGCATGCGTTAAAGCCATTTTGGCCAAAAGCTCCAAAGTTGGATCGTTCAAAATCTGCCCATTTTCTACTATTCCACAATGCCCATGATCTGTATATTCGTCAATACACACGTCGGTTATTACAGCTATTTCCGGAACCGCAGATTTAATTTCCCGAATAGCGCGTTGAACAATACCGTCCGGGTTATAAGCTTCGCTGCCTTTAGCGTCCTTTTTGTCAGGAATTCCAAATAAAATGACTGATGGAATCCCTAAATTCCAACACTCTTTAACCTCGTTAGCTAATAAGTCAATAGACCAACGGTAGTTGCCGGGCATAGAGCTAATTTCAGATTTAACTCCCTTACCCTCGCAAACAAATAATGGATAAATCAAATCGTCTACAGAAACTTTATTTTCACGCACCATTCTCATGATAGCGTTAGTTTTTCTCAATCTTCTCAATCTATGAATCGGAAAAGGCATTTTTATCCTAAAAAATATTTAGATTAATCTTAAATAAAACTGTCAAAACCCGCTCTTTTATCTTTTAAAGGAACCTCTAAAAATTGAGAATTTCAAAGAGACTAGCCCTAGTTATCAAGGGCTAGTCGATAGCAAGTTAGTAAAAATATGAATTATTAGAGATCCTCTTAAAATAAGGAATTTATTATTTCATTATCCAGAGCCAATCGCAAACCTTCATAAAAGCATTCAAAGTCGATATTTAACATTTTTCCCTTTTTCTTAGGCTCCTATTTATAAAACCTCTCCCCAAGATCGCCAATTTTTTGTCTTCCTTCTTTTGCCCACCCCAAAGCGACAACAACCATAACTCCTTTAAAAACAATTAAATGCTTGGAGCGCAGGCTTCTATTTTTTTGGCACGTAATCTGCTTATTAATAAAGGAATTACGCTTTTTTGACGAAAAGGATTAAACAACATTTATTTGGGAGTTTTTATGGAAACCAACCACACAAATCAAGATTGGGTGTATGAAAAAATCTATTCAACATTATTTCAAGCGATTTCTTCTTCAGATGAAGTAAAAGCGGTTCTCGGAGAATTGCACGAGAAAAACTTAATTCAAAACTTGGATGTCATAAACTTAATTTTAAGTTTAGATGAAATTTCAAAACTAACGGAGAACCTTCCTACGTCTCAAGAAGTAGCAAGCGTAAATTAATTTTTTTCAGCAAGAACCTGAAAAGATTTTAATTTTAAGATACAATGCCCAAAAAGGAAGCTGTTATTTTTAAGTATTTTGATAAGATAAAAATTGAAAATGAATAAAAAATATAAGAATTCCTGGGTTATTTTTTGGATAACGCTCGCATTTATGTCTATTGCGGAAAACGCCTATGCTTATTTGGATTTGGGCTCAGGAAATTACTTAATCCAGATGATCGTAGCCGGTTTCTTGACAACGGTTTTCGCATTGAAAATGTATTTCCAAAGATTTGTATCGTTCATCAAAAAACTTTTTAAACCTGAGAATCAATAGATACGTTAGTAATATTTAATAAAGGCCTCTTGATTTTTATCAACGACTAGCCTTCCTTTACTTCTTCTTTTTTAATTTTTTCTAACCGTTCAATCACAGATTTCGCTCCCACTTCGCCGCTCAAACCAACGTTGTAGATATTCTCAGATCGTATAGTTTCAATTTTCTTTTCAAAAACGTCCTGATTGGAAATTAAATCGTCAATCAATTCAGAAACTTTTTCCAAATTGTTCGTAGACAAGACTGCTCCAATCTGAGGTCGAATAAAAACCTCAAAAGGCTCGCAATTCAGCTCAGTATAATTCGGATTATTTACTTTCCGAGGCACATCGACAAAAACAACCGGTTTCCCCAAACCAAAAGCAAACTCAAAAGCCGCGCCGGAGTAATCGCTTATCATCAAATCTGATGAGTGTAAAGAAACTTGTGAGGCTACGTCGGTCTCTAACAAAAAGCTTTTGTTGCTTTCATATTTTTGAACTATTTGAGAAATTAAAGGTTTATTATCTCGAATAGTCAGGGGATGAGGCCGGGCGGTAACAAAATAACCCGCATTTAATAACACCTCAATCAACCTTACTCCGCACGTTTCTAATAAAGCGTTTTTACCATAGGACGGAGCGATTAAAACTTTCTTTTGCCTGCCGGAAGAATCTTTTTTTTCCCTTTTAGCGGCTTCATATAAAACCGAATCCAAGCGGCTATTGCCGTGTTTCACCAAATTCTTAGCAGGTAAGCCATATAACTTTTCTGCGCCTCGAATCTCTTTTTCATGGTGAGGACCAACACAGAAAATTGTATCGTAATGATCGTAAGCCCCAGTGCGAAACACCATATGAGAACTCGCCATGTTGTGGAACACATAAATATAATGTACAGGATAAACTTTGGAACGTTTTATATAATAATTTTCCAAATCAGGCATAGTCATAATCATGATACGCGCCTTCAACGAAGAAAAAAGAAGAGTACGAACCATACCGCTGCCGATATAAAAAGGTTTTATTAGCTTTTCATCTGTTTTTAAAATTGGATCGTCAAAACTCGAAGTCAAATAACAAATTTTTCGGCGATGCGTTTCCAGCAATTCTTTTATGATTGGCTCAAAATGAACCCAGGACGCATTGTCCTCTGAATAAAAAACGACGCTTTTATCTTCAAGATCTAAGGAGTTAAACGCTTTCATTCCTGCCCATGCCTGGAATAAAAGCCGAAGATTTTTCCACATTTTGATTACTGTCCTAAAAATTACGTAACTTTAAATTAGCGGCCTTGAACCAATTTTCAATCAACAAATATTTTCATATCCGCAAGACTATCGACTATTTCAGGTCTCATTAACTTTGGATCTAGAGCAGATTGGCGAGTTAGGATTTTTCGAATATCTGTCCCGTTGATTTGATGAGTAGATTCTGGAGAGGTTTTGAGATGAGGACAAGTTTTTTCCGTAACTATACCGCCGCACCTCTGGCAATAGTATGGTCCATGTAAACGCATAATTTTAATTCCCAATTCACCGTCGAACCGCCGTGACAATTCGTGAGCGTCATATTTTCCATAATAGTTTCCAACGCCGGCATGATCTCTTCCAATAATAAAATGCGTACAACCAAAATTACGTCGAACAATCGCATGAAAAATAGCTTCGCGAGGTCCTGCATAACGCATTGAAGTTGAAAGAACGCCTAACAAAACATGTTCGTTTCGGAAAAAATCTCGAATTAAAGTCCTATATCCAGCTAAAACCGCTTCGGTTGTAAAATCCCCCACTTTTTTTTGTCCTACTAAAGGCTGAATAAAAAGTCCATCCACTTGTTCTAAAGCGGTTCGTTGTAAAAATTCATGCGCGCGGTGAGGAACATTACGCGTTTGAAAACCTACAATAGATTCCCAGCCCTTTTTCTTAAAAAAAGCCTTTGTTTCATCTGGAGTCAATTCATGATCCGAATAATTAGAAATAACCCTATGAAATAAATTAACGGGACCTCCTATAAAGACATCTCCCATTTTATATAAATGATCCACGCCTGGATGGTCGGAACTATCGGTTCCAAAAACTTTAAGAGCTAATTCTGTTTTATTAAGCTGAAACACGTCGGTTGGCAAAATTTCGCCAACAAGTTCTCCCTCAAAATAAAGATTTAATCGATCCGATTTTTTTGCAATATCCCGCATTTCCGAATCGATATCCAATAGAATAGGCAACGGAAATGGCGCCCCATCCGGCAATCTCATGGTTTCCATTACGCTATGAACTTCCTTAGCCCCCATAAATCCTTCTAAGGGCTTAAAAACACCAAGCGCAAGATTTGCCAACTCAAAGTATTGATTCTTATTTAGTATTATTTTTTTCATTAGGGAAACTTTAATTCATATCTCTGGGAGGAGCCTGGCCTATCCGGACATGAGCGAATTCGCTAGCCTGAAAATTATATCTCGTCAAAAGCGTTTCTAATTTTTTTCTACTTTTTTAGCCTTATCAATTTCTTCATTCTTCGCAAACAACTGACCCGCAATAATTGTATGAAAAACGGCCTTACGACCATTTTTAATTTCATCGTAAACAGAACCAACCTTCAAATGTATATCAGCATCCTGAAACTTGAAACTTAAAACATTTCTATATTCTTTGATGGCGTTTTTATGATCGCCAACCGCAGAATAAACTTGTGCTCGCAAACGACTCAGTTTTTCCCATCTCGGATGCATTCTACTAAGTTTATCCAAATAAGGCTGCGCTCTTTCATAATTTGCATTTGCCACATAAGATTCAGCTAACAAAAAAATTGTTTCCACTCTATTGGGTTGTAAATCTAAAGATTTTTTAAACGCCTCAGCCGCCTCCGAAATTTTATTTTGAACTCTAAAGACCATGCCCAAATTTCTATAAATCAAATACCCCGTGTTATTATTCGCATACTTCAAACTGAGCTTTAAATGTTCCTCTGCTTTTTGATAGTCATGATTTGTAAGATATTCTATGCCCAGGGTATTATGAATATAAATATTATCTGGGAATCGCTTGATCGTTTCCTCCAAAGACTCTATCCACTCTTCATTCGAACCTAAGTTTTTTGGATCAACGGGTAAATATTCTTCTTCGGGAACTCTAACAGGTTGATATGTACTGCTATAGCAATAACTAAAAAACACCTTATCTTCTAAAAGTTTCAACTTAGTTTTAAAATATCGGTTAAAGATAACTCTAAACGTGTTTACTGGAGTAATTGTTTCATATAATCCTTCTTTAATTTCATCTGGGACAAGATAAGCGTTTAAAATAGCCATTTTTTCCTTCAATACCAACTCACTGGGTTCTATACATACCCCAAACTGTTCAGAACCGTGATCCGCCTGCAAAATAATAATGGGTTGAATATCGGATTGAGAAATAATATCGCTTATTAAACTTTTTACTTTTTTATTAGCAAACCTTAAAAACTCCAAATATCCACTTAACCCTTGAGCCTCCGACTCCTTAGGAGTTTTTCCATTGCGGTCGAAAACCAAAGGCCAATGCGGCATCATTATATGCGCAAATGTAAATGTTGGGCCGCTTTCCTTTGGTATATCTTTCAACTTATCAAAAGCGTAAAGGATGGTTTTTTGTCTTATTTTTATTGGATTTAATAGATCCAGATTTAACGTTTTTAAAAATGTTCGTTCCGCAAAAGTTGTCGTAAATGAGGGCAACCAATAAGGAGAGGTCATTACCCTATCTGCATTTTTGTTAGAATCGGTTACTCTTGCGTCGGAAGTAAAATGAATATATTTATAGCCTTGCTTTTTAAGAAACTCTACCACCAGGTTATTTTCCAAATCTTCATAAAGCGGCCATAGAGCGTTTTTTTCCGCCTCCATCTTAGCGCTATGGGTAGCGACAAAATCCATATTAAAAGTAGACGATAACGATGAAACCGTTGCGGGATAATTAGACCGGCTTTTACTCGCTACATAAAAGCCATTTTTTTTCAGAAACTGAATAAAATCGCCATTATCAAAACCATAAAAATCTTTGAGGATATCCCCTCTCGCATAAGCGTCCAAAATTATGTAATAAATGTCTGGTTTCTTTTTTTCTATTGGCCCAACCGGTTCAACGCTAATTTTTTTAAACCGTAAATTATCGCTAATCTGCGCAATGTTTAATTTGTAATTAATCAGGTTAATGATCGGAAACAAAAACAATATAAATGTAAATATATTCAAAAAATAAGACAGTCTCGAAAAATCTTTCGCCGATTTTTTAAAAAAGTAAAATGTTGCCGCCAGGAAAAGGAAATACAGCGCAAAAAGATTAGGGTCATATACGAGAAATCGTTCCCCAAAAGGAAGTTTCGCGATTGTTTGAGAAAATACTTGATGAGAAAAAAATAAAATAAGCGAAAATGTGGCTAAAATTCCCGCCTTGTGTTTTTCCTTTAATAATAAAGCGAAGAACAAGAAAAAAACGACGGCAATAAGAAATGAACATGCCAAAGGAAGTATGGTTTTTGAAAGCCATACTTCGTGTTTATTTTGATCGTAATAAAATAATAGAGGATATAGAGCAAATAAAAAGGGATGAAAAATTAAATCTCTATTGAACATCGATAGATTATTTGAGGTTAAAATAAAAACAACGCTTGAAGAATTTACTATGGGTTAGTTATACATAGGAGGTAAAAAAGAGCAACGATTAAAGTCTTTTCTTATTAGATTTAAATGGTCTTAATCTTCCAATTTCTTAATTGGTTCATTTATGGCTAAATTAAAATTCCGACATAAAAGCAACAACATAGGCTAACTTAATTTAAAGGAATTTAGGCTCCTTTTATTCTTACACCACCCCAAAAGTTTACTCTCCTGTAATTTATCCGGTTTCAACATTTTTATTAACTCCAAAGCTTCCGGCTAGTTGCCTACTATCCCATCTATTTTTTCCGACCACCTCACCTTTTCACTCTATAAATCATTGATTTTATTGTTTCATTAAATAGTGACACCTAAATTCTCCATAATTTATAGGGGACTAAAACAATTAATAGGCAAACTTAATTAAGGATAATTCCAAAATTTTTTGGTTCCGCTAATTTATTAATCTTAAAGAAAAGGATTTAAAATGATAAATCAAACCACAACCCATCGCAACTATCCGTTACCCCATCCAGATAATATGCTGGAAGAGGATGTTATTAGAATTAAAGATTCTTTTGAGCAAATTGATATCGACGTAAATGATTTATATGGGATTACAGGTCAATCTGAAGAAGACATTCAATCTGGTTCTTATTGGTATTTTGTTTCTACCGGAACAGGGTCCGCTTATGAAGCCAGTTTAACCCCCATTCCCTCCTCCTTAACCGCAGGTATGCCTATTCATATGAAGGCTCATGCCCAAAACACAGGCTCGGCTACCATAAACGTAAACTCATTGGGAATAAAAAATATTAAAAGAACTAATGGAAACGACTTAAAACCAGGAGATATCCCCAAAAACTCTCTAGTTACCTTAATTTATGACGGAGTAAACTTTCAACTAATTAATGCAATAACCGATCCAGAAGCGGAAGCAATCAACACAAGCAACATCATGAGGGCGTTTGACGAAATTCAAGAAAATCACGGCGGAGCTCTTATGATGGAAGCGGGCTGGTCAGACTCTTTTGGTAATTCAAACGACCAGGGAGCGGACGAGGCAAATTCAACAGGAATTGCCTATGATGCCGTAAATAAGTTTTATAAAGGAACCGATCCAGAAATTGGACAAAACTCGGATAAAAACTACGATACAGAATCAAACTATATTCAGCAAGAATGGACAAATACAAACCAGGGAACTTCGCAAGCGACCGTCACAAATGGCTCTACTACAGTTACTATATCTAGCGGTAGTTGGCCTGCTAATTGCGCAAATGGACGGATCACTTTTGACGCTGGTCTTACTTGGTACGATATTGTATCCCGAGATTCGGATACCGGATTAACATTGGACATTAACTTTGCAAACACAACAAACTCTTACGATTACGCTATTCGACTAACCAAATTTAGCTCTAACGATGTCAAATTAAACTCCATTTTAAGCGGATATAGTCCAAATATTGCCGGTCAGGCAACAGCATCTGCGAGTTCCATAAAAGTGGGCGTACAACTCGCCAGCTATGCTAATGATGGAAATAGCACAACTCGGTGGGAAGCAAATACGCAAAACTCTGGTTGGTTAAAACTAGACTTTGGAGTCGGAATTACAAAAACTCTGGTTCAATATAAGCTATATATGCAAGATCAATTTTCAAATATCCCCAAAACCTGGACGTTTGAAGGATCTAACGACGATTCAAATTGGACAATTCTTGACTCACAGGCAGATATAACTAACTGGTCAACTCCTGAAACAAAAACATTTAGCTTCAGTAACACTATAGCATACCGCTATTACCGAATTGATATAAGCGCCGTTAATACTTCCAATAACTACCCGCAAATTTACGAACTTGAAGTTATGGAAAGAAATATAACTAACGCGCTCAACCAATATGTTTCCATTTCAGATACCGAAACTCAAAAAGTATTTTCAACAGCATGGACTAGTATAAATTCAAGTGCTGTTATCGAAACTCTTAATTCTCAAAATATTTACTACTGGTTGATTTTTGATCCAGCGGGAAGCTTTGGAAATGGAACTGAAATTAAAGTTTTCAATACCGTCGGAGCTGTATGGCGAAAAATAGCTAGAAATAACGCGGGAACGTGGGAATATAACAACGACTCGACAAACACAATCTCTGAAAATTGGACTCAATCTTCAACTAACGATATGTTACATGCAGTATCTCAAGCTATATCAAGTCAAACCGCTAATCAAATGACGGGAGTAAATCTTTCCGCTATTACCAATGTCCAATGGGAAGAAACGGGAGGTTGGTCGACTTCAGTAAATTATATTATTAGAGGTTTAACCATTTATTCAAATAACTCGTCCCAAAACCCAACCGCTTCCCAATATCGATTTAATTACGATTCAGGACGTGGACCTATGGATTTAAGAAGCAAAACTTACGACTCAGGATTTATTCCTTCGGAAGGTTATCTCTGGTCTAGAATTGAACATTCAGATTCCGATGGACCTGGAACGTTCTATATGTCTCGAAATGGCGGTATGGAATGGACGCCTGTTTTAATGACGCAACAGGGCTTGCCTCTTTCAGGAGATGTTCGAATCTACCGTGGAACTATAGAATTAAATAGTCAGACATCTGGGCAGGATTTGCGTTGCCGTTATCAAACTGAACAAAATAAAGATCAGTATATGCATTCATGGGGTTTACAAGTAAAGAGCTAAAAAAAGAATATATATGCTAAAGATGGAACATCGATTAACAATTAAATCACTTTCTAAAGCGGGGTTCTTTTAGAACCCCAGAAAGGTTTAAATGAAGATCATTAATTTTGTTGAAAAATCTTGGAGTCACAAGCGATATATTTTATTTGTCTCATTGGCACGATCAAAACTTGATCGGAGGTAGTAATTTCTAATACTTCCAAATCATCGCTAATAAAATGTTTCAAAGTATTTTCTAATTTGATCTCTTGATTATCTACAAAAAAAACTTTTAGCCAATATTCCACCGACAACCTCTTTCTCTAACGTTTTTTAGAATGAATTACCGCTTAATAACTTGCTTTCTAATTAATAAGTAAATTTTTTAGTTCGGCAAAGGCACCGCTTCAAATTTTTTTGAAAGTGGATTTTTAATATAATCTTCAACGTAATTTTTCACATATCCTTTTTCGTATAGTTTCCGGTTTGAAAAATAAGTATTGGCTTTATGCAATACCTTAAACCTGATTCTTGGAAACTTAGCTTTAAACTCATCAAAGGTTTCGCCGGCGATATCAATCTCCTCGTCTGCGGCTCTTTCCATAATTACTTTGGGTAAATAAACTTGAGTTTGATCTGTCAATACTTGAGCGACGTCGCTAAAGGTTAAAAGAGTCGAACAGTCCGAATCGCCTCCCAAAGTTGCATTTGGAACATATAAATACCTTGCGCGATTTTTTCTAAACAAATTTAAAATCCGGTAAACGCTTCCCGCCGCCACAACCCAATCTTTCTTATCCAACTCGCAAGCGTCAAACACTTTGATGATTTTTTTACGATTTAAAAAAGCCGTAATATAAGACTGCGTATGAATCATTTGCGAGTTTGGCAAATTCATGTCGTACATTCTCTGAGCTTCATCCGCCAAATGCCTTTCTCCTTGCCTCATCAATTCAGTAGTATCGGCATCAATGTATTTTAACGGGGTAAGACACCCCACCCAAATATTGCATTTCTTATTTATATTGGAAATAGTTTTTGCGTCTTTCGACATCGTATCCGGCCCTAATGAATAAAAATTTGCGGAAGTAACAGCCGGTCCGTCCAAAATTTCTAATACTTGATCGATAGTTGGAGCATGTGGCATCAA
Source organism: uncultured Nitrospinota bacterium (assembly GCA_964344185.1). Lineage (GTDB taxonomy): Bacteria > Nitrospinota > Nitrospinia > Nitrospinales > JAJDAT01 > JAJDAT01. The sequence goes on from CAYFMN010000002.1 coordinate 89,272, forward strand.
TCTTTTTCGATAAGGGCTTAAAGTAATAACAGATAATTCAAAATTAATTCTTCCAGGAAATCTTTCCGCCATCCTGTTAATCCTTTTTGGATCGACATAACCAACAGTAAACATTGTCACTTTTTTATCAGTGGTTTCCAGGAATTCTTCCATCCAGTCAAGGGCTTTCGGATGGAGAAAAATATCAGTCCACTCCATATATTCATTGCCGCCCCAAACCCAGGAGTCGTCTTCTTTATCTTGCACTCCCCGGATTTGATTAAGCATGAACTGCCATTGATCCTCTGTCGTTAATGGAGTGTCAAAGGTTTTACGGTAGCTAATATCCATTTCATAACAAAATGCGCACTTTACGGGACAAGTTTTTCCAAGGCTAAGAGGAACCTTATGGTCGTGGATTTCTCTTAAAAAAACTTCCGCTAATGTTGCTTCTTGCTCTAAAACTGACATAACAAATTTCCCAGGTCGGCTAACCTTCGTCCCAATCTCCAAAAGTTTTTAACAACATTTCGTCAATCGGGACCAAATCTCTTTGGTCTTCAGATAGTTCATTTACCAAAGAATGCAAATGAGTGGCGGCGCATCCCATAAAAGCCACGCTCTCCTTAAGCAATTTATACGACCCTTGCTTCAATAGTTTTGTAAACTTATCCAAATGCTCGGGATCAAAGGGATTAACGGCAGAACATTCTCTAAACCTATCAATAGCTTCCTTGTATTTTTTTTGATCGTGAAAATTGTAACCTTCTCTAAAAAGGTCTTGTGCATGTCGCACTTCTTCAACGGTCGAAGGTCTTCTATCCATAATAATTCTATCTTTCGGCTTTGCTAGGTTAAAACTATTTTATTAATAATCAAACGGATTTTTAGGTTTTCTATTGTATTTTGAATTGGAATAGGAGTCAATCTAGTACACAAACAATGGGCAAAATCGATTCGGTAGGGGTTAAAAAGGAGGGACGCTTTGGCATTGCGCTAGTTTTGGACAACCTATCTTTAGACACGACAGATTAACGCCAAAAACCAACGCAATGACACAAAAAAGCACAAACCCATTGTTTTCCCATAGGATGGGTAAAACTTTGGCTGATCGATAAGCTTTATTTACCTTCGGGTTTTACCTGCTGTCCGTGCGGAAATTTTTGCTCTAAGCAACCGCTCGTAGATATTACGAGAATTCCTAAAATTAGAAGGGCGATCAATTTTTTCATCCAACCATCTCCTCAATGATCTAAATTTCTAATACGTCAAAACTTTAGAATGTTTCGAGACATTGTCTTTTATCAGTTATTAAGCAACAATTCAATCAAATTCTTGTATTTTTGGACCAAAAATCTAAACAACTTAGTCCACAATACCCATTTTTTTATTCCGGAACCTATTTTTTGCCCTTGCATACTGTTGAATCAATCGAGGAGCCGCCCACAAACCTAAGAAATAAAATACGATTCCACAAGGAATCCCAACTATCAGCCCCCCAACCCAAAGGGCAAGGAACAAATCGTGCCCCAAAGACCAAAAGTCCTGAAAGGTAGGTTTCGAAAGAAAACTAAAATCTAAAGGATTACCTAATACGATAGAACCAATTTTATAAGTTCCAGCATAAAAAAAAGGAATTGTAAGCGGATTGGTTATACCCGCTCCTAGCGCCGCCAGGAATTTATTCCCCTTAAAAAGAGCCGCGACAAAAATCGCCGTTAATGTTTGAACTCCAAGAGTAGGGGTAAATCCCACGAAAACGCCAATTCCTAGACCGCGGGCAATTACTTCAGGAGACCCCTTCGACCGCAAAAACCTATAATAAATATAAAGAGCCGATCTTTTAAAAAAATTCATTAAGTTCTTGGAGAGTAGACTATTAACTTTTCTGGAAATCTTTCATAAGGCAAAAAGCTCTCCAAAACATTAACATTTATTCATATGGTAAAAACTATATGATAACTTGCGAACCTTTCATATATTAAGAAATTAGCGCTCATAATCTTAATTTTATGGCGGTTCAATAAATTCACAACGGGGAAAAATAGAAAAGTTCAGCCAAGAATTTATAATAAAAAGTTAAATAATGTATCCTTTTTATAAAAATCCCTGACCCTTAAACTGGTCATTATACGTTAAAAATAATTAGATTTAATAGTAATCATGTCACAGTTTTCTAATCAAAAACTCAAAAATCTCAAAGTTAAACTTATAGGAAAAAAAACGCTTGTTTTTGAAGAAGTTGAATCAACAAATGACGAGATCAAAAAACACTTAACCGAAGGCGAAGGGTTAGTTATTATTGCAGATTCGCAAACCCAAGGGCGCGGCAGATTGGGGAGAACCTGGCACTCTCCTAATGAAACGGGAATTTACCTTTCCGCTCTTGTTAGTCCGCAAATACCCCTCGAATCATTTCCGCCAATAACTCTCGCCGCAGGATTAGCCACTGTCTTAGCGCTTCAAAGTTTCAGCAAATCGCCTCCCTATCTCAAATGGCCCAATGATATTTTAATCAACGGCAAAAAGGTTTCAGGTATTTTGTGCGAACTCTGTGGAAATGACCCATTAAACATAATCATTGGTATAGGAATTAACGTAAATCAAGAAGCCGAACATTTTCCAGAAGCGTTAAAAAAAATCGCAACTTCTCTTTTCCTGGAAAACAAAATAAAAATCAATAGAGAAGAATTGCTAATTTCTTTAGTAACTTCCTTGGATAAAGTTTATGACGATTTTTTAAAAAAAGGAACCAAGTTCATTGCTGAACAATGGAGCCGCCACACAGACTTATTTGGAAAAAAGATTACTCTTGCGCAAGGAGGAGTTGTTTATACTGGCGTCGCTTCACGCTTGACTGAGGATGGGAAATTAGAAATCGTCTCTTCTAAAGATGGACAAACTTTGTTATTTGATAGCGGAGAAATCGCCTATATTGGTTAAAACCTATATCGAACCGCTAATGCCAACTCCTACCTGAAATCCTGGTCGAAAATCCCACGGTTTATTTTTTGACCAAACATGATATTCGATGGGTTTTAAAACCAGATAATTATAAGAAGTTTTATCAAGAGGCAGTTTTCGGGTACCTTCTAAGCTGCCAACAATAGTCACTTTTACGCCCTTTTCAAATTTATCCTTATCGATTGGCTCGTCAAAAACAACTAAAAATCTTCCCAAAGTTTCGTCATTTTCCAACGGTTGTAACCTAACGTCCAACTTGGTCTGAAACGCTAAAAACCGATTATTTGCGTCATCAACTTGAATGACAACCCCTCCGACCAAAACGGTTTTCCCTATAAAATTACCAGGACTTTTAAAAAGTTCTATAAGAGAAACGTCTTTATCAACTTGTTGATAAACAGGATCGGAAATAACAGGAATACAACTACCTGCAAAAAACGCCAAGAGTATCAATGCAAAAAATGACTTCATGGGCGTTCTTCCCGCCTTTTTAGAGAATATTCTAAGGCTTACCACCAATAAGGATACCCAAATCTACGGAACCCTCTGCCGTAGGGCGAAAATGGTCCGCCATAAGGGCCATAGTAATAGGGATACGAATAACTACCATAGGGAGCCTTTGAGTAATCTTCCCATAATCTTAGTTCGGCAACCTCAATTACAGGCAATTCCATTTCCAAATCGTTAACTTTGCCAGTTTGAGTACCCGATAATTTTCCAGCTCCCGTCACATAACGCCCTTTAGAATAAATCTCCGGCTCCAAAAAGCCTTGTTTAACGAAAACAAACCTGCCTTCAGAATTGTCCCCACGGCTGGGATACCCAAAAAAATCAAGCTCCTTTTGTATCACTTCTATTTCAGTTTTATCCGGGAAATTACGTGTCGCAACAATCACTCCTCCAAACATCACATTTTGCTCGGCGTACTGATTTGGGTTTTTTTGTATTACCGGTAATCTCGCATTAGGATCTATGCTCTTTCGAAGATCTTCAGAAATCGGATGAGCGCAACCCGCCATAATGGGAAAAACAATAAGACACACCATCCAAATTGATTTTTTAAAAAAACCTGTCTTTTGAATTAGGAAACTCATAACTAACGCCTCCTCTTTTTTACCCTCGGAATGGTTTTAAAATAATCCATATAATCGCTACGACAATCTTCTACAAAATCGGTAAAATTTTCTCCTTCCATGGTTTTCTCTGAATACACTTTGGGTCTAATTTTTACCTTTGCTCCATTTTTTAAAAACTCCCTAAAGTTATTTCGGCACTCGTCTACAAAACGATTAAAATCATGATCAACCAAATTACGCTGAGAATAAAAACGTTTATACGTTTTCTTTCTTTGAAGAACCAGTTCTTCATTCTTCAGCTTTAATATCTTTTTTAAACGACTCCTTAATGCTCTATTATATAAATTTCTATTTTTATCATCTAATAAAAATTTATAAGCCTGCGTTCCTAATTCAAACTTCTCCGCAGAATTCTGATCTGTAGGTCCCGTGTCTGGGTGATACTGAAACGCTAAATTACGAAATCCTTTTTTTATCGTTCGAATATCAGAAAACGTCTCAACACCCAACAGGTGATACAAATTATGTTTTTTCAGGCTCTCAGGCAGATCCATTCAATTTGCGCTTTTAGAAGAGAATTTATCAACAGGAACTGTTTGATAATTATACCGTTAAATGTATTTAGTTTCCATTGCAATGAGCCTTTTTAGAAAGTCGCACAGCAAACGATTTCATTACAAATCAAACAAAAATTTTAAGTTCCCGGTTTACAATCTAATTCAACATACCTTTGAACCTAAACGCATAAGCGTAATGAACCCAAACTAACAAAGTGGAAGCAAAGTTTTCCAGAGTTTCTTCAATGGCTGAAAAAATCTTATACGTATCTAAAAAACTATCTTTAAAAATATTTTCAGATATTAATAGTTTCGCCTCATAATATTCCATACTAGCCGCCGCGGCCAGCAAAACAACAGCGCCTAACGCTCCTAAAAGTAAAACTCCTCTGCCGCTCAACCGATTGATATAGAAATAGATTAAACCGCCCAAAACCGTTATCAAAAAAGGAGAAAAAACCACAACCCACAATAAACTGACAGCTCCTTTTTGAGCGTTAAAAAAAATAGCCAACCTATTTCCGCTTTCGGTAGTAAAGAACCAGTGAATTAAGGTTTCATGTAGTTGACCCGTTTCATCCAAAGACATTGCTAAAGTTATTCCAAATACAATTAACCATCCCCAGGGATTTAAGAATCCAGATCGGCGTTCCATAAAATAACAAAAAACAGCCAATCCTGAAACGATCGTAAATTTCAAGCTTGAATACCAGGTGGGCAAATTGCCTTCTTTATGGATATCTACAAAAGCTCCAAGATGAGGATGACTATTTAGCCCCAAATGCAAACCCAAGATAAATAAATCAAATGATATGAAAAAAATCAGAACAGATCTAGCGGCTGGTTTCATTTCGTAAATAACCTCCATCCTCTAAAGCTTTACGCATTTTTTCGCTCATTTTTCCCATCTGCCTTGGATCGAAACCGTCGAATCGACTTTGGAACTCATATAACTTTTCTTTAATTTTTTTAGCTTGAGATTCTTTTTCCAAAATTAACGGATTCAACTCATCTGGATCGTTCTTTACGTCAATCAATAGATAATGAGTATTTCTTAACACTCTCCTTACGACTAATTTAAAATCAGAATCCCTGACTCCAATATAAATCGTATCTTTAAATGGAGTCTCTTGAAAATATACTTCCGAGTTAATTTCTTTAAAATTCTCGTCTTCCATAACTTTCTTGAAAGATTTTCCGGAAATCCAACCAGGTATTCGAAAACCAAGAGATTCTATTAACGTTGGAGCTATATCTAACGTAGAAATTAATTGTGATGGTTTTCGTCCAATCTTTTTTGCCTCAGCCAATTTCGCAGGTTTTATAATTAATGGAATCCGTAATGAAACGTCGTTATAACGCCCTGTATGGCCCGGACCATTCATTGAAAAACCCTTAGCCACTTTCTCAAATAAAACCTCTCCATGATCCGCAGTAGCGACAACCAAGGTTTTTTCATACAAACTGGATTCTTTCAAATAAGAAAAAATTTTTGATAAATAATCATCCGCTAATCGAATCTCTCCGTCATACAGAGCAACAGCCTCTTTTTGGTATTTTTCCGGTAAAACTCCGGCGCGCCAGGCCTCCGCTAAATCGTTTGAGCAATAAGCTTTAAATCCATTTGGAAAACCCGATAGCTGACCCGGCTTGGATATTTTTGTAAATAATGAATCGTAAGGAGGAGGAGGATCGTAACTCTCGTGAATATTTTGAACATGAAGCCAAACAAAAAAGTTTGCTTTTCTTTCCAACTCGTTACCCTCATTCCAATCGCGAATCCAACTCAATGCAGCCAAAAAACCCCTAACGTCGTCTTCCAATTTTTTTTCATCGTGATCGTGATTTTTGACTTCAAGGAATTGAAAATCTTCAAATCCCTGGTTTAGCCCCGACTCTTCTGCCAATGCGTAATACCCTACAAACCCAGCCGTGTTATAACCCCTCTTAACTAAAAATTCCGCAAGCGTGGGAACCGCCTCGTCAAGCTTTGTCCCGTTGGTTATCGCCCCGTGTTGAAATGGATACAATCCTGTCATTATTGTCGCATGTGAAGGTAACGAATTAGTTGCAACGCTAAAAACATTCTCAAATGCAAAACCATCTTGCGCCAAAGAAACTAACCCAGGGCTCGTATTTCGTTCATAACCATATACGGAAAGGTGATCTTTCCGACAAGTATCCAAAGTAATCAGTAAAAGATTCGGTCGGTCAATATTTCTCCCTGTCGTAATATGCCAAATCCAATACCCAGAAATTAAAGCGAACAACAAGGTCAAAATTATAGTGGCTTTGCCAATAAACGACGCGGCGTTATTCTTGCTTGAAATATCAGGCATATCCAACTAACCACTTGCTTTCGTTGATTTTAATGACTTTAAAATGATAAAAGCATATCATATCTATGACTTAAACATTGGGCGATTAACTCAATTAAAAAGGCATTAACCCTATCTCCTGAATCATGCAAAAACTAGCGATTGAATATCTCCAAAAAACTTGGCGAAAATTTCCAAATAAAATCGCTATCGTCGACTCTAAAAATTCGGTTAGTTTTGAAGAGTTATGGCGCCAATCAATTATGCTTGCCGGTTGGCTCAAAGAAAACATCGGCCATTATAACCAGCCAATCGCCGTAGACATTCCTAAATCAATAGAATCTGTCGTAGCTTTATTGGCAATCCAGTTAACTGGAAATATCTACGTCCCAATCGATCCAGAAACTCCGCCCAAAAGAAAAAAAACGATTTTAAAGTCGTTGAATGACGCTTTAACGATTCAATTATCTTCAAGTAATTTCCTCGTAGCGGAAAAAATATTTAATAGAGAAGAATACGCAAAAGACAAAAACCTGGAATCGCTGGAAATTGCGTTATTTAAAAATTTAGAAAATCGAATCGATCTTGATCCTCTGTATATAATATTCACTTCCGGAACAACTGGAATTCCAAAAGGGGTTACCATATCAAACCGTTCCGTCATAGATTATATTGACTGGGCTGGCAAAACCTATGAAATATCCGACTCAGAAATCATTGGAAACCAAGCTCCGCTTTACTTTGACAATTCGGTATTAGACCTATACCTGACGTTCGCTAAAGGTTGCTCGTTGCATCTCCTGGACGATGAGACGTTAGCGTTTCCCTCATTTCTAGCGGAATACTTGGAACGGAACAAAATCAATTTTATTTTCTTTGTACCCTCTATCCTTGGCAATTTAGCCGCTTTAGATATGCTGGCCGAATACAATTTAACCGAAATCAAGAAACTGTTATTTGCGGGCGAACCAATGCCTCTGCAAACTATAAAATATTTTCGCAAACATTTGCCGAAGTCGATACTTTCGAATTTATATGGACCTACCGAAATAACCGTCGATTGCATTTATTGGATATTTGGCGAGGAATTAGACAAACTCGAAAACACTCCTCTAGGAAAACCGTGCGACAACACAAAAATTTTATTTATCGATGAAGAAGAAAAACCGATTTTTGAAAACGATAAGATAGGAGAAATTTGCGTTTCAGGAGCCGGTTTATCCCTCGGTTATTGGAATCAACCCGAAGAAACTAAAATAGCTTTTATCCAAAACCCAGTAAACGAAAACTACTCAGAGACTATATATAAAACAGGCGATTTGGGATATATTTCCTCCAATGACGGCTTAATCTACATGACAGGAAGAAAAGATCGACAAATAAAAATTCGCGGTCGACGCGTTGAGTTAGGCGAAATAGAAGCTGCGATGAACCGGGTTCAAGGAATTAATCAATGCGTAGTATTATTCGATCAAAACAAACAAAAACTCATTGCATTCTATAGCGGCGAAACGACAATAAACGAATTAACCAAAACTCTGCGCGAATATTTACCAAACTATATGATTCCCGCTGAGTTTCTAAAAAAAGATCGTTTTCCCACAACATCCAACGGCAAAATGGACTTTACGGCATTGCAGGAAAGCGTCATAAAATAAAATCTCCTAACGCCATCTCGACCGGAGTGGAGAGATCTCAATGATCCGCAGGATCGTTGTTTCCTAATTAACTTGGGGTTAGCGTCTTAGAAGCGCGCGATTCGCTTTGAAAGTTTATTAATCAAAGGCTAAGGTTTCATGGCGTTCTTCGCTAGAGCTGAGGTACTCGAAGAATCTCGCCTCGATTAAATAAAACCAATTCCTTTTTATAAAAAACGTAAAACCCAATGGACCAAACTGAGATATCTAAAAAACTTAAAGAGTTCTTTAGAAGCGAATTTCCAACGAAAGACTCCTTTGACGAATCTTCAAAGCTTTTAGAAACCTGTTTGGCCGACTCATTTTCAATCATAAACGCGGTCCTATTTATCGAAAAAGAATTCGGGATTAAATTCGGACGGGCCGATGTCGTTCCTGACAATTTCAACACTATTAATACACTCGCCTCTTACGTCGAAAACAAAATCAACCAAGCTAAATAATGTTCTTTCCCACCGAAGATATTCCACCCGACCCAAGAGAAGAGCAGGTCAATCAACACAATCCGAAAATCATTTATTTAACGCTGGCTCTATTAGTTTTTTATTTCTATTTCTTTACTCAAGCTTATTCACATTTAAATATTCCCAGTCCAGAGTCTGCCGCAAAAGCCTTAGGCTGGAGATTGTCAAAAATCTTTGACGACGATAACAACATTCATTCGACCATACTCATTCAAGTTACAAACGAGCGTACCAACGACGAAGAACGCATGATCTTTTTTTGGTTCGTTGGACTAACAATCGTCGTAAACTATTATCTTCCAATTAGACACAAACGAAAATGGCTTTTAACTTCCACGCTCGTTGCTGTAGGTATATTTTATGGAATAAAAGCCGTTATCGGTTTAGCGTTTGGCCACACGTTTCTGTATTTAATTTTTCATCCACAGCGCAGCACAAAGCCTATACTCCCTGTCCTTTTGGGAATATTTGGCTCTATAGCCTTGTCCTCCAGTTCGATAGGGTGGTTATCAAATTTTATAATAATCGTTTCAGCGGGAGCGATCCCCTGGGTTTATCAAAAATATATTCTTCGGCTTCTCTCTAACCCCAAACAAGCTAAATTTATTCAAACGTGCGCAGCGCATTCCACAATGATTTGCGTTGCCGTCGGCTCCATGATCGAAGGGACTTCCGGATGGGAATGGAAAACACCTTTAGGAATTATCCTGTTCTTCTGGCATTGGGAACGCGTAATGATGTATCACGCAGACTTACAAGACGGACAAATTCCTGAAAACGTTCCTTTTTTAGATTATCTTTCGATCTTCATCACGCCCGGTCAACTAGGTAACTGGACCTGGGGAGTTAGCATTGGGCAAGGATATCGTTATTTAGAAGATCGATTCCTCAATAAAGACAAAAACATTCTGGCCCTGGCTGGACTTAAGCTCTGGCTAATCGCTCTTTTTTATATTGTTTTTGGAAACTGGATCCACTCCCACATAATTCATTTTCTGAGAAATCACGACATACACGCTTATTGGCGCGTTAAGTATATGACCTGCGCTTTCATTGAAGGAAAACCAATGGACGCGCAAATAGTTCTGTCAACATCCTTGGCTGACATAATTCGCTGGTTTTTTCTTTTCGGAGGAGTCACTCATTTCAAAACGGGAGTCTGGAGGCTATGTGGATACGATGTAGAACCTTATTTCAGAAACCCATGGATGGCGACAAACTTGTCCAGTTTCTGGTCTCGCTTTACTTATCATTACAGGGAGTTTTTAGTCCGTTGTTTTTACTACCCTGTTTTTTTCAAGTTCCCTCAATTATCTCCCTGGCTTCGCATAACGTTAGCGTCGTTCGCGGCGGCATGTTTTGGAAACCTCATTTGGGGGCATATGGTAGAGTCTACCTTCTATGACGGTATGAAATGGAGCGAGTTTACCGAATACCTTAAGTCCTGGCCGTATTTCTTTTTGCTCGCTTTGGGAATAACGGTTAGTCAAATTTGGTTACTTTACAAAAAAGACAAATCTCGAAAGCCATGGACATGGGATAAAAAGTTTCCGCTCGATCTTTTTTCTGCCTATATTACATGGCAATATTACGCGTTGATTCATATTTTCATATATCACTGTCCTCACGGCTCTGTTTGGGACCATTTCAAATTATTTTTTATTGGCTTAGGTTTTTAACAAAGAACTTTTAAATGCTCGAAGTTATTTTTGTCGCCTACTTATTAGCTTTATTCATCGTCCCGCTACCGGTGTTAGCTGGAACTTTATTCTTTTCGGCAGGGTGGTTTCTCTATAAAAAATATTTTTTATTAAAAAACCAACCGGCTGAAGGGAAAATAGTCTGTTACTTAGCCGCAGCTTCGGGAATATTAAATGTGGGTTTCAGTTTTCTGCTAGCGATCGCAATTTCCAAAACAATCGATTTTCTACTTTTTCATTTTATCTATCTTTACTATTTCAATTTGGTCTTTGCTTTTTCAGTATCAGCGAGGTGGTTTGATTTCTCCCACTCCATGTACAAATATTATATTAATAAAGCGCTCTCAACCCCTGATTTAAAAAGGGGGAAAACCTACTTTGTTACTGTTTCCGGTTATCGCAAGGGAGCCCCATTTGGTTTTGGAGCCGGTCTGATGCAAACATTTATAGACTCTGGCTACTTAATCATCAACGGACGGGAAATACGATTTTCAGGCGTATTCGTAAAAGAGAAGATTAAACTACCCGCAAACTATGAGCCGGACAAATTGAGTTCTGAGAAAATTGATATTTCAGTCCCTAATTTGTTTCAAGGTTTTCGAGCTGAAAAAATCATCATTGAGATGAAAGAACAATTTTATCCGTTTAAGTCAAGAGAAGACAGAGACTTCATTCTTCAAGCCCTTATCGACAGAGCAAAAGTAGAACCCATCGCTAAATAAAAATATCTTAGCCACAGAATACACAGAAAAACACAGAAGAAAAAACTTGAAGCAAATGGGATGTGAAAAGTTTTGCGTTACTTTAATTAGCAATTCGTTTGAGTTGGCATTTACTTTGGCCAAAGTTAATCAACAAACCTACTTTCAGATTTATAGCCTTTAAATAATTGATTAGTTGGGCCTCATGTTTAGGATTCATTTCTTTTTCAGCTTTTAATTCTAAAATAACTTTACCGTCTACCAATAAATCGACAACATAATCTCTTACCGATTGTCCTTTATAAAAAACCGCAATAGTTTTTTGGCCTTCTACTTCTAATCCTTGAGACCTTAATTCATAAATTAAGGCCCGTTCATATACCTTTTCAAGAAACCCATAACCTAATTCTTTATAAACTTCAAAAGCCGCTCCAATTATTTTATGAGTCAAATCCTTATATAAATACTCTTCCATATGTTTCTTTTTTCTGTGACTTTCTGTGCATTCTGTGGCCTAGATCTTTGGGCTAAACGGCGAAGTCGATTTGCTGCACGGTCCCATGATTACCCAATTCGCTCAAAAATAAACCAGTGGATCGAATTTTAGCTTTTAAAACATTTTGACCGTCACGTAACTCAAAAGGAGTCGCAACGGATTCTAACGAGATAGCTCCAACGCCTCTTTCTTTAAGAGAACTCAGATACTGATTACCATCTGAATCTTGAGTAAAAATTTTCAAATTTTCAAAAATGGGATCGTTTTCGTCAATAAAACGATTGTTGTCCGAATCATAGACGCTTAGCTCGGAAAAACCATTGCCTTGGGTTGGACCAAAAAGTTCGCTTCCATCATTGATAACGCCATCTTCATTTTTGTCCAAGGCTAAAAAACCACTTCCCGGTTCTAAAGAAGATATCTGTTCTGTTTGTCCGTCGGAATTCAAGTCAAAGTCAAAACTGCTTTCTCCCAATTCAACCGCTGTACCTGCGAAACTTAAAACCAAAGGATCAGTCAAGCGTCTGGATTGGTTTTCTATTCTTAATTCTTGTCGAAAACTCCGGCTCATCTCCAGTTCAATTTCATAACTAAATTCTCGCCCATCTTCCGTTTTGATAACAGCGTCGGCGTAAAAAACCGTAGTTTCGCTTTCTTCTTGGACCTCTATAATTTCTAAAGCTTGCGACCGTTGCGTCAAAACTTCTGCTGAACCATCGGTCGAAATGGAAGCCGAATCTCCTTTTAAAATATTTTTAATGGATTCAAAATCGAGATCCTTACCCGTGAGGCTTTTAAGCATTTCAATGATCAGCCGAACTTTGGCGTCATCGACCGTATAACCATTTGAATCTGGTTCCAGCTTTTCAATACGGCCTTTCAGTCCTTTAGCCGACAGCCGCACTGAAACCGCTTCCAGCATTTCTTCACGCGATTCAGCAAGCAATGAAGCGTTTCTTTCTTCAACTTCAGATTGAATATTTCGAGTGATGGTTTGTCGATTAGACGTGGCTTGATGTTGCCCAAACAGGGATATTTGGGAATCCAGGACTTTCATAGTTTTGCCTTTTGAAGATTCGAAAATCGCGCCGCTCCTTAATCTATTCAGCGACACAAACCAGGCAAAACTTAAGAGCAGAGGTTTAAAAACAACCAATAAAATAAGTTTATCAAATCAATATTTAACTTTTTCTTCCGGGTTGAAAAAAAGGAAACACCTTACTTTTCATTATGTTGTCGTTGGAATCAGTTCGAACCCTGTCAATTTAAACGGCTCAACATCGTTTATCCTTTTGCCCAAACCGCCAAAATAGCCGCCTTTCTTTTTTTCCTTTTTTCCCGTTTGAACTTTAAAGGAACTCATTAAAACAAAAGTTTGTTTTCCTTTTTTTAGCTGCACATCGTCAAAATAAATCCATTGTCTGCGGCTTGGAATTTCTTTTTTTCCAATCATTCCTCTTCCTAAAAAGAGGAATTCTGACTTAACTTGATTTGGCCCAAATGTCGTTGCAAATCGAAGAGCGATGGAGTATTTACCGTCTTCTGGAATAGTCTTTGAAATCCTTACCGGCTTTGGCAGTAATATATTATTTTGAAAGTTTTCCTCATTGAAAGATATTCCCCAACTCACTCCGTATTTTTTATCTACTCCGGGAAAAGGGTATATGGTTTTAAAGTTTTGTAGTAATAGCGCAAAGCCAACAATAATCATTACGATTAAACTTCCTACCGCATTTAATCTTAAATCTCTTGTCGGAAAATTCTCAAAAAATCTCGTTGCTTTTTCTCGAAAAGAGTCAGCCGCAGTTGGAGCCAAAGGACCCGCTTGCTTAGTCAACCAACGCCCAGTCAAATAACAACCATAGGCAAACAAAACCAAAATCAACGGTTGGGTAACAATTCGGTATCGATTAGTTCCCATGGACATAATCGAATGGAATATCAAAGAATAGAAAACAGGACCTGCGATGAGGGCCTTTTCCATCCAATTTATCCGTTTGGAAAATATAAAACCCACAGAACCGATCGCAAACGCCAGAAAATAATAAAACCTCACTGAGGCTCCAAAATAGCTTTCTCTATCCATCAAACCAAAATCAAAAACTAAAACTTGCCGATCTAAAAAATAATTTTGAAACTCTTTAAATATCTTTACAGAGAGCAACGGTATTACCGTTAGAGGCTTCTCCATTAAAACTTTCAAACTGTGTAAAAAGTCATGAGGAGGATCGAACCCAATTTCTTTTAGTTCGAATCCTTCTTTAATCTTGGCGTAGTTCCATTGCGCGTCTAAAGAGCTATACTGCCTTCCAAGGGGATAAATCGTTTCCCATCGGTCATAAATAACCAACTGAAAAGGAGTTTGAGCGACCACAACGCCTAAAGCGGCGGCCAGAAATATTTTCTTAAAAAAAGGAGCGACTTCTTTCCTAAAATAAGGAAGAAAAGCTAAAACGATAAGCGGAGCTGAAGCTCCGTCGAGCATAGCGGCCCAACCGAAACAAAACCCAAAAGCAAACGCAAACCGTAACGGCTTTTGGGAATTTATATGCAATAGAAAAAATAAAGCCGCGGTTAAAAATAAAGCGGCGGGACCATTGCGATGGTTAATTGCCGCATAGCTAATCAGATGTTCAGAAAAGGCCGCAGCCAGACCCGCTAATATTGCGATTGGAAGATTTGTAATTTTACGCGTTATAAAAAATATTAAAACCGGAACAAAACAACTCAATACGCTCAAAAATGCGACAGCTTTTGACAGCCCAAATCCCGTAATGTGATAAATAAGATATAAGAGATAGGAATAAGCGGGAACCGCTCTTACAAGTAGCGGTTTTCCTTCCCACAACCGCTGGGAATTCTCAAAATAATCTTGCGAATCCGTGATGGTCTTCAAATAATCGTTTTCAACGTTAAAATTCCAAAGCCATAAACGAAAACCGCACGCTACTAAAAATAATAAAACGACAAAACAAAAAGAAAACTTCTTTTCCGAAATCTGTAATCCCGGATTAATTTTTGAGCCAAGCTGAATTCCTAATAAAAAAACCAAAAAAGCCAACACCAAAAGAAAGGAATGATAAATTGGAGATATCCAAAAAAAGAAAGGAATCGCATAAAAATAAATGAAGCAATTGGAAAAAACTCCAAAGGCCTGTGGTCGATTAAGAATCGCAAAAAAACCAAAAGCGTAAATGGATACTAAAAGTAAGCTTAAAAAACTTCTAACGTAGACCGTTTTGAATTTAAGGCCGGGAACCCAGGCGGGATTTAAAAAAGACCCTGCTTTGGTGTCGTTTTCAAGCGTTATCAGTAACAGGTAAAAACCTAAAACGATTCCAGACAAAACAGCTTGCTTGGAATGGGCTTTAAACCCATATTTTTTATTTAAAAAAAACGTTAATACGGCAAAAGTTAGAATAGCGCCGCCCAAGCCTACAGGAACAACCAACAGGCTGTGCATCTTTTCCAGCAAAGGCTGATAAGGACGATAATAAAAATAAAAAAAATTTTCCTTCTTATATTCCCAATCCAAAATAATAAAAGACAATAAGGAAGGATACAATAATCCTATAATATGGCTTTTCCAATTCGAGGATTCGCCATTTTGGCTGACATCTTGATCGGGCATAAACGAAGGGCTAAAAAGGCAGGCGGTTTTTTAGGAAATTCAAATCAATGCTTCAAATTCAACTTAAAACAAAAACTCGATTCAATAAAACGAAGCGTTCACAAAATATAGTTTAAAAACTGAAAATAGTCGTAGAAATTTTTCAAATTCTATATTTTAAGAGGCCTCTAACAATTCATATTTTTACTAGCTTGCTATCGACTAGCCCTTGATAATTAGGGCTAGTCTCTTTGCAAATCTCAATTTTTGAGGTTCCCTCAAATCATTATTATAAAGGAGCTTTGTCCACAACATCGGCGGTTTCGTCGATTGCGTCATGCGCAACGTCGCCCACTCCGGGAATGATAGATACAACGGCGCCAGTCACCCTCATTGGCACGGTCACCACCTTGGTCAAGAAACATCCATTCAATACCATTGCCAAAGCGCTGACAACTAGTAATCGAATTACATTTTTCATATTTTCGCCTATTAAAGAAAAAGTGTTTTTTAATTTGCCCATTTTGATCTATTGTATCAAGATCTAATTAATTGAGATATAACTATTTAAAAGGATTATAATTAAGGACATAAGGATTTTATTTTTTAAATCGAGGCGAGCTTCACTGAACCTAAAGGTTCACTTCAGGAGGACACGCGATGGGGTTTGCTCAATCTAAGTCGCTCGACGAATTAACCGAATACTCAACTCCCCTTACGAAATATTTATGGCTTCTAAAAATTACTATAAAGTGCTTGGCGTTAAAGTAAACTTTACTCAAGACGAGCTTAAGAAGAAATACCGAGATCTGGCGAAAAAGTATCATCCCGATGCCAATAAGGGAAGCAAAAAAGCCGAAGAGTATTTTAAAGTCGTCAGCCTCGCATACGAGACTTTAAAAGATCAAAAAAAACGCAGGGAATACGATTTAAAACAAAACTACGCCGCCCGGGATGAACGAAGAAGCCAGGCAGGAGGCCCAAGAGGAGGCAACCGCTCATCGACAAAAGACGGATTTAGAAACCCGTATGGTTTTCGCTCTTCTCAGGGACAACGCCCGGACGATCCATTTACAAACCCTTTCACCACTGAAGAACAGGCTTATGATCCCAACATGCCGGTTCGGGGTTTGGATCTCCATTTTATGATCGATGTGCCGTTTAAAACTGTGGTTCTTGGCGGACAAATAAAATATTCTTACGAAAAATATGTTAATTGCGATAACTGCGGCGGAACCGGGGCCAGCGCAGGGGAAGAATGTTCTATTTGCGACGGTAAACGCCAGGTAGTTGTCCAAACCTCCATAGACGTCAAAATCCCTCCCGGAGTAGCCGATCAATACCCAATTCGAATTGAAAAAAAAGGCGGAGAAGGAAAAAATGGCGGGCCTCCGGGCGATTTATTTTTAAAAGTTCAAACAAAAAAACACCCCACCTTCAAACGAGTCAAAGAAAACATCTATGCCGAAGTCAAAATTGACGCAAAGCTGGCGCAAACCGGCGGAGAAATTGAGGTGGAAACCCTCGATTCAATTAAAAAGATTTATCTTGAAGAAGACACATTAACTGGCGAGGAATATAGAATTCCAGGGTTGGGAGCCGCAATTCAATGGGGCAAAAAGCGAGGGGATTTTATCGTCAAGTTTATGGTTATAAACGATTAAAGACGTGACTACCTTAATAATTATAGGCTTGTTGGCGGTTGGCCTAACCGTTTGGCTTTTCTTCCTACTAAAACCAAAAAAGAAGAAAAAGAAAAAAAAGGGAGATGAAAAAAAGAAACCTGAAAAGAAGGAACCGCCCCGAGCTCCCGAGGATATTGAACGTCAAGAAAAGCTGGACGAGTTTGTGATGATGAACCCAAAATATGCAACGGAGCTTGTGCGGAGCTGGCTTAATCAGAACAGAAAAAGATACTAACTTTTACTTCTTCT
Source organism: uncultured Nitrospinota bacterium (assembly GCA_964344185.1). Taxonomy (GTDB): domain Bacteria; phylum Nitrospinota; class Nitrospinia; order Nitrospinales; family JAJDAT01; genus JAJDAT01. The sequence goes on from CAYFMN010000002.1 coordinate 106,768, forward strand.
TGCTTGCGGCATGAGCCTTGGCGTTTTTCAACATTTCGGCTCTTTCCGCGTCCGTAATTCCGCCAGGTCTCTTATTTTTGAGAGGTCCTTTTTTACTGGAGCCACCCGAAGCTTTAGGAGCGGCAGCGCTTGCTGCTGGAGCTTCCTCTGTTGCCGTTGCAGTTTCAGCAGAACCAGCAGAACTTTCTGCTGTTGTATCGGCGGGTTTTCCGCTTCCTCCAGGTAAGTTTGGCGGATCGCCTTCTTTACGAACTAATCGAATGGACGCCCATATATCTGCTGGCGGATAAGGAGTGTCAACGCCTGTCTTAAAATCATAGCGAATTATCTTTTCATCGCTGCATTCGCTAATCCAGGTATTGCCGACGCCGCCTCTTTCGAAAATAGGATCAACGTAAAAAACGCTGCCATTCTTATCAATACATTCTTTTTCTTTATTAAAAATAGACGCAGCTTCGGTTTTGGAAGGAATTCTCCAACTGTTATGTCCGGCAAATTCTTCCACATTAACTTTTTCGACGTATTCTCTATGGTCTGCCCATAAATAAAATTTATGGGTATCAATCCAAGCGTCCGTTTTTTTCCACATTAAGCCAGAATTAGGATCAGTAATGGTGCCGTCGCCATTATCAACCAGAGGTTCGGCGGGCTTTTTAGCCGGCTTTGCGGCTGGTTTTTTGGCGCCAGCGGCTTTGGCGGCGGCTGGTTTTGCGGCTGGCTTTTTTGCTTCAGTTGCGGCGCCGCCCTTGGCTTCGCCTTCTTTTTCGGTCTTTGGAGCTTGTTTTTCTTCCATAGTTCTGAATCGATTAGTTACATTTTCATTTGTTTGGGAAAGCGGGAAAATCCGTAAGAACGTCGTCCAAAATTTTTCCCGACCCGATTAATTCTTTTAACATCCCACACAGCTCCTGGTTGGAAAAACCTTCGAGACTCTTGTTATAGTGCTCTCTGTATAAAGCGGCATTCTTTTGAATCCACTCCAAACAGGCGGTCTCTCCGGGTTGTTTTTCCCGCTGCTTTTCCAATAAATTGGTCTGGGAAACGCGAATTACTTCGTTGACCAAATCGTATTTAATCGGATCCATTATCGCCTCGTGAATACGACCAAGTTGAGAAATCGCGTAAGAAAAAGGAAATGTATAACGATTTCCCATACATGTCAATTTATAAATTTTAGCGACCCTACATATCCCTAGACTAACTAAAAAAAATAGAAAAAGCCATTAGAATTCAAATAGATATACAACCAAAGCTGAATCGCTAATTAGTTTTGCCTTTCGGATCTAAAATGTCGCGCAGACCATCTCCCAACATATTGAAAGACAATATAGTAATAAATATAGCCAGTGAAGGGAAAACTATCAAATGTGGATAGAATTTTACCGCCATCCATCCTTCATTTGTCAATGTTCCCCAACTGCTATAAGGAGGGGCGATTCCCAATCCAACAAAGCTCAACGTAGATTCGGATAAAATTGCCACCGGAATGCGAAAACTAAGGGTTACGATCAAAATTCCCCACAAATTGGGCAATATTTCGCGGAACATGATCCGAAAATGTTTGGCCCCTAACGCTCGCGAGGCTTCTACAAATTGACTTTCTTTTAATTTAAGGGTTTCCCCGCGGACCAATCTGGCTGTGGTGACCCAACTCACCAGGGTGAGCGCGATAAAAATACCTAACAACCCGCGTCCAACCAGTACCGTTATCAAAATAATCAATAAAAGGTCTGGCAGGGAAAAGATAACGTCCACAACTCTCATCATGACGCTGTCGACTCGACCGCCTGCGTATCCAGAAATCGTTCCATATATAACGCCAATGATTAACGCGGCGACCGTCGTAAAAATCCCTACAAATAATGAAATCCTGGCCCCATAGATAATTCGGGAAAGCAGGTCTCTACCCAGGCGGTCTGTGCCAAACCAATAGGGAAATCCCGGAGAAGCCAATGAATGCAGCGTATCTTGCCGATCATAAGGAAATGGAGCTAACCAGGGAGCAAAAATGGAAATAGCGACTATTCCAAGGATAAAACTTCCCGCTATTTTTGCCGATAACGGTAATTTTGATAAAAATGATCTCACTGCTTTCATAATATTCGTCTAAAAACAACTTATTGACTTATGGGAATCTCTAAAAATTCAGATTTGCCAGGAGCCTGGCCCCTAAATTCAAGGGCTAGGCGATAGCAAACCAGTAAAAACTCCAATTATTAGAGGTCCCCTTATAAAGCTTTAAGCTGGCTCCTCAAACTTTTACCCTTGGATCAAGCCACGCATACGCCATATCCACCAAAATATTGGCAAGCACAATCAAAACCGAATAAACCAGGGTCACTCCCATGATTAAAGGGTAATCTCGATTACTCACCGCCGTGATAAAAAAACTGCCCATCCCCGGAATAGAAAAGATAAATTCGATAATGAACGATCCCGTGACAACTCCCGCCGCAATAGGTCCCATTACGGAAAGAATGGGGGAAATTGCATTTTTAAAGGCGTGCTTATATAAGATTTGGAAGTCGCTCAACCCTTTCGCCCTCGCCGTTCGAATATAATCTGCGCTCAAAACCTCTAAAAACGTCGAACGCGTCAAGCGGGCCACATATCCGGCATACCCCGCTCCCAAAGCTAACGACGGCAAAATCACATGCCGCGGACTCTCCCACAAGGCGGGCGGCAGCCAGTGTAAATGATGGGAAAACACTAAAACCAACATACTGCCCAAAACAAAACTTGGGAACGATATCCCCGCAGTTGCAAAAATTATTACCCCGGTATCGATAAATGTATTAGCGCGGTAAGCGGATAAAATTCCAGCGGGAATCCCGACTCCAATGATCACAATTAGAGCGCAAACGCCCAAAACAAAAGAAACGGGAAACGTTTCCAGAATAATTTCCGAAACATCGCGACCAACGTATTTATAAGAAGGTCCAAAATCGCCTTTTAGAAGCCCTCCCACATAATATAAATATTGACTCCAAAGAGGTTTGTCCAGATGGTACTTCGCCTCAATATTCGCCAATATCTCCGGCGGCAATTTTTTATCCTTATCAAAGGGACCTCCAGGAGCGGCCCTCATTACAAAAAATGTAATCAAGCTAACCGCAATAAGAACCGGAATCCCCTGCAAAATTCGTTTAATAACAAACCGTATCATAATGAGATTATTTTAACATAATGGGTAACATTGACCTCAAAGAGTTATGCCAGTCCAATATTCAATCGACGGCTGAAAATAATCCTGTATAATTTCCTATTTGCCTCGTTTTTCCCAAAAACCGCTAAACCATGTCCTATTTTTCTTTAAAAGAGTTTGTTCAAAAATTAGATCGCGAAGGCGAACTGGTCCGCATCAAAGAACCAGTCTCCCCGGTTCTTGAAATACCGGAAATAACAGACCGCGTTTCAAAAAGTCCCAACGGCGGCAAAGCCCTGCTGTTTGAAAATGTAGAAGGCAGCGATATCCCCGTTCTGATCAACGCATTCGGAAGTTATAAAAGAATGCAGTTGGCCCTTGAGGTCGACGACCTGGACGATATCGCCAAAGAAATCGAACGATTTGTAAAAATATCGCCGCCAACCGGCATGATAGAAAAAATAAAAATGCTGCCCATGCTCTTAGAAGCTTCGCAATTCCCTCCCCGCATGACAAGTTCCGCCCCATGCCAGGAGGTTGTTTTAACCGGCGACGCGGTCGACTTATCCAAACTGCCGATACTGCAATGCTGGCCGAACGACGCGGGACGGTTTATCACGTTTCCAATGGTAATCAATCGCGACGCCGACGGAAAAATCCGCAACGTCGGACTATACCGAATGCAGGTCTTTGATGATAAAACAACCGCCATGCATTGGCATATCCATAAAGACGGAGCGCATTTTTTTCACGAATTCAAAAAAAGAAATCAAAAAATGGAAGTGGCCGTCGCCATAGGCGCCGATCCCGCGTCTTGTTATTCCGCATCGGCCCCGCTACCTTATGGAATCGACGAATTTTTATTATCCGGTTTTCTAAGAAAATCTCCCGTTCCTTTAGTCAAATGTAAAACCGTAAATTTAGAGGTTCCGGCATCCTCCGAGATTATTCTCGAAGGGATAATCGATCCCAACGAAGCCAAGGTGGAAGGCCCCTTTGGAGATCACACCGGATACTATTCGCAAGACGGCGAATATCCCGTTTTTAGAGTAACCGCCATCACCCATCGAAAAGACCCCATTTACTTAACAACCATTGTCGGCATTCCTCCGCAAGAGGATTTTTACCTTGGCAAAGCCACCGAGAGAATTTTTCTACCGCTCATGCGATTGCACCTGCCAGAAATCGTCGATATGGATATGCCGTTAGAAGGCGTCTTCCACAATTGCGTCATCGTCTCGATCAATAAACGCTACCCAATGCAGGCTAGAAAATTGATGAGCGCTCTCTGGAGCATGGGACAAATGAGCTTTGTTAAAACCATCGTGGTGGTGGACGCAAATGTAAAAGTAAACGATTACGAAAAAATTTTAGACCTGCTTCTGGAACGTTTTTTTCAAAAAAATAACCTGTTTTTTACCGAAGGTATCTTAGACGTTTTAAACCATTCGTCCGATCAAGCTTTATATGGATCGAAAGTGGGCTTCGACGCCACCGACAAAGTCAAAGGAGAGTTGGGATTTGAAGGCGAATCAACTCTGACAACGCAAGGCGTTGTCGCGTTTGATTCCGAAGCCGCAAAAGAAACGTTTAAAGAAGTAAACCGCTTCTTACTGGTGAACAGAAAAAAACCAATATTGCTGGCGGCCCTCGATAAAACAAAACCCGGCCAGTCCGCAGACTTCATCAAATCGTTTTTTGAACGCCACAACGAAATTGATTTCCTGATTGTTTTCGAAGGACACGTCAATCTGGAAGATACTTCGCGCATTCTTTGGAAATTCTTTGCTAATTTAGATCCGCAAAGGGATTTTCATTTCTTTGGAAATCGGGTGGGCGTAGACGTTACCCAAAAATATCCGGAGGAAGGCTATACCCAGGATTGGCCGGACGAAATCGAAATGTCTTCGGAAATCAAACAGCGCGTCGACGAAAAATGGAACCGGCTTTTTCCATCCAAAAGTTAGCTTTGTCGCATCTAATATTACCTTTAGGAGATCTTTTAAACCGTAAAACCCAACAAAACCGCTTACAACTCATAAACCAATGCGTGTCATCCAGAGGCGATACGCTAGTATCGGCGAAGGATCTCGCCTCGATCCAATAAAATAAACTCCTTGTCTTTAGAACGAGCAAATCGCCTCAAGTTAAAAAACGAATCATTAAAGACACTCATAAAATTAAAAAAATAAATGGCCATAGAAAAAATAGCAATCAAAGGCGCAAGAGAGCACAACCTTCAAGACATCGACCTGGAAATTCCCAGAAACCAGTTAGTCGTCATAACAGGATTGAGCGGATCGGGGAAATCTTCTTTAGCGTTTGACACGATATACGCAGAAGGACAAAGGCGATATGTTGAATCTCTATCGGCGTATGCAAGGCAATTCCTCGAACTCATGGAAAAACCGGACGTCGATTACATCGACGGCCTGTCCCCCGCCATTTCTATCGAACAAAAAACCACCAGCAAAAATCCGCGTTCAACCGTCGGCACGGTTACCGAAATTTACGATTATCTAAGGTTGCTTTACGCAAGAATCGGACGCGTCTATTGCTATGGATGTAACCGCGAAATATCTTCTCAAACCGTTCAACAAATCGTCGATCAGGTTCAAAACCTTCCCGAAGGGAAAAAAGCCATCATCCTTGCCCCACTTGTAAAAGATAGAAAAGGAGAATTCAAAAAAGAACTCGCGCAGATGAAGAAGAAGGGCTTTGTTAGAGCGCGCATCGATGGAGAAATAAGATCGCTGGACGAAGAAATTGTTTTGAATAAAAAATACAAACACACCATCGATATTGTCATCGACCGGTTAGTTATAAAAACCGGCCTGTCAAAAAGAATTGCCGAGTCGGTCGAAAAAGGTTTGGAACTTGCCGACGGTTCGTTAATCGTCTCTATATTAGGAGAAAAAGACGGAGAACATGAAGATTTGCCCTTTAGCGAAAAGTTCGCCTGTAGCTATTGCGGAATCAGTTACCCGGAATTAGAGCCAAGATTATTTTCATTCAACAACCCAACCGGCGCGTGCCCTAAATGCGACGGACTCGGCTCCAAACCGGAAATCGACCCGGACCTGGTGGTGCCCGACCCTAATTTGTCCATTAGGGATGGAGCCATTAAACCCTGGGCCAAACGCGACTCCATTTATTTCATTCAAAAACTGGAAGCGGTCGCGGACCATTACGAATTTCGCTTTAACACTCCGTTCCACAAATTATCCAAAAAAATTCAAAAAGTTTTATTGTACGGTTCCGGCGACGAGACCGTCAAATACCATTACGAAAAAGGCAACCGCAGACATTTTTACCGGAGCGCGTTCGAAGGAATCATACCGGAATTGGAAAGGCGATATAGTGAGACCGATTCCATGACCATGCGCGAGGAAATAGGAAAGTACATGCGCTCCCTGCCCTGCCCTTCATGCAAAGGAAACAGATTAACGAAAGAAGGACTTTCCGTAAGAATAAATAAACGAAACATCGTCGAGCTAACCGGTCTATCAATTAAAAACTTAAAATCATTTTTCGATAGCATTAAGTTAGACAAACAGGAAAAATTTATCGCGCGCAGAATCGTCAAAGAAATTGTTGAACGAATCGGTTTCCTAAACGACGTTGGTCTGGATTATCTAACCCTGGACCGCTCTTCGGCGACGCTGTCCGGCGGCGAAGGTCAACGTATACGTCTCGCCACCCAAATAGGCTCTTGCCTCACCGGAGTCCTGTATGTCCTGGACGAACCCAGCATAGGACTTCACCAAAGGGATAACGACCGGCTGCTCGGCACTCTCACCAAATTAAGAGATTTGGGAAACACCGTCATCGTGGTCGAACACGACGAGCAAACCATCCGCGCTTCGAACCACGTCGTGGACTTGGGACCCGGCGCCGGAGTGCATGGAGGAAACGTCGTTTTTTCAGGAGTTCCCAAAGATTTATTAAAGGAAAAAAACTCCCTGACAGGAAACTACCTGTCTGGAGAGAAACAGATAGAAATCCCCGAACGCAGAAGGCATGGCCTGGGTAAATCCATAGAGATATTAAAAGCCCAACAAAATAATTTGAAAAATATAAACGCCAGCTTTCCTTTAGGAAAACTAACCTGCGTCACCGGCGTATCCGGATCGGGCAAAAGCACCTTGGTCATTGAGATACTCTATAAGGCTTTAGCGCAACATTTTTGGAAATCAACGGACAAGCCGGGGAAGTTTGACAAAATCAAAGGGATTCAATATATCGATAAAGTCATCGACATCGATCAATCCCCAATCGGCAGAACGCCAAGATCAAACCCGGCGACTTATACGGGAGTATTCACTCACATAAGGGAATTATTTGCCGAGTTGCCCGAATCAAGGCTTAGAGGCTACAAGCCGGGAAGGTTCAGCTTCAACGTAAAAGGAGGACGTTGTGAAGCCTGCCAGGGCGACGGCATCATAAAAGTGGAAATGCATTTCTTGCCGGATATTTTTGTAACTTGCGAAATCTGCCAGGGCAAACGATTTAATCGCGAAACGCAGGATATCGCTTACAAGGGCAAAAACATTTCGGAAGTTTTAGAAATGACCATCGAAGAGGCCGCGATTTTTTTCGAAAACATTCCATCCATCAAAACCAAGCTGGATACGATAGCGCAAGTGGGATTGGATTACATCAAGCTGGGGCAACCCGCGACAACGCTTTCCGGCGGCGAAGCGCAGCGGGTCAAGCTTTCCAAAGAATTGAGTAAACGAAGCACCGGCAGAACTTTATATATTTTAGACGAACCCACCACCGGGCTTCACTTCGCGGACGTCAAACAACTCTTGAAAGTGCTCAATCAATTAGTCGATTCGGGCAACACGATAATCGTTATCGAGCATAATTTAGACGTAATTAAGACGGCGGATTACATTGTGGATTTGGGACCCGAAGGCGGCGACGGCGGCGGC
>CAYFMN010000002.1:114859-187892 GCA_964344185.1 uncultured Nitrospinota bacterium
CTTTGCAAACTGTTTTCGGTTTCGAACAACTCCAGGGAGGCGACGGCGGCGGCGAGATCATTGCCGAAGGAACTCCCGAAGAAATTGTCAAAGTCAAAAAATCCAGCACCGGCAAATACCTAAAGGACGTTCTCAAACCAAAAAAGTAAAGACTTTGGTCTTTAGAATTGAAACATTGCGTTTAATAAAAGCTCATCTTAACGTCATTCTTGAGGAGCCACGAAGTGGCGACGAAGAATCTAGGGTTAATCATTCCACTTATCCTCTAGGAGCCTGTCGAAGGGTCGCCTCGATCTAATAAAATAAATTCCTTATTCTTAGGAACGCCCGACCAGCTTAGCTAGTTAATTAACCAAGGAACTAAAAGCAAAAATAACAAAATGTCAGTCTGAGGTTCTCGAAGACCGACCTCCTTGTTTAAGTTCCTTAGGAAGTTCTCAAAACCCAATGCTTCAAAGAAACAACCCGATCAACCATACAACTAAATACCTGGCCGTTTTCCTCACTAACCATCTTCATAAACCTCATTGAGTCTTGACTAAAATTCCCGTAGAATATTGCTAAGTAATCATTCCTTCTAAGTGGAGACAACTAAAATGAGTCTATCGGTAACAGTCTCTCTAAATGACGAAATTCAACGTCGTTTAGAGGAAGAAGGCCAACTCACTGGCCAAGACATGGAGAACCTGATCCAAGATATTCTCCAGCGTCACTTAGACTTGCAGGAACTTATACGTCTCCGAAAAAAAGCCATTCCAATAGCTAAGGCAGCCGGTATTCATTCTGAAGAAGATGTATTTAAAATTATTTCGTGAAAGTCTTCTTTGACACCAACGTCTTGGTCAGCGCCTTCATAACAGAGACAGGGAGTTGTGCCGAGCTTCTCCAAACAGTTTTAGCAAGTCCCTCATATTATCCGATAACGGGTGAAGTAGTTTTAAAAGAGTTGCAAAGAGTTCTAAAAAAACGTCCTTCCTATTCCGATGAAATGATCCAGGATTTTGTTCGTTTGCTCAGACGCAGAGAAGTTATACCCAAGCCAGACAAACCATTTGACGCTCCTGAATGCGATGATCCCGACGATCTATGGATTCTTGCTTCCGCCCTGGAAGCAAATGCAAATGTTCTTGTTACGGGAGACGACGATCTTCTCAAACTTAAAAAAGTGAAGAACTTAATCATTATCACTCCCGCTGGCTTTTGGGATTTGATAAAGTCTCAATAAAATATAATTCTCATGCAGACTATATTGCCGCCTTGGAACCGGAAGGCGGAGACGGCGGCGGCGAGATTACCGCTGAAGGAACGCCAAAGAAATCGTCAAAGTCAAAAACTCCAGCGCCGGCAAATACCTAAAAGAAGTCCTCAAACCGAAGAAGTAAAGGTCTCAAGATGAATTAATTTCAATTTGCGACCAAAAGTTTGTAAACAGTATTAGTTATATCTAGCCATACAAGCAGTGATAAACCTTCTTAGATCACAAATACCGCTATCGATCAGAAAGAAACGTTTGCAAAAAACCCTTAAATAGATTTTAGTAAATGATTTTATATCAAGCTAAAGCTTCATTTATCCAAGGAATTGAGGACTTTTCGGGTATTGAAACTTTATCAGAGAATATAAATACTTCGCTTCCTTTGTAAGTCTGAAATGCACTATATTGTAAGGAATATATGAATGTTTTTCTTTTTCTATAACTATTTAGAATTTCAACCGCATTGTCATATGAGATTATCCAAGGATGGTGGGTTATGAGTTGGATAGATCGAGCAATTCTTGCATGATCTTCTGGTTTGTAGTGATTTTTGTAGAGATTTTTAGCTTTATTAAAATAGGGAGGGTCAAAGTAAATTAGCGTTTTTTTAGGTAATTTACTAATATAACTTACGATAAATTTTTCGGCGTCCCAATTCCTGATTTTTATTTTTTTTTTGTGAGTTGCAATTAATTCTATTTTATTAATTAGTGAATTTCTCGGGAATCTAGCATCCATCTTCCACTTTCCTTTTTGATCTACTCCTCCTATAACCCCCGCATTAAGTATGCCAGAGCGATTACACCTATTAAGATAAAACATCGCAAATCCAATATCGATTTTATCAAATTCCTTTGGGTTTAAAACAATATATTGTTTTTTTCGCCATTCATCTATTGTTAACGCTGCTTTATATATTCTTCTACAGAATTCTTCGGTTTCGTTTAATATTGAATACCAGAAACAATAAACCGGGAAGCTAGAATCATTGAGGTGTATTTTACTTGCAACGCCACTTAGTAAAAGATTTATTGCAACCCCCGCGCCTCCAGCATATGGCTCGACATATTCTCCATCAATTAAGTTATTTTCTTCCATGATTTCATAAATAAAAGGAGTTAGTTTTTGCTTACCACCCGGGTAACGTAATGGAGTTGAGCTATTAACCATATTTCAGAATCCAATCTATGTTATTTATTCATTTCTTCGAGTAAAGGAAAAATATTTCCAAACAATCTGCATATATCTGAAGGAGCTATGGAAAACTTAGGATTGTGTACTAGCTGGTTTAAAGAAGTAACAGAAAGCAAACCATCATGTCTTCCAATTTCGGCCATTGAACCATGTAATAATTTCACCATTTCTTTATCACTTTTATTCTTTGTAAGTTTTTTGGTAATATCACCCAGAAAAACTGACAGGGATTTATCATTGCCTTTTGTATTTTTTATCGAGATTTTTTTTTCAGTCGCGTAAATTTTTGCTGATATTTCGAACATGCTCCTTAATAAAAAGCAGAACGCGTGAGGATGCCTATTTATATCTAATTTTTTAATCTCGTCAAGCAGAGTTACCAGTTTTTCTCTGTTTTGACCCATTGGTTTAAATTTTTTTAATATATTTTTGACCGATGCTGGATCAGTATTTGCGTAAGATTTTGCCTTGGTTTTCTTAGTCTTTGTTTTAGGTAACGAACCGGTTTGAGTAGAAGCACCACCTGAAGTTGAAGTTGTATCCTTATCCGCTGGCACTGATATGTCCAGGGCTTTGTAAAAAAGTTTTGAGTTCTGATATCTTTAAAACCAACTTCCGCTAAGCCAATTTTAAAAATTATCAAATCCACTTTATTTTTAAAATTGATTTTGGGGTAGTTAGAAGCAAGTTTTTGTGACGAATCCAGTTCCAGCAGGGGAGACATCTTTGTAATAGCTTCATTCAATACAGTAATAGGATAATCCCCTCCCCACCTGTTTTTTTGTTCTCCTGAAATGAGAGTAGATTCTTTTAAAAATTTTTCTAAAAGATCAAGGCCTGATTCAGGTTTCTCCATATCCCTATTATGTCTTGCTCGGGCAATTGCATTCCAAACATCGCGCCCGGCACTTTCTCCCTTAGCATGAGTGAGTGCCACTATTTTTTTAACAACATTTTCCTCAGATTCATCATACACAACGCAAGGAACTTTTTTATTCGATTTAAGCCATATTTTCGATAGATTTTTTATTTTTTCGTTTATATCAGATGGAAGCTCCGAAAGTTGATATTTTGTTAGTCCTAAAATTATTCTTAAAGAAGCTATTCGCCTATTTCCCTCTTTAACTACTTTTTTTCCACCTTCCTTAAGAACTATTATATTTTCCGTCGGGTGATATCCATCATCAAGAAGGCTATTCATCAAAGCCCAAAATTTCTCTGGCTTTGCTGATATAAGCGCATTAATTTCAGCTAATTCTGAATTTTGTTTAGTAACACGATAATTATTTAAATCTAGTTTCAAGTTTTTCACAAAAACTTGCTCAACACTCGGCATGCATCCCCCCTAAGTTAATTTAGATTTACCATAAACTGCTAACCAAAAACCAGATTGAGAGATTGTCAATAACCCCTTTGGGTCAAATTAGGTAATTTAATCTCAAAAATAGCATACCAAATTATATTTTGGCAATCCATAAATATATTCAAGTTTTCACGTTTAACTTGAAAGCGGTATTGCAAGGTTCGAAGGAAAAGGAATTCATTTTTTTGAATCGGCGCGAGATCCTTCACAGAACCTTCAGTTCGCTTCTGGATGACACGCGACACGATATGGCTTGCCAAAGGAACTAAAACAAGGAGGTCGGTCTTCAAGAACCTCGGCTAACATATTTATTATTTTTTGTTTTTAGTTCCTTAATAAAGCGCTCGAAGGAAATCGCGATCTCATTTTCAAGGCAGTTTAAGCAATCGCCTATCAATATAGGTAGCTATTAGAAGTAAAGCAATACCAAAGACGAGCAGGGTTTTGAACACGCCGCCTTCGCGGAATTCCGCCATAGAATCGACAAACATTGCCACCGTAGGAAGCGCAACGCAAACGGTTCCGACCAAGGCAATAAACAAATAAACCAAACGAACGCTGGCCTTCGAATTGGGGTTTGGTTGTTTTGTCGTTATGAAAAATCGTTTGACGATCACCATTGCCAGGACCGACAAACCAACTACGACACGCTCCGTGCCGCGATCGGCGGGAACAGGCAGTAACGAAAAAGCGATCACCGCGCCAATCGCCGCCGCTAAGATATCAAGCGTATCAAAATTAATCTTTTCGTCCACTCAACCTCCTATGATCCACCCCTGTAATTTATACCAGAATTAGGTTATTGTTAACTTACAAGATTATGACAAGATGCGTTATCTGTCGATCAATCCCGTGTTTTGCCAAAAATTTTAGAGGCGCAATTATCAGGCGATCAATTATTAAACACGCCTGTCTTTTGCTTGCTTTGGACAATAAAGGAGATCTGTTTAATGGATAGACCTGAAGAACTGAACGACCCCAAGAAATTTGACGATTTAATGGAAAAAATAAATTCGAGATTGGTGATAACATCCATTCCTATTAGAGAACGGGCGCACCTGTCGCAGATTCTTCTAAGCGATGAACTGGATTACGACCTGGCGGACGACGATTCCGTTTATCCCCAGGTTATTGAGTGGTACCAGAAAAAATTCCCAGACGAAAAAATAAGCTAAAGCCCGGTAAACTAATCAAAGCGAGAGGGTTTGAAATTTAACCGTCGATGCGCGCTATTATTCCATCCCGTTTATCGTCAGTTCGTATCGAGGTATTTCTTTTGCAAATAATCCAAATAGAACAAGGGGTTTAGCTCTTCTCCTGTCGCTCGTGTGATCAATTCATTTCGCGTAAACCTTGCCCCCTGTTTAAAAATCCTGTCGTTTAACCAATTCATTAAATTTTCAAATTGCCCTGCCTGGACTTCCTCCATCACATTCGGAAGCTCTTTTTTTAATGCGGAAAAAAACTGGGTGGCGATGATAAGCCCCAGGCAATAGGTTGAGAAATAACCAAAATAACCCTGCGGCCAATGAGAATCCTGCAAACACCCGTCGCTCAGGCTGTCCGGAAAAATCCCAAACTTCAACTTGAAGCGTTCGTTCCAGGCTTCCGGCAAATCTCTCACGCGGAGCAATCCGGAAATCAGGCTTTTTTCCAACTCGTATCGAATGATTATATGCATGGGATAGGTGGCTTCATCTGCGTTCATGCGGAGGAAATCCTTTTTGACCTGTGTCGCCATTCTGAAAAGATTATCGGGTTTCCATGCTGGCCCGGATACTTCGAAAATTTTTAATAAAGCCGGATTGCAAAAAATCATAAATTCCTTCGTCCGGCCAATGAGCATCTCAAGGAAAAGGGCCAGGCTTTCATGGATGCACATGCCCCGATCCCGCCCTGCGGGCTGAAAGGACCACTCAGAAGGCAATCCTTGATCGTATAAGGCATGGCCGGTTTCATGGAGAACTCCCATTAAACCCGAAAGGAAATCTTTTTCGGAAAAGCAGGACGTTATGCGAATGTCTTCGGCGGTGCCTTCCGTAAAGGGATGCAGGCTTTCGTCCAGTCGGCCAAAATGAAACGGGAACCCCACGCGCTCCATCACCCATTTCCCAAAACTTTTTTGTTTTTTTACCGAAATGGGTTCTGTGATGCTTCGCGACGTGTGCCGCTCCTGAAATTCTATAATTTCCTCAATAAGAGCGGGCAGTCTGATTTCCAATACCTGGAAAATTTTATCAATTTCACCCGAACGCCCGCCAGGGTCATGCTCGTCGATCAGAGTGTCGTAGGGTGGGATTCCCAATTTTCCGGAGAGGCATTGCGCCTTTTCACGGAGCAAATCAATAATTCTTTCCAGGTGGGGCGCCAGCGGCTTAAAGTTATTTTCCTCCCTGGCTTTCCGCCAACACATTTCCCCTTTAGTTGTCGCAAAGTGCAGGGACCGGATCAAACGTTTGGGAATTGCATTTGCGCGAAGCCAGATTCGCTTAATTTCCCTGAGGTTGGCTTTTTCCCATTCGTTCAATGCACCGGAAGAACTCTCAACCAGGTTCAACAGCTTTTCGGTCTTTTTGGATCTAAGGATAGAGTTGGTCTCTGTATCCAGTAGAGATAATTGGGCGGCGCGGAGATCGGCGCTTCCCTGGGGCATCATAACTTCGGCGTCCCAGCGGAGAAGATGAATAATAGTCTTCAGAGTATGAATTCTTTTGAATCTCTTTTCCAGATGTTCATAGGGCGATAGGTGCATGGTTTTGTCGGAATGGTAACCAGATAAAGGGAAGCTCTAAAAATTCTGATTTGCCAGTTTTTAGAGGTCCGCTAAATTATTAAAGGCTCAGTCTCTCTCTGGCGGAATTCAGAATCATTTCCAGAAGGTCTTTGTATTCCATTCCTGCAAATCCCGCCATAAGATTCAACTTTCCATCCCAGCACCAACCGGGGTTCGGATTCACCTCAAGGAGTTTTACCTTTCCTTCGGCGTCGGCTCTAAAGTCAAACCGGGCGTAATCCCTGCATTCCAGCCTTTCGAACAAGCGGCTGGAGAAATGCAACAATCTCCGCTGGGTTTCGTCGTCCAAGTCAGCTTCTTTATATTTGATTTTGGTCCAATAAGGCGACTGCGGTTCCCACTTCGATTCATAAGAAAGAATTTGCGGCAATTCTTTTGGAAGCTCGCTGTAATCCACTTCAAGAATTGGAAGGGCTTCAAATTTATCGCAGTTGCCAACCAGTCCCACGCTGTATTCGTTTCCGCATAAATATTCCTGAATCAATAAAGGGACTCCCGGCAGTATATCCCGCAGATGGTCCAAATAATTCATCAGTTCCACTGCGTTGTTGACCACCGCGTTTTGGGTGATGCCAATAGAGCTGTCCCCGCAGTTGGGCTTGATCAACGCGGGAAACAAGGAGGGCAGATTCGCTGTTTGATCGTTCGGATCGAAATACGTTTCTGTCGGAATATCCACATCCAGATTTGCGGCAATTGAGCGGACATTGGACTTGTTGTAGCACAGCGAAAGACAACCCGGTCCAGCTCCGGTATAAGGAATATCCAATAATTCAAGGAGAGCCGGAACATGCAGTTCCATGGTCGCTTGGTTGTTAAAACCTTCGTCGCAAAGATTGAATGCCATACGGGGAGGATTGGCGGTCAACTGCTGAATTAATCGGCGATGAGATTCAACATACTTAAATTTGAATTGAGGGATTTCCTCCAGGCTTTTCTTTAAAAGGTTAACGGTTTCTAAATCTTCTGCATTGAAAACTCCATTCCTTTTTACCTGATCGGGTAGATTCGGGTCTCCGAGTAACACGGCGACGGGAAGAACGTCCCTTAAAGCGGGTCTTCGAGGAACCGTTTTTTCCGGTCCGATTGCCGTGATAAACAATCTATTGGCCATCATTCCAAGATCCTGTTGGCGGGTAGAATCCGAAACGACGTTTCCATGAAGTTTAATTTCAGAAAATCCTAAGCTTTTTAATAACTCTGAGATTTCTTCAAAAGTATAAAGCCTCTCCGCATAAAACTGGTCCGCCAGAACTCCCAATTCGGAGTTCGTGATCACTTCCCGGGATATGATTCGCTTTTTGTCAGCGGCAAGGGAACGTTCCCGATTGACGAAATGGGTTTGGTCAATCCATTCCCATGATCTGGTTTCGAAATTGGTTGCCATCCAGGCCCCGTCCATGATATCCAAAACCAATTTTCCTCTGGACTTTAATACTCGCTTCACTTCATTCAGAATATTAAGGTCGTCTTCTTCTCTTTCGAAATAACCAAAAGAGTTTCCCATCAAAATAACGACATCCCTTGAAGCTTCCGGCATTCTGAATTTTCTGGCGTCTCCCTGGGAAAAAGTAATTTTCACCCCTCTTTGCTTTGCCCGTTTTCGGGCTAACCGAATCAAATATCTGGAACGGTCTAAACCCGTTACGTTTAAAAAGCCACGCGAAGCCAGTTCAAGCGAATGTCTCCCTTGTCCACAACATAGGTCCAAAATGGAATGTTCTTTTTTTATTTCCGCAGCTTGTAGCAGAAGGTCCACATCCCTACGGGTATTGAGGTCGTTCTCAACCACATCGCCGTCGGTTTTCAAATACAGGGAATTGAATATATCCCTCCACCATTCCGGAGGCAGGTGACGTTCCAAGTCGGCTACCGGCCCCAAAGTTTTATGAGGGAAGATTTTTCCTTTAGTTTGGGAGCTTTTATTATTGGTATTTGAGTTTTCCTTAATTATTACGGGCATTTTTTGGGGGACCTTTCGCACACAGTTATATCCATTGGACTCGAAAGTCCATTTTTAATGAATTTTAAATGGGGATTGTCCGTTGCCCTTGGCGGAGGATGTCAGATAGGTATCTCTACATCCCTTTTGGCAGATAGATAAACTGGAATGATTTTATAATGAGGAAAGGATGATTCAGGGGTAGGCCTGATTCCAATTTCTCCCGCCAACTTAAGTAAAAAATTACGCCTAATTGATTACACATTCAACAAAAAAATCAGGGTTACAAAAAGAATTTTCCGCAACCAACGGCTTTTTAATACTGGCGATAAATACGGATAAGAAAGGGATTGGAATTGGGATAAATCCCTGAAAGCGCCAATCGTTGCGGCCATGTCAAAATTAATCTAGCTTCTACTCAACCACGACACAAACACTTTATGGTTGCATGTTAGAAATCATAAAGGAAAAACGTCTCTTAAACTTTTCCCAGTTTTTTCAGTATCATAATTTTTCAAAATACAAATTATTTCCAAATATCATTTTTAATAAAAATGATATAATTTCAACAAATTAAAATCCGATAAAAGAAATTCAGTAAGGTAATCAGCTTCCACACCCATAGAGTAAAAACTTATGACCTGGCAATGCAAATATTGTAAGAAATTCAATATATACAAATTTAAATCGCAAAAACCATTAATTCAATCTA
This sequence comes from uncultured Nitrospinota bacterium, assembly GCA_964344185.1. Lineage (GTDB taxonomy): Bacteria > Nitrospinota > Nitrospinia > Nitrospinales > JAJDAT01 > JAJDAT01. The sequence goes on from CAYFMN010000002.1 coordinate 124,120, forward strand.
ACTCTCAGTTAAAAACTTGCCAATTTTGCGGTGGGAAAACCGACATTTCCGAGAAAACGAACACGGGAAAAATTTTAAACGTTTTATCGCTGGGAGATTTTGCAAATTTAAAATACGTTATTCCAGAAAAAACCATCCCTGATGAATTCTATCTATTGAGTAAAAATTATGGCGCAAAAATAATAGCCTGGATTGAGCAAGGAGATAACCTCGGAATAAAAAATACAAAACATCGTGACGGAGTGTGCCACGCCTTAGTGGTGGATTGGCTTCAATGCGAAATAAAAGGAAGAAAAAAGGATTTCCTCGCCCCCTTTTTGGTGATTGGTCAAAAAGTTCCTACTGGAGGAATTATCCCCGGCAAATATCTAAAGGGACAACAAAAATATCGTTTTGAAAAAGACCAATTAAACCTTCAAGCTCAAAAAATGAATGAAATCTCAAAAATTCTTTTGAAAAACGAAAAAGACTTGAAACAAAAAGTTTTAGTTGTAAGACAATCAAATGACCTGAATCAAATTATCAGCCTTCATCAAGAAGCATCGGATTTTCAAGATGAAAAATCAGGTCTAAATTTAATTACAAATTCTCTAAAATCTAAAAACCCTGATTTTGGCGGTTTTGAAATTCAAATAATCGATCAAGTTAGCGGAACTGCCAAAGACAATAAAGATATCGCCAAAAAATTAACAGATGCCCCAAAATATGCAATGGCAAAAGGACCTGTTATTTTTTTTAAAATTGACTTAAATGGCGACCATACAATTGGTTTAAAATATGAAGAAGGAACCTATTATTTACTCGATCCAAATACAGGTTTATGGGCGGTTAAGCATTCCCCAGAATTATTTTTTGAAAAATTATTTAATAAAACTTACGGTTCCGATTATAAGGGCAAAAAAATAATTATAATGGCGATTGGTCCAGATATTTACAAAAGTATATAGAAACAAGTATTTCTATAGAACAATTCCAGCTTTTTAGTCGCTTTTAAATCCTAGGCATTTTACAAAAAACCTAAATAGATTTACTCCCTCAAGATCTCCAATCCTATACTCCATTTGAAAAATAAGAATTAAACCAAGATTGTCCTGGCTAATCAAATTAACGCTCTGTCTAATTCTATTCGAGTCATCAAACCGCTTGAAAATAGAAAGCTCCTCTAAAAAAACAGTTTTTCTGATGCAAATTGACAATAAATTTGCCTCTTCAATGATTTTCCGCTTATAATTTTTATATACGCGCCGAAAAGTTTTATGGGGATATTTTTTTTCTTGGGGACCTATGCCTGATTTTTTGAAAAAGAAACCAAAGGCTTCATTCTTTCTGGTTTTAGTTTTAAGTCTTCAGTTTTTCTTTCTACCCTTTTACCATCTGCATCCCGACGATTTGCATGGACATGAGGGAGAACTATCGCCTCATGAACATGAAGGTCATGTCCATTCCCATGAAGTGGAAAGCATAGCTCACTTTCTGGATTTTCATGGCGAAGAACAAGAAGCGGATGAAGATCATCATCACCCCCATAGCTCTTCCGAGCATGATTCTGATTTTTTTGAAGTCAATCTTAATAAGACGACCCTGTACCCTAAAAAAACTTTTCAGCTGAATAAAGATTCAGCCGTCATTAGGGTATTGAATATCTCTGAACCGTCTTTTATTAATTTTTTACCGCAAAAAGCAAGCCTTAAGTTTAATAACAACCTCCCCGGCCCTCCTAAGGGAAGGTCTCCGCCACTCATATTACTCTAAGTAATTAGGATCTTACAAAAGATCCCAATACAGTGAAGCTGTTTTCAAAAACTCTTGATGGCATTTAGAGTATGCGTTACTCCTGCGCTTTTATCGAGAACTCTTGTCTTTCTTGTTTTCTACTAAGAAACAAGCAGCTCATATTCTTGAATCGAGGCGAGACCTTCACCGATATCAAAATATCGGTTTAGGATGACACGCACAATAAACCGTGAAATCCAGGTTTTTAGCCAATTAACAGAGAAGTCGCTAAGAAAAAGAACTCTCGTTAAAATAATGCGTTTTGCCGTTGAGAATTGATTAACACGCTATTAGAGCGTTCATTTTTGTTCGTAAAAACAATGAAGCGGAATTCGTTCGCGCTCGCTGTTGGGTTTTTATTTTGTTTTAGCATAGCTCCCGCCGTCTATTCACAATCAGACGGAAAAATAGAAATTAAAAAAGGCTATCAAAGCAATTTAACGCTCAAACAAGCGATCGTAAAAACATTAAATTTTAGTCCCGAGTTGTCGGCGTTGTCTCTGGAAAAACGCGCCCGCGAAGCGCGCACGTTACAGTCCGGCCTTCTGCCGAACCCGACCGTTAATGTCTATACGGAAGACATTGCCGGATCGGGTCCTTTTGAAGGATTCAAACAATCAGAAACCACTATCCAGTTAGGAACGCTCATTGAATTGGGCTCCAAAAGAAGCGCTCGCGTCAAAGCAAATCGTCTATCGGAAAAAATGGCTGATTGGGATTACGAAACTAAACGGCTGGAGCTTTTAACAAAAGTGTCTAAAAGCTTTTTGGATGTTTTGAAAGCTCAACACAAAGTATCTCTAACTCAAAAACTCATGACGGTGGCCAAGCAAGCCCACGATATCGTTTCCGAAAAAGTTAAAGCGGGTAAAGCGGCGTCTATAGAAAAAGTTAAAGCGAAAATCGCGCTGTCCTCAATAAAAATTGAGCTAAACGGCTCCAGGCTGGAACTGGATAACGCCCGATTACGCATGGCCTCTTTCTGGGGCAGCGCTCAACCTCAATTTTCGAAAGCTGTTGGAGACTTTTTTAAAGTTTCTCCAATTCCATCCTCTGAAAGTTTTTTAGAAAAATTATCTAAAAATCCAAACCTCGCCCGCTGGTCCACCGAATTAAAACGGCGTCAGGCCGCGCTGGATAGCGAAAAAGCCAACGGCGTTCCTAACATTCAAGTCAACGGCGGCTACAGACATTTAGAAACGACTAACGACGATACCCTAAGATTCGGAGTTACCATACCCATTCAAATATTTAACCGCAATCAAGGGGCTATTGCCGAAGCGAAAAACAGGCTGGAGAAAACCCGTGAAGAAAAAAGAGCCATGCAACTCAATACAACACAGGAGTTTTTTAAAGCTTATAACACGCTCGTATTCTCTCATTCTCAGGTCGTTTCAATAAAAAATGAAATTCTGCCGGAAGCTCAAAAAGCGTTTGAAGCAACGCAAGAAGGTTATCGATTTGGGAAGTTTGGCCTACGGGAGGTTTTAGAAAGCCAAAGAACATGGTTTGAGGCGCAAAGACAATATGTTGAAGCTTTGGCCAGATATCACAAAGCTAACATCGACGTAGAGGCTTTAACTGGAAGCATTTTGATTTACAAACCTCCAATCAATTCAAAATCAGAGAGAAAGGCTCGACAATGAAAAATAAATTCCCTTTCTCGGTAATTATTATTCTAGGCATTGGAATCGCCTTGGGACTCGCTATTTTAAAATCAGATTCTATGCACACTAACGACTTTCACGGCGAATCGAAACAATTAGTCAAAAGCGCGGAAAATATCTTACGAGGCCCGCACGGAGGACGATTATTCACAAAAGACGGTTTACAAATCGAACTGACTATTTTTGAAAAAGGCGTTCCTCCTCAATTTAGGGCTTACGTTACCAATTCATCTTTCAAGCCTGTCAACTTTTCCGAAATTAAAGTTTCCATAGAGCTTAAACGTTTGGACAGGGTCGATACGATTCAATTCGCTCCTAGCGGAAATTACCTATTAGGCGACAAAACCGTCGCAGAGCCTCATTCCTTTGAAGTTTTGGTAAAAGCCCAATGGAAAGGACAAAACTTCGATTGGAGTTACTCGCAATTTGAAGCCAGAGTCGAACTCCCCGACGAGGCGATTAAAAACGCAGGCATAAAAACCGAGACAGTCGGCCCCCAAAAAATAAAAAGAAAAATCGAACTACCCGGCGAAATAGGACTCAACGAAACAAAAGTGGTTCATATCGTTCCCAGACTAGACGGTGTCGTAAAAAAAGTATTTAAACATCTCGGCGACAAAGTTGAGAAAGGAGAAGCTATCGCAATTTTAGAAAGCCGGGAATTAGCCGACGCTAAAATCTCCTATTTGGATTCACTTAAGAAAGCCCAACTGGCAAAAATTGATTTAGACAGAGAAACGCTTGTTTATGAAAACACAGCCGACATGTTGGAATTATTGGAAAGAAAATTAGACGTTGAAGAAATTTCCAAACAAATTGAAAACTCGTTAATCGGCAAAAATCGAGAAGAACTTATTTCTGCCTACGCAAAGCTAAGTTTAGCCAAATCGGTTTTTGACAGGGAAAAAGGGCTCTTTAAAAAAGGCATTGCTTCTGAATCCGATTATTTACTCGCGCTGGAAAAACATAAAAGCGCGGAAGCAAAATTTATGTCTTTGAAAGAAAAAATCTCGTTCGACGGCAAATGGTCATTACGCCAGAAAAAAAGAAAATATGAAATGGAAAACCTCAACCTGCAAAATTCCACGCAAAAACTTTTGGCTCTTGGGCTAACTCAGACCGAAATAAAATCGCTAACAAAAAATGAAAAACGCGTCTTCACGCAATATGAATTACGAGCGACTATCGACGGCACGGTCATCAAAAAGCATTTAACCACCGGCGAAGCGGTAAAAGCCGACGACGATATCTTTCTGCTTGCCGATCTTTCCGACGTTTGGGCGACTATCCTGATACCCGTGGATCAAATAAATGAAGTCAATCTGGATTCCAGCGTTGTTGTCAAAAATAAAAATTTGAACCTTGAGACTGAAGGAAAGCTGACTTATTTAAGTTCTATCATTGATGAAACCACCAGGACTATTACGGGAAGAGCCGTCATTCCAAATTCCGAAAAAAAGTGGCGACCTGGAACATTTGTAGACGTCGAACTGGTAGTCAACGAAAAATCAGTTCCATTATCGGTTCGCAGCCAGGCTCTTCAACCCATTCGAGAGTGGTCGGTCGCGTTTGTAAAATACGGCAACATTTTTGAGGCGCGTCCATTAGAAATTGGTAAAAACGACGGGGAGTTCGCCGAGGTTTTATCGGGCTTAAAAGAAGGCGAAGTTTACGTCTCTGAAAACAGTTATGCCGTCAAAGCGGAAATAGAAAAATCATCCGCCGTTCACGCGCATTAGAAGTTTTATTAAAAGCTAAAGGAACTGAGAATAACTTTTTAGTTAACAGAACAAAATGTCATCTTGATCTCTATTATTGTCAGGCTGAGGCTCTCGAAGCCTCATGCTTCAATGAAGCATGTACCTTAAATTTGTAAGGCTTATTTCATAATTTCCTTATCAATTAACAGGCAATTCATGGTTAACAACTAAATTATGTTAGAAAAAATTGTAAATTTTTCTATTAAACAAAAAATCCTTGTCATCATTGCGACGATAGGAATGGCTTTGATTGGCGTCTACAATTTTTATGCGCTCCCAATAGACGCCGTTCCCGACATCACAAATATTCAGGTTCAAATCAATGCGGAAGCGGAAGGATTCACGCCTTTAGAAGTCGAGCAGCGTATTACATTTCCATTGGAAAGAGCGATCTCTGGCCTGCCAAACCTTAGTTATATTCGATCGCTATCAAAATACGGGTTATCTCAAATCACAGCAATTTTCGAAGACGGAACGGACATCTATTTTGCGCGACAACTGGTAGGCAGTAGAATTCAAGAGGCTAAAGAACGGCTTCCATACGGCGTTGATCCAATTATGGGACCTATCGCTACAGGTCTTAGCGAAATTTTTATGTGGTCTGTGAGAACGGCGGACGAATCAGCAAAAGAAAAATATTCTCTTATGGATCTGAGAACTTTCCAGGATTGGATTATAAAACCGCAATTGTTAACCGTCCCAGGAGTGACGGAGGTAAACAGCGCGGGAGGACATGTTAAGCAATATCAAATTGCGCCCAAAATCGAAAGGTTATTTGAATATGGAATATCGCTTCGGCAAATTATGACCGCCCTATCGCAAAATAATTCCAACGCCGGAGCGGGATACATTGAGCATAATGGATCGCAATATCTCATACGAGCCCCTGGCCAAGTATTTGACTTAAGCGACATCGAAAATATCGTGGTGGGAACGCGAAACGGTATCCCGATTTATATAAAAGACGTGGCGCACGTGCATTTTGGCAAAGAATTAAGAACGGGCGCGGCAACGCAGAACGGGGAAGAAATTGTATTGGGAACCGTCTTCATGTTGAAGGGAGAGAATAGTCGAGCCGTTTCCTTAAGAGTATCCAAAAAGATAAAAGAAATTAACAAAGCCCTTCCCGAAGGCGTTGAAGCAAAACCTGTTTATGATCGCACAAACCTGGTAAACGCAACGCTTAAAACCGTTCGCAATAATCTTTTAGAAGGGGCCATATTAGTTATCGTGGTCCTTTTTCTTCTACTGGGAAACTTCAGAGCCGCATTAATAGCTTCATTGGTCATTCCCCTGTCCATGTTATTTGCCGTCACCGGGATGGTAAAAAACCAGGTGAGCGGCAACCTTCTGAGTTTAGGAGCGTTGGATTTTGGAATCATCGTGGACGGAACGGTAATCATTGTCGAAAATTGCAGTCGCCGGTTAGCCGAGGAACAAAAAAGATTGGGACGATTACTTTCAGACGATGAGCGTTTTATATTAATCAGGGAAGCTTCTAAAGAAGTATTTCGTCCCAGTATATTTGGCATATTCATTATCATGATTGTCTATTTGCCTATACTCACGTTATCTGGGATTGAAGGCAAAATGTTCCACCCTATGGCGTTTACGGTTTTGGCGGCTTTAACCGGAGCCATGATTTTATCCATAACATTTATTCCCGCTATGGTCGCCCAGTTTCTTTCAAGCCAAACGGTGGAAAAAGAAGACCTGTTTATTATAAAAATCACAAACACGTATTCAACTTTTCTAAACCGCGCTCTCAATAATCGCCCTCCAGTTATCGCATTTATGGTTGTCATAATAGGCCTTAGCTTCATCATATCAACTCGCATGGGCGGCGAATTTTTGCCGACATTGGACGAACGAGACATTGCGGTGCACGCGTTACGCGTCACGGGAACCAGCCTTTCGCAAGCAATTGCGATGCAGGACGTTTTGGAAAAAAAGATTAAAGAATTGCCGGAAGTAGAAACCGTTTTCGCGAAATTAGGAACTCCCGATATTGCTACGGACCCAATGCCGCCAAACGTCGCCGATGTTTTTATTATCGTAAACCCGCGTTCTCAATGGGCTAATCCTAAACTACCTAAACTTGAGTTTATTAAAAGACTGGAAAAAAAGTTAAAAGAAGTTCCGGGCAATAAATACGAAATCACGCAACCTATCGAGATGCGGTTTAATGAGCTTATAGCGGGGGTTAGGAGCGATATAGCCGTTAAAGTTTTTGGAGAAGACATGGAAATCCTTCTATCAAAAGCAAAAGAAATCGAACCTGTTTTATCGAATATCCAAGGAGCTTCGGACGTCAGAGTGGAGCAAGTCGACGGATTACCCGTCTTTTCAATCAAACTTGACCGAAAAAAAATGGCTCGCCTGGGACTTAATGTAGCCGACGTTCAAGACGTAATACAGATTGCGTTAGGAGGAAAAAAAGCCGGGCAGGTTTTCCTCGGCGATAAAAGATTCGATATGGTGGTGCGGCTTCCGGAAAACTCCAGAAAAGACCCCGAACTTTTAAAAAGAATCCCTATTCCGCTTTCGCTAAAGCATACAAATTTTGATCACATATCAATGGAAAATGGCAATACAACAAAAGCCGGTTATATAACCTTAGGAGCTGTTGCAGAATTCATTTCAACTAAAGGCCCGAATCAAATTAACCGGGAAAACGGAAAACGTCGCGTGGTTATTACGGCAAATGTTAGAAACCGCGACCTTAGCTCTTTTGTCAACGAAGCTCAAAAAATCATCGAAGAAAAAATATCCCTGCCCGTAGGTTACTGGATTGAATGGGGCGGTCAATTTGAAAATTTAATTTCAGCCTCCAAAAGGTTATGGGTAGTCGCCCCAATATCCTCGCTGGTTATCTTTATATTGCTTTACGCCGCTTTTGGCTCCGTTAGAAATGCAATTCTGGTTTTCTCCGGAATTCCCCTGGCTCTCACAGGCGGAGTCGCGTTTCTATGGCTGCGAGGAATCCCGTTCTCAATTTCCGCCGCCGTGGGCTTTATCGCATTATCTGGAGTGGCCGTTCTGAATGGTTTGGTGCTGGTATCTTTTTTCACCACTTTAAGAGAACAGGGGATTACCCTTGACGAAGCCATTCGACAAGGGGCCGCAACTCGTTTACGTCCCATTTTAATGACAGCCCTGGTCGCTTCGCTCGGCTTTTTTCCAATGGCATTTGCCACCGGAATGGGAGCCGAGGTGCAACGTCCATTAGCTACCGTAGTCATCGGAGGTATTATTTCTTCCACGACATTATCGCTTTTTGCCTTGCCAGTCCTCTATAGGATCGTTCATTTTCAAAAACCAGAAAAATCCTAAACCAAGCTTTAAATTTAGCGTTTGACCGACGGCATAAAACCCTCTATTATGTTTGTTCGGAGGTGAACCATGCTTAGTATGAAAGAAATTTTAGATTTTGAAAAAGACGCCTTAAAAGTCGTAAAGAGCCGCTACTTATTGTGCATTTTGGTCTCTCAACGGATCCACCAGATTGAAAAAGGCGCGCAACCTTGTATTGATGTCGATCCCGCTGATTTTAGTTCTCCTAAATCTTACTACTCTCTTGCATTAAAAGAAATCAATGAGGGAAATATGGATTTAGAACAAATCGACGAATAACCGATACTTGCCGGTTCCTCTCAAAATTGAGCGCAACCGGCAAACTATTGACACGCCTGCCAGTTTCTCTTTTCTTTAGACTCCCTTCTCATAAAAAACCAAATCACAAAACTCATAATGGTTTAGACTGTTTTCCAATCGTTCTAACCCTATTTTTCACCGGCTTACTTAAGTGAGTTTTGGTCTAATAAACTATGTTTTCCTCAAACAATAGAGATTTTATTCTCAATAAAATCTTATCCGCAGGGATTACCGGTCTTATTTTATACACGGTAAGCTGGTTAGATTCGGTTCAGGGGCAGTGGGTCGTTTTAACTCTTTTGATTGTAGTTCTTGGGCAAGGACATTTCATTACCACATATATTTACCATTTTAAATCGTTACCGCAAAAGCTAACTCGGCCAAAAGAATGGGTAGTATATTTTAGTTTTCTATCAGTTATAGCTTTTGTTTTTGGATTGTTGCGGTGGAGATATCGGTTTGACGCTTTTATCATGGGTTTTGTAGGCCTCTATTTCCTCTTTCATCATATTCTAAATGAAAGGACTTTAGCGACTCATTATTTCAAGTCTTCGACAAAGTTTTATCCGGAAACTTTTATTATTTTTTCGCTTACAACTTTAATCTTTTTGCCCACCCTCAACGACGCAAGTTTTTCGTATATCCTCGCCAAAGACGTTATCTCATTACAAAACATTTCGCTAATATCCACCTTTGCAAAACTACAGATAATCTCTCCCAAAATTGAACTGGCTTATGGCGTTTTCACCCTCGCTCTTTTCTTTTTGTACTGCTGGAAAAACTTAAAAGAAAAAGACCATAAAATAAAAATAATGAGCCTTCTAACGGCTATATCATTTGCGATAGCGTACCTTAAAATATTTGAAGACTTTCTTTATTTTCTCGCGTTCGTCATTTTATATCACTACCTCACATGGTTTCTTTTCTTCTTATTTCACTTCAATAAAAAAGTCGAACAAACCAATCAAAATAAAAATTACCGCTTAACCAATGCTCTAATCTATTTAAGCTTATTTACTCTTTTTATTTATGGGCAATACGTTCAATCGGGCTTTATCTGGGATTTATATTATTTCGCCTTTTCGTTAAACTTTTTTATGTTCTGGACTTTTTTGCATATCACCGTCACCTTAATAAACGAAAAGCCGATTGAAAGATTTTTAAAAGGACTTTAGACATTGAAAATCAGGCGGACTGTCGTGGCGCCGCACCAGAGAAAAACCAGATTATGATAAAACATGGGGCCGCGGCTTCGATTTACTAATAAAATTAGCGCCATTGAAATCGCCAAAGCGATTAAGGAAGAGTTAAAATAAGAAAATTTCCACATCAAGAATCCTGGGATACAAGATAAAAGGATACAAATTATTTTCGTCGGTTGAACTCCCAAAACGTTTGGAATCGTTTTTATTCCAAAACGCCTGTCCCCTTCAATATCCCGAACGTCCCAAACAATTTCGATTGGGACGACAATAAAAAAAATAACGATAAAGGAAATTAAATCCGAGGGCCAAAAAGCTCCTCGCAAAGCGGCGGGAACCAGGGCAGGAGGAGCGGCCCACATAACGGCGCTGGAGACGTTTTTGACTATAAATTTGTCTTTAAAGCGAAAAAGTTTGCCTAGAATTTTAATTTTGTAGCTATACAAAAAACCAATGCCAGCAACGATCAAATAAATTAAAAGCAAGTATAAGTTATGAGAAAAAAGAAATACCGGAACAACCAGGAAGAAAAGCGAAGCATATAAAACCTTATTTCTTTTTCCAGGATCGAGAGGGCCTCCTTTTGTGTTAACTTGATCTTCTTCTATATAAGTCCATTTATTAAATAAATAAACAAACGCCATAAGAAAAGAAAACCCGAAAGCGGCTGATAAAAATTCCCACTTCGTATTTGAAATACCGCCGCCGCTAGCCAACACCAACAGAAACACCAACAAACAAATATGCGGACGATAACTCAGAATTTTTTCAAAGTTTGTATTTGGCATAAATTAACCAATTTGATCCTAATAATTGCGCTAAAAACCAAACCATTACAAATTTTCTACTTTTCTGAGAAATTTCTCCACAATAAAAAAGCGCCGTTTAATATAAAATTAAACGGCGCTTTAATTTCAAAAATCAAAAAACAACTAAGGCAGTATCGGTACAGAAACGATAATTGGTTCGCCTTCCAAAGCCTTCAGAAACTCTACAAGATCTTTCTTCTCGGCGCTGGTCAACCCCAAAGGAGTAATAAAAGGACTTAAATTTTCTTTTACGTCTCCTCCGCGATTATAAAAATCAACCACTTCTTCCAATGTCGCTTCGCTTCCGTCATGCATGTATGGAGCCGTTCTCGAAATGTGACGCAGGCCTGGAGTTTTAAAAGCTCCTTTATCAAAGTCTTCTTTAGAAATATTATATCGACCCAAATCTTTTTTTAACGGACCGTGCTGTTTAACGCCGATATTATGGAATCCGCTATCCGTAAAATTCGGCCCGTTGTGGCAAATCGAACACTTCGCTTTCCCAAAAAACAATTTCATGCCGTTAACGGCAGAAGACGACATCGCTTTTTTATCGCCAGCCCAATACTTATCATAAGGAGCGTTTCTAGAAACCACCGTTCTTTCAAAAGCAGCGATCGATTTTGCTATCTTTTTTGGCGAAATCCCCGGTTTTCCAAAAACTTGGTTAAACCGTTTAACGTATTCCGGAATAGCGCTCAGTTCCTGAATCAACTCTCCCATTTCCTGGTTCATTTCCGCTTTGGATTGAATTGGCCCCAAAGCTTGTTCCTCTAAATCTTTAGCCCTGCCGTCCCACATTTGTATTTCGGAATATCCGCTGTTAATAACCGTTGGGGAATGGCGTCCCAATTCCTTTTGGCCATGCCCGATCGTTCTAGGCTGACCGTCGCTCCAGCCCAAACCCGGATTATGACAGGTCGCGCAACTGATCCAGTTACTTCCCGACAGTCTGGGGTCGAAATAAAGCATTTTCCCCAACTCAATCTTTTCCTTTGTCGCCGGATTATCAGAGGGATGCTTCATTACAGGCAGGGGTTCATATATCGAGTCTTCGCCCACTGCAATTGAGGAAAACATAACAACCGCTAAAATCAATAAAAGAAATAATATCAATCCATTAACCGCTAATTTTTTTACCGCGCTTCCGGCTAGCCTACTCATCGTAAAGCTCCTTAAAAAAATTGTTTATCTCAATGATTAATTTTTATTACGCTTTAAGTTTCTTACAAACCTATATATAATTCAAATCGATTAAATTTATAATACCATCGATGTTATCTATATCTTTAATTCAACTTTCTTATATAGCCGCAGTCCATAAAACTAAAAATTTTGGATTGGCGGCCAGGTCTTGCTTCGTTACCCAACCCACTTTAAGCATGCAAATCCAAAAACTAGAAGAGGAGTTGGGAGTTATTATTTTTGACAGATCCAAAAAACCCGTTCAAACCACAATAATCGGAAAAAAAATAATTGAACAAGCCCAGCTTATCCTCCAAGAAGTCGCAAGAGTTGACGAATTAATCAAAGCCGAAAAAGGAGAATTAACGGGAGAATTCAAACTAGGAACAATCCCAACTCTCGCGCCCTATTTGATTCCCCTCTTTATAAGAAGTTTTTCACAAAAATACCCCAAAGTACAACTCATAGTTGAAGAATTGCAAACCGCTCAAATTCTAGAGAGACTAAAAGAAGACGAATTAGACGCTGGCCTTCTGGTTACTCCGTTAAATATTAAAGGAATAATTGAAAAAGTTTTATTTTATGAACCCTTTGTCGTCTACCTTTCCGAAAACCATCCACTTCAAAAATTAAAAAAAATAACCGAAAACGATCTGGATCTCGACGATGTTTGGCTTCTAAGCGATGGTCACTGCCTGAGGAGCCAAATATTAAAAATATGTGAAAAAAAATCTGGCGAACGAACTAAAGGGAAAAACGTAAAATTCGAAAGTGGAAATTTAGAAACGCTGAAACAATTAGTGGATCAAAATCTGGGATGCACCTTGCTGCCTTACCTTGCAATTAACAAAATGCCACAAACGGAAATAGAAGCAAAAATTAAGGTGTTCAAAGCCCCTGTTCCAACAAGGGAGGTGAGCTTGGCATATAATCGGTCATTTCTAAAAAAAGGCATTATAGAGGCATTAGGAAAAGAAATTTGCGCATCTATACCCAGGAAACTCAAAAGCAATCCCTCCAAAACAAAAATAATCGAAATCTAAATCGGCTTGAAGGAATTTTAAGGCAAAAAAAAAGCCCGCCTTTCGGCGGGCTTTTCTGAAACCAACTCTTTCGAGTATTATTTCATTTTACCTTCATTCCACATTTTGCGAGTTCTCTTCGTCATCCAAACTAACCATCCTTGGAAACAAATGAAAATCGCAGCTGCAATTGGAGGCATGTAATAAATAGAATCGGGGATCGGCGGCTCCAAAATGGTATACAACCAAGTTGAAATCGCTTGATGCTCGTCCTTTTCATTATCATAACCAGACCATTGCATAAAGGAAATCGGAATAAACTTCTCGGTTGGAATTTGAACGTCCGTCTCTTTATTATCGTTAGTTAAAGAGCGTTTAAACAAAACTCTAACCATACCTTGGTGAAACTTGGAAGCTACAACCTGTACGGTAGGCTCGGTTTCCTTATCTTTAATGGCGTCAAAACCATTTCCAATATGTTCGCTGACTTTCAAATCCAAATCGTACCCCTTTTCATTTGGCGGATTAGCAGGATTGTAGTTCTTAGCCATAAAAGTCGCTTTCCAAAGATCGATCGGCTTTTTGGAATCGCCATAGATGAAATAAGGTTTTTCCGCTCCAAACAAATCTTGAAGTTTGCCAGGCCATTGGATACCAACAGCGTCTGGAAATTCAGGATTTGTGGACAAAAATCTCAAGTGATATTCAACCAAGTAGTAAACCGCATTCTCTTCGGCGCTCCATCGTGAAGTGACCCAAAGATTGTCCACTTTTGGTTTGAAATTTCTTTTACCACCGTTTATTTACCCCGCCATAGCAACATAATGACGACGTTGATCTCCCTCCCAACCTTCAGGCCGAGGTTTAAGCAATTCATCGTCATAAGGAGCCGTCCACATTGGGTCGTCCATATTTGTGGAAACAGGACCCTCAGTATACTTAGACTTAATCAAGAAATCGTTAACAGGCTTATTTGTTAATTTATCAATATTCTTTCTAGGACAAAGCGAGTTAACAAAAGCGGCAATTTTCCATCGATCTTCAACAGTAATCTGCTCCCTAAAGTTAGGCATTGGAGTACCGTTCAAACCGGTTGAAATTGTTCTAAGAATATTAAAAGGGTTGTAAGGATCCCGGCGTGCTCCGCGGAAGTTCCAACACTCTTGCCAGTTAGCCGCTACAATTGGGAATCCCCAATCGTCTTTCATGGTTGGATTACCATCACCTCGACCTTCGCCGCCATGACACTCCCAGCATTTGTTCTTTTGGAAGATTTCACGACCTTGATCAATAGCTTCTTGCGGAATGCCTAAATGATAAGGACCTTGGGTATTCCATGGGTTCGTTCCGAAATCTTGAACGTTAACATCCTCGTCCTCATCTGCAAAATCTCTGTCTTGAACCAAAGTTTTAACGAATTGGACTACCGCTTCGATTTCTTCCTTTTTGAGAAATTCACCCCAAGCCGGCATGGCCGAACCTTGAAGCCCGTTTGTAACCGTTTTTATAAGGTTCTCATCCAGGGGAAGTTCTCCTGAATCAGTCGTTCGGATTTTAAACGTACCCTGAATAAAGTTTCTAGGGCGCGTAAACAATCTATCTGCAGAAGGGCCGTCGCCGCCGCCTTCAACGCCATGACACCACACGCAACGCTTAAAATAAACTTGTTTTCCCGCAGCAACCTTATCCTTTAAAATAGGATCAGGTTTAGCGGCAAAAGACGTTGCAGGCAGCAAGAAGACTAATAGTAAAACGGCTAAATAAACCAACCCTTTCACTTTATGATTTCTTACCATTATTCTTTCCTCGTTTATAATTAAGTAATAATAATTAAAACAATGCTAAAGCTTTCGAAACCTTTACATACAAGTCTCAGGATCGGAACCAATTCCGCCTGGAGGAACTGGAGCGCCAATAAACGCAGGTTCCGTATCGAAAGTTCTAGGATGCCATCCCGTATACCAGTATTCAAACAGAATAACTTTCCAAATTTGTTCGGTTTTCAAATGCTCTTCCCAAGGAGGCATAGCCGAAGACCAAGGAGTAGATTCATTTGGAAGACCAGGACCGCCTTTGGAAACACGCCAGAAGAGGAAAGATTCCCTAAGCATGGCGATGGTACCCGGATCGATGAAGTTAGCCGGAGTTGGGTTGAAAACGTGAGAGAACATACCCAAACCGTTTAACTGATCGCCGTGACAATAATGGCAATTTTGAAAGAAAATGGTGCCGCCTTCAGTCACGTTCTTCATATATTGAGCTCCCAATCCGCCTTTTCCAAAATCCTTATTAACGTCCAAGAAAGGAAAAGCAGATTGGTAGTCGTCTTGCTCTTGAACCCGAAACGGATTTCTGGTTTTTTCAAGAGCACAAGTTTTTCCATGCACACGAGTGGTTGCAGGTGGAGCCGGATGAACCGTTCTCAACTCAACCGGTTCGGCAAACTTCGGCAACAAACTTTTATAAGTAGTAAAACCTACAAATAAAGGCAATGCGGTAAAAACCACAATTCGCGCCAATTTATATTCGCCTTCAATCGTTTTAACTATCGGACTTCTAAACTCTTTAAAAGTCGCCGCATCCTGACTAATATAAAGAAAGGTTCCGATAGACCATAACATCATGTAAGTGATGAAGAGGGTCCAAGGGATATGCGGAATTAAAACATGATCGTAAAAATAGAACCCAAGACCCCAAACAAACAACGCCTTTAAAGCCATGGGCGGTTTCAACCTTAACACCAAGTGAATGATGATGAAGGTTAAAACGAATAACACGAAACCTACGTATCTAGCCGGATTCAGCCCCGAAGTCGTATGAAACATCGGAAATATGAAATTATGGAAGACAGGTAGGCCTACTGCAAAAATTATAAAAGACACTAATCCTTGCTGCTTCATTCTAAGAACCTCCTATTAACCCTCTGCCGGGGCTTCAGTCTGACTGATAAAATCTACTAACTTATCAAGGGCTTTTACGGACAACATGGTTGAAAACGTTTGAGGCATCAACCCATCCGGAAATAATTCCCCTGCTTCTTCATTCATAACAACGTATGCGCTAGGATTCAAAATCGATTCCCTAACATACTCTTTAGTGTTTGTCGCTTTACCTTCATAGCGAGAATCTTTGATACGGTTTGGAGCGTTTGTCTTCTCATGCAAGACAGGGCCCAAAGTTCCCATAGCGCCTTCGACGCCAGGAATCGTATGACAAAGCGGACAACCCAAAGTATTAATCATAGTTTGGATATCCTCATCGCCAGTGACAAATACTGGTTTTTCGCCTTCTTCCTCTTCCGCAGGAGCCGCTTCAGCTTGAGACTCAGCTGAAGGCAACGGAACCGTTACATTAGAGAATTCGCCAGGAGTATCTTTAGACTGCAACCAAGCGATAACGGCATTCAATTCAATCGGAGACAAACTGATTGGAGGCTTACTAATGACCGGCATTGGACTCTTAGTATCGCCGTCTTTACCATACCCTTCAACAACGTAACAAGTTGGGCACATTAAAGACTCGCGCAAATAATCCTCGCCAATCAACTCATCAGAACCGCCTCGACGATAAGCCTCATCAATCTCCATTGGCTTACCTTTTATAATGCCGCTGGCTGGTTCTTTTTCTCCAATAGCAACCGGAGAGGTTTTATAGCGATCCTCTTTAATACGAGTTTCGCTTCTTTCCTGAACTCCAAAAAGATTTGGACAACGACCAATATTGTCGCCCGGATCGAACGTATGACATAAAGGACATTGGCCCTTACCGATGGATTTCTGACCAGCAACCTGCTTGGCGCCGAAAACGATAATCCGGCCCATTTCAGTATACTCTTCCATCGTCATATCTTCACTGATGGCGGCTCCACCCTTAGGTGGAGGGTCGCTTCTTTGTTGGGGCAACCAGTTGGTATACCCCGCCAAAGCGACAGAAACCGTCATCCAGAAGAACATCGCCCGAGTGATCGGAGGCGACTGGGATTCAATATCCGTAGACTTAAAGAAAATACCCCAAGTAAACAACAACAATAAAATCGTCGCTACCTGCCAGGGTATAAACATCATTTGGTCATGCTGAACCAAAGTGAACATATGCTTGGTAAGGAAAAAATTCACTATAAAAAATATAGCAAATATCCCACCCCACAATTTCGTATTAACACCTTCGTTTTCTCTGCAATTCTTTAAAACATTAATAAAGGCATACAGAGAAAACACTGTGAACGCAATTGTGATAAACGTCCACAAAATGTCATGTTGCTCTGGTAACATTTTCTCTTACATCCTCCTTAGTAGTAACACCAATTATTGCTGTTGCTGAGCGGGAACAGGAACACCCTCTGGAGCTTTCTCAACAACGGCTTTTTTACCGGTGAGGCTGCCAACCCAGAACACAATGACAATTTGAACCCAAACAAACAAGGTATTAAATGTTAATATTTTGCCCGCTTCTCCAATAGTCAACGTATAAGCGTCAACAGAGTTATCACGAACAACTTCAGTTACATGCCAGAACAATCGCACTGCGGACCGGATGTAGCCCATCAACCCCATCAACCAGGTAAAGGCGATAGCCAACATAAAGATCGCGTAAGTACCAACCTTTGACTGAGTACCCCATTCAATTTCACCATAAGACTCAGAGTCCTTAAACATGGAAATATTGATCGCCGTACCGGCAAACAAGGTGGTCAAAGTGGAAGTAACCTGAGGCACAGACAATCCAACCCGTTGGTTAGCTGGGAGGAAATAACCGTAAACACCCAAGAAAGCAATATTCACAACCGCACCCACGAAGATAGCCGCAATCCAACAGTTACCTATTGTGGCCCAAGGCACCGTAATCTTTTTATTCGACCGCTGATACAACAAGAAACAAAGAACGGTCGTCGTAATCATGATATTTACCGCAGTATTTTTGGCTGACATAACGCCAAAGTGACCTACGATCGGATGCTGCGCGCCACCCATAACCTTCAATTCCGCAGGCGTCATAACGATCGTATGAGGAGTCATCCACATGGTAAACATCAAGATCAAAGTCAAAACCATGTATTTACAATATTTCATGTAACGCTCCGATCCCTTAACGCGCGACATACCATTATGAAGGTAAGAGTTTGCGCCAAAGAACAGAAGACCGATCATAACCGCTTGAATAATAAACAACCAAGCCATGATACCGCCCATGAGCGTAATACCCATTTGTTGACGGAAAGCGTAAACCTCCTTCATCAACCAGTATCCAGCGAAAGGCAATGGAATCAAGCCGAAGATCGCGATAAACATAGCAACATAACAAACCCAGTCATAATGGGCTTTCTCTTCCTCATTTCTCGCGTTGAGATAATGGTAAGCCGCATAAGCGCCAACGATACCGCCGCCGAAAACGATATTACCCAAAATCCTGTGAACGCCAACCGGATTCCACAAGGTAGAATGAATTACGTGCCAAATATTTCCAAGAAAACGGCCTTGCTCATCAATCCCGCCAGGAGCCTGCATAAAAGTAGCCCAGGAATTAGCAAGATACATCAGAACTGTACCGATCAAGTTCAACAAAACGGAAAGACTAGCGTGAACCCATTTCAAGAAAGGATCTGCGCTCATCCTATCCCAACCATAGTAATAAACATAAAGCACGCCGCTTTCCGCCAAGAACATCAAAGCGTAAACGTGCATTACAGGTCGGAAAATAGTAGCCATATACTTGAAGAACCCTGGGAACAGCGTAATAAAGGTAAACAACAATACGCCGCCTAAAATAGCCGTCCAAGAATATGCGGTAAGACTAATCTTCATTAAGTCATGGGCTAATTTGTCATACTTTTTAGCCATAATAGGATCTTCTTTTTGAGTTCGAATTCCAATGAATTCGATAACCATACAGAAAATCGGAACCGCCAATACAAAGCTACCGAAATACAAATGCTGCTGATTAGAAATCCAAAGAATCATGCGGCTAGGAGCGAAAGAATAAGTATTGTAATCGGTTTCGCCCAATTCCGGAGCAGGGTTACCACTCACACAACCTTTTAGAGGATTACCTTCCCAATCCTTATAAAATACGTCCTGACTGATTTCACATTCTTCCTCAGCCGCGCCTTCTGCAGCTTCCTCTTCCGCGAGCACTTCCTTTGCAAACGCTTCTTCTGCAAACGCTCTTTCCGCAAACGCTTCCTTAGCAAAGGAATCGCTTACAAAATTCGGAACAAATAAGCTGAAGGCAAAGAACATCACCGCCAATAACGGCAGCGTGCGACTCAAACTTGCCTTTTTACCCAACATATCCGACCTCCTTGAGTAGTTAACACCTATAAAATCTTTTAATAAACTAATATTCATAAAAAATATTCAAAATCTTTCACTAATAAAGATAAAAAAATTAACTTTTCTTTAAAAAATCCCCCACTCAAACTCAACTCTTTATCAAGGCAAACGAAACTGCACGAGATTACAGACTAAGACATAAATAGCCCTATTTTCCGTAACCCTTTGTTTTAAAAGCCCTTATAAACATGCGTTTTTCAATAAATTTAAACGCACTTGGGGCTATTAATCGAAGGTGTTTTTTAACAAGGATTGGGAAAATTGTCAAGCTAATTCGGACCAAAAATCAAGTCCAACCGCCACTTGTAAAAATAGAAATTTAATTAGAATTACATTTGAAATTTGTTTTGAATCAAGTTTGATCATCCACCCGAATCTTCACCGCATTTGCATGAGCGTCTAAATCTTCTAAATGCGCTAAAATCCTGCAAGGATCAGAAACCGTCCGTAAGGTTTCCCTCGAATATGAAATTAAACTAGTCTTTTTAACAAAATCATAAACTCCTAAAGGAGACGAAAAACGAGCCGTGCCACTGGTAGGTAGAACGTGATTCGGTCCTGCCAGATAGTCTCCAATTGCTTCCGGCGTATAATGACCCAAAAATACTGCGCCGGCATTGGTGATTTGCTTAGCCCATCTCTCCGGAGACTCAACGGCGAGTTCCAGATGCTCTGGGGCAATCTGATTTGCTAAATTAATCGCTTCCTCCACATCTGAAACCACAAATATCTGACATTTATCATTTAAAGAAGCCTCAATAATGCTTTTTCTATTTAGAGTTTGTTTTTGGCGGTTTAATTCTGTCACGACTTGCTCAGCCAAACCGGATGAATCAGTCACCAATATAGGAACCGCTTCCTCGTCATGTTCCGCTTGAGAAAGCAAATCTGCGGCCACAAAATTTGGCTTTGCGCTGTTATCGGCAACAATGAGTATCTCGCTTGGCCCTGCTATCATATCTATATCTACCACGCCAAAAACCATGCGCTTTGCCAATGCGACAAATATATTGCCTGGTCCAACTATTTTATCCACTTTGGGAATAGATTTAGTTCCATAGGCTAAAGCGGCCACCGCTTGAGCTCCTCCTACCTTATATATTGAATCCACGCCAGCTAAATCTGCCGCAACAAGGCAATGAGGCCTCACCTCACTGCCGGGCGTAGGGCTTACCATAATAATTTTATCCACCCCGGCCACTTTGGCGGGAATAGCGTTCATTAATATTGAAGATGGATAAGAAGCTTTTCCCCCAGGGACATATATCCCCACTTTTTCCAATGGCCGAACCATTTGCCCTAATATCACCCCATTTTCTTCGTATTCCCAGGACTCTTGCCCTTGTTTCTCATGAAATTTCTTTATTTTTTGGGCAGCTAGCTTTAATGCTTCTAATTCTTCCGATGAAACCTTTTGATAAGCCGCATCTATTTCCGCCGGCTCTACTTTTATATCCGCCAATTCATAGGAAGTTTTATCAAATTGATTTGTATACTTTAAAAGAGCGGGATCCCCTTCATTTCTAACACCATCGATTATCTGTCTAACAGTTGCGTCATGAGTGGCGTAGTCGACATCAGCTCGATTAATCAAATCTTTGAGAGCTTTACCAAAACCAGAGTCCGTTTTTTTCCATATTTTCATTTAGTTAACTCTTATCGAATTAGGTTAGTTCGATTTGTTGCAAAAATTCTAATGTTTCTTTTGGGAAATCTTGTCCTGAGTAGGAAAGACATTTTACATGTGTTTTCAGTAAAACCAGGTCCTGAAATTCGTCAACATCATACCATACTGGCAGTAATTCCAAGCTCGCCTTGGCTTTCTCAATTTTTTTTAACGTTTCGTCAAGAACCATTTCGCTTCCCCAAGGCACACCGTCAAAAACTTCGGTCCTCTTCCTATTCATACCAATTAGGTAATAACCGGAATCAGCGCTAGGACCTATCACAATATCTTTTTCCGAACGAAAAGCTATTTGGATATTTTCCAAAGGTAACGATGGACTATCAGAGCCTATAATAACAACCTTCTTATAGCCTTCTTTAAAGCGGTCATCGAAAGCGTTTCTCATCTTATCTCCCAAATCATTACCCGATTGAGAGAAAATAGTAATACCTCGCTCTTGCGATATGCCGTCAAAATAACTCAAATCTTCTTCCGGGAAACCAGCAATAAAATGATCCGAATCCGAAATTCTTGAAATTTTCTCTATACTGTCGTTAAGAAAACGAGTATATAACTTAAGAACTGTTTCTTGCGGCAGTTTTGGATTCAGTCTTGTTTTCACTTTTCCTAATTGTGGAACTCGGGCAAACAGTATTAAAGCGTTAGATTTTTTCTTCATGACACGTTCCGTCGTAATCCTTTCAGATCAATTCCTCTCTTTCCCTATCCTCTAACTTTGGAGGTATTTAATTCTTACCGACTTCGACTTACAATTATTTCACTGGATTTATAGTTTAATTCAAAGCGACGCTTCTCATGAGTTATTAGAGGCTGTATCTAATCCAAGAAATTTTATTGTTCCTGGAACGCTTTGCATTCTATCTTTAATAATATTTGAAAAAAGACGCGGTTTGGTTTTGATTCTCGTCTTATCAAGCGGAGTGGCCTTAAACGACGCCATTTGCCATAATTTTTTAAAACCTTTGATCGCTCGTCCCAGACCATGTCAAACTATAGACTTGAATAAACCAAGTTTGAGATGTTCGCATAATTTTTCTTTTCCATCAAATCATGCGGGAAACTCATTTACAGCCGCTACTATGCTTAGCCTTAGATTCCCTCTTGTCTCTATTCCAGCTTACGGGTTAGCCTTAACCGTTGGTTTTTCTAGAATTCATCTTGGTTTACATTATCCTTTGGATATATTAGGCGGGGCCTTTGTCGGAGGTTTGATGGGTTGGTTTTTCTTTCTTATCTATAGGAAAACCATATCAGCCGTACAGTTATAACAACTTCCATGCTAGAACCTCCACAAAGAATACTGATAGTAAAACTTGGATCTATCGGCGATATCGTTCATACGCTTCCTGTCTTACGAACTCTTAGATCAAGTTTTCCGAAAGCTTTCATCGCTTGGGCCGTAGAAGAAAAGCTGGCGGACTTATTATACGAAAACGACGACTTAGACGAAATCATAATTATTTCAACTAAACGATGGCGTAAAAACCTTAATCTATCTTCGTTATCGGAAGCGAGAAACACCATTTCCAATCTGCGTGAAAAATCCTTTGATTTAGTTTTAGACTTTCAAGGGTTAATCAAAAGCGGCGTCGTATCTTTTTTAACTGGAGCAAAAAAAAGAGTCGGTTTTTCAAGAAGAGATTGCCGCGAAAAAGCAAACGTTCTATTTACAAATCGCAAAGCCAGGCCGTTTCCTCAAACAAGTCATGTTGTGGACAAGAATTTATCGCTTCTTAAAAAGCTTCAAATTCAAAAATTCCAAATTGAGTTTTCCCTTAAATCATCTCCAGAAGCCAAAGCCTCTATTAAAAATTTTTGCGATAATAACGCCGTTTTTTTTAAAAAGCCCGTTGCCGCAGTAAACCCTGGAGTAGGCTTCCCGACGAAACAGTGGGCTCTGGATCGATTTGCCAAGATAGCCGATCAAATTTTTCAGGAATTGAGTTTGAATATACTGTTAACTTGGGGACCGGGAGAAAAAGATAAAGTTGAAGAAATCGCGTCCCAAATGAAAGAGGATTGTCTCATAGCTCCCCCAACTACGATTTTAGAATCAATCGCTCTTTATGAGAAACTTGACCTTTTCATCGGAGGGGACACAGGTCCCCTGCATATTTGCGCAGCGCTGGGGGTTCCCACAGTTTCTATTTTTGGCCCCACAGATCCGGGAAGAAACGGGGCCTATGGACCTGGACATACAACAACCTTTAAAAAATTGCCTTGTAGCTTTTGCTATAAAAGAAAATGTCCGACTCAAAATGAATGTATGCTGGAATTGCAAGAAGAGGAAGTATTTGAAGCCATTTTAAAAAATCCTTATAATGCAACCAACCCAAACTCCAAACAAGGAGCTTCATAATGGCGTTCGACAAAGAACTATTGGATATTCTAGCTTGTCCTAAATGTAAAAATGAACTTTGCTTAAATTCCCAAGATGACGGTTTGATTTGCAAACGTTGTAAATTAGTTTATGAAATCCGCGACGACATCCCAATATTGTTAGTCGATCAGGCAGCCAAACTGTCAAACTTAACGAATAAACCAACTAATTTGTCTGGATAAAGGCCAAAGACAAATCTTTCTATATTCAATCTAATGACAAGAAAGCTCAAGGGTCTTCTTTGGAAAGTTCTGGGGATCTTTTTAGCAAAAAATCTTGGGCCATCCGACGCTCCCTTTAACCCGGAAAAAATTAATTCTGTTTTAGTAATTAGACCAGATCGACTTGGCGACGTCATTTTATCAACTCCAGTTTATTCTTCTATTAAAAAATCGTTTCCCAATATAAAGTTAACCGTTCTGGTCAAAAGAGGACAAAAAGAAATCTTATTAGAAAACCCTTATATTGATCGAATAATTGTCTTTGATCCTAAAAACATTTTAAAAACCTATAGAAATATCAGGGCGGAAAAATATGACCTCGCTATCGTTTTAAATTTAGTCTTTAGTTCAACAGCTGCAATTTTTGCGTTACTTTCAAAAGCCCCTTGGAGGGTTGGATACGACACCCCCCAAGGCCGAAAAACTTTTAACCTCATTGTTTCCAAAAAAGAAAAATTGCTGCATGAAACTCAACACAATTTAGACATTTTGAGATTCTTAAAATTTCCGGTTATTGAAGAAACGCCGGAATTATTTATCGAAGAAAAAGCCATAGAAAATATTGAAAGCTTAATCAAACAAAAAGTTCGTTTTCCAGATAAACCTTTAGCGCTGATAAAACCGGGAACGCGCGTCATGGAATGGGGATGGAATTTGGAAAACTTTAAAGAAACCGCCAAACAATTAGTAGAATCCAAAGAAGTGAATGTATTTATCATACAGGGGCCGGGAGAAGAAAACCTGATTTCAAGTTTCACCGAACCTTCTAGCGGCTATGGTTCCGTTATACCTCCGCTTTCTATTCAGCAATTAACTTATTTAATTAAACGATCTAAGTTGTTAGTATGTAACCACACAGGGATAATGCATATAGCGTCCGCAGTTCGAACCCCATCCGTAACTATTTTTAAACACGGCGAAATTGATAGATGGGGCCCCATTTGCAACAAGCATATAGTGTTAGAAGAACGAAATGGCAATAGCCTCTCCCCCTCGACCGTTTTAGAAAGTATTCGGAGATTGCTAAACGCCAACGAAAATCTAAGTTAAAACAAACTTCCAAATCAAAGCAAAATAACTTTACTAGCCACAACCCTGCCTCATCAAACAAGAAAGGAACGACATGGGAGCCAACAACACCCCCAGCCAACCAAAAGGAATTGGAGCCAAAGGATTAATTTTTGAGGAATCTCTTCTATTTGAATTAAGTTCGCCAGAGAGAAAGGCTTACTCTATCCCCTCTCTCGATGTTCCCGATGCCGATATCAGATCGTTGTTACCTCAGACGGAAATACGCGATGAAATTAAAGACTTTCCCGAGCTTTCGGAATTAGACGTTGTTAGACATTACACCCGGCTCTCCCAATGGAACTTCAGTATTGAAACAAATTTCTACCCGCTTGGCTCATGCACGATGAAATACAATCCCAAAATAAACGACCAAATGGCCCAACTTCCTCAATTTAGCCGACACCATCCCTCCACTCCGGAAAAGTTGTCGCAAGGAAGCTTAGAGCTGATGCATGATCTTCAAGAGTTTTTAAAAGAGATTAGCGGAATGGATAGCGTTTGTTTGCAACCAGCCGCAGGGGCTCAAGGCGAACTGGCGGGTATGTTGATGATCCACGCCTGGCATCAATCCAAAGGAGCCCAGCGAAAAAAAGTGCTGCTACCTGATTCCGCTCATGGAACAAACCCGGCCAGTTCGGCTCTTTGCGGTTACGAAGTGGTTTCGCTCCCTTCTAATCCAAACGGCTTTATTGATTTAGAATTTCTTGAAAACGCTATGGATGAAGACATTGCAGGCATCATGTTGACCAACCCAAATACCCTGGGAAAATTCGAAAAAGACATTATTAAGATCACCGATATCGTTCACAAAAAAGGCGGACTTGTTTATTGCGACGGAGCCAACCTAAACGCGATCATGGGCATGGCAAAAATGGGAGAAATGGGAATTGACGTTATGCATTTTAACTTGCACAAAACATTTTCTACTCCACATGGCGGGGGCGGACCTGGAGCGGGTCCAGTTGGCGTCAAAAAAATCTTAGAACCTTTTCTACCGGTTCCAGTGATTGAAAAAAAAGGTTCAAATTTCCACCTGAACTATGAACGGCCTCAATCAATCGGAAAGCTAAAAGCCTTCTACGGTAACTTTGGCATTTTGTTACGCGCTTATGTTTATATTTTATCTCTCGGCAAGGAAGGCGTCAAAAAAGCTTGCCAAATGGCGGTTCTTAACGCTAACTACATTCGGTCTCATTTGGGAGGAGTTTATCATCAACCATATCCTGGAGATTCTCTACACGAATGTATCTTTTCCGATAAAAGCATACAATCCACTGGAGTTAAAACGTTAGACATTGCAAAAGCCTTAATCGATTATGGAATCCATCCACCCACGGTCTATTTTCCATTAATAGCTAAGGGGGCTATTATGATTGAACCGACCGAAACAGAATCTAAAGAAACTTTAGATCTGTTTATAAAAGCAATGAAAGAAATTGCAGAAAACGCGCTTAAAAATCCTGAAAGCTTTCACAACGCGCCAAAACTGCCAAAAGTTTCAAGACTGGACGAAACGCGGGCCGCTAGAAACCCGGTTCTTAGATGGCGACCAGAAAACAATTAACTTAGGAGGCCTCTAAAAATCCAGTTTCGCCAGGAACCTGGCCTTTAAAACAAAGACCAGACCACAGCAAACCGGTAAAAATGCCAATTATTAGAGGTCATCTTAAATCTCAATGCGAAACAAACTAATAAAGCGTCCAATCTACCGCCATAGGAGTTAGTATTAAACCGTCTTTTTATATTAGATTGGGAACTTGGACGCTTCTTTCTATTTCACTATTCAGTTTAGCCGGAAAGTGGCAGTGGATAGCTGAATTGGCGTCCCATTTTAAACTTCAATATTTCCTTTTAGCTCTAGGATTCTTAATCTTTTATTTAGGGAGCCGAAACTTTAAATACGCGGCTCTCAATCTCTTCGTCCTATTAATAAATGGCTATGACATTGCGCCTCTTTTTATCCAAAAAGAGACTCTTATAAAAAACGATTTAGCGCAAAGTCTAACTCTTGTCCAATTCAACCGATACGAAAATAATCTTCAAGATAATAAATTTATTCAGTGGTTATCTAAGACGGAAAATAAATTTGATATTGTCTTAATTCAAGAAACGAATCCAAACCTTGTCAAAACCTTAAAAAAACTAGCATTGATATATCCATATTCCTATTTCACCCCTCACACGGGAGCTTTTGGCCAAGTTCTTCTAAGTAAAAAAGAAATCGTCAATAACCTAATAGAACCTTCTTCGAGCAAATCATTTTTTTATATAACCGCAGAAATCCGGCTTTCCCAAACCGATACTTTCAAATTGTACGGCGTTCACACAATGCCCCCAGAAACTCCAAAGTCGGCTAGAATGCGTAACGCCCAACTAGATAGCGTTGCCAAATTAATATTAAACGATCCTGCAAAAACAAAAATAGCCATAGGCGATTTCAATGTAACGCCATATTCATATTATTTTTCTCGGCTGGAAAAAACAGCCCGCTTGGAAAACACAATGCGAGGGTTTGGCCTTCAAAATTCATGGCCTAGCATATCTCCATTGAGTCTCTTCAGGATCCCCATTGACCACATTTTTATTTCAAAAAATATTCGCGTTTTGGATAGGAAGGTGGGAGAAAACTTTGGTTCGGATCATTTTCCAATTATCGTCAAACTGGCATTATAGAAACTTTTTATCCCCAAATTATTAACGCAATCGATTGAAAACCGCCAAAACTTCTTGCAGTCTCGGCAGCGACAAACGTCCATTGTTAAATGGAGTTAAATATTCAAAACCACGCTCGCGAATTTGCTCAAATACAAGGCTGGCGCCAGACATATTAGATTTAGCTCCATTTAATAGTTCTTCTTTTAGCTTCTTTAAAACCCATCCACACGCCTCAAGTTGACCGATTTCGCTTAGTTGCTCCAAGTAACGGGTGTCAATTCTATTAACGCCCAAGTCGAGATAATCTAAACCGCGAGCGTCGATGGAGCTTTCTTTTTTACCTCGACTAAAACGGAGTAATTCCGCATCAAACCTCCTAGACTGCGTTTTTGGAAACGCTCCAACGCTTTCATTTCTTCTATCATTAGGAAAATCTTCAAAAACCTGCTTGGCTTTTTTCGTCGCTAAACGCGGTAAGTAGACATCCATCGCGATTATGCAATCGGCGCATTGGAAGTAATCGCCGCTTCCTCCCATAACAAGTATAGAACTGATCCCAAAATCTCTGAACAATTCATCCATTCGGTCAATAAATGGAGTGATCGGTTCTTTATCCGACCGAATCAACTGTTGCATTCGAGAGTCGCGAATCATAAAGTTTGCGGCGCAAGTATCTTCGTCCATCAATAGTAATTTACAACCCGCTTCTATTGCTTCCAAAATATTCGCCGCTTGCGACGTAGAACCGCTTGCGGAAACCGTCGAAAACTCTTTTGTAGATTCGATGGAGGGGAGATTGTTCATAAACCCCGAGATATCAATTTTTCTAATCAGTCGTCCATCCTCAGCGCGCACTTTGACGGCATTGTCAATTGTTGCAATACGCTCTCTTCCATCTCCAGGAATGTGCGGGTAAACTGCCGACTGAAGAGCTTTTAACAGTGCGCTTTTACCGTGAAAACCACCGCCAACAATAAGGGTCGATCCCTTTTTTATTGGCATCCCTCTGATTTTTCCCGCATGCGGCAAATCAACTTCGGCAAAAAATTCTTCCGGGGCGCGAAACCGAACAACTCCATCAAGCAACGGTTTTTCAGAAACGCCAGACATTCTAGGCAAAATAGAATCGTCGGCTATAAAAGCCGCCCATCCATTCTTCTCTAACAATTTAGAAAGGTGATTATAATCTTCTAATGTTTGAATATGTTGGTTAATTTGATTTAAATCTAACGACGCTGCCAGCAAAGTTTTTTCAAATAAAGCGGGGATAGTTTCTGAAAACAACTGTGCGCACTCTTTTCCTAAAATAGTTCTTCCAGAGCCAGGCAACCCTACAAAAAAAATCAGTTGTAATTCGCTTTGATTTATCAAAACCGCGTTTCTTTTTAAGATCTTTTGGCTCGGCTCATAAATCTCGACAACGCCGCTTTTTCCTGTGCCAGAACTTGATCTTTTTAAAGAACTCAACTGATTAAAAAACTTTCGTAATAAGAAATCTTCTAAAGCAAGCTTCCGCTCTGAGCTTTCAAATAGTTCGCTAGAAAAACCCGCTTCGTTTAAATCAAACAGGACCGACAATCTGCTCGGTTGCGCAAAAGGATCGCCTTGCACATGCTCAAAAGTTAATTGGAACAAACCATATTGGAAGGATTTTTTTTGGAGACGCTTATAAGACTTGTATCCCCGACCGTCTAAGTCGATAAGTATATTATTAATATCGTTAGGAGCTTCAATCATCGTCACAACCAAGAAAATTTATTGAGAAGGACAAACTTTAAGCTATGTCGCTTGTTCTTTTGCCAGAAAAACCCAAAGCCGAAATTCCTACAGGTAAAATCCGTTTAGCAATTTTTGCTATTTTATCCCGATATGCTAAATCCACTGAAGAAACGTCGACTTTTCGCATCAAATCTGGAAGAACGGTTTTAAAGGTTCTAGAACCGTCGGACGTTCCATCGCCTTCAATAAAATGATCAATGATCACGCCGCTCACGCCAACTGAAGCTAACCGCTTAAAAAACTTTTCAGGATCCTTCAATGGATATAAAGGAGATAGACAAGCTACTGTTTCTATTTCCATTTCAGAAAATTTAGCTAGAGCGTCAATGCGCTTGTCTATAGAGCAAGGTGGAGGAGGCAAACCCGGTAATATCTCTTGATCGCCCTCCAGCGAAATATGGACCTTTAACAATGTTTTCCTTGCAAGTCTATCGATCACGCTCATATCTTCTAAAATATTTGAAGTGTGAGTTTGAAGAGTAATTTTGTCGGGAGGAAGATCCACCATTGTTTCTAATAAAGCTCGCGAGACTCGATATTTTTTTTCCAGGGGCTGCCAGGGGTCGGTTGAGCTGGAAAAGAATATGGAAAATTCGCCGCCATTGCGACGAGCCCAACCGCTTTCCCGTTTATAAGTTTCTCGGTAAACCCGATCCGCTTCTAATTTAACGTCGACAAAAGTTCCCCAATTGCGCCCCTTAGTTAGCCAATTATTGTGTCGAACATAGCAAGGAACTCCGCAAGCTGACTGCCCAAAACCACACCCCACATAGGGATTCAAAGAGTGTGAAGAAACTTGTTTTAAATAACCCGTCACTCGAGTCAAAATAGACTTACGAACTTCTTCTTTAATTATCATAAAAAAATTAATTTAGGCTATCCCACCATTTTCCCCACTTTACTGAAGCGATCTTTTCACTAAACGCCGGCGAAGCTTTATAATAATATTGATAATCGCCGTAACCCTCCTGACCTTCTACTGTTTGCCAACCTCCTTGCTTAAGATAATTTAAATCCTTAAGCCAAATTCGCTTATCATTTGTCTTACGAACGATTAAATACCCCCAATCAATCCTATAGTCAGGATTTCCAAACAAAGTCACAGTAGTATTGGCAGGGCCGTCCAAAGTAAATGTGTATCCTCCATTACAAAAAAAATAAACAAAATCTTGAAGTGTAGAATAATTTTTTCCGCCATCAACGCTAAACAAACCATTACAGCGACTGCGAGGAGAATAAAAACTAGGAACATCTGCAAAAATGGGATTTTTATAAAGGGTTAGTTCTACTTTTTCTTTACCGCCAAAAACTAAAGAGGGAACTAATAACAAAGAAACCATTATGAGTATCCAAAGTTTAGATTTCATAATTTTTTCCTAAGAATATTATTAATCTATTTATGATAATATCCCCTTTAATCTTTACGCAAGAACAACATTAGAGAATTTATTTTAAAAAAAATCTATTTACGATTGAAAACATTTTATAAATTTAGCGAGACCCATTAATGAATCAAGAAATAAAAGTACGTTTTGCTCCTAGCCCCACGGGATACTTGCATATTGGAGGCGTGAGAACCGCCTTGTTTAATTGGTTATTTGCAAGAGGTAAAGGCGGAAAGTTTATCCTACGAATTGAAGACACAGATCAAGATCGTTCTACTGACGAATCCATTAAAGAAATCATAGAATCAATGCTATGGCTTGGATTAAATTGGGACGAAGGTCCTTATCGACAAACGCAGCGACAGGATCTATACCGATCTAAAATCAACGAATTATTTGAAGCCGGCAAAGCTTATCGATGCTATTGCTCTCCTGAAGATCTTGAACAGCGCAAAAAAGAAGCTATGAAGCAAGGCTTTAAACCCAAATACGATGGCCGTTGCCGTTCCAGGACAAATCATCCAGACGATCAACCCTATGTCATAAGATTTAAAAGTCCTGAGGAAGGTTCTGTGGTGGTGGACGACCTTTTACGAGGCAAAGTTGTTTTCGACAATAAAGAATTGGACGACATGATTTTGCTTAGATCAGACGGTTCTCCCACATACAATTTTGTAGTTGTCGTTGACGACGCTGAAATGGGAATCACTCACGTTATCCGGGGCGACGATCACTTGTCCAACACTCCCAGACAAGCTTTGTTGTTCGATTCCCTTGGTTATAACAGGCCTCAATTTGCCCATATCTCAATGATTTTAGGAGAAGACAAAACTCGCTTAAGTAAAAGGCATGGGGCTACGTCGGCTTTAGCCTACAGGGATATGGGGTATTTGCCTCAAGCTCTAATAAATTATCTTTTAAGGCTTGGCTGGTCTCATGGGGATCAAGAAATTTTTTCTCAAGAAGAAATGATCAAATTTTTTTCATTAGAGTCAATTACCACATCGGCTGCGGTGTTTAACCCAGAAAAACTTTCTTGGTTAAACCAGCATTACCTCAAGACCTTGCCCATAGAAGAAATTGCCGAGCATTGGAAACCCATATTAGCAAAAGAAAAAATTATTGAAGAAAAATTTGACGATCTGATCAATGTTATACAAGAAAACCCAAACCCCGATAGCATGATTCCGATGCCGTCGAAACTTACAAGTCGGCATATTGAAGCGATAATTCCATCTCTTCGAGAAAGAAGCAAAACTTTAGTCGAAATGGCTCATGCCTCCGAATTCTTCTTTAAAGATGATTTAGATTTTGACGAAAAAGCAAAAAACAAATTTTTAAAGCCGGAAGTCGCTCCATTATTGGAAATGGTTATCGAGGGACTTTCTAATTTAAATGATTTTACGGAGAAAGAAGCGGAAATAGAATCCATCATCAAGGGTATCGTTGAAAAAGAAGGTTTGAAGCTGGGGAAATTGGCTCAACCAATTAGAGTCGCCCTAACAGGAAAAACTGTGAGTCCAGGCATATACGACGTAATAACGCTACTTGGAAGAACAAGGACTTTAAAACGACTTAACGAAGCTTTATCTTTTATAAGAACGCTTTAAAAGTAAATCGATAATTTAACTATAATTAATTGTTATTGGAGAAAACGTTATGGAAGGGCCATCGGTTAATTTGCAAAAACAATCATCCCATACTTTTGACTTATTTATGGAAGATGAAGACGGCTCAGGCCCAGACGGAGTAACCGTTGTTTTCTTACCGATGAATGATGTGGAAAAAGATTTCAATATAGAAAATCGAGATTGGGAAGAAATCGCCAAACGAGTCGGAGTTTTGATTAAAAGATACATCGTTCAAAAAAAGGCCGGCATTTCGGACCCATATTAATTAATAAGACGATTATTTTAAAATTCTAAATATATGAGTCCATTAAGTAACAATAATTATTGGCCTTTACCTAAAAACGATCCATGGTCTACTCCCTTTGCCCAAACCCTCCTAAGCGTCGTTGATTTATTTCCCGGCGCTTCTGTCTTGGATCTTGCTTCAGGTGGAGGGATTCCCTCGTTTTATATTGCGGAAGAAGTTGGCCCTACTGGGAGGGTACTCGGTATAGATTTGCATCCCGGCCAAATTCAAAGAGCCCAGGCTGTTCAAGCCAACCGCGTACCATGGCTACAATTTATACACGCCGATATGAAAAAACTTCCGGGAGATCTACCGCAATTTGATCGGATTACCGGAAACCTTTCCTTTATGTTTTTTCGACCGGATCGATTTGGAGCTTTGAAGGATGTTTTAAAATTTTTGAAACCTGGAGGTCAAATCTCTCTTTCGTTTCCTTCGCTTGGAACATTCGACCCTCTTTGGGCGCGAATCGACAGGGAAATGCAAAAACATAATTTAACAAAAGAAAGAGAAAAGCTCGAAGAATATCGTTTAGAAAGACCCTCTTCAGATCATGTTCGAGGTTGGCTTGAAGAATTAAATATGAACAAGATTCAAATTAAAGAAGAGGTTTTAGAAATTGAATCTGGGTCAGGACAGGAGTTTCTCTATCATCCCTTATTGAGAAACGGTTTTTTAGAAGACGCCTACGAATGTTTTGAAGATCAAAAACTAGCCGAAACTGTGATGACATCCGTATCAAACGATATGGAAAGTTTTACTCCGCTTAACGCCATTAGATGCGCTTTTTCAGCTTGGAAAAAAAGTTGATATAATTCTCTTAAGACATTAACTTTTCGAAAAAGCCCATATGTTTATTTTTTACGGCTTTTCCATCAATTTCGGCAAGCTCTTGAAATAATTCCTTTTGCCGTTTTGATAGTTTTTTAGGCGTTTCGACCACTATTTGAAGCACTTGATCTCCCCTCCCACGCCCTTGAATGTGAGGTATTCCCACGCCTGGAATGCGATAGGTATTTCCAGTCTGAGTTCCGTCCGGCAGCGAAATAACTTTTGTTTTGCCTTCTTCTAATAATGGCACTTCAATTTCAGCTCCCAAAGCGGCTTGCGAAAAAGAAACTGGCAATCGGCAATAAATATCATATTCTTCCCGATGGAAAAACTCATGCGGTTCCATATGAATAATCACATAGATATCCCCTGGCGGCTCGCCGTTAGGCCCTCTTTCCCCTTCTCCTTTAAGTCTCAATCGGGACCCATGGTCCACGCCAGCTGGGACATTAACGGAAATTTCTTTAGGTT
Source organism: uncultured Nitrospinota bacterium (assembly GCA_964344185.1). Lineage (GTDB taxonomy): Bacteria > Nitrospinota > Nitrospinia > Nitrospinales > JAJDAT01 > JAJDAT01. The sequence continues at coordinate 157,918 of CAYFMN010000002.1, forward strand.
TAAGAACAGAGCCTTGCCCTCGACATTCGGAACATGGACTAACAATCCTTTTACCCGCTCCATTACAAGCGGGACATGTTGTCTTAATGCTAAAAAAGCCTTGTTGTTGTATGAATTGACCCGACCCACGACATGTTCCACATACTTGAGGAGAAGTTCCAGGTTTAGATCCGCTCCCTCGACATGTACCGCACTCTTCTCTTTTATTTATGTTAACAACTTTTTTGATGCCAAAAGCCACTTCTTCGAACTTCAGTTTTAAATCAAGTCTTAAATCGGCTCCTGTTGCGCGAGACCTTCCACCGCCTCCAAAGAAACCGTCAAAGATATCGCTAAAGCTAGAGAAAATATCGTCGAAACCGCCTGGTCCTCCCCCAAATCCCCGACCTTTCAAACCTTCATGGCCAAATTGATCGTAAATTTGTCTTTTTTCTTGGTCCTTTAAAACATCATAGGCTTCAGCCGCTTCTTTAAATAATTCTTCAGCTTCTTTATCGCCGGGATTTTTATCTGGATGGTATTTTAAAGCTAACTTTCTATAAGCTTTTTTTAATTCAGTCTCGTTTGCGTCTCTACCGACGCCTAACACTTGGTAATAATCTCTTTTCGACATAAATAATCCAATTTGGAATCAATTTTACCGGCTTATAAACATTCCGGCTAACTTCAATATTATCCAGCTTTAGCAACTTTTACTTTAACCGGCTTCAACAACTTATCCTTAAACATATATCCGGGTTCTAATTCCTCGATAACAATGTTATCCTGCTCCGGATTTTCTGCGGGAACTGTCATACAAGCTTCATCCGTACTAGGATTAAATTTTCTTCCTACCGCTTGGATTACCTGAACTCCACTCCCTTCCAATTCCTTACTAAATTGAACTATTGTCATATCGAGGCCCTGTTTTAAACTTTCAAAATCGCCGCTATTATTTGCAGACCCAGAAGCTCTTTTCAAGTTATCCAAAATCGGAACTAATTGTGAAAATAGTTTTGCTTTAGCTTGATCAAGTTTACTTTCGTTCTCTCTGTGCAATCGCTGCCTGATTTCTTCAATTTCAGAGCTTTTGGCTTTATAAGCGGCTATATACTCTCGTAACCGTTTATCTTTTTCCTCGGCCTCATCCTTTAGTTTTTTAACATAACTGGGAACTTGCTCTTCTAATTCTACATCTTCGTCGGAATCGTCTTCATTAACCCAATGTCGTTTATCGTTAACGGTAAACTTTGAAGTCCCTTGATTTTCTTCCGATTTTTCGTTTTCTTCGTCTGACATATACGAACCTCTCCTAAAATCATCTACATCGTATGCGGGGTCAAAATTCAGGAGATTATTTTGTTCCTGAAAAAACAATGACCGCGCCGAAAATAATTCGGCGCGGTCTAAAGTTGAATTACTATTTTTTGCTAATATCCTCAAACTCAGCGTCTACCACATCGTCATTGGATGTTTTAGCTTCAGACTCTCCTCCAGGAGGAGGAGCGTCAGAACCGTCGGCGCCACCGGCTCCATCTCCATCGGCGCCGTCTTGAGCTTGCGAATACATGGACGAAGCTACTTTATGAGAAGCTTGAGTCAGTTTCTCAATTTGTTCTTTCATTTTTCCTTCATCTTCGCCTTCTAAAGCGGTCTTCGCCTCGGCAATAGCCGCCTCAGATTCCTTAACTTCGTCTTCAGAAAGTTTCTCTTTATTATCAGTAAGAGTTTTTTCGAAGTTATAAATCAAAGAATCCAACTGGTTTTTTGTATCGATCATCTCTCGACGCTTCTTGTCCGCTTCTGCATTAGACTCTGCGTCTTTAACCATATTCTCGATTTCATCATCGCTCAAACCGGTTGAATCGGTAATGGTAATTTTCTGCTCCTTATTCGTTCCCTTGTCTTTTGCGGAAACGTTCAAAATACCATTTGCGTCGATATCAAAAGTAACTTCAATCTGTGGAACCCCTCTTGGCGCAGGTGGAATACCGTCTAAGTGAAATTTACCAAGAGAGCGATTATCTTTTGCCATCTCCCTTTCGCCTTGCAGGATATTAATTTCCACACTCGGCTGGTTGTCTGCCGCTGTTGAAAAGGTTTCGGCTTTCTTCGTAGGAATAGTAGTATTCCTCTCAATCAATTTAGTGGTTACTCCTCCCAGAGTTTCAATTCCCAAAGACAAAGGAGTAACATCCAGCAACAAGATATCTTTTACATCGCCGGATAAGACGCCAGCTTGTACAGCCGCTCCTAAAGCTACAACTTCATCAGGGTTAACTCCACGATGAGGCTCTTTGCCAAATAAATTCTTAACCATTTCTTGAGCTTTTGGAACACGAGTAGAACCGCCAACCAAAACCGCCTCGGTAATTTGGCTTGCTTCAAGACCCGCATCTGCCAAAGCTTTTTTACATGGCTCCAAACTTCTCTGCAATAAACTGTCGATCATTGACTCGAACTTAGCTCTGGAAAGTTTCATTCCTAAATGCTTAGGTCCAGAAGCGTCTGCCGTAATAAATGGGAGATTGATTTCCGTTTCATTTACGGTGGATAATTCCATTTTAGCTTTCTCGGCAGCTTCTTTTAATCTTTGTAAAGCCATAGTATCTTTTGAAAGGTCAATTCCTTGCTCCTTCTTAAATTCCGCAATTAACCAATCAATAATTTTTTGATCTAAGTCATCGCCGCCCAAATGAGTATCGCCATTAGTCGCTTTAACTTCTACAACATTATCCCCAACTTCAAGGACTGATATATCGAAAGTACCGCCGCCGAAGTCATAAACAGCAATCATTTGGTCGTTTTTCTTATCTAAACCATAAGCTAATGCTGAAGCGGTTGGCTCATTAATAATACGCTTAACTTCCAAGCCTGCGATTTTGCCTGCATCTTTGGTAGCTTGCCTCTGAGCGTCGTTAAAATAAGCGGGTACCGTAATAACAGCTTCAGTAACAGGTTCGCCTAAATAGGCTTCCGCAGATTTTTTTAATTTTTGAAGCACCATTGCCGAAATTTCCGGCGGCGAATATTGTTTGCCATTTGCTTCAATCTTAACGTCGTTTTTATCGCCTTTTATCACTTTATAAGGCACCATCTTCATCTCTTCTGAGACTTCGCTATAAGACCGGCCCATAAAACGTTTTACGGAAAAAATTGTATTTTCCGGATTCGTTATTGCTTGTCTTTTGGCAACTTGCCCTACTAAAATTTCTCCATCTTTAGTGAAAGCCACTACGGACGGGGTGGTTTGGTTTCCTTCTTCATTTACAATTACTTTGGGCTCATTACCTTCCATTACAGCCACAACGGAATTCGTGGTTCCCAAGTCAATTCCGACAATCTTTCCCATGATTGTTGACTCCTAAAGTTTTATTTATTTCTAAAATTACATATTTTCAGTCAAAGAATTCATAAGATCAGAAACAAACAATGTCAAGCAATGGAGTTTTTTTTCATTATTTTTTGTGCGAATCTATTTTTTTGACAATAATATTTGATAAAATAAAATAATAACAAATGACAAAATAAACTTTTTCGGGTGTGATATGTCAGGACAAAAAAATGATCGGGAGTTTACTCGAGTCCCCCTAAATTTAAGCGTCGAATTATCATGCGACGGTAAAACAATCGTTTCCAAAAACTGCCAGGACGTGAGCATGAATGGCGTCTACGTTGTTTCAGAAGACAAATTTAAAGAAAACTCGTCATGCGACGTCAAATTACTTGTAAACAAAGACGAAAAAACTCGCGAGGAGATAAAAGCTCAAGGGCAAATTGAACGCGTTACTGAAAATGGAATGGCAATCAAGTTTTCAGGAATAGAATTGGAAAGCTACGACAAATTATATGAATTGATTGTCTTCAATTCGTCAAGCTCGGAACAAATGGAAAAAGAGTTCCAAGAACATATTGGACTCAAAAAAAGAGAAGAAGAGTCTTAATAATATAAGATCAAACCATCATTATGTTCGTTTTTGAACAGAAACAACAAAAGACTGGTCATCGTAACTAAAAACCGCTTTTGCAACCTCAACGCTATCTGGAATATATAATTGATGGTCAGTTATTGCGCAAGCTGGCAAAGACAACTGACATTGCTGATGCTCTGGCAATAACCCTTTAATATTGCCGCCAACCATATTGGTTAGCTCTCCAAGAGCGTCCTGAATCTCCTCCATTGATGCGTTTGCCTCATCAATACCAAACATTATAGAGGCCGCTTTTCTTGCGACCGATGCCGGACAATGAATAGAAATCGTTCCATTCCAAGCGCCTGTAATCTGTATAAATCCTAATAATGTTTTTTCAATTTCGGAAGATTTAAATACATCGGTGGTTTGAACTTCGATGTCTAATATCGACTGCCAGACTTCCTTTGTATATTGAATAATTTCAGGTTCCATAATCTTTTAAGTCCCTATTTTATAACAACCCGCCTGAGGAAATTGAACCCTAACAAACTTATCGTCTAAATTCAAAGTAGTCTCAGCAGCGCCTAAAAACATGTACCCATCTGGCTTCAATAACTGTCTAATATTACCCAATATTTGCTTTTTAGTCTGGACATCAAAGTAGATGAGAACATTCCGCATCATTACAATATCCATTTTTGGCATTATGGGCCACCTCTCTGCCAGATTAATTTGGCGAAAATCTATTTGCTGTCTGAACTCCGGTTTAACCCTCCATGTCATATTTTCCCTTTGGAAATACTTTACCAACATCATAGCGGGTAATCCTCTATTAACTTCTAATTGGGAATAAATTCCCTCTTTACACCGTGTAAGCATTTCAGTGGAAAGGTCGCTAGCGATGAAGGTTACTTTCCAATTGGCTAATTCTGGAAAATTCTCCCGTAGCAACATAACAATCGTGTAGGGTTCCTGACCGCTTGAACTAGCTCCACACCATAAGTTTAACGTTTTCTCTTTAGCTCTACTTTGAATTATTTCCGGGATAACAACCTTCTTAAGCGCTTCAAAGGGATGCAAATCTCTAAAAAATGATGTTTCATTGGTTGTCATTGCGTCCACAACCTTTTGGGCAAATGGCCCTCTTGGTTGTGACTTAAGTTTTTGAACCAATTCTTCAATGGTCTTTAGTCCTTCTTGATTAACTAACGGCCACATCCTTGACTCAACCAAATATTCTTTTCCAGGCTCAAGAATAATAGCAGAGCGTTCTTTTATTAATTTTCTAATAAAATCAAAGTCATTGGGGTTGATGGCCATATAAAAACCTTTAAAAAATCAAAACCCTATTTCCGCTTAATATTAAGTCAGTATTTTACTTGGAGATACTTTAAGAATAATTTCGTCGGTTAACTGCTTCAACGGTAATACTTTATGAGCTAATCCAGATTTTGCCACTTGCCCGGGCATCCCCCAAACGACGCTAGTCGATTGATCTTGAACCATTATTTGGCCGCCAAATTTATTAATTTCTTCGCAGCCTTTAAGTCCATCTTTTCCCATACCTGTTAAGACCACAGCCAAAACATTAGCCCTATAAAAACTGGCTACAGAACGAAACAAAACATCTACCGCTGGCCGACACGAGTTTTCAGGAGGATCTTGATTCAACCCTATAACAGGCTCAAAAAAACTCCCTTTCAAAAACATATGGTAATTACCGGGAGCTAAATAAGCGACCCCCTTCTCCAAAACATCCCCATTTTTTGCTTCGACTATTTTGATTTTCGAAACCGAGTCAAGCCTTTCAGCTAACCGCTTGGTAAAGCTTGCCGGCATATGTTGGACAATTAAAACCGGAATCGATAAATTCTTTGGGAAAGGCTCTAAAAGCTTTTGCAAGGCCTCTGGGCCCCCTGTAGAAGACCCAATAGCAAGGACGTCGATTTTCTTTTTATTCTCGCGGCCTTTAAAACCAACCATCTATAGAAATTCCGCTATAACCCAACTTATTCGGCGCTTTAGCAAACTTAAAATCGACTTAATCAATTAACTTTTGACGATTTGACTAAAAAAGGGAAAATTTTTTTCTTTATATATTCGATTAGAAACCGTTTGCTTTTAGATCTCCCAAAGCGCATACATTCAAAACTAAGGATTTTAAGAAACAACTCCTAATAATGTTAATTTTTCCTTAATTATGTCCTTCGTAAACGGCTTCATTACATATTCGTTGGCGCCAGCCTCTAAGGCCTTAATAACCTGGGACATTTCCGTTTCGGTCGTAACCATCATTAGCAACATATCGTTGTAGCCTGGATCTTTTCGAACTTCGCAAACAAACTCATATCCATTCATTTCAGGCATATTCCAATCGACCAGGGCAATCTCAAGTTTTCCCACTTCTTTGAGACGGTCCATTGCTTGGCGCCCATTACCGGCCTCAAACACCTCAAAGCCCATTTCTTTCAACATTTTTCCCAGAATCAAGCGAATTGCTTTGGAATCATCAATTACCAGAGCCCGCACTGCTGCCTCCTTTTTTTGCCCACTTATATTTTCACCTGAGGCTAAACTTATAATATTTATTATAATCTAAAACCAAACCTTTGAAACTTTAATATTGTAACAAATTCTTAATAATCAATACGATTGTTACTATATAAATCTTTTCACTAAAAGTAAACCTAATAACTGCCAAAAAAAAACCCCTTCTCACAGCTACTAAGCCAAAGAGAAGGGGCATTTTAACTAGCCTAATATATTTTCAAAGAGGTTTAGGCTTTTTGAAAATACCTCAAAATCTACTCGGCATTTTCATCCAAACCTGTCTCTAATTCATGCATAAAAATATTTGTTTCTTCTTTCTTAGGAATTTTTGCTTCTTCTTTCCTTCTTCTAATATCTTCCAACTCCTCAGCTCCTTCGGGAGTCTTAGCCCATGGAGTTAAACCTTCCGCCAATTGCCTTTTAACCTCAGCAATAAGGGACTCCAACTTAACGTCGTCGATATCGCGAATAGAAAGCAAAGCGTCTTCGTGACCGTCATAAGCGCAGAGAGCAATGGTATAACAGTTTGTGTTAGCTCGGATCATCTTAAGAGTTATATTCGCAAAATGACAATGCAATCCAATAAACAACGCACATTCAATCTTGTTATGCATAATTGTCAAGTTTGGATGGCAAGGATTGATAACCCTTTCAGGGTCAATCTTAGGATAAATCGGCCTGTAATCAGGCATCGTAATGATGTTCATTCCTGGCACAGCGGCGGCCAAATCCAAAGCCAATTGCGCTTTATGCTTTGTTGCCTCTGTCCACCCCCATACTATCATTGGACCTGGATGCAACGTTGGATTTCTCCGGGTTAACAAATTCGTCGCACAAGTTTCAATAGCGTTTGCCGTAGGCACGTGCTCGCCTTCAACCAGGTCATATCCGGACCCTTTTATTGGTTGGAAAATACCCATTGCCGCTGCTGAAGGAGGTAATAAACCAATTGGTCCTAATGCTAATTTTGACATTATTTCAAAACCTCAAAAAAATTAACCGATAATAATCTCTTAACTATATTAATTCGCGGAAGGATTAAATAAAGGTCCCGCCGAAATTCACTTTAAAAAACGTCCATGATATTATCAATCAAAACCCCTGTCAATCTTAAAGTTACGGCCAAAATAATCAAATTTGGCAAAACCTTAGGAGCCTTGTAAGACAAAAAGGTAATTTAAGCTTGAGGCAAGTTAGATGCATGGTGAAGCGCCATTTTCCAATCGTTGCCAATTTTATGAAATAAGTTGGTTGCAAAAACCTTAGAAGCTTGAACTCCTGACATTGTGATTGAAAACAAGTTTTCCTGACATCTAATCCAGGCCAAATCCCCTGAAATCAAAACTTCGACGTCAGACAGTTTGATCTCCAAATTATCAGTATTTTCGAAAATATCTTTCCAGCTCTTTATTATTAACTCATAATTGTGTATTGGAGGCCATCCAGGATGAATACAACTGACCTGTCCTAAATTGCTCCAAATTTCTTTCATATTGGCTAAGTTTTGTGAATTAAACGCTTTATAAAAGCCTTCATTAGCCGCTTTCGCTTGTTCTTCAGGTGTCATCTATTTTATTTCACATATTTTCTAATTTGGAACTTCTTTTAATAAAAACTCGACCGCCTCCAAGGTTTCTGGCGATGCCCAATTTTTAGCGCCGTCTACCTTCGCAGTAATATGCCCGGATCTACTAATAACGTAAGTTATAGGAATCGTATGAGATTTATATAATCTTTCCGCTTGGCCTTCTTGGTCCATCAAAATTGGAAAGGATAATTTACGCTCTTCAATAAACTTTTCAATTCCTCCCGCTTTATCTATACTAACCGCCAAAACCGTAAATCCCTGGGACCGAAATCTTCGATAAAGCTTCTCCAGAGATGGCATTTCTATTCTACAAGGGACACACCAAGTCGCCCAAAAGTTAATTAAAACCACTTTTCCGCGATGATCGCTCAGACTTTCCCGGTTACCTTTTAAGTTAATTAGCGAGAAATTTGGAGCCAAGTAACCAACTTCCGCTTTTTCTTCATTACTAAGCTCTTGAACCTTAACCTGCGATAGTTCCAAAGGCTCTTCATTATAGTGACTGACTAAAAAAAATATGGACAGGGCAAATAAGAAAAAATATAGCCCTATATATTTTTTAATTGGAATAAAATCGCTCCTTTTTTATTTGGTCAATTTCATCTTTCATTCTTTCAATGCGAACCCTTTGTCCCATTAATAGAAAGTATAAAAGAGTAAAGGCGCCTAATGAAATCATTAGAGTCATAACCATTGAATTGTCCATTCCTGCGCCAAATCCTTCTGGGGTAATCATCTTTGGTTTTGGATGAAAAGTTCTCCACCATAAAACGGAAAAATGAATAATAGGAATATTGAGAAAACCGGCAATTCCTATTACCGCAGAATAACGCGCTCTCATCGAACCGGCGTCAGATTGTAACCTCAGCATAATATAAGCCACATAAATCAACCATAAAACCAAAGTTGACGTTAACCTTGCATCCCAAACCCAATAGGTTCCCCAAATCGGCTTTCCCCAAATAGGTCCCGTCGTCAAAACAAGAGAACAAAAAACAACTCCAATCTCGGCGGAACAATGCGCGTAAATATCCCATTCTCGATCTCGTTTCCATAAATACAAAATACTGCTTGCAAAAACGATAAAGAATGCGAAAAAAGCAAGCCAAGCGGAAGGAATATGGTAATACATTATCCGCTGAACCACTCCTTCTTGCCTTTCAGTCGGGACATAGATAAAAATGGCTCCAACCATCGCTATAACAGCTAGCGCAGTCAATCCCCACAAAAACCAATTAGCGCCCGCTTCTTCTTTCTTCTCTTCCAATTCTTCGCTCACTGATCGGCATCCTTTTCCAAGGTTTCTTTTAATAACTCAAGATCGCGCCTCAGCGTCTGGTTTCTCTTCATCAAACTAGCCACATAAACAAGAATTCCCACCCAAACGCAAGCGTTTGCGGCGAACAAATAACCTAATTGCCCCATACCGATTTCATTCCTCCAAAATATGATCTATGGTCATAATCGATACCGCTAGAAAAACAATATCAAAGCAAGAAATTAACCCAATCCATTTAGTCATATCCGCTAACTTTTCACCGGCTAACAATCGGCTAGTCATATTAACGGAACCTATAACGACAGGAGTTACCAGCGGATACAATAAAATTGGCAACATGATCTCCCTGGTCTTCAGATTGGACGCCAAAGAAGACAATAAGGTCCCCAAAGCGCAAAAACCAATTGAACCTAAAAATATTACCAATAATAACGAAAATAAAACACCGGTAATATCTACATTAAAAAAAACTATAAACACTGGAAGAATTAACGTTTCCATCACGCTTAGAAACAAAAAATTACTTATCATCTTGCCGAAATAAATTGCCGTCCTGTCAACAGGACTCAACATAATACCCTGAAGGCAACCATTTTCTTTTTCCAAAGTAAAAGACCGATTAAGCCCCAAAGTTCCAGAAAAGATAAAAGCAACCCATAACACTCCCGGTCCCACGTCGTTGGCGTTTACAATACTTAAATTTATTGAAAAAATAAAAATAAGAATCGACAAAACGGCAAAGATAAACATAGAAGCAAAAAGCTCCTTCGTTTTAAGCTCTGAAAGTATATCTTTCCAAACTATGGCCGCAATTTGAGAGCAGTAATCCTTCATTAAAATATAAAACCGTTTTCCCTATTTCCTATTCTTATCACGTCGACTATTCGCGATAGTTTGATAATAAAAATCTTCAAATCCATCTTTATCAATATCGTTTATATGTCCCATAAAAACCTTTTTACCGCTGGACATAATGGCGACACGATCGCACATTTCTAATCCTCTCGGAATATCGTGAGTGATCATAACAATACTGCGCTTAGCGTCGCGTAAAACCATCAACCTTTTTTTAAGGTTTTCCGATGCATGTTGATCCAAACCGGTATACGGCTCGTCCAAAAACAAAATTGCGGGATCGTTAATTATCGCCCTTGCGATAGAAAGCCTTTGAGTCATTCCTCTTGAAAAAACGCCCACAGGATCATGCATCCTCGCCTTCAACCCCATTTCATCAATGACTTTTTCCGCTCGGCGCGCGGGATTTTCTAAACGATGCATTTTTGCGTAAAAAGTAAGATTTTCTAAAGCGCTTAAGTTATCGTACAAATAAGAGGCATGAGAAATAACGCCTATTTGACTGCGCATCTGGGGATTCATGTCCTCGATATTAAAACCTGCGACATAAGCGGCGCCTGAAGTTGGCTTTGCAAGCGAAGAAAGAATTTTTATTAAGGTCGTCTTACCCGCTCCATTAGGGCCGAAAATGGTCAGAAACTCTCCCTTAAAGAGTTCTAAATCAATTCCACGTAACGCCTGGATTAATCCAAACGTCTTTCGTAACGCTTTTACGAATAAAATATGATCCGGAGATGGGAGGCCGTTTTCAGACATGAAATGGTTTGAAGGATTAGAGGAAATTTGCCAAAAGCTTTGGCTAAAAATCCAATATCTCGGGTTATACGGCCCCGATTTTTTCAGAAGAGGCTTTTTTTCCCGTCTTTTTATTTTTTTCTAGTGCGTCTATCTTCTCTAAAATACTTACCGCTTCCTGTTGCAGTTTTTCCTTCATGGAAGCAAAATCAGAGTCTGATAATTTTCCTGTTTCTTGATCAAATTCAAGTTCTTTAATAGATAACAGAACTTCTTCTTTTCTTACCAACAAATGTTTGTATTCTTCCAAAGCAGGGTCTCTGCTTACAAACAAATTCTTGATAGCTTTTTTTGAGAATAAAGGAATTCCAACCAGGGCCAAAATTGCTACCACAAAAATTAATTGAAAAAAATGAACCAAATCTAACCTAGAGCTCCAATTTATCCAGTTCTTTTTCCAACCGCTTAGAGTATTCGCTAGGAACCGTATCGGAAGATTTTTTTTCTTCTTCGCTTTTTTCCTTTTTCTCCGAATTTCCCTTGCGACCTTTATTCAACCAAGCTTGCGCAATCTTTCTAATCCCAAGTCCGCCGCCAACCAAAGCCGCAAATGGAGTTAACCAAGCCGTTAAATTAAACCCGGTTTTAGTCGGCGCGGAAAGAACCGTTTCTCCGTATTTGTCTACATAAATTTGGATAACTTGTTCTACCGTCAAACCTGACTCAAGCTTTTTCCGAAAGTCAGCTCGCGTTTTATCAGAAGTGCTGCAAGTACAGTTAATCATAACCTTTCCACACTTATCGTCGCATTTACACATCAACGCATTTTCAAGATCGGTTATAACCACAGCGGCAGACGCTGAATAAGCGGTAAAAAACACCGTTCCCAACAAAACTAGACTCAAAATAAAAATCGTTTTCTTCATAAGATTCACTCTTGAGCGGGTGAAAAAACCAGTTCTTGCTTCTTCATTCTTTCTAAACGACGGCGGCGTTCCAACCTATCTGGCCACATTGCAATTAAAGTTCCTATGGCTATAACCAAGCCCCCTTTCCATATCCAACTAACCATTGGATTAACGTAAACTTTAATCGTCGCAGATTCATCTTCTCTAAAGTCTGCCAGGATAACGTATAAATCTTCCTTCCAGCTTGAATGCAAAGCGACTTCAGAGACCGGCTGGTTTTGCCCTTTGTAAAATTCTTTCTCCGGTTTAGTTATATATAGGGTTTTTCCATCCTTCTCAACCTCTAAATGAGCGATGATTCTGGTTTTCACATCGGTAGCCTGTATGGCGACAAGCTTTTGATATCGCAAAGTATAGTCGCGAATTTCTAGAGTTTCGCCTTTCTTTATCAACTTTTCTTTGTGAACGCTATACGCTTGAGAACCTGCTATCCCGGCGAAAATCAAAACTACTCCGATATGAACAATATACCCGCCATATCTACGTTTATTTTTCCAAGTCAAAATAGCCAATGCTTTTACAAAAGGTTCTTCATTTAGTTGCATTCTTGCCATCGCCCCTTTATAAAACTCGGACAAAATACAAACCATTACAAATATGCAGAGTATAAATGTAGCGTAAGTAAAAAGTTCAGCTTTTGTATTTAAAGGGATGATAGGAAAAAGAGCCGCTGCGCCTATCAGGCCAGCCATAGTAGGCCCCATAAAATTCTTTTTTAAGTTAGCCCAAGAAGCTTTTCTCCAAGCAATCAAAGGACCAATACCAACCAGCGCCAAAAGAGCCAAACCAATTGGAACATTTACTTGGTTATAAAAAGGAGGTCCAACAGTAATTTTCACTCCCCTTACAGCCTCAGAAATAATAGGAAAAATGGTTCCCCAAAAAGTGGCAAATGCAATACCTAATAAAATTAAATTATTAAATAAGAAACTACTTTCCCTGGAAAGAAAAGAGTCAAGCTCATTTTTACTTTTTAGCAAAGATAAACGCTTGACGATCATCACGGCAGAACACAAAATCACGAAAAACAAAAAACCTAAAAAGTAGTACCCTAAGGTAGCTTCGTCAAAGGTATGCACTGACTGAATCAAACCGCTACGAGTAATAAAGGTTCCAAAAATCGTCATAACAAAAGTAAGTAAAATTAAAGACATGTTCCAAACTTTCATCATATCTTTTCTTTCTTGAATCATGACTGAGTGCAAATAAGCGGTTGCGACTAACAAGGGCATAAATGCGGCGTTTTCAACTGGGTCCCAGGCCCAATATCCTCCCCAACCAAGCTCGACATATGCCCATTGAGCTCCGAATAAGTTCCCCATGCAAAGGAAAAACCAGGAAACTAAAGTCCATTTTCGAGTTAACCGGATCCAACTATCGTCTAAATTCTTGGTAATCAGCGCAGCCATAGCAAAAGCAAATGGAATGGTAAAGCCAACATAGCCAAGATAGAGAGTTGGAGGATGGATAACCATCCAATAATTTTGCAAAAGAGGATTTAATCCTCTTCCATCTTCCGGAGGAAGAGGTAATCTTTCAAATGGATTCGTAGAAAAATTAAGAAGGAATAAAAAGAATATCGTGATCGACAAACAAACGCACATTGCGTATGGGAATAATTCCAAACGTTTCTTTTTGTTCTGGTAATAGGCAACTGTTGTATATGCCGTTAACAACAACGTCCAAAATAATAAGGAACCTTTTTGTCCTCCCCAAAACGAAGAAATTTTATAAAAAGTCTCCAGCTCAATATTAGAATACGCCCAAACGTACTGCAAACTAAAATCATTAATCATAAAAGCGCGCAATAAAATTGCCGATGCTACAAAAACACACGCAAAAACAATCACCGGCGTTTTATCAGCGCTAAAGTACAAATCTACGCGGTTGCCTTTAACGGCCATCACGTAAGAAACCAATCCATAAATTGCAGTCGCCAAGGCTAAAAGCAGTGCAAATTCGCCAATATCATTCATTCAAAAACTCAAAAAGTTATTCTAAAATTTATGAAATTTTTTATTAAAAAGGAACCTCTAAAAATTTAGATTTGCCAAGAGCCTGCCCCTTAAGTTCAAGGGTTAGGCGAAAGCAAACCAGTAAAAATGCTAATTATAGAGGTCCTCTAAAAATACATTTAAAAACGAAACGGGGGCCTTTTACGACCCCCGTTTTAATAAACTCTCCAAAACAGGAAATAAAAATAACTAATCTGTAATCTAAATAGTTGTCTTAGACCCTGTTTTTATATCTTTTAAATCAGGTTTTTTTAACTCGTAAGGGGTTATCGACCCTGGGTGGGATTTTCCCGCTTCCTTTTCGGCTTCATATTTTGAAGGACAACTGGTTAATAAGGTATTAGCATGAAATACCCCATTCTTAATCACGCCTTCTACAACCACTTCCCCATCGTCTTGAAACATATCAGGCGTCACACCTTTATAATGAACCTTTAGGTTTTGTCCCTTACTTTCTTTGTCAGCGATAGCAAAATCAACCTTTAGATAATCGTTTGGATCCCGAACAATTGACCCTTTTACAACATTTCCTTTAACTTTCAATTCAGAAGTGTAGCGACCTAATCCCTGATCGGTTAATTCAGCTACAGTTACAAAATACATTGAAGTCTGGCTGATACTCGTTGAAATCAAATATCCAATCGCCCCCACGATCAGAAAAGCGCCCAGCGTAAACTTTATTTTTTTGGTGGTCATTAGTTTCCTAACCTCTTTATTTCTTGAGTTTAATTTGCCCTCTCCAAGGATCTTTTAATTTTAACATTGCTAAATTAAATGTGTCAAAACAAATCCCACTCCTAATCACAACTGCATTGAGGGATAAAAAACCAATTGGTTTTTCTGACATAAATTTTCAAAATCCCCAAATATCTAAAAAAAACAAGACGAAACATACCTGTTTTTTTTATTGACAGGGTGTCAGATTGTGTTACGATGTGGCTATTAGTGTCGAAAAGTGTCAGATTTTTTCGTTTAATTCATCTTTTTTGCCAAACAGTTAATGAACGGCTTTCTAGGAACATATTACGTCAATTTGGACGATAAAGGAAGGGCGAACGTTCCTGCCAAGTTTCGCGCCATTTTGGAAAAAGATAACAACCCCAATATGGTTGTTTGCGTAATGGATGACTTTTTGATCGTTTTTCCACAAGAAGAATGGAAATTAAACGAAGAAAAATTAAGCGATCTGTCAGCATTCGACAACAAGGATAGAAATAGATTGAGAGAGTTCTATTCAAGAGCAGACGAATGTGAAATGAAATCGGGCAAAGTTCTAGTTCCATCAAGGCTTAGGAAAATGGCCGATTTAAATAAAGAAGTGGTTTTGGTCGGAATGTCCAGAACATTTGAAATTTGGTCAAAAGATCGCTGGGAAAAAGCAAATCCTGAGTTTGCTGAAAACTAAAATGTAAGGGTTTCTTTAAACAACCCTAGAAAAAATGAATAGAACCATTAAAAACAATTATTTAAATCTTGCAAAAAATGCCGAACTACCACCTTCCGGTATTGGCGGAAGAAATTCTCAAGTTTTTAGAACCCTCTCAAATGAATTGGGTAGTGGATGGGACCTTGGGAGATGGTGGGCATGCCGAACTTATATTGAAAAATACGCCGCCGCATTGCAGGTTGCTTGGAATAGACAGGGACCCTTCTGCAATAAAGCGGGCTACAGAGAGACTGTCTAAATATAAAGAAAGAATTTTATTAGTTCACGGAAACTTTAAAGATATTAAAGAAATACTAATGAAAGAACAAATCGACAAAATAGACGGATTCTTACTCGATTTAGGGGTGTCGTCTCCACAATTAGATACTCCCGAAAGAGGTTTTAGTCTAAAAAAGGATGGTCCTTTAGATATGAGAATGAATCCAGAAGATCCTAAAACAGCCGCAGATCTTTTAGTCGAGAGTTCAGACAAAGAATTAAATTCCATTATTAAGGAATATGGAGAAGAACGATTTTCCAAACGGATCGTGCGGGCGATCCGCAAAGCGCAGGCAAACAATCCCGTGAAAACCACTTTCCAACTTGCCCGTATCGTTCGCGACGCGGCGCCTCAATCGCATCATTTCCGCATTGACCCCGCTACCCGTACTTTCCAAGCCCTGCGCATTGCCGTCAACAACGAATTGGAACCCCTAAAGCAAGCTCTTAAGGATTTCCTTTTCGCTTTAAATAAAACCGGTAGGGCATTAGTGATTTCTTTTCACTCTCTTGAAGATAGAATCGTAAAACAAGTCTTTGCAGAGAAAGCAAGGGGTTGCATATGCCCTCCCAAAATTCCCGTTTGCATTTGTGGGGAAAAAAGCTCCTTGAAAATTCTTACCAAGAAACCGGTTCGACCTTCCCTCCTTGAAACGCAAAGAAACCCTCGCGCCTCCAGCGCAAAACTGAGAGTCGCCGAAAAGATTTATGCCTGATTCTTCTTCTAGAAAATCTGGTTTGCTTAAGGGAATCTCTTTCAAGGAATTGAAGGCCATTATAGGGATTTCTTGTCTTTTTATGATTGCCGCAATGATCTACGTGTGGACGGGGGTCAAAATGGTGAGATTGTCTTACGACTATCAAACTTTGCGCGCAGAACACATTCGGTTATATAGGGAGAATCGCCTTGTAAAACTTGAACGAGAAAGCCTTCGGTCTCTTCCGCGGATAGAAAAAATCGCGAGAAGAGATTTAGGTATGAAAAACGCGACTCCGCAACAAACTGTCGCTGTTTTCATTAAGTGAAACCATGGCTAAAACCAAAAACAAAAAACCCGCTAGAAACCCTAGCGGCAACTTTAAAAAACGGTTGCTCATAACCGGCGGGCTATTGTCTCTTTACGGCGTTACCATTCTAGGAAAACTCTTTTACCTGCAAATTCTCCAACACGAAGAACTTTGGTCTCAATCCGAAAAACAATATATCCGAAAAGTAAAAACATCGCGGGAACGCGGAAAAATACTTGACCGTAATCTTGTCGACTTAGCCGCAAATGTCGAAGTCGACTCCATTTACGCCAACCCGGGATTTATAACAAATAAACAAAAGACGGCGGATAAACTTTCGAAAACTTTAGGTTTAAGTTACCGCAACGCTCTAAAAAAAGTTTCGTCAAAAAAGAAATTTGTCTGGATCAAACGTAAATCTTCCCTGCAAGAATCAAATCGACTTAAACAGCTAGCTCTGCCTGCGGTAGGATTTAAAACAGAGATCCAACGGTTTTATCCCAAAAGGCAATTAGCCGCCGGGGCTATAGGGTTTGTGGGAATGGATAATCAAGGCTTATCCGGCGTTGAACATTTTCACGACAAACTATTAAAGGGATTGAGTTCGCTTAAGTCGGAAGAAAAAGACGCTCGCGGCAGATATTTTCGCGGTCCTAAACCCGATAAAATCCAGCCGGATCGTAGTCCAGACCTTGTGTTAACGCTTGACGAAGTCATCCAGTATTATGTTGAAACTGAATTAGGAAAAGCGGTAAAGAAATATAAGGCTAAAGGTGGAGTGGCCGTTGTAATGGCCCCTAACACCGGCGAAATACTCGCCCTAGCCAATCTTCCAACATACAATCCGAATAATTATAGCGTCTACAACCCAACTTCATGGAAAAACATAGCAATTTCTTCTTCCTTTGAGCCGGGTTCCATATTCAAACCTATTATTGCCGCCGCAGCTATCGAAACAGGAGTCGCAACTCCTGAAAAAGTATTCTTTTGTGAAAAGGGTTCATATCGAATTGGCAAAACAGAAATAGGCGAAGCGGCGGGCCATGAATTCGGTTGGTTAAGTTTGGCTAAAATTATAGAAAAATCCAGCAACATAGGCGTTATCAAAATTTCTGAAAAATTAGGTCCCTCCCGCTATTACGACTACATACGGAAATTTGGTTTTGGTTCTAAATCTGGAGTTGATCTTCCTGGAGAAGCTTCTGGGCAGTTACGCCCATTAGACCAATGGTCCAAGCTTTCCGCCGCTTCTATTTCTTTTGGCCATGAAATTGGAGCAACGCCCATTCAACTCATATCGGCAATTTCCGCCATCGCTAATGGAGGCAATCTAATGAAACCCTATATTGCCCAAGCCCTTATGCAAGATGGAGTAACTGTAAAAAAATTTGAACCGCAATTGGTCCGGCGCGTCATATCTGAAAAAACAAGTCGCCAAATGGTAGAGATTTTAAAAGCTGTAGTTAAAGAAGGAACCGGAAAAAAAGCCGGTCTCTCAGGTTACGAAACAGCGGGCAAAACAGGCACCGCTCAAAAAATAGATCCAGAAACACAATCTTATTCCAAAACAGCATATGTTTCTTCTTTCGTGGGCTTCGCTCCAGCGGATGCTCCACGCATAGCGATACTGGTAATGATCGACGAACCCAAAAGAGTCTATTGGGGTGGAGAAATTGCCGCTCCGGCTTTTAGAGAGATTGCAAGGCGAACTTTAAGATACTTAAACGTTCCCTCTAAAGAGGAACGCGTCGTTTATATAGAACGCGCGTAATAAAAGTTGTGATTCAAATTAATCTCATACCGCCGTCAATAAAAAGGCATAACGCATTGAATAACGACTCTGCAATAACATTAGACGAATTGATCAAAGGTTATCCCATTATCGATATCACAGGTCTCAAAAACGTAACCATCCGATCAATTTGTTATGACTCCAGAAAAGCGGATTCAGATTCTGTGTTTGTGGCCATTCGTGGCGCACAAAGTAACGGGGAACAATTCATTGGGCAAGCTGTGGCCAATGGAGCGACCGTTATCGTATCCGAAAGCAAATATTCTGCCAGCCGATTACCGCATATAGAAAACACAACGTATATTCAGGTAGAAAACTGTCGCGAAGCTCTTTCCTTTATTGCTTCCAGGTTTTACAAAGAACCTTCAAAAAAACTAAGACTTTTTGGCGTTACGGGAACAAACGGAAAAACAACCGTAGCATACCTCCTGGAGTCTATTTTCAAAAACCAAAACAAATCCGTTGGAGTCATCGGCACTATTAATTCGCGTTATTCCAAAAAGATTCAAGCCTCTTCAATGACAACTCCAGAATCTTTAGATTTGAACAAAGAGCTTTCGGAAATGGTTCAATGCGGCGTTGAATATTGTTTTCTTGAGGTTTCTTCGCACGCGCTAGCTCTACAAAGAGTGGATAATCTCCACTTCGAAACACTTTTGTTTACCAATTTAACTCGGGATCACTTGGATTTCCATCCGACTTTTGAAGATTATAAAGAAACAAAGAAAAGTCTGTTTAAAAAATTTCCTAAAGCAAAGGCCGTAATCAATATTGACGACCCAATAGGTCTTGAGATCGTCGCCGAAAACCCAGCCGTAGATTTTTTAAAAATTGGCCTTGGCGAAGATGCGGAAATTCGCGCGATAGACATTCAATTGTCGCCCGAAGGAACCCAATGGACTCTACAAACTCCATCGGGAAATCAAAAAATAAACTCAAAACTATTAGGTCTCCATAACGTATATAACCAATTAATCGCCGCTACTGGGGCTTTATCGCAAGGAATATCTCTTGACGCCATCGCAGCGGGACTAGAAAAAGTCAAAAGAGTTCCGGGACGTTTTGACTCGATAGAAAAAGGCCAACCCTTCTCCGTAATTATAGACTATGCCCATACAGAAGATGCGCTAATTAACGTTTTACAAGCGTGTAAATCCGTAGCAAAAAACCGAATTATCTTAGCGTTTGGTTGCGGAGGCGATCGCGATCGCGGCAAACGCCCAAAGATGGGACGCGTTGCGTTTGAAGGATCGGATTATTTAATCGTCACTTCCGATAACCCAAGAACAGAAGATCCAAACTCAATCGTCGAAGACGCCTGCAAAGGTTTTCCAGAAACGGCCAGGGAAAACATCGACTTTACTTGCATCCCCGACAGAAGGGAAGCCATCAATCACGCCATTAAAATCGCTCAACCGGGGGATTTAGTTTTGATTGCTGGCAAGGGTCATGAAAATTATCAAATTTTAAACTCGGGAACTATTGCCTTTGACGACCGCGAAGTTGCTATTGAAGCGTTGACTCAGAGGTATGGCAAATAATGGAATACTCAGCTGAACAAATTTTAAAAGCAGTCGCCGGGAAATGGGTTTCTGGAGAGCGAGACAAAACTATAAATGGGGTTTCTATCGACTCCAGAACTTTGAAAAAGGGACAACTGTTTGTTTGTATATCTGGAGATCGTTTTGATAGTCATAACTTTATTCCCGAAGTTATACAAAAAGAAGCAGCGGGCGTCGTCTTGAAATCAAAAGATAAAATACCAAATGAAAAAACCGCTTCATTCATTATTCAGGTCGACGACACATTAAAGGCATTACAAGATCTGGCAGAATTTCATCGTTCCCAATTCGATATTTCTGTGCTCGCCGTAACCGGTACGAATGGCAAATCCACCACCAAGGAAATGACGGCGTCAGTCGCCGCAAGCCAATTCAATGTCCTCAAAACCGAAGGCAACAAAAATAATCATATTGGACTCCCGCTCACTCTTTTCAACCTAAAAAAGGGACATGAAGTTTCCATCCTTGAAATGGGGATGAGCGCCAAAGGAGAAATTAGAAGGCTTGCCGAAATCGCAAAGCCAAATATAGGGATAATCACCAACATTTCTGAAGGTCATCTTGAAAACTTGCCCACCCTTAAAGACGTGCAAGAAGCTAAAGGGGAGTTATTTGAATCCTTAAATGAAGATGGCACCGCAATAGTAAATGCCGACGACCCATTAGTATTGGAACTATCGCGCACACTACGCTCAAAAATTGTTACTTACAGCTTAAAAGGAGCCGCCGACGTTCAAGCACACGATATAAAGCAAAGAGGAAACGACGGATTTGATTTCACTCTAAGTTTTTTCGATGAAAAAACCCCGGTATTTTTGCCATTTTTAGGCTCCTGCAATATTTCAAACGCCTTAGCGGCAATTGCGGCAGGCCATGTCCTGGGATTGAGTTCGAAAAAAATCTTGTCAGGGTTGCAAAGTTGTCAACTGATGTCGCAGCGCATGCAGATTGAAAAAAAAGGCAATATCACAGTCATTAACGATGCCTATAACGCAAATCCTAGATCTATGGAAGAAGCCCTTGTCACGTTATCCAATTTCCAAACTAAAGGGAAAAAGGTTTTTGTGATGGGAGACATGCTTGAACTCGGTCAAATATCGGAAAACGCTCACAAAGATTTTGGAAAACGATTTTCGGCTAGTTCGGTAAACCTACTGGTCACCGTAGGTTCTTTGGCTCAATTAGCCGCGCAAACCGCTCTGGAGTCTGGGGTGGATAAAAACCAAGTCGCCAACTTTGAAAATAAGGAAGAGGCCGTTCTTTTTCTAAATAAATCCATCCAAACTGGCGATTGCATCTTAGTCAAAGGCTCTCGAGGAATGCAAATGGAACAAGTAATTGAGGGATTATCAAAAAAATGAATTGGCAAGCTTAACCATATGTTCTACGAAATTTTTTATCCATTAAGTTCGGACTATTCGTTTTTAAACGTTTTCCGCTACATAACTTTCCGCGCGGCATACGCAGGCTTAACCGCGTTGGCAATTTGCTTGCTACTTGGCCCGGTAGTCATACAAATGCTTAGGAAATATCAAATCCGCGAAAAAATCAGGAAAGAAGGCCCGCAACAACACATGATTAAATCTGGAACGCCAACTATGGGCGGGCTTTTGATTTTGTTAACTGCCCTTTTATCGGTTGGACTTTGGGCAGACTTATCTAATACCTATATCTGGCTTGTTGCGTTTGCAGGAATTGGCTTCGGACTTATTGGATTTACGGACGACTTATTAAAACTAAAAACTGGCGCAGGTTTAGCCGCGCGGGAAAAGTTTATCTATCAAACAGTGATTAGTTTGGCTATTGGATTTTATTTATTGTATTTGGATCCAGCTCGCGGTGCGTACACAACAAAGCTTCACGTTCCGTTTTTTAAAGACTTTCAACCGGACCTTGGATGGGCGTATTTGATTCTCGTTGTCCTTACGATCGTTGGCACTTCTAACGCCGTAAATCTCACTGACGGCCTGGATGGACTCGCCATAGGTCCAGTAATCATTGCCACCTTAGCTTACACGGCAATCGTTTACGTATGCGGTCATTTCAACTTCGCTTCTTACTTAAAAATCCAATACATCAAAGGAGCCGGAGAGCTAGCCGTTATTTGTTTAGCCGTTGTTGGAGCCGGACTAGGCTTTTTATGGTTCAACGCCTACCCTGCGCAAATGTTTATGGGAGACGTTGGAGCTTTATCGTTAGGAGGCGTTTTAGGAACAATTGCCGTCATCGTTAAACATGAATTATTACTTTTCTTAGTGGGCGGTATTTTTGTAATCGAAGCCCTGTCGGTAATTTTCCAAGTCGGTTACTTCAAATACTCAGGCGGAAAACGAATTTTTAAAATGGCTCCATTACATCATCACTTTGAGCAATTGGGTTGGGAAGAACCTAAGGTTATCGTTCGTTTTTGGATCATCGCTGTCGTGCTGGCAATGATTGGTCTCAGTACGTTGAAACTAAGATAGCAAATGGAACTTAAAGGAAAAAAAATAACGGTTATTGGTATGGGAATTACAGGAATAGAAACGGCAAACTTTCTGGCGGAAAAAGGAGCGGAAGTTGATTTGATGGATAGTAGTCCTCGGGAAGCTTTTTCGGAAACGTCCTTGCCTACAAATCCAAAAATCAAAATCACGTTTGGCGCTTCAACTCCTTCTAAAACTACAGAGATGGTAGTGCTAAGCCCGGGAGTGGATATAGAATCCCCTTACCTGCAAATACCTAAGAATCAAGGAACGCCAATCATTGGAGAAATCGAGCTGGCTTCTCGATTCAACCAGGCCCCAATAATCGCCGTAACAGGCACAAACGGAAAAACCACAACCGTCACCTTAATCGGAACTATCTTGGAAAACTCTGGGATAAACGCTTGTGTCGGCGGAAATATAGGGACTCCTTTTATAGCTCAAGTTGAAAAAAATTCTCCTGATTATCGGGTCTTGGAAATTAGCAGTTTCCAACTAGAAACGACAGACCTGTTCCGAGCGCATATAGCTTGCGTTCTTAACGTTACACCAGATCACCTGGATCGACACAAAACAATTGAAGAATACGCCAAATTTAAAGAGCGTATCGCCAACAACCAAACCAACAATGATTTTTTTGTTCTTAACGCCGACGATCCTTTTACCTCCAATATGGGCAAGGAAAAGTCGTCTAACGTTTTATGGTTTAGCTTGAAGAGTGAAGTTCGACAAGGAGCATGGCTTCAAAACGAAGAATTACTATTTCGCATGGGTCGCGAGGAAGGCAAAGTTTGTAACCTGAATAACCTCGCTCCTTCTCTTAGATTACAACCGGAAAATGCGCTCGCAGCTTTTCTAATTTCTTATGCAGCCAGAGCCAATATCTCGGCAATCCAAAAAACGTTTAACGATTTCACGGGTCTCGAACATCGCTTAGAAAAGTTCGCCACTATCGGAGGAATAGATTTCGTCAACGATTCTAAAGGAACCAATGTCGGCTCAACACAAAAGGCTATAAATAGCTTTTCTCAACCAATTGTTTTGATTATGGGAGGACAAGACAAAGGAGGAGATTTTTCGACTCTAAAAACTTTGCTGAAAAACAAAGTAAAAAATTTGATTTTGATTGGCGAAGCCAAAGAAAAAATCAGGCAATCCCTTAATGGATTTCCTCCAAAAGAAGAATCCGACAGTTTAGAAAATGCAGTACGAAAAGCTATGAAACGCGCGGCTCCTGGAGATGTAGTTTTATTTTCGCCTGGGTGCGCAAGTTTCGACATGTTTAAAAACTATAAAGATCGCGGAAATCAATTCAAAAAATTTGTTAGCGACTTGAAATAACTTATCGCTTCAAAAATACGGAGCAAAAACCTGAAGTGAACATACTAAGCGAAAAATTAGAGACAAAAGAAGGATGCGATCCCATTTTGTGTCTGGCAATTCTATCGCTCCTGTTAGTGGGCTTGGTTATGGTCTATAGCTCAAGCGCAGTATACGCAATGGAGGAATATGGGGATCCGTATTTTTTCCTGAAGCGTCAGGCTATCTGGTTAGTTCTTGGAGGCGTAATTTTATTTTATGTCAGTTCGTTTGACTATAAAAATCTAGAAAAATTAGCTTACCCAACGATGGCCGTCACTTTTATTCTCTTGCTCCTGGTAATGATACCTCAATTAAGTAAAGAAGTGGGAGGAGCTAGGCGATGGCTTTCTATAGGCGGCGTCAATTTTCAACCGTCTGAACTGGCTAAATTTGCTCTGGCAATTTTCATAGCCAAATCTCTTGTTAAACGAGAAAATCGACTTTCCGATTTTATGTATGGATACCTTCCTAAACTAATAGTTTTAGGATTCTTCTTTTTACCGATTTTGAATCAACCCGATTTTGGAACGGCAATGATTATTGGCGTCGTTTCGTTTCTAATGTTTTTCGTCGGAGGCGTTCGACCAAAATTTTTATTCTACTCATGTTTAACTTTATTGCCGTTTCTAATCTCTGCCTTAATGGGAGCCGAATACAGAAGACGAAGAATTTTTGCTTTCCTGGACCCTTGGCAAGATCCTTCAAACGGAGGGTTTCAAGCTATCCAATCGTTTTACGCTTTTGGACGCGGCGGTTTTTCTGGAACAGGCCTTGGCAAAAGTTCGCAAAAACTTTTTTACCTTCCTGAGGCTCACACCGATTTCATTTTCGCCATTATCGGAGAAGAGTTAGGCCTTTTAGGAGCTGGAGCGATTGTCGCTTTATTCGGAATTTTGCTTTGGAGAGGCTTCAGAACAGCATTGAGAGTCAATGACACCTTTGGATCAAATTTAGCCATTGGCTTAACAATATTAATTGTATTTCAAGCGTTCACAAATATGAGCGTAGCGGTGGGATTGCTTCCAACCAAGGGTTTAACGTTGCCTTTTATAAGTATGGGAGGATCTTCGCTTTTAGTAACAATGTTATGTGCGGGAGTTTTACTAAATATATCAGAACAGGCCGCGAAATCGCGGTAGCAATTCATGCCACTTAAAATTGTTATCGCAGGAGGCGGAACCGGGGGGCATATTTATCCCGGAATCGCATTGGCAAAGGAGTTTATGAAACACGACAACGAAATTGAAATAACCTTCGTGGGATCTAATTATGGCCTTGAATCTAAAGTAGTCCCTAAAGAAGGATTTAAATTTCAACCTATTTTGGCCGGTGGACTTGTCGGAAAAAAAGGAATACAACGCTGGAGTTCCTGGTTGAAATTACCCGTTGGTATCGGGCAATCGCTGTGCTTTCTAATTCGTAAAAAACCCGACCTTGTCGTAGGGGTTGGCGGTTACGCGTCTGGACCTTTAGCTCTTTCCGCAGGCTTACTTCGAATACCTTTAGTCATACATGAGCAAAACGCAATTCCAGGAGTTACAAATAAATGGCTTGGAAAAATTGCAAATAAAATTGCTATCTCGTTCAAACAATCGCGCCAATTTTTTTCTCCGGATAAAGTTGTTGAAACGGGAAATATGATTCGAGAGGAAATAAGTTCTTTAGATAGTAATCAAGAAAATTCCTTGGGAGATAAGTTCTGCGTTTTAGTCTTTGGCGGAAGTCAGGGAGCCCAATCTATTAATAGAGCCGTTTTAGAAGCGCTGCCAATTTTACGAAACCAAAAAAGTTCTATCCATTTTATCCATCAAACAGGAAGCAAAGACATTGAGCTTGTTAAACAAAACTACTTGGAACACGGTTTTTCGGCTGAAGTAGAGCCATTTTTTTACGACATGGCGGAACAATATCGAAAAGCTTCCTTGGTTATTTGTCGCGCTGGCGCCACTTCTATTGCAGAAATCACCGCCGCTGGAAAGGTTTCAATATTAATTCCATTCCCACATGCGGCACATAACCATCAAGAAAAAAACGCCGAAGTATTAGACGCCGAAAAAGCGGCCAACGTTATTTATGATCGCGATTTAACTGGCGAGAAAATCGCACAGGCAATATCAGACGGTATGGAGTCGCCTGAAAAACTTAAAGAAATGGAAACCAATAGTTATCGATTAGGCAAAAGGGACGCGGCTCAAAAAGTCCGCGAGCTATGTCTCAACCTTTTAAAAGAAACCAATGAATTGAAGGCTCGCGGCTTATAACGACGCAAGACTTATGAATCAAAATGTTTTTAGGAAAAACTCAAAAAATTCACTTTATAGGAATCGGAGGTTCCGGAATGAGCGGCATTGCCGAAGTTCTGACTAATTTAGGCTACCAAGTTTCCGGTTCCGACCAATCCAGATCAAGGACAACCGAACGTTTGGAAAACTTAGGGGTCAAAATAAATTATTCACACGCCGAAGAAAATGCTCGGGACGCTCATGTTGTGGTCGTTTCAAGCGCTATCAAACAGGATAACCCCGAGTTGATTTCGGCAAAAAACGAGATGATTCCCGTTATCCCACGCGCTGAGATGTTAGCCGAACTCATGAGGATGAAATATGGAATTGCTATCGCTGGAACTCATGGCAAAACCACGACAACTTCGTTAATAGCTTCGGTGCTTGCAGCGGGCAAACTTGACCCAACAGTAGTAAATGGAGGCAAAATCAAGAGTATCGATAGCCATGCAAAGCTTGGGCAAAGTGAATTTTTAGTGGCGGAAGCTGATGAAAGCGACGGGTCGTTCTTAAAATTATCTCCAAGCGTTGCCGTTGTCACCACATTGGACGAGGAGCATCTGGATCATTACCAAACATTTGATGCTTTAAAAGAAGCTTTTCTTGTTTTTCTCAATCGAATTCCTTTTTTTGGAGCCGCAATCATTTGTTTAGACGAACCTAACATCCAATCGCTAATACCTAAATTAGAGAAACGTTATGTGACTTATGGACTTAACAACCAAGCGGACTTCCATGCAAAAAACATCAGCAATAACGGTCTCAATACAACTTTTGAAGTATGGATCAGAAACGAAAAAAAATTAGGAGAAATCACCTCCAACTTACCCGGAGAACACAATATTCGAAACACTTTAGCCGCTATAGCGACCGGAATAGAACTGGAATTAGATTTTGAAACGGCAAAAAAAGCAATCGAAGAGTTTACGGGAGTACAAAGGCGGTTTGAGATTCTAGGCCAGTCGGATTCTTTAACGTTGGTCGACGATTACGGGCATCACCCTGCCGAAATATCGGCAACTCTAAAAGCTGCAAGAGAAGCATGGCCCGAACAAAGAATTTTAGTCGTTTTTCAACCTCATCGATATTCGCGAACGGCGAATTTAATGGAACAGTTTTGGTCTGCTTTTCATCATGCAGATTGTTTGATAGTGACCGATATTTATCCCGCCGGAGAAATTCCTATACCAGGAATCGATGCGGCTCGCATTGCCGAAGGCGTGAAAAATTACGGTCATAAGAATGTTGAGTATTTGAAGAGTTTTGAAGAAATTGCTTCCTATTTAGAACACAACATTGAATCGGGAGACGTCCTAGTTACCTTAGGGGCGGGAGATATTGGAGAGTTTAGCCGCAATTTAGCCTCCAAACTATTCCCCTTGTCCCATCAACCGGATTAGGAAAACTTTATGCAGGTATCATGGAAACAAAGACTCATTCGTTACGCCCACGCGAAAGACCAATCTATAGCGTTGGTCAGAACTCGTTGGGATTTTCCAAAAACCGTCCTGGGCCATAGGATAATTTTGAGGGAAAGCATGAACTCGAATTTAGACTGGTTACAAAAATTAAAAGGCGATGTTCTCCGCGACGAAATGCTTTCATCGCACACGTCTTTAAAAATTGGCGGCCCCGCAGATGTTTTCATTTATCCTCAGGACGTTAACGATCTAAAAAATATTTTCAAAAACGCCGGGGCAAATCGCATTTTCCTATTAGGAGAAGGAACTAATTTGCTAGTAGGAGACGCGGGTATCCGTGGCATTGTCGTTTCATTGAAGAATAATTTTCGGTCCGTTCACGAAATAAAATCACCTCCCGACTCAGAGAAAAATCAACGCGTTTTAGTTAAAGCGGAAGCTGGAGTAAAAACTTCTTACTTAGCCAAAAGAACAGCGCGCCTGGGTTTAACTGGCATGGAAGAATTGGCGGGAATTCCCGGCTCAATAGGAGGCGCCCTCCATATGAACGCCGGAGCCGAAGGTAAAGAAATAGGATCTCTTGTCAAACAAGTAACCCTTATAACTCCCGATGGAGAAATCAAAACGATTTCTAAGGAAGACATTAAGTTTGCATACCGATCAGCTACTTACCCGTTTCCCGTAGGCGTCATTGTCGAGGTTCAACTGGAGTTAACTAAAGGAAATCCTGTAGATATTCAAAATAAAATCGCCGGTTATTTAGATCGGAGAAAAAATACCCAACCTCTTAATTTACCAAATTCAGGCTCGGTATTTAAAAACCCGGCCAACGCTAAAGCGGGAAAACTGATCGAAGAAGCCGGTCTAAAAGGATACTCCATTGGAGGCGCTGGCATCTCTTTAAAACATGCAAATTTTATCGTAAACAAAGGAAACGCAACGGCTCGAGACGTTGTA
Organism: uncultured Nitrospinota bacterium; assembly: GCA_964344185.1. Lineage (GTDB taxonomy): Bacteria > Nitrospinota > Nitrospinia > Nitrospinales > JAJDAT01 > JAJDAT01. The sequence continues at coordinate 186,355 of CAYFMN010000002.1, forward strand.
AAGCTGATAAAGCTAGTGCAAAAAGAAGTCAAAGAACATTCAGGTTACGAATTGGAAAAGGAAATTATTTTTGCGGGAATTTAAAAATTGAATTTTTCTTGGGGTCGCCATTCCCCAAGACTAAAGGGTCCGTTTAGGTTGCCCCTCCTTCCTTTCCCGGTCTATTTTTTTAGGCCGGGAGCGGACCTTTTCTTTATTTAGCAAAAGTTAAACAAGGAATAAAAAATGGATTTTATTTTCGATAGATCGCAATTTGAAATTTTGGAACGGAACCCCAAGCTTGAGGGTTTAGAAAAAATAAATAAAGATGAGTCTTTTTCTCGTCTGATTTCATATTCAATCAACCCAGATACAAAATTTTCAATCTCTGTTACAAAAGAAGGTTTTTTCTTTGGAAACGTTGAAAAGTAAAAAAATCGCCGTACTGATGGGCGGAATCTCTTCAGAAAGGGAAATCTCCTTGAAAACTGGCAGCGCCGTTTTAAAAACTCTTGAAGATAAAGGATTCGACGCAGTTGGTATCGATGTTGATAGAAATGTGGCTGAGTCGATTAAAAAAGCTAATCCCGATGTAGCTTTTATAGCTCTTCATGGAACATTTGGGGAAGATGGAGCAATTCAAGGAATCCTGGAATATGCGGGAGTCCCTTACACAGGCTCTGGGGTTTTGGGCAGTTCAATTGCTTTTGATAAATTAATTTCAAAAACAATTTTAGAGCATAACAACATCCCAACTCCTGAATATAAAGTTTTAAGCAAAAAAGACTCTAACACGCTAAATACGCCGCCATTTATACCTTGTGTAGTAAAACCGCCAAACCAGGGGTCCAGCATCGGCATCGGGATTGTAAAAGAAATATCGCAATGGAAACCCGCTTTAGAAGAGGCGTTTAAATATTCGGAAGAAATCCTTGTAGAACGCTTTATTGAAGGGAAATTACTAGCTATCGGAGTAAACACGGGGAAATCTCTACCCATTGTTCACATTGAACCTAAATCCGGTTTTTATGATTACGAAGCAAAATATACAGCTGGCAAAACAGAATACCACTGTCCCGCAGATCTAGGGGACGAAACTACAAAATTATGCAGTGAAATTTCTTTAAATACTTACCGCGCCCTAAAAGCGAGGGGATTTGCAAGAGTCGACGCTATCTTGGATGAAAAAGGAGAGCCATACATATTGGAATTAAATACAATTCCTGGGATGACGCCAACCAGTTTATTGCCAATGGCAGCTAAGAAAGACGGTATGGATTTCGATGATCTGGTTCTAGAAATTATTTCGACCGCCCAATTAGATAATCAAGGTAATTAACTATGAATTATATAGTCGCCGAAAAAAAAGGTCTTATTTTAGGTTTAAAACAAAACGTAAAACAGGGTTCCTTTGCAAAAAAGAAACGAGCCTCGTTAGCTAAACCCAAAAAAAAGAAATCAAAATCTTTATTCACAAAGGACCTCAAAAAATCAACCATACAAATCGCTTTCGAATCAATATTAATTGCCGCGTTTTGTTTCGTTGTTTTTCAAAGCTA
>CAYFMN010000002.1:187902-189429 GCA_964344185.1 uncultured Nitrospinota bacterium
TGTTTTTATCTCGATCTCCGCACCTTAGAATTTCTAACATTTCCATTGACGGTAATGAATATATGTCGGAAGCAAAAATCCTGGACTGGGCCGGACCGCTTGTTGGGCAAAGTATTTTGAAATTAGAACTACCGCAACTTGTCGAACGACTTTATCAACATCCTTGGACCTTGGAAGCGTCTGCGGAAAGAATTCTGCCAGATACTCTGCGCATTTCGATTGTTGAGCGGGAACCATTTGCTACGACCATATTGGATAAACCTTATGTAATGGACCGATTCGGAGTGTTATTAGAAGAAACTAATAAAAATTATGACTATTTACCGGCTATTAGCGGGTTAACGGCACAAAACCCCAGACCGGGAAACGCGGTAGATGGAAGGTATTTAGCTCCCGGCCTTAAAGCTATGCACTATATCAATCGACTCGATTTTTTTAAAAACAATCCAGCAAACTCAATTCATTTTTTAAGTCAGGGCATAGCGCGTTACGTTAGCAAAGACAAAAGGTTTGAAATCAAAATGAATTTGCAAGAAATAGAAAAAAACTTTGAAAATTTAAAAATCGTTTTGGAATTACTTTCTGAAGAACACTCAAGGTCTTGTTCAATTGATTTAACGTTTAAAGATAAAGCCGTGATTCGACAATTAGACAAACCTGTTAGAGAGATTTTTCACAGCTCATAACCCGGGAGAATCGACTCAATGTCCAAAAAAACCGATTTTTTGGTTGGCCTAGATATCGGCACAACAAAAATCTGCTGCATCATAGGGGAAGTTTCTCCCCGTGGCGGCATAGATATTATTGGCCTAGGCCAACATCCTTCAACCGGCCTGAGAAAAGGCGTTGTAGTGAATATAGACAGCACCGTCGAATCTATAAAAAGCGCGGTAGAAGAAGCTGAGTTAATGGCCGGATGCGAAATTGAATCCGCTTTTGTAGGGATTGCTGGAGGCCATATAAAAAGTATGAATAGCCACGGTATTATCGCCGTAAAAAATAAGGAAGTTACCGAACAAGACGTTAGCCGTGTTATTGAGGCTGCTAAGGCCATTGCAATTCCAATGGATCGAGAAGTTTTACACGTCTTACCGCAAGAATACATCATCGACAACCAAGACGGAATCAAAACGCCATTAGGCATGGCGGGCGTTCGATTAGAAGCCAAAGTACACATCGTAACAGCCGCCGTCACCTCCGCCCAAAACATTGTTAAGTGCGTCAATAAAGCTGGCATTGGAGTTCAAGATATAGTCCTCGAACAACTGGCTTCAAGCGAATCTGTTCTTTCCAACGACGAAAAAGAATTAGGAGTCGCCCTAATCGATATTGGCGGAGGAACGTCAGACGTGGCCTTATTTTACCAGGGAGCTATAAAACATACTTCCGTATTGGCGATTGCAGGAGCGCAGATGACAAACGATATTGCTATCGGTTTAAGAACGCCTAACAACGAAGCGGAAAAAATTAAACATATGTATGGTTGTGCATGTCCAGCGCTGGTTAAAGAAGACGAAATGATCGAAA
>CAYFMN010000002.1:189439-204835 GCA_964344185.1 uncultured Nitrospinota bacterium
CGCCCCACAACACGTTTCCCGTAAAATTTTAAGCGAGATCATCGAAGCTCGCGCAAAAGAAATGTTTGAGATTATGAACAATGAAATCGAGCTTTCGGGTTTTCATGATTTATTGTCTTCTGGAATTGTTTTAACGGGAGGCGTTTCATGCATGGAAGGATTAGCTGAACAAGCCGAAAGGGTCTTTCAGGTGCCGGTCAGAATAGGTATTCCCCAGGGACTTGGAGGTTTGATCGATGTCGTAAACAATCCTCGTTACGCCACTAGCGCGGGATTGATTCTATATGGACTAAGAAGTTTTAAAGCGGGAAGCGCCCGCGAGCTTAAAGGAAGAAACTTGTTTGAAAAAATTCTTACAAGAATGAAAGATTGGGTAGAGGAATTCTTTTAGAAACTTTAGGAAATCTCTGTTGCATGGATTTCTAAAACTCAAAAAATCGCATGGAAAACACATTTTTCAAACGGTGGAACGTTTCAAACGACCGCAAATTAATTTCTTATATATGGCTAAGTTTTAATAGTATGTATTTATCAATGAGGAGGGAACCATGGCTTTAATCGAATTTGATAATGTCAGCGAATACTCTGCTTGCATTAAAGTATTTGGAGTGGGAGGCGGAGGCACAAACGCCGTAAATTCCATGATCAACTCCAGTATCATGGGCGTGGAGTTTATCGTGGCTAACACCGACCTTCAATCTCTTGAGATGTCTAATTGCCCTTTTAAGATTCAAATCGGAGGGGCGCTCACTAAAGGGCTTGGAGCCGGTTCCAATCCCGATGTAGGCAGAAAAGCGGCTGAAGAAAACGAAGACCAAATCCGCGAGATGCTTAATGGAGCCGACATGGTATTTATTACCGCCGGTATGGGAGGAGGAACTGGAACAGGAGCCGCTCCTGTAGTGGCAAAGGCCGCAAAAGAGTCTGGCGCTTTAACCGTTGGCGTGGTTACGCGACCATTTTCTTTTGAAGGAAAACGCCGCCAAAAGCAAGCTGAAGAAGGAATTAAAGCGTTAAAAGAAGCCGTCGACACGCTCATCGTTATCCCGAATCAAAAACTCTTGAGCTTTATCGGCAAACAAACTTCTTTTACTTCCGCATTTTCCGCAGTTGACGACGTATTACGGCAAGCGGTTTCAAGTATTTCCGATTTAATCGTAATCCCAGGTTTAATCAATCTTGATTTCGCAGACGTTAGCGCAATCATGTCAAAAATGGGTAAAGCTTTAATGGGGTCAGGAACGGCTACAGGAGAGAACAGGGCCATTGACGCGGCTCAAAAAGCAATTTCCAGCCCTTTACTAGACGACTCATCTGTCGATGGAGCGCGCGGTCTCTTGATCAACGTTACTGGCGGATCTGATTTAACTTTGCACGAAGTTAGCGAAGCGGCGGAGCTTATTCAAGCCAGCGCTCATGAAGACGCACATATTATTTTTGGAGCCGTTATAGATAATAATCTAGACAATGAAATGCGGGTTACTGTTATTGCTACAGGCTATGAAGAAATCGCTCAACTCGCTGAAGAACAACCAAAGGCCGTTGTTCATCAATTAATGGATCATAAAGAAAAGAAGGTTGAAACCGAGCCCAAAAAAGAAGAGCCCAAAAAAACCGCCGAATCTCTTAAGAACTTGGCAAATTCTATAAAAGGAGACCACGCGGTAAACTCTTCTTACACAACTTCGGTCGATTTTGATATACCCACTTTTTTGCGTAAGCACGCCGACTAGGCGTTTTATCATAAAGCGGCTATTTAACGCCCTCGATCCCTCCGAGGGCGTTACCGCAAACTCTCATTAATTAGCTTCAATATTAAATCTACTCGTTCAACCCCCAATCGTAATCCAGATATTTTGTTTTTAATTTGCCGCTTTTCAATGCGGTCATATATCTGGAATCGACATACTCGGTCAAGTAAGGAACTACCCCGCCCTTCGATTCAAAGTCTTCTTCAAACCATTTAAATATAGACGATAGATAAAGTTTATCAGCTCCCGCATCTATCTTTAACCCTTTACCCGAATTGGCCAAAAACTTTGTCAATTGATCGTCTAACTGAGAGTCAAGCTTTTCCGCAGTATAAGCCTCTGGTCGTAAATCCGGACAACTTACCGAAGCGCAAACGATAGCTACATGAATTCTGGGCTCTCCCATTTTTCTTAGAATTTCATGTTCAATATCATTTAGAGTCCTGACTTCTCTCGCAACCACACCCACTTCTTTTTTCCAAACAGATCTAAATAAACTGCCCGCGTCTTTAATACTTTTGATTGGATAGTTATCCAATATCATCTTTACTGCCATTATGTTGTAGACGTTAATCCAAAATGCGAGCTTTTCATTTTTAGTTCTTAAATCGCCCAGGTTATAGTCTTTTAAGTCTTCAATCAGTTTTGCATAAGCTGGATCATTTTTAACGCTTTTATAATTAACCGCATTTAATTGAATTCCCGAGATCTCTTTCGGACTTACATTTTTTTTCAGCAACTGATCCCAACCTGAAAAGTCAAAAGCCAACGCTGGCGTTGTAAAAAGAATCAAAACGCTCAGAGCTAAAATTAAACTTAAAACTAGCCGACCGAATGAATCGCTTTTTCCCTGGTCTAACTTTTTAAAACTTGGCTTCGACATTGTTAACTCCTATGAAAAACGGATATTCTCTCGTGTTTTATATTTTGTCGGCAATCTTTTTTTAACCTTACACCGGTCATAACCTAATTTACTAAATCTACCGTACTAAAAAATTTAATATCTAGTAAAAACCAAATAAAACTTCTAGTTGCAGTTTAATGGTTTTCATATACAATTTTTGATCCAAGAATTTGTCGTCAACAAAAACCCCTTTAAACTTTAATGTCCATGAAAGATCCAAAAAATTTCCTTTATGTCTCTGATCTGGATGGCACCTTATTAACGCCAGACAGCTTTCTTCCAATTGAAGCGCTCGAAAGACTTAATCAACTTATATCAAATGGTTTGCGTTTCACCATTGCAACCGCGAGAAACTATGATTCCGTCCGACCAATACTAAAAGACCTAAATCTGAATCTACCTGTGATTTTGTTTAATGGCGTTTATCTAACAAACTTCCAAACCGGAGAAAACGTCCTAACTTCTCGCCACCTGCCAAAAGCAGCGGTCATTGATATTATAAACGAGGCAAGCAAGGAAAATCTCGATCCCTTCGTTTATACATTCGATAAAACACACACGGTTTATTATAGAAATGTAACCAACCCAGGATCAAAAAACTACGTCGACTACATAAACAAAATTAGCAACGATAGCAGATTAAAACACATCAAAGCTTATGATTTTCTTTCTGAAATGACTATACCAGGTCTTCTGTTTATCGATACTCGCCTAAAACTTGCTCCATTACATGAAAAAATTCAAGCGTTACAAAACGCAGACCTAAATGTTTATTTTGCGGAAGATATAGCGGTAGAAGGTCATTATTGGCTTCAAGTTTTCGATGGACAAGCAAACAAAGGTAATATGTTAAAAAAGCTTGCGCAAAAGCTTGATACACCACTTGAAGAAATTGTAGTTTTTGGAGATTATTTAAACGATCTGGAGATGTTCGAAATTGCCGGTCGTTCAATCGCTATGGGTAATGCATTAAAAGAAGTCAAACAATCAGCCGATTTAATGATTGGGAATAATAGCGATTTATCTGTCATTAAGTACCTTGAGGAAGTTGGATTTTGAATTCCTTAACATAGATGGAAGAAATTAATTCCTTTAGCTCTAAAATTATTGCTGTAATTTTTAAAGAATTTTGAAAAAATAAAGATCCATATTTTATTCAAAATTTTTGGGAATACGTTAATAACTAATGGCTTCCAACCTAATTGATTCTCTAAAGAAAACCCCTCTCTTTAAACTTTTATCTCAAAAAACCATTCAATTGATAGCCAAACAAGGTAAAGAAATAAATTTGAGTCCTAACGACTATCTTTTTAGAGAAGGAGATACGGGGCGAAAAATGTATTTTATACTTCGTGGAAAGTTAGAGATTTCTAGAAAAAATTCTATCGTAGCAATTCGAAAACCTGGAGAATTTATTGGAGAAATGGCGTTAATAGAATCCAAACCTCGCTCTGCAACAGTTAAAGCCCAAGTAAAATCTACTCTTTTTGAAATCGATCAAAAAGTTTTCAAGGCTTATCTATTTTCAAATGCGCGAGTAATTCAAGAAATGCTTAGAATTTTTTCTAATAGGGCGCGTGAAGATCTCGATATTTACAAAAAGGAAAAAACAAAAACACTTCCCCAAAAAAACTTACTCCGCAAAGATTCATTCTTTTTTGAAGAAGCGTCTAACGAATTCTTTTTAGTAAACCCTTCTTCATTCAAAATTCTGTACGCAAATAAAAAAGCTTGCAAAACCCTTGGATACAAATTAACAGAAATTAAATCTCTACAATTTTACAACCTATTTTCCAAATTAACTTTAGCGGAGATTAAAAACTTAACCGACCCCTTAATTACAGAAAAAAAAAGGTGGCATTTTATGATGGCTTTCAAATTAAAAAAGATGGCTCTAAAATTTATTCGCCATTTAAAATTTATTTAAAAGAAGCTTTGGGAATTTCCTGTTATTTAGTCGCATCAACAGGGGAAGAATCGTTAGACTCAATCTTAAACGATCTTTCAAAAGAATCCGGCCTATTATCGCTAACTAATTTTGAAGGCAGACTGATATTTCAAAATTTGCTATTTTATAAAACGTTCAAAACCAAAATTGGAGAGTCGGCGCCCAAAACATTAATTGATTTGATAAAAAGCCATTCCACAAATCTCAAAAATAGAAAAAAAATCAAAAAACCGGAAACTATCAGTGCAGATTACGAAACTCAGAAAGAAAAGATAAAGATAGAAGCGACACGCTGGCAATCAGAACATCATCCTAACGACAAACCGCTTTGGGTCATTCGCGCATATCCAATAAAGTTAAGCGCAAACTCCCAACTAAAAACATTATTAACTAACTCCGGATTAACCGCTCGCGAAATTGAAATAATTTTTATGCTTTTAGAAGGGTTAAATAAAAAAGAAATAGCTGATCGTTGCTATATCAGCCCATTTACGGTCAAAACTCACCTTCAAAAAATTTTTTTCAAAATGAACGTCCACTCGCTATCAGAACTAGTTTTGACCGTAAACCAATTAAAGGACTAGTTTCTCTTGTTCGTCTCTAAATCGGCGAAATCCATCAGCCTACCTGCCATCGTTAAGTTCACAAAGAATACTCCATTTGGAGTATATGCTTTTAATTTTTAATTCCCCATAATATAGCTAACTGCTTGAAAACTAAGTATTGATATTCTAAGCGTTCTTTAAAATGCTTTCTTTACGTCTTACTTTTCGAGTCAATCCATTTAAAAAATTTTATTCAATGATTAAAAGGGATTTCAACATCTCCACGCAAGAAGGATTCACCTTTGTAGAATTGCTAATTACGCTGGTGTTAATCAGTGTGGGCATATTCTCTTTCATAACGGTTTTAAATACGACTTTGGAAAACAACAATAATAACGACAAAAAAACCAAAGCCGTTAATTTAGCCTCGGAAAAAATAGAAGATTTAAAAAACCAAGCCATTTCCAGCGTATTAAATAACGGAACAACAACTGAAAACGATATAGACGAGCAAGGAATTGCGGGAGATGGCCCTTTTACCAGAACATCGGTAATTACTGATGGAGGATCTGACTCTTTGGCGACTTTAACAGTCTCTGTTTCCTGGACAAACGAAACCACACGGTCGATTATCCTTTCTACCAGGTTAGCTCAATAGCGAGGAGGAAATTGAAATATTTCAAAAACAATAAGGGATTTACCCTAACTGAATTTATTTTAACGGCCTTTTTGGGAGCAATATTACTATCAGGCGTGGTAAATACATTTGTTAATCAAAGAGAATTATTTGAAACTGAAACCGAAAAAACTGGAATCCGAGCGTCTGGACGCTTAGCTATGAAAAATATGGCTGATCTAGTTCGCAACGCTGGATATGGATTTCCAAGCGGTCAAGGCGTTGTTAGCGCCAATAACAATTCTTTAAGCTTTAGAACTAATACAGATAATGTTTCAACTTACCTGACTTCGGAAATCGCCGCCTTATCCACTACCAGCTTCACAGTCCGAACTGGCGAAGCGTCAAATTTTTCCGTTAACGACAAAATTGTAATTTATAACATTAACGACAGTTCAAACTTTGATACAAACGTTATTCAGTCAATTGACGCCGCAACAGACACTATTACCGTTAATTCTTCTTTCGCTAACGCTTATACGTCAATAAGTCCTGTCATAATAAATAAATATCACGACATTTCAATTGTTCTTGATACCGTTGATAACGTTATAAATAAAACCATAGATGGAGGTAACTCAACGATTATTGTCTCTGACGTAGCCGCTAATGGATTAGACTTTGATTATTTTGACAATGCAAATTCAGAAATCACTACCCTACCCGTAAGTCCTACATCTAATATTTACAAAATTAAAATTTCGCTGACTCTGCAAGATACTCAAACTACTCAAGCGAATATCGCATTAGAAACACAAATAAATTTAAGAAACGTCACTTAGCAACTAATATGTTTTTTCTAAAGACAAATAGATTTGATAACCGCGGTCTTTGGAATAAACTCCAAACTCCAATCACAAACGAGAATGGCATAGCCCTTATTCTTTGTTTATTTTTTCTAATTGCTTTAAGCCTGTTATCGTATGTTTCCACAACTTTTACATCATCGGATATTAAAAGGGGAGAAAATTCCAGGCAAATTATGGATGCCTTTTATATAGCAGACGCTGGAATTGAACATGCTAAATTTACTTTAAAACCTCTAAGTTTTGACGATGTCCTTGCTGCAGGGGGAATTTTGGACTTAGACGGATCAGGAGGAGCGACAGTATCGTTTAATGGAGGAAACTACGCGGTTCAAATAACTGATAATGACGACGGGGATTCTGATTTAACTCAAGATAGCGACGGCATTGTCCAAATAACTTCGATCGGCGCAACCTCGGATGGAACCACCAAACAAATTATAGCTTTGGTTAAAAAATTTGATCTAAGACCTGTAGACTTTCCTGCCGCCGTGTCTCTTGTGGACCCTGACGGCGATATTGAAATTTCATCAAACGCTGCATATATTGAAGGCAACGCAAAAACCTACGATCCCAATCCCCCCAATCAACCTATCGACGATCCTACATGTACGGATAAAAATGGTATCGCCACTATGGATAGTTCCCCTGACCAAACTTATCAAAATAATGCAGACGATAATATTACAGGGACTGGAGGAAGTACTCCTAATATTTTGACTGACGACTTTACTTTTACCCTCCAACAACTTCAAGAAATTAGAAACGCTTATCTTCCCGTTGCCACCACTACCTATAATGGAGATACTAGTATCAGCGCAGAAACGTTAGGAACCACTTCAAACCCCATAGTAACTTACGCCGACGACTCGTTAACAATAAGCGGAAGCTCTTCTGGGGCTGGCATATTAATTGTTAACAAGGATCTAAATATAACGGGCAGTTTAGTTTACCAAGGAGTTATACTTGTCGGAATTTGCGATACTTGCCCAGGTCGTTTCGAAACTGGTATAGGAGGCGCAGAAATATATGGAGCCGTCGTGGTAGCTAACCCAACTTCTAGTAATAACGAAGAAGCTCGAATAAAAATGACTGGAAGCGCAAATATATACTATAGTTGCGATGCCATAACAAACGCTACAAACTTAGCCAGTCAAACTTTTACTGTCGTTTCTTGGAGAAGCTAAAGTTATCTAGCCCCTATAAAGCGGTCTTTCGCGCTCCTGCCTCCACTTTTTCTTTTTGCAAACCAGTCACATTTGATTAGAACTACTTATGCAACTTCAATCGCTAACTTCCGTCAACCATTTGTAATAATGCGAAAACTCTGAAAACTTAGCGATACCTGGCAGAGTGTCCGGAGTTCCTTCTCCTCCAACCGCAATTAAAACGCGTTTGCTCAATCGGGTTTTCAATTCACTCAAATAATCTTTTACTTTTTCCTGATCAAAACAACTAGAGACGCTGATACCAAGAATTCTTGCATTACAGTCTTCGATAACCGAAACAATCTCTTCGCAGGAATTATCCGATCCTAGAAAGACAATTCCATTATCGCTAAAAGCGGTTACAACAGCGCACATTTGAAGTCCCAATTTATGCGTTTCCCCAGGAATATTAGCTAAAACAACGTTTGTGTTTCCTTTTTTGTCATTCAACTTTTTCCATTTCTCTGACAAAAAGTTACTCAACAGCGCCGACGCGAAATGTTCTTGAGATATCGTCAGTTCCTGCGATTCCCAAGCAATCCCCACTTTTTTGATAAAAGGAACAATATAGTCTGTAATAAAATGAACGGGGTCGCATTTATTCCACGAATTGCGAAGACCTTGGTTCAATAAATCATCGTCATACAAGATAGTAGCGTCCAACCAATTTGAAAGAACTGCTCCAATCTCTTCTTGAGCCTTGTTTAAACTATTAGTCTCAGCATCGCCTGAGTTGAGAATAAAATCTAATTCTCTAAGCGTCTTTCCGATAACCTTGTTTAGTTTATAACCAGATTCCAAAGCCTTTGTTATAGCTTGCACCCTATTAACCTCTATCACAGGATACCTGCGATGATTAGAAGGAAGTCGGACGGGTGTTGGAACTCCATACCGCCTTTCCCAAACTCTTAGCGTATGGATTCCAACACCCGTTAGTTTTGACAACTCACCAATCGAGACGTAACTATTTTGGACTTCGCTATTTAAAATCATTGCCAATTCCTTGCGATACGCCTAAGCATTCAGTTTGTGAAAGAAATATTAACGGCATAATTACTTAGCAAAGCCGCAACTTTGATAAAGGCGATAACTTCCATTATTCGAATTCCTCCGCTCTTCTTCCGCAAATATCTTTTTCCAAAAAGCTTCGCTTAACTCTGCTCCGCTTATCTTTCTTTTCAGGTTTCCATCGGCATCCGAAATTCTAACTTCGTAAAACATTGTGTATCTCCTTTTTATTTACGCTTTCTTTAATCAAGTTAAACTTTGAAAATAGAACCGCAAAATCTCGAAATTACATAGAATGGCCTTGATGCATCGAAGCCACTTGAACGCCGTTTTCTTTTTCGATAAACAAACCTCCAGAAGTCTTTTTTATAGTCAATTGTTTGCCCGCCACTCTTGCTTTAAAAGTGTTTCCAACATCGATATCGTACTTTTTAAGCGTTTTTCTTTCGTGCGAACTCAAACCAACAACGATTGGGAAATCTCCTTTCTGAATTTTTTTGACCATCTTTGCTTGAGTTTTTTTGGAAAATTGCCATTCATAAGGAAGATCTGTATGGTTATGACCATGATGCTTAGGAGTTAAAGATATTTTTTCTACTTCCATGGTTTTCCGAACAGGAATTTGAGTAAGAGTCGTATGACCAAACTTATGGATATCTAAAATCAAAATTCCGGAAGAAGTCCGCTTAATGGTGAGAGTATTGCCATTTAATTGAGCTAGGAAGCTGTTGCCAACCGCGACGTTATAATCGTCAAAAAACTTTTGCTCTAATCTTGAAGTTCCAATCGCGACGTTACCATGACCGCCTGCCTTCAAAACATTTTCTATTTTTGCTTTGGCTTCTTTAGCGAACTCCCATTTCATTGGAAGTTTGGAGAAGTCATGCCCGGAATGAGCAAATGCGGTTGTTGAAGTTAGAGCAAATAAAGAACCGACTACGATTAATTTTGAAAAGATGCTGGCTTTTTTCATTGTCTGATCTCCGTGAAGTTTAATAAAACACAAAGGATAAATAAATTATCTAGACATAGTATCGGTTCCCTGTTTACATTTGTCAATATTTTTGTCTAAAAATTTTTAAAATTATTTCTAAATATTTGAAAAATATTGAATTATTTATAGACAAAAAATAAAAACCTAGACATAAATGTCTAGGTTTTTAAAAACGTAGTCCAACTTAGAAGAATAAAAACCGTTTGAAATGAATTTACGGGGATAAATATTACTTAAAAATACTGGAAAGCTAGCGGGTTTGAGATCTCAAGGAGGTTTTGCGGTTAGTTATTTTTTTAACGCTTTTCAAGCGTTACTTCCAGTTTTAGCTTTTTTATACATGGTGATCGCTTTCATTCGTTGGAGAGAATGGTCAACAATCGGTAGCGGATAATCCTTGCCCAAAACGCAACCCGCCTTGCGGAGTTCAGGCTCCTTCGCGTCAATTGGCCAATGGATGTTTTTTTTAGAAAATCCCCTGAGTTCAGGAATTTCGGATTTAATGAATTCTCCTTCAGGGTCAAACTTTCTGGATTGCGCAACAGGATTAAAAATTCTGAAATAAGGCTGGGCGTCGCACCCCGTTGAAGCCGACCACTGCCACCCACCATTATTAGCGGCTAAATCAAAATCCAGCAGATTACGGGCAAACCAGGTTTCCCCCTTTCTCCAGTCAATCAATAAATCTTTCGTTAAAAACGAAGCCGTTATCATTCTTAGCCGATTATGCATCCAACCTGTCTTTTTAAAATGCCGCATGGCGGCATCGACAAGAGGATATCCAGTCATACCGTCCAGCCATAATTTAAAATGATTTTCCTTTCCTTCCCATTGAATCTTGTCATATTCAGGCTTAAAGCTTCCGTTTGCTGCATAAGGAAAACAATCCAGAATCGTTTGGTAAAAATCACGCCAAATTAGTTCTGAAAGCCACGTTTTTGAGCCGTTAGACTTATCTTTCCTGGCAAAACGCACAAGAGTTCGGATAGAAATCGTCCCAAAACGTAAATGAATGGACAAACCCGACGTTCCTTTGTTTTTTGCCGGGAAATCCCGATTTAAATCGTAGTCCTTGATATGTTTTTTAAAAGCATTGAACCGAAACTTCGCTCCTTTTTCTCCTGGCTGAACGTTTGGAGAATTCTGCACAAACCCAATTTTTTCCGAACTCCAATCCCAAAGATAATTTTTACAAAGCTTTTCAGGAGCCAACCGATCCAACTTACAAGAAAAATCTAAACAAACTTCCTCGCTTATTTCTTTCAACCAGGCGTTTTTGTAAGGAGTGAATACTTTGAAAGGAGTCCCTTGACCGGTTAATATTTCCGGATACTCAAAAATAACCTGATCTTTATAAGAATTAAAAGCGACGCCCATAGATTCCATTTTTGTTAAAACCTGTTCATCTCGCGCCTTAGCGTTTGGTTCGTAATCTTTATTAACAAAAACCGCTTCAACTTTTAATTCCTCGACAATTTTAGGAATCTCATTTACAGGGTCTCCATGTCTTACAATTAAAGCGGAATTCTTCGATTCAACTGATTTCTCAAGTTCTCTTAAGGAGTCTGCGATAAAAGAAACTCTGCGGTCATCCTTATCTTTTAATTTCTTTAATATGCAAGTATCAAAAACGAAACAAAGAAAAACTGTCTCCGATTGTCTAATAGCCTGTGATAATGCGACATTGTCGGAAAGCCGGAGATCTCTTCTAAGCCAGACTAAAGATCGTTTATACTTCATTTTCCTTAAGAATCCTTTTTATTAACCCATCATCAAAAAGTATAATACTTAGTTTATAGCCCCAAAAAAACCAAGTCAAAATTGCGGAAGTTTTTTTTATTTAGGCGTTTAAAAGCCTAAAACTGGCGCTATAATCAAAAAACAATAATTACGAGTTATAAATAGGAGTTTCCTATGTCCGATAAAGAAGCCTCAGGCGATTCCAAAGAAGCGACTACAACACCAAAAAAACGTCCGCCCATTAAACCGCGGAAAAAATTTGTAGCCAAGAAACAAGTTTTCAAATCGGATAAACCTTTGGAACATCGAGTACGTCATATCCGATTGTCTTCTTTAGAAGCGGCTCAGCTTATTCGGCAAACAATTGTCGACTTTCAAAAAGAACTAGCCGCTCAACCTATGGTGGATGTTGACAAAGAAATTATGGACCAGGAAAAAACCGAAAAGTTTTTTGGCAGGCTTGCCAAAAAATACAGCGCGTGTCCTTCTAGATCCTCCGATGGGGATTTGGGGTGGGTACACAGGCCGGAAGATCCGACCGACGCAGGGATTAAAACTGTAGAAAAATCAGATTTTATGGAATTTCTACCTCAATATGAGAAAAGCTTAACAAAAGAACTTATTGAAGCGATTATGTCCTGTGAAAAACATAAAATTCCCGAACCAATTGAAACCCCTGCAGGTTTTCACATAATACTGGTTTGCGAAACACGTTTCTTCAAAGCTAAAATTGAAGAGAAAAAAGGCAGAGACCTTATGGACGATGTCCACAAAAACGCTTATCACGCAAAACCAAAAGTATGGGAAGAAAAATTCGGCCCCAACTAGACTCTCATTTAAGCTTTCGGCCTCGTCTTCAAAACACAGGTCGAAAGCTTTTGCTTTCCTAAAAAACGTCTTATCAAAAACCGCATTATTTTTTACCCACCGCCCAAATATCGTTGCTGAAAAGGAAGTTAAAAGGAGGAAACAACGATAACGGATAAGCATGACAAAGAATTTGCCGCGCCAGTTCCAATATTTTCATCACGGTGGAATCTTTTTCGGCGGGAGTCACATACTCGCCGCCCAACCAAATTTTCGATTTAAAATTCGCCTTTTTAAAATATTTTTTTAAGGAAAGAATGGTTTGTTCATTTATGTGAACTTTCAAATCCGTCTCCGTGCGGATCGGTCGCGTCAATAAATTTTGCCGAAACAAAGCGTTAGCCGCTATATTGAAAGGACGCTCCCATAACGGATACCCAAAATCGTTGTACCAGCGATTAGGAGACGTATGAACAATTAAAGAACCGTTTGGTTTCAAAATGCGAAAGCACTCGGCAAAACAATCAAACAATTGTTGCGGATATAAATGTTCGACAATGTCCAACATATAAATAGAATCAAACTCCCCGTCTGGAAACTCCAAAGCGGTAGCGTCTGATTGGACGATAGATATCCGCGACGAAATATCGCCTTCCATCTTTCCAATCGTTTCCCGCGCAATCTCCACCGCGTCTTTGGAATAATCAACTCCTACAACATTGGCTCCGCTCCTGGCCAGAGCGATCGTCAAATCTCCCCTACCACAACCTATATCTAAAACTCTCTGGCCTTCCTCTAAAGCTCCGGCTTTAATTGCCCGCTTAAATTTAGGCGCAATTTCTCCTTTATAAAAATAATCGGCCCCGTCGGTTTGTTCAAAATAAGCCTTGTCGTATAATTTGGAATCTACGTTGGAATTTTCGTTCAATGAAAGCCTCTTTCGTGTCGATTAGATCAATATGGATTATAAAAGGACCAACCAAATTGTTCCATAAAGATTTTTTCTAATTTAACTATTGCTTATGAATATTTTAATGGTCATTCCAAAAAACCGCTTTGCCGAAGGAGAGCTTTTCGACGTAAAAAAAATCCTGGAAGAAAAAGGAGCAAATGTCGTCGTCCTTTCGCCCAACGGCCAGGAAGCGGTTGGAGAAAACAAAACGCGGTTCCAACCTGACGGCTACCTCATTGACTGGAATCACCAGCCAGGATTTTCCGGTAAATATGCGGCTATTATTGTCGTTGGAGGAAAAGGATCTCCTAAATCCTTATGGCAAGAAACCATATTGCCTCAAATATTGACCGACCACCATAGAGCCGGCTCAATTATAGCGGCTATTGGTCAATCAGTAGTCGTTCTGGCAAAAACCGGCCTAATCCAGGGCAGTTCCGCCTCCCCTGACGACGACAAAACGCGAGCGGCATTAGAAGAAGAAGGAGTCGGAATCGTTGAAAAGCCAGTTTATCGATTGGAAAATATCGTAACCGCTAGAGATTCTTCAGCGGCAAAAGAATTTGCGGAAATGATCTTGGAATTTTTAGCGGAGAATTAACTCTTGAAAATTTCTACAGGGATCGATTTAAAAGCCGGGGTGCGGGATTTTTCGTCGCAAATTCTTGGAACCAGAATATTGGCCTCAGGATAATACATCATAACGTTTCCAAACTTCACGGGAAACGTTTGCACGCGACCTTCCATCTGTCCTGTGGTATTTTTTATATTAACTTTCTCTCCTTGGGAAAAACCAAGCCGTTCCATATCTTCCGGATTCATAAAAATCACGTCGCGAGTTTTAGCGCCTCGATATCGATCAAAAGAATCATAAACAACCGTATTAAACTGACCCTCAGACCGAATCGTTGACAACATAAATTCACTATCGCTTTTTTTTCTTAACTTTGGTAAAGAACAAATGGAAAATTTAGCTTTTCCATTTATAGTTGGAAATTTATTCTCATGCAACGCTCTGCCGGGGATAAAAAATTCGTCGCGCGTCTCGTCGATTTTGCCTAAATTTTCCAAACCAGGAATCGCCATAGAGATAGCCTTACGTATATTTGCATGGTTTTTAAACTCCGCCCAGCGGATTGAGTCCTTAGCCAAGGTCTTATCCGCTATTTCGGCGATTATGTCCGTTTCGCTACGCGGTCCGGCGTACCGTATCTTGCCGCCATCGCTCATTCGCACATAACTAAACATACTTTCTTGCGTCGTTTTTTGCGGCTCCTCATCGCGCGCTAACACGGGCAATATCAAGGAGCTCTTCCCTCTACCTTTAAAATGACCTGGATTCAAAGTGGTGTTCATATAAAGGGTGAATCCTATTTTGGAAAAAGCTTGCTCGGCATAATTAGAATCGGGGTTCGCTCCAAAAAGATTGCCGCCTAAATGCCAGGCAAAATCGATTTCTCCTTTAGCGGCCGATTCAAGGCAAGCTAATGTATCCATTCCTTTGGAATCAGGAAGTTTTTTTCCAAAGGTCGCTTCTAAATTTTCTAAAACCGTTTGTTTCAGTTGTGGAGTTACGCCAACCGACCCAACGCCTTGCACGTTGCTATGACCGCGCAAAGGCAAAAGCCCTGCGTTTTTGCGTCCCACCATCCCGCGCAATAAAGCCAGGTTTACAATAGATTGAACGTTTTCAACTCCCGTGACGTGATGCGTTATTCCCATAGCCCAGGCAAAAACAACGTTTTTCGCTTTTGCGTATCGTTCAGCGACTTCTTCTATTTCCCTGCGTTCCACACCAGAATCGCCTGTAATTTCTTCCCAAGTCGTTTCGTCCAAGTCTTTTTTAAATTCATTAAAACCTTCAGTCGAGGAATCCATAAATTCCTTAGAGAGAATTTTTGGGTCTCGTTCCGCCGACTCAAGTAACGCCTTTGCAATTCCTTTCAATAAAGATAAATCCGAACCAAAATTCGGTTGAACATATTGACTGCTTATCTCGGAACCAAACAGCAACCTCCTAACATCGGACGGAACGCTAAAGTTTTCCAATCCTCGTG
>CAYFMN010000002.1:204845-228451 GCA_964344185.1 uncultured Nitrospinota bacterium
CGATAACCTGACCGCCGCGTCTCCTGATTTGCATCAACGTTCGCATAAACCTTGGGTGATTAGAAGACGGGTTGGCGCCGATCAAAAAAATAAGATCGCACTCGTCAAGGTCTTCCAGTTGAATAGTCGCCGTTCCGCTTCCTAAACTATCGCCTAATCCAACGCCAGACGCTTGATGACAGTAGTAAGAACAATTGTTCACGTTATTTGTTCCAAAAAATCTCGCAAATATTTGGAGGAGAAACGCCGCTTCGTTGGAAGACCGGCCGCTGGCATAAAAATAACTTCTATCAGGAGAAACGCCCTTCAGTTTATCAACAACATAATCCAACGCAGTTTGCCAATCAATTTCGCGATACTTATCGCTACCTTCCTCATACAATACAGGCCGAGTCAATCGACCGCTCAACTCTAGTTTTCTTGGCGTCCACGTACAAAGCTCTTCAACCGTATGCCGCTCAAAGAAACCCTGAGGTAAAATTCCTTGCATATCAGAAGCCTGAGCCTGAAAAGACTTATTGCAAACTTCCGGGAACTTTCCTTTTTCATTAATCAGTCCGCCTTTTTGTCCGCCCATTCCCAACGCGCAAGTTTTGCACGCATTTTTGGAAAACAACGCTTTGAGCATGGGAATCACCCCGCCAGCGCGACGTGACATCTTCAGGGAGTAGAGTATAGAACCCCACCCTCCGGTATTTTGAGGACGGTTATCTTTAAATTGAGTTGTCATTTATTTTTATGCAAAGAAATAGATAAAATAATAAAAAATAAACTCTACAAATCATAGTTCAAATAAACGCATATTTGAATTAAGGGCGACATTTTAATCAAAGGCTCAAAAATTAACAACCAATAAAGAATTCAAGAAATTTTTCGTCTATCAACTTTTATTATGTTCTAAATATCTCTTTTAATAAAACAATATAACTAAATTTCGACAATTAAAAATCAGCCAAATTCGTTCTTTGTTTATCCCCAATAATAAAACAATACCTTCTAAAATTAAAAGTAATCTCCAGTTTATCCTTGCATAATTTATTTCTAGAATTTTTGGATTAAACTTACCTATTCACAAAATTTGAACCGCCTAACTTAAAGCCTAAAAATTCCTCGCCGCTCAAATATCCTCAAGCAGATACATTCACCTAAAAATATCAGCGGCTTTAAGGTTTCGAAAACAATCTATTAAATATTTTTCTTCGCTTATCAAAAGCGCTCTAAGTAAATTTTCTGTTATTAAAATTTTATATTTTATATTGAAATTATTTTTATATTTGATATAAATTAATATAAATTTCAAACCAATAAAAAAGCAAAGAACTTATGGTTCTCAAACAATGCCAAACATGCCAAGCTTTTTGGGTAGTTCCTGCACAGTTTAATTTTTGCCCACTGTGTTTAAACCTTCTTCAACAAGTTTTTCCACTGTTCTGGGGTCCAGGTATTCCTCTTTCAACTAACCTCTCTGTTACGCCGCTATATGTAAAACCTTCTTCTATGAATCTTTGGAAATACTTTCCAGGCCTATCGGCTTCTAACGTCATTCAATCTCTTATTTTCTCAAGAATACAAGCCATGTTAGCAATAAGGGAAGAATACAGGGTTGAGCTCTATACTGGACATAACCGAGGGCGGAGATTAGTTATGGAAAGGATCTTACCCACCGAACGCCTATCTTGTGATTTGGCATTACAACCTTATGAGTGGAGTTTTTCTAAAACCAAGAATTATTTCCAGGGCTCGGCTAATTTAACGCTAAACCCAGGAAAGAACCAAAGCCTTTTCAAAGTAATGATGGCTTCTCGTTTAGAGTTTGAACAGGAAAGACTTTCGCATTCGCGAATAAGTGGAGAAATGAATTTAGGCATTGATGCGCTTTTAGATCCCACTCTGGTAAAACGGTACCCTTTTCTAACAAAATTCGCGCCAAAGCTAAAAACATTTATTAAAGTTCAGAGTCTTAGCTATGTGGCCAACTTTGATTATCCTTGGACGCCAACGCTTAGAAGATGGTCGCCAAAACATCCCATTTCATCGATACAAATTAAAGTCGAACCTAAAGTGGATTTATCAATGAGGGCTAAAAATATCCAATGCGGTCCTTTTACTCTCTACGACCCCCATATCGAATCTTCCATTAAAGTTTTAGCATTCGATACGAGCGACACAAAGTTTAGCGGAAATGTATCTGGCATAGCGGGACACGGAGGTTTAGAGATGGCTTTACCAACTCCCAAGCCTAGAGATACGAGAATTATTCGGGGGATAAAAACCATGTTGCCAAAAAAGATTCAGGTATTAAAAGCAAATACCTACAACTTCAATTTTGATGTCTTTTTTAACAAAGGCGGGAAATTTACTTTTAAAAACCTTCTTCCTTCTACCCCAAGACCATCCCTCGACTATTTTGAGCAAACCCAACCCGGAGGAATGTTTGATCTGTCAAACCATTCTTAATATCCCTGTTTATAATAATTAAAGTAAGAAAATTATTCTACTCGTAGAGCATCCATGGGGTCGAGGCGGGAGGCTTTGATAGCGGGGTATAATCCAAACAACAGACCAATGGTCAAACAAATCCCACACGAAATGACAATCGAAAGATGACTGAGTATCAACGTCCAGGGACTCCACACGGCTAACGCCAATACAATTCCAGCTCCGGCGGCGGCGCCAACAACTCCTCCTAAAAACCCGATAACAGCGGATTCCCACAAAAATTGTTTTACAATATCGCTACGGGTCGCGCCAACAGCGCGACGAACGCCGACCTCTCTTGTTCTTTCTTTTACGGATATCAACATAACCGCCAATATTCCAATGCCGCCAACTACCAAGGAAATACCGGCCACGCCAACCGTCAACTTAGTCATGGTTTCGGTAGTTTCCACTTTCACTTTTTCCAACTCCAACTGACTGCGGATCGTGAAATCGTCTTCAGAATCGTTCTGCAACTTATGGCGGTCTCTCAGTACCTCGGTAATTTTTGGAATAATAAAATCAATGTTTTTGCGCGAAACCGCTTGAACGTATATGTTGTTGATAAACGTCTGATTAAGTACCCGCCGCAATAAAGACGATATGGGTATCATGATGATGTCGTCCTGGTCTTCTCCGTCGGAATCTGAACCCTTTTCTACAAAAACACCAATTACGGTAAAAGGAATAAACTCGATTCGAAACGTTTGACCTATAGGATTTTCTTCCCCAAATATGTTTTCCACCGCCGTTTTACCCAACACAGCAACACGCGCCGCGTTGCGAACGTGATCCTCCGTTATTGGATCGCCGGCTTCTACTGAATACTTGCGAACATCCATAAACTCCGGAGTCGTCCCAGATACGTTTGATCGAAAAGCGTTTTGCGCGTATTTAATCCTTAACGATTCGGAATGAAACGGTACAGCCCTTTCTATCTCGGGAATTTCTTCGAACAAAGCAATTGCATCTTTAGGCTTTAACGTCGTCACGTTACCCGTTAATTGCATCTTGCCGCCACGACGTTTTAATTCTCCCGCGCCAACGGTTATTAAGTTCTCTCCCATTTGCCGGATAATATCCAATACTTCTTTTTTAGATCCATTCCCTACCGCTACCATGATGATCACCGCCGCAATTCCAATCACAACTCCCAAGGAAGCCAACGCCGCTCTGGTTTTACGGGCTTTGAGGGAAACTAACGCGATATCTAAACCTGGAAAAGATTTCATAGCAATTAATTAGGCGCGAAGGGTTTCGTCTGGGTTGAGTTGAGACGCCTTTCTAGCCGGTTGTACGCCAAAAATTAATCCAATAAGCGCGCAAAGGGCAAACGCCGCGACAAAAGGCTCCCATGTTATTGTGGCGGGCAACAAGTCAAGTTGATTGCTGATTTCAGAAAGAGTAAACCCTAACAGCGATCCCAGAAATCCTCCAGCAAGCGAAATCAAAACAGCTTCAAACAAAAATTGCTGGGCAATGTCCAACCGACGGGCTCCGAAACATCGTCTCACTCCAATTTCTTTAATGCGTTCCCTTATTGAAACCAGCATGATATTCATAATCACGATACCCCCAACCAGAAGAGACACAGTCGAAATCAAAGTAAGCATTCGATTCATCGCCTGTTTTTGTTCAGTAACCCATTGCATAATACCCGCTGGGGTGACATAACGAAAATCATCTGCCGCTAACTCCGACAAGCTATGATTCCTTCTAAGAATTTCCGTCACAGCTTCCATCGTTTCGGGAACAGTTTCTGGAACGTAAGTGCGAACTCGAATACTATGTAAATGCATTTGATTTAGCAATCTCGACATACTGGTGGTTAACGGCACCAGTATTCTATTATCTGGATCGTATCCGCTTTCTGTAACCCCTTTTTCTTTTAAAACTCCCACCACTTCAAAGAAGGTATCGTCCAAGCGAACCATTTTCCCAACAGATTACGTATTGGCGTGGCTCCCATAACGGCTACCTTTCTTTTTCTCCGCATGTCGGAATCGTTCAAAAAACGTCCATCCTCCATTTCCCAGTCTCTGGCAATAACCCATTCCGGCGTCACTCCATATGCGCGTGTATCCGTAAAGTTCTTTTTGTAGATCGCCTTTAACCGTTTGCGTTGCCGTGGAACTACTATAGAAACCGTTGGAAGAGCGCGAATGTCTTCAGCGTCTTGCAACGTCATCGATTGCGGATCTTCTGCTTTTTTAAAAAAAAGTCGTCCCGCTCCTGAATACACTGAAAAAGATTCCGGACCAAACCCCAAGTTAGCAATCCGTTTTAAAACTTTATTTTTAACGCCCTCGCCAACAGCGACTATAACGGTTAGAGAGGCGATACCCACAACTATACCCAACATCATCAAAATCGCATTTACGCGGTTTGACCCAATGCCGCGCAAAGCTTGTAAAAAATTTCTGAAAGTCCTCATATCGTCTCGTCCGA
This sequence comes from uncultured Nitrospinota bacterium, assembly GCA_964344185.1. Classification (GTDB taxonomy): domain Bacteria; phylum Nitrospinota; class Nitrospinia; order Nitrospinales; family JAJDAT01; genus JAJDAT01. Next base: position 209,772 of record CAYFMN010000002.1, read on the forward strand.
ATCAATTATCCCATCCTTTATATTGATAATCCGATTGCCGTGATTAGCGACTTCCGGATCGTGGGTCACAAGAATGATGGTATTTCCTTCGTCATTTAACTCGTCAAAGATTTTCATAATTTCAGCGCTATTATGCGAATCCAGGTTTCCAGTAGGTTCGTCGGCCATAATAATTTTAGGTCGGTTAATTAATGCACGCGCAATGGTGGTCCTTTGTTGTTCGCCGCCAGACATCTGGTTTGGAGCGTGATCCATCCGCTTGGCCAATCCAACTTTTGTCAACGACTCGGATACGCGTTCTTTGGCGTCCTTTGGGGGCTTATCACAGTAAATTAGAGGCATCATGACATTATCAAACGCGCTAACCCCGGGAAGCAAATGGAAGGCCTGGAACACAAAACCGATTTTTTCGTTTCGAACTTTTGAAAGGGCATGATCGCTCATACCGGCTACTTCCTGACCGTCTAACAAATAAGAACCTGAGGTGGGAGCGCCAAGACAACCATCAAAGTGCTTTTGCCTGCGCCCGACGGACCAATGATGCTGACATACTCGCCTTCTTCTATATTTAAATCGATCCCTTTAAGAACTTCCGTCTCAAAAGCCTGATTACTATAGCTTTTGCGGATATCCTTCATTTCAATCAGACTCATTAGGGCTTGGGCTTTATCTTAAATTTGGGGAAAATTAAAACCGGATAGATTAAGATCGGCGTCTACGTTTATTTTTACCGGCTCCTTGCGGTTTAAGAGGAATGCCAACCATATCGCCTTGCTTTAAACCGGACACTATTTCAATAAACTTACCGTCTCTCCAGCCAGATTTTATTTGGGTTTCGCTTAAATTTCCTCCTCGATTTACCGTCACAATCTGTTCATCACCCTTTCGCTTAATCGCCTTTTTGGGTATAGCAAGAGCGCTGTCCTTTTTATCGGTAGTTATGGATACATTCGCGGTCATCTCAGGACGCAGAAGGTCGATACTGGCTTTTTCAATCTCCAGGATTGTTTCGTAGTTAACAACGTGATCCTTAATCATGGCTTTGGGACGGATCTCACGGACTTTGCCGCTAAAAAACCTTTCCGCGTAGCTATCGACGGTAAAAGTAGCTTCCTGCCCAACCCTCACTCTTCCGATGTCTGTCTCATCCACGTAAACCGTCACTTCCAATTTATTGAGATCGACTAAAGTCACAAAGGTGGGAGAATTCAAACTTGCGGCGACCGTTTCTCCTTTTTGAGTCGATATGGACGCAACCGTTCCATTTGTTGGGGCTACGATTGTCGCATAAGAAAGTTGAGTTTCAACTTCTTGAAGATCAGCCTTCGCTTTTTGGACATTAGCCTCCGCCAATATAATATTGTTTTCTAATTGCGTTTCTTTCAACCTGAGAGTTTCTTCAGCGGACTTATAACGTGCTTTAAGGACTTTCAGTTTTTCCTGACTCTCGTCGAGTACGGTAACAGATACAACACCCTTTTCGCTTAATTCCTGGTTCCTCTCCAGCATCTTTTCAGCCAACTCGATTTGAACTTCAATTTCTACATATTCAGCGCGGGCTTTATTGATTTCCAACGGTCCTTCGTCGGCTATTTTGTCTAATCGAGCGCGTTGAGCCGCCAGTTCGGCTTTCCGTTGCGCAACGCGAGCCGCCAAATCCGAATGCTCGACCACCGCAATCACCTCTCCGGCTTTTACGTAATCGCCGATTTGGACAAATAATTGCTCTAGTTGCCCGGAAATCCTGGAACCAATTTTAACTTCGGCTCCTGTTTTAAGAGTTACTGTTCCGGTTGCGGAAACTGTTTGGCGCAATTCGCGAAATTCGGCTTTGGTGAATTCATAATTCTTAGCCGAGGATGCATAGCCTTGGCGATCTCCTCCGCTTACCAAACTTAAAACAGGACTAATAAGAGCCGGCTGAAACTTCCAGGCAACGGCAGTTCCTGCAATCACAAAAAATAATATAAGGAAAAGCTTTTTCATATTCCTCAAACTCAAGATTTCTGGATATCTATTTATATTAACATATCGGCTAAAACCTTCCGAGTCTGAGTTTCAAAGATCAGATTTTTCCTGTTTTCTTATATACGGGTATAGGAAAGTCAACCCTGTAATATATAGATTGGAGTTTTGACGTACAGATAAATTATTTTTAACCTTTTTATAAACTCAATTCAATTCAGCCCTACAATAAGAGAAATCAATTTAGACGATCTGTGTTATTTTACCGTCAAACAACAATTAAATTTTCCAATCAAGTTTTTCATGAAAAAACCTTGCAAACAAATTAAAAAAAGTTTTCAAATCTTATTTTTTATATACCTGATTAACATTACCTCCATCTGTTCCGCATTTTCTTTGAGTTCAGATTTTTTTAAAGACATTATCGCTTTAACTCTGTCCCAAATAACCAGAACTCAAGTCAGCTTTCAAAATTTTGAATCGTCTTTTTCTCCAAAAATGATATTTAAACTCGAAGACGTAAAATTTAAAAAAAGGGGCAAAATCTTATTATGGGCTAAAACTCTGCGTCTAGAACCTTCTCCAAATTTTCTATTATCCTGGAGAAAGACGTCAAGTTCGAATGCGTTTATGAACTTTAATCTAGAAGATGGAAGAACCGAAAAAATTGACTTCAAAGAAGCCGAAGGAATATTACGAACTAACGCGGAAACAATAACGCTCGAACCAACTAAAATATCGCTCGCAAAAGGGGAAGTGTTATTGTCTGGAGATTATCAGAAAAACTTAAAGGCTTTTGACGGAACAATAACCGCCAAACAATTTGCGCTTAATTCTTTTAAGGAAATTGACCTTTCGGGAATAGTCGATCTAAACGCAAACGTTCAAGGATATGTCAGTCAAAAAAGAAAAATCATTCCAATGAGCGGTGTAGGAAAAATTCTTGCTTTAAATGGATCAACAAAAAATTCATACGTTGCTAATTTGGTTTTGGAAGCTTTAAAGCTGACCAAACAAGACGCCTCTCTCTCTACTATTTTAAATTTTAATAATCTTTCGGGAAGTTTCTCAATTAGTCAAGGAATTCTACAAACAAGTGACTTAAAATTTAAAGGCAATACATTAAACGTAGATGGAGAAGGAAAACTAAACTTTCTGACTCAAAGTTTTGATCTAAAATTTCAAATGAAAAAAAATCCACACTCAAACCATCAAAGCAATTTTGGTTTACGAGGAACCTTCAAACAACCCGAGATTTATCGCAAAGTCAACTAAACTTTACAATATCCCCCCCGTAAAAAGTTTTGGTTTCAAAATTTAATGAGCTTGACAACGAAAATTAGGCATATAAAATTAATAGTATCCAGTTTCTTTATTTTCCAATATTTAAGTCCGATTCCTTATTTTTAATGAGCAAAATAACAAGCAAAAGCGCCATGACAAAAATAAGGTCTATAAAATATTAAAGGCAAATCATGGACAGTGAAAAAATTGACCTATCCTCAATGAAAATTCTACTTGTCGACGACATTCCGGCAAATTTAAACGTCCTTGTGGAAACTCTTAAAAAAGAAGGCTACAACTTGTCATTTGCCACCAGCGGCGAATTGGCTCTGACAACTGTCCAGAAACTTAAACCAGACCTTATCCTGTTAGACATCATGATGCCTGGAATTGACGGATTCGAAACCTGCCAACGCTTAAAAGAAAATGAAACCACCAGGGATATCCCCATTATTTTTATAACCGCTAAAGCCGATACTGAAGACATTATTAAGGGCTTTTCCCTTGGAGGAGTGGACTATATAACCAAACCTTTTAGACAGGATGAAGTTTTAGCTCGTGTAAGAACTCATTTAACTTTACAAAAAACTCTGCGCGAAAAGGACGACCTGATTGCAGAACTCAAAGACACTCAAGAAGTGCTGCAAAACTCAGCAAGAATTGATTTATTAACCGGTCTCTACAACAGAAAAGATTTAGAAGAAAAATTAGATCAAGAAGAACATAGAAGCAAGCTAAATAGTACTTCCTTCTCAATCGCTTTAACCAGTGTTGATAGTTTTCGCGATATTAACGGCGAATTTGGGGAATATGTCGGCAATCACGTTTTGATTCATATCTCCTCGGTTCTTTCTGAAAATATTCGCCAACAAGATTTTATCGGGCGATGGACAGGTTCGTGTTTTTTAATCATACTCCCACAAACCAATTTAGCCGATTCAAAAGAAATTGCAGAAAGTTTACGCTCAAAAATGGAAAACGAAAAACTCGATTTTAATGGAAAAAATATTCCTTTTACATTGAGCTTTGCAATAGCCGAGTTCAAAAAAGAAATTAATTTATATCGTTTTTTAAAACAAACAGAAGACCAATTACACTCCGCCAAGACAACGTCAAAAAATCAGGTGATCACAATAGATTTATAAAAAATCTTAAAGTATCCCTTCGAGGATTTTCATCTTGTCTATCCAACCATCCGATTTTAAATACATTTGCGAATTCATTAAAAATGCCTCCGGTATTGTTTTGGAGCCCGGGAAAGAATATCTTGTTGAAAACCGCTTAAGTGTACTGGCGCGTAAAATAAAAATAGAAAACTTTGAAAAACTGATAGCAAAACTAAGACAAGAAGATTCCAATGATTTAAGACAAAAAGTTGTAGACGCCCTCACCACAAACGAAACCTCATTTTTTAGAGACAAACATCCTTTTGAAAGTTTGAAGTCGGCCATACTCCCAGAAATCATCAAAAAGCGCTCAGCGGTCAAACAATTGAATATATGGTGCGCTGCCAGTTCTAGCGGTCAAGAACCATACACAATAGCTATCGTGTTAAAAGAAATGTCCTACCTTCTAAATAATTGGAAAATAAACTTTATTGCGAGCGATATTTCAGAAGAAATGCTGGAAAGGTGTCGTCAAGGAATCTATACCCAGTTGGAAATTGGACGCGGATTACCAGCCCATTTTCTTCCCAAATATTTCAACCGACACAAAAACTGTTGGCAGATAAAACAAGAACTAAGAACCATGATTGATTTCCGCCCTTTTAATCTATGTAAACAATGGCCCTATATGCCTAACATGGATATCGTGTTTTTACGTCATGTATTGGTATATTTCAATAACGATACAAAAACAGAAATTTTAGGAAAAATTCGTAGCTTATTGAAACCAGATGGATATGTGTTTTTAGGGGTTGGCGATAATCCTAAGGCATTAGATAAAAGCTTCACTCGTACCGAATTTTCAACATCTGCCTGCTACAAAATCACCTCTTAACAATAAAATTCTAATATCGCCGCACAATATTTTAAGGAGACCTCTATTAATTGGCATTTTTACTGGTTTGCTATCGTCTAACCATTGAATTTTAGGCTAGGCTCCTGACCAATCTGAATTTTTAGAGGTTCCCTAAAATTAACTTTTCAACCTCTTATTTAATATAAAACGATCAATCGCCTCCCTTGCCATTTTTAATCCAACAGAAGGCGTTGCCGTTTCTAGAAAAATTTGTTTGTACGGTTTATGACCCGATACAGAATTAAATAGGCAATCCATGAAAATAGGATCATCCTTTCCAATTTTTAAAAGGTGATCCATAAATTCGAAGTTTAAACTCAGTTTTGTCATCCACCTTAAGACCCTCCCATAAGGAAGGTCTTGAGTCAGCTCCTTACACTCCTTGATAAAAATTTCAAAAGCCTTTTCGGAAACGCCATGGTTTATGATCGTCTTTGCCGCGTATACACCGGTCAAACAGGCAGAATTAATCCCTTTCCCTTTATATGGACGAATTAAACCCGCCGCGTCGCCAATAGTTACATAACGACGTCCAAATAAATTTTTTGCTGGGCCAATCGGAAATTTACCGCGAAAATAATTTAACGGATTTTCTCTACGTTTATGTTCCGGCAAAAACCTTTGAACTGGGGCGGAACGCAAGAACTCCAACATCACTTGAGATGAAACTTTACGTCCCGCCACATTAATGGAAAGATGGTCGTCTTTTGGAGTGATGGCGCCAAACTCTAAGCCGTTATACGATAGTAAAAAAGCGTGAACAGTTGGTCCCATTTCTTGAAGAAAATCTTCGCCAGGGTAAATTCTGGTTATAACTGTATTTAAGAAATCAGGTTGCTTATAGGGAGTCGCTTGTTCAAAAACCTTGCACGATCCATCGTCTAAACCAAAAGCTCCCACTACCGCCGCCGCTCGGCAATTTTCTCCTTCGCTATAGACTAAAACATCTTGATCGTTAATTTCTACCGCCGTAACTTTGTTGTGAACTATTTCAGTGCCTGCTTCTTCCGCTTTTAACATCATAAAAGCGTCAAACTTGGACCTATTTACAGCGTAACTTTTGCCTCCTTCGTCTCCTTTTAAATTCAAACTCATATTATCGGAGTGCAGGCAATATCTCTTGATTTCTTTTTTAATAAGGCTTGAAGGAAACTCTAAACCTAAATTTTCGCGTAAAATATTTTCAAGGGGAGGAGAAAGAACGCCAATACACTGATTAAATTGCCGGTGTTCCTGGAATTTCTTTTGTTCAAAAATAACAACTCGAATATTCTTGCCAAGTTTTTCCGCTTCCTTTTTTAAGGCAATAGCGCAACCGGAACCGCCCGGTCCTCCGCCAAAGATACAAATTGTATCGCCGTTTTGAATGGGTTTGAGATCGTCGCTCATCCGAGAGCCGTTTTTCAAATTTAAAAAATTTATTTAGGGTCCGTCGCTTCCCTATAGAAATAATCCAACATACCTTTAAAAATATAAGTATGAAATTTTGACAAAACACTCCAATATAATTTTCCCCAAAAAGGATATGGAATAAAATGAGCCGTCAAAGTGAGACGCGTGTTTCCATCTTCCTCCGGATTCAGTTGAAATTGCAACCAGGAAAATCCAGGAGAAATCATTTCCGCTCTCAAAAGTAATTCTTTATTTTTCTCAAATCTTTCAACGCGCCAAAAGTCAATAAAATCTCCAACTCTTAAATTATCGGGATCGAGTCTGCCTCTTTGTAACCCAACGCCGCCTAAAAGCCGGTCGATAATTCCTCTCAACCTCCATAAAAAAATACCGTGATACCAACCGTTTTCTCCGCCAATCCGCGCGATCAGTTGAAAAACTCTTTCTGGAGATGCGGGTATATCGATATGATGTTTTTCCGCCACAAACTCAGAAGATTCAAATTTATGCAGAGGCATAAGATCGCGCATTTTATCAGGAGGGACGTGCGCCCAATGGGAATGAACTTGCGAGTTATCTTCCCTTTTAAGAGCTAACTCTATTGCTTCTTCAAACCCCAGAGGTTCGAAGGATACAATTTGGCAAATTTCTTTATTCCAACAAATTACGTTGGTTTTCAGGCTATCCAACAAGAGCGAAATAATATTTACTGGAACCGAAATAAAAAAATGAAGCCAGTATGCATAAATACGGCATAAAGTAGTTACAGGAATTGGAACCCAGGAAACATCAAAAAATTGAACTTCCTTATCAAGGATTTTTGAAAACCGGAGGATCATTTCTTTATATGAGAAAACATCCTTTCCTCCGATAGGAAACACCCCGCTAATGGATTCCCTGGCCTCCATCACCCCAACAAGATACTTAATAACATCGCGGATGGCGATTGGTTGACATTGCGAATTAAATTCTTCAAGAAAAGGTATCCATCTATTATGCAATATTAATGATTTAAGTAATTCATAAGACGCGCTACCCGCGCCAATGACGATTGCCGCGCGTAAGCGTATTACTGGGACCCTTCGGCTCGATAAAGTCGACCCCACTTCCATACGACTTCTTAGGTGAGGCGACAAACTGGCGTTCGCTTCTCCAAGTCCTCCCAGATAAATGATTTTCTCAACGCCGCAACTCTCTGCAACTTCCGCAAAATTTTCAGCGGCCTGGCGATCGGTATCGGAGAACTTATCCTTTTTGAGCCGCATACTATGAATAAGATAATAGGCTACTTTCACTTTATCTAAAGCGGAAACCAATTCGGATTTATCCAAACAATCGGCGTAAACAACTTCTAGGTTTGGATGTTTTAAAAGGAAAGATCTGTGGCGGTTTCTTAACATGCAACGGACAAAATAGCCGCGAGCAACGAGTTCGGGGATCAATCGTCGCGCGACATAGCCGTTTGCGCCAGTGACTAATACGATAGTACCAGACGGCAAAGGAGTCGTCGTCAAACCGTCACAGTAATGATAATTTACAGTCTCCGGGTCCATCTAGCCTTCCTCCCGAGAGCTGACGAGTTAAAATGAATTGACCTTAAAGCTATTTTGGCGCCTTTTAGCTCAAGACTCAATAAGGATTATCCTAATAATTGAAGAACTTTTTTCCTAAGATCTTCGTTATCAAAAGGTTTGAGCATATATTGATCTACCCCTGAACTAACGGCTTTCAAAACGTTTTCTTTTTGATCTTCGGACGTCATCATCAAAAAAGGAATTTTAAATAATTCAGGATTGACTCTGATTTTTTTTATAAATTCCAAACCTGTCATCCCAGGCATATGCCAGTCGGAAATAATCAGATTAAACGCCTGATCTGATAAAATATCCAAAGCTTTTTGACCGTTATCCGCTAATCCAATATTAGTTCTTTGAAATCCAAATTCCATCAAGGCGTCTAATAAAATCTCTTGCATCAGTTCCGAATCGTCAACAACCAGAACCTTGGTCATTTTCAATCGTTTTTCGCGTTCTTTTCTCAGGCTTTCCCGGAGTTTTTTATTTTCCGCCCTTAACTGAAAAATCTCTTCATTTAAATCTATAATAATTTTTTCGTCAGAATCAGAAGCCATGGTTTCGCTAACTATTAAAATCTTTTTTCTAAATTAAAGAAGATATAGACTGTGTGTCTTAATTCATCCTAACACTTGTAAAACCTTCTCCTTCAAGTCCTCAATATTAAACGGCTTAAGAATATATTGATCCACTCCCGAACTTAGCGCTTTCAGGATATTTTGTTCCTCGTCTTCTACAGTCATCATTATAAAAGGAATTTCGAATAAATCGGGATGCGCCCTTATTTTCTGGATGAACTGTAAACCCGTCAATCCAGGCATATACCAATCGGAAATAATCAAATCAAAGTACTGATCATACGCCATTTTCAAAGCTTTTTGACCGTTATCTGCAAATTTAATTCTGGGACGTTTGAATCCAAATTCTATCAACGCGTCAAATATTACTTCCTGCATCGATAGCGAATCGTCCACCACCAGGATTTTGGTTGTCTGAAACCGGCGTCGACGCTCCTTTTTTAGGTTCTTAAGAAGCTCTTCATTCTTTTCCTTCAGGTGAAGATTTTCGAAAATTAATTCCTCTATATTTTCGGAAGACATAATAATCCTCTTGAATTAAACCGGTTAGTCTAAAATATATTCAACGTAAATTATCCAACCCAACATCGAGAGAACTAATATTGTGTACCCTGTATGGACCCATATCGTGAAAAATAAATTTTCTTTTCGCTTTTTTGGAGGCTTGTTTTTTTCGTTGTCGCTCATTTTGATATTTTGGTTGAAAAACAATAAGTTTTAGGTCTTTACTCGTTTCCAAAGATAGTAACCTCCGGCTACTAAAACAATCAAAAAATAAAAACCATATTCTAAAACAAACGAGTAAACATAGCCTCTGATAGCAAGTTGAATGAGAGGTCAAATTAAAATTAGAACGCCTATCGCCCCGAATATAAACAAAACCTGTCTAAAACTCATTAAGTAGCTTTTAATAAATTATCTGAAATAAAGATTACTCTATCAAATTTAAACGATATTTGTCCTTCACAAAATTATATCCAATAACGGCATTCGTTTGGATTCCATTTGGTTAAAGAGTATAATTTTTATATTACATAATCGCCAATACCTTTGGAATGATGAAAACTTATTTTGTTATTTTTTTCCTCTTATTGAATCTTATTTTTACTCCAACCTCCATAAGCGCAACTCGAGGGATTGTACCGGTCCCTATAATGGACCAAAATGGAAATCGCGTTGGTTTATACGAGGAAAGCCATGCCTTGATTATCGGTATCAGCGAATATTCGCATTGGCCTGACCTCCCCGGAGTCGCTCAAGACATCCAAAGCATTCAACAAACTTTAGCAAATCATGGTTTTCACACGGTTGTTAACTTAAATTCAAACTTCAACAATCTCATAGAATCCATTGAAAGTTTTATCAACCAATATGGATATAATCCCGACAATCGTCTCTTGTTTTATTTTGCCGGACACGGACATACTTTAAAATTGGCCTATGGGGAAGAGATGGGCTATCTGGTATCGTCTAATACTCCAAATCCAAACCAAAACAAAACTGGTTTTTTGACTAAATCGTTAGACATGCAACAAATTGAAGTTTATGCCAAACGCATCCAATCTAAACACGCATTGTTTCTATTTGACAGTTGTTTTTCCGGTTCTATTTTTTCTCTAAGTAGGTCTATCCCAAAAAACATTTCAATCAAAATCAGCAAACCGGTAAGGCAATTTATCACCTCAGGCAGCAAGTATGAACAAGCGCCAGACAAAAGTATCTTTCGCGCTCAATTTGTATCGGCATTAAACGGCGAAGCTGATAGTAATGGAGACGGTTATGTAACCGGAGTGGAATTAGGAGAGTTTTTACAAAAAACTGTAGTCAATTATTCTAAAGGAACGCAACATCCACAATATGGAAAAATTCGAAGCCCTTATTTAGATAAGGGCGATTTCGTATTTTCTTTGAAAAGCTTGACCTCTCCAAATATCGATCAAGCTTCCATCGCCCCTATTCCCGTCTCCCCTAATTTAACTCCTAAAATGTCCGACTCTATTCCTTCTCCGCCGCAACATCCTAAACAATTTGGGCATTTACAAATTAACGTTAACGTCGCCGACGCCAAAGTTAGTATCAATGGAAAACCAAAAGGGATATCCCGCCTAAACAACCCTTTAAACATAACGAGGCTACCGGTAGGGGAAGTTTGGGTACACATTGAATCGGAAGGATATGTGCCTCTGGATTTCAGCAGCTCTATAAAAAATAATAATTGGACAGAAGAGTGGTATTGGCTTTTTAAAGAGGAAAAAGAACGATTTGTTCATAAAGATCAAATAAAAGATATAGGAGATCTTTCAAACGTAAACGTAAGGGTTTTTACTTCCGATTCGTCAAACGAAACCAGACCGACAAGGCCTCCGCCTCGCCGAATCGAAATAATACATAAATATGATTTGCCTCGTTACAAACGGCAAATCATTCAACGGCGACAACATCATTTGAGTCGCAAAAATAAAAAACAATATATACTAGACTATCAACGCAGACGATAGCTTCTTACCAAGAACAAATGAAAATAGTCAGTTTGCTCCCTTCATCAACGGAAATAGTTTGCCAACTTGGACTAGGCGATAAGCTTGTCGGCATTTCCCATGAGTGCGACTTTCCAGATTCTATTACACATTTGCCTCGTTTGACTTCTTCAAGAGTCGACTACTCGGGTAAAAGCGACTCAATCCATCAATCTGTAATGGAGTTGTTAAAAACTTCCGTTTCTGTTTACGATTTAAACTTGGAATTGTTAGCCGAATTAAATCCCGATTTCATCATCACCCAGGATTTATGCGATGTTTGCGCAGTTTCCTTCGACCAAGTCCAAAGTGCTTGCAACGATTATTTAAATTCAAACGCTAAAATTATTTCTCTAAAACCCAAAACTCTAGAAAATATATGGTCGGATATAAACCGCGTCGCAAGAGAATTAGGCGTTGACGACGCAGGTTCCGCATTTATAAATCAAGCAAACCGTCGAATAGAATCGGTCCAAAACAAAATTAGCCAGGCGCAAGTTCCTAAAAAGAAAATCATAACAATCGAATGGCTCAATCCCATTATGGCGGGCGGCATGTGGGTTCCTGAAATGATCGAAATTGCCGGAGGAGAGGCGCTTTTAGTGGGAAAAGGAGATCAAGCTTTGACTCTGAACTTTGAGGCTTTGGAAAAAATAAATCCTGAAGTCGTCATAATAAAACCTTGCGGATTTAAATTAGATCAAACCATAAGAGAACTTGACGTTATTCGCAAAAATATTCCCTGGAAAAATTGGCAAGCTTATAAAGAAAACAAAGTTTTTCTTGTGGATGGCAATGCTTACTTCAACAGACCCGGCCCAAGGATTTTAGATTCCATAGAAATTCTCGCTTATTGCGCTTTTTCAGACTTATTTTCGGAGTTCAAGGAAAGGTTTACGAATAAACTCATCCAGTTAGAAAACTTGGGATTACCCTCTCATATTACTTAAAAAATCTCAAAATGAATTCTTCCGTAGACAGAAAGTCTATTAAAAAAGATTGGGCAAAAAGAAACTACTCCTGCGGTTTGTTTGTAGACCCGCCAGGTCAATGCTGGGAGGATTTTGTCCATTCGGTAGACGAATTGGTTATAGTAATGGAAGGAGAACTGGAAATTGAAATGGATGGGGAAAAAATCCATCCAAAAATTGGAGAAGAGGTTTTCATTCCACGTCAAGTTTATCACTCGGTCCGGAACATTGGGAAGATATCAGCGCGTTGGCTTTATGGATATAAAAACATCTAGCATTTCTCTTCAAGTAAATAGAATTAACCTACTCAAAGGGCGGTTGCATTTTTCGATCTAATTCTTCTTTCGTTAAATTTAACCTTCCTTGAATAAAAGGCAGTTTACCTTCCGCTATCGATACAGCTTGACTATCTTTAAGAGCTTTGCCCAGTTCAATTGAAATCATAATTTGTTTAAATGCCTTGTTCCAATCCCTTGAATGCTCATACACACTGGCTAAATTAAGATGTGCCTGTAGGTGATTTGGATCAAGTTTGATGGTTTTTTGATAAAATTCAATTGTCCTTGCAATATCTTGTAAATACCAATACTCTTTCGCAATTTTAAACATAAGATTAACATCATTATTTCTATCTTCCGCAATCTTTTCAAGCTCCTTAACCGCTAAATCGTTACGCACTAGTTTTCCATAAGTCGAAGCTAATCCAAACCTAGCCTCTACATTTTTGGGATCTACTTTTAAAACATTTTTATAAGCGCCAAGAGCTTTGTCTCTTTTTCCCCACTCTTCATAAATCGCCCCAATGCGAACCATAGCCAAAACATATTTTGGATTAATTTTTAAGGCTCCTTCCAACTCTTGGATCGCTTCTTCATAAGCTCCTATTCTTTGTTTTTCTATAGCGTTTTGAGTCAATTCTGCGGGATCGTTTGATCTGCCAGACGCTTCCGAATCTCTATGCGTTTGCTCATCGCCACTGCATGAAGCAATGAGCAAGATAATTGAAAAACCAATAACCTTTATGAATTCGCCAATTCCTACTACATTTTTATAGCCGATAATCAATCTTCCTATTTTTTTAATTAGGAGAATCAACTCAACACCCCAATGAGCATCTTTAAAAATGGTAAAGTTAAGAGAATAGCATTTAAGATTTTTCCTATCAATAGTAAGAATTTCCTTGAAAAAAGAACTTTTTCAAGGCAGAATGTGCCAGCAATCTGCCCTATACCTTATTTAAGCATTTTTATTTCGATTTTTTTCGGTTAAAAAATGCAAATTGACAAACTCCTAATCAACGAGCAAATTAAGGCTAAAGAAATAAACCTCGTTGATAACCATGATAAGTTTTTAGGCTCTTACCCTACTAAAGAAGCCATTTCAATTGCGAAGGAACAAAGTTTGGATTTAATTCAAATTATTCCTTCCAATGATCGCCCCTTTTGCCAAATATCCAAATTGGAATATTCTGCCGCAAAGGCGGCTAGGTCTTATCTAAATTATCTTTTAACATTGAATATCCGTGGCGAAGAGGCATTTGGTCCTTTAGCGCTATCATTTATCCGGGAAAATGATTTCGACAAACTGCAATTACTCCCCGAAGAACAATTTAATCTTATAATGGCGACAATCCAGGTTTTGGCCGCCGAACCCAAACGTTTCTCGGTTAAGGTTGACCTGCTAAAAAAGGCTCAATCTTTGCTCAGCCGAACTCGCTATCACAGTTTAGATTTAAGTCGTCAAATTCAATATGACATAACTAAAACAGAAGCTGAGCTTAAAATTTACAATGAGGCAATGAAGCCGTCTTCACAGCCTACAAACTCAGAAAAACATCAACTCATCGTACAATCAGACATTCCCGAATATATTTTAAATACCGCGCAAAAAAGGGCAGCCGAGTACTATAAAGAGAAATTCAAAGTTTCTAAAAAAGGAAAATTAGCTCAACACTTTTCCGGAGGATCAAGAAAGTTTGAACCGGACAATAGCGATGTTCATAAAGAATTTCCCGGAGCTTGCGCTCCCTTCATGAATGTCCGCACAAATGCGTTTCACATAATGTTGCCGTTTGATATTAAAATCAGCCGTAGGCCCGAAGAGCAGCTAGACGCTGGAGCAAGAATATATTATTCAAAGATGGGATATTCCTTACCGCTAGGATATGAAAAGGATAAATTGGTTAATTTTAATAACGGAGAAGTTGTTGATATAAATATGGACGATCCTAATCTCTTATTTTTTTCAGTTTCCCGAGTTAAAGAACCGGAATTTAAATATCAGGGTTCCGACCCAGGCATTCCTCCTCAATATGCCTATCCCTATGCTGTATTACAACGCACCAATTGTCTTGGTCCTTATCTGCAGGTAGTAACTAATTTTAAAGTCTGGTTTGACTCTTCCACTGTTTCTCTATTAGTACAAGGCGCGCCGGATCTTTATGAATACGGACTTCAAGGCGGTTCTGGTTTGATGACCCGCTCTCATGGATCTGATAAAGTGGAAGCTTATGCGGAAAACACAAGAGAATTATGGCAAGAAGGATTAAGTTTTAATTTCGTCAACCTGCATCTCATATTATCTCCAGGAAACGAATCGGCTTTTGTGCCATATAACACGCCGATTTTCACAATCTATCCCACGCTTAATAATCAAAATTATAAAATTGAAGATTACAGAAAAGCTTCTCGTTAACTTTTTTTAGGGAACCCCTAAAAATTGAGATATGAATTATTAGAGGTCCTCTTTAATCATCAGTGGATTAGAAATCTTCATCCGGCAAACGCTTCTTCGGCTTCCCTATAAATTTGATCTTTCCGCTCAAAATGTTTCGGAGAAAAATGGAAAGGGATTAATTGCTTTACCTGGGCCATGCGAGCCAGGGTCCCGGCTTGGCGGCTGGTTAAATGTCTTCTCTCCCTTCCTCGCTCTTCTTCTTCGGCAATAAATGGAGATTCGCAGAAAAATTTATCGGCTTCCTTGACCAACTCCACGATTTTTTCATTATTTCCTTCCTGGAAAACCGTATCAGTAATATAAGCTATTTTTTGACCCGGCGATATCTCCACAAGTTCTTCTTTCAACTCGCCTAAAGTAAACAACTTGGTCTCAAACTCTTTAAGTTCTCCAATGGGAACAGAAATTTTAGAATCATTAGGAACCTCCTCATTTATCATCGTTTTTAAATCGTTTAGCCAACGACCGGGAACAAATTTTCGAGCTTCTAACTTTTCTTTCCGAATATTTAGATGCTTGTTCTCTACCAGCGCAAACCCCAGACAAGGCACTCTATGTTCTAGAATAGCGGTATATACTTTAAAAGAAGGTTCTTCCCATAAAGGTTGGGTCTCAGAAAAAGCTTCTTCTTTTTCGCTGCTTCTTTGAAACTTTTCAATCGCTCTAAAAGTCGCCCGACGAATTCGTCCAGGAAGCGCTTCCGTCACTTCCAGGGTAAGAGACTCATCGTATCGGTCCACTAAGTTCCAAGTGAACCCAGCTAATTTCCCTTCCACGTTTCGAATAAAGTTTTCCGGCCCAAAGAGTCGAATAGTCTTCTCTCGCCCAAAGTTTACTCTCAACAACTGATCAAACCCGACAAAATGATCAATATGCGTATGACTCACGAACACATGCGAGACTTTTGTTAAATCCGACCCCGGCAACGCCGACACATTTCCAACGTCGAATAAAATGCCTCGTTTTTCATAAATAAAATCTATATAAATTCCCGGGTCCCCAAAAGGGTCGTTGATTAATCTTGGTATCAAAGAGGGTTTCATAAAATTTTATCCGGCCTCGTTAGCTGCATGAAGTAGATACGCCTCAATGAACTTTCCCAAGTCTCCATCCATTACCGCGTCAACGTTGCCCGTTTCCACTTGGGTTCGTAGATCTTTCACCATTCTATAGGGATGCATTACATAAGACCGTATTTGGCTACCCCACTCAATCTTTTTCTTATCTTTTTCTAAATCTTTCATATCCTCCATCTGTTTTTCTTTTTCAATCTCGTGCAATCGAGCCTTGAGAACCTTCATACAAGAGGCTTTATTTTTATGTTGAGACCGTTCATTCTGGCATTGGACAACAATACCCGTCGGCTTATGCGTAATCCGAACCGCCGAATCGGTTGTATTAACGCCCTGCCCTCCGGGTCCGGAGGCGCGATACACGTCGATTTTCAAATCGGCTTCGGAGATATCTACATCAACCTCGTCATCTACCTCCGGATAGACAAAAACTGAGGCAAACGAAGTATGACGTCTTTTATTAGCGTCGAACGGCGAAATCCTTACTAAACGATGGACTCCAATTTCTGCCTTAAGATAACCAAAAGCATATTCTCCAGAAAAAAGGATCGTCGCGCTTTTGATGCCAGCTTCATCTCCATACTGCATATCAAGGACTTCTACTTTAAAGTCGTTACGATCACCCCAACGCGAATACATCCGCATCAACATCATTGCCCAATCTTGGGATTCAGTGCCTCCAGCTCCAGAGTTTATAGCTAAAATTGCGTTATTAGAGTCGTTTTCGCCGGAAAGCATTGCCTTAAATTCTGCGTCGGCCAATCCCTCTTCATGTTCTTTTAAGGAAGTTTCGATTTCACCAAGCAAAGATTCATCATTCTCCTCCTGGCAAAGCTCGATCATGACCTGAATATCCTCGTTCTCTTTTAGTAGTTTGTTCCAAAGCTCAACGGGCTTTTGAAAGGAAGATCTCTTTTGCAGAATTTTTTGGGCGGACTCGTTATCATTCCAAAAATCAGGAGCCGCAACGGCTTTATCCAACTCTTCTAATTCTTTTAATTTATTAGCGACGTCAAAGATAACCTCTTAGTCGTTCAATTCGAACGGTTAATTCTTTACATTGATTCTGATATTCGTCTAACATCGCTAAGCGCTCCCGTAATTTTTGATAAATAGCTAGAGTTGATCTCTAGGAGATTATTCTGGATAAATTCTGGTTCGAATTCAAGGAGAAAGCAAAAACAACCGTAAAGTTAGTAATATGAACAAATTCAACCTCGATTATATTTTTATTCCCCGCAGGCCATAAAATAGTCTAAAATAGAAAATCAAACGTTATGCCTAAAGGCTTTGAAAGATAATATCTTTCGGCTTGGGCATTCCTCATTATTTTATATTCATACCAATTTTTAATAGATGAGTTCTTTAACCTCGCCACAACCAAAAACTGAAGAAACCGCAACCTCAACGCCCCAATCTGCCAATGTTTCAACAAATGGCAACGGTAATTCGGCGATTTCATTTCTAAAAAAATTGGTGAAGAAAATGCCATTTTCGATGGCTATGGACTTTTATCGTAGACGATTTCTAGATTCGCCGCTTTTCGATAGTTCTATTGAACCTATGGCCAATATTTTAGAGGATTGGCCTCGGGTTTTGGTTATAGATAACACCAATAGTTGCAATGCCAAATGCGTTTGGTGCCCAAATCCAGATCTTACCAACCTTGGCGTTATGAAAATGGACGTTTTTCGCCATATTACCGACGATTACGCAAGCCGTGGCGGCCACATTCGTTTTGGAACATTCGGCGAACCAATGTTAGATAAAACTTTAGGTCAAAAAATTGAATACCTTAGAAGGTTCCCATCAATTACCGGCGCGGAAGTTTTAACCAACGGTTATTTCTTGACGGGAAAGATTATTCCTACCCTGCTTGAACATTCTATTGCCGTTGAAATTAGCTTAGACGAGTTAGATAAAGAAACTTTTGAAGACGTCAAAAAAATGAGCTATGACGTAGTACGAAATAACATACTGGAATTTTTAGAAGCCAATGACCGGTCTCCAAAACCTGTGCCCGTTAATTTTCGGGTAAAAACTTTAAAAACTTATGAAGAAACGGTTAATCACGAGCTTTATAAACGAATGTCAGACCATAACTGTACTATTGAACTCACTCCAATTGACGATAATATCATCGCCAATTGGGCGGGTAAATTTGATAAAGACTCTTTCTTTGAGTCTTACGTGAACGGCTCTCCAGCTAAAACTAAATTTAGTTATAAACAATTTAATCTAACCAACACAGCTCCTTGCGTTCAACTCTGGAAGTGGTTGGTTATATACTGGGACGCTTCCGTTGTACTATGTTGTGTCGATATGTTTTCCACTACTAGATTAGGCAACCTCAAAGATAAATCTATAGAAGAAATTTGGACCGGCTCCGTAATGACTAAAATGCGCCAAAAAATGCGAGAACGAAAACGCTTTGACATTCCAATTTGCCAAGAATGCGATATCCATCTAAGTTGGCATAACCTTAAAGAGTATTACGATAAATCGGGAGCGATTCTTCCCAGCCGGCGATTCATAAGCTAACAACGTTCTTTCTCGATTCGTCCAATCC
>CAYFMN010000002.1:228461-255666 GCA_964344185.1 uncultured Nitrospinota bacterium
GTCCAATCCCCAAATTTGTTTTTCTAATGACCCGCCTTTTAAATATTTTAAAAATCATTTTTAATCCAACGCTGTATTCAGAAGCGCTTCGGTATTTAGTCTATTATTTTTACGAACATGTTGTCCCTATTTCTAAAATAAATAAAGGCAAAGACGTCGATATCCACCCTACCGCTTCGCTAAGGTTTGGAGAAAATATTACGCTGGGCGATAACGTCCTAATTGAAGCTAATTGCTGCGTGTGGGCTTCAAAGGGCTCCAAAATTAAAATAGGCGCAAATTCGGCGGTAGCTTTTGGCACCATGGTTATTTCCTCTAATCATGGTTTTTTTAAGAAAGAAAGTTATACAAAACAAGAAATTTTGGAAAAAGATATCGTTATTGAAGGCGACGTTTTCATAGGAGCCAACTGTGTTATTATGTACGGCGTAACCATTGGAACAGGTTCGGTAATTGGCGCGGGAACGGTGGTTTCCAAAAATATTCCAGCTTATTCTGTCGTGGTTGGAAAAAGCCGAAGCTTAACAATTTTGGATAGAAAATAATACATAACTGGAAGGAAAGGCGGTTTATGGACGAACAGCTAAAAGAAGTCTTTGCCACTGCATTGGATTTAGAAGTCGAAGAAATTGAAGAAGACAGCTCTCAAGATAGTCTTGAAGATTGGGATTCCCTGGGGCATTTGAATTTAATTTCCGAAATTGAAAAAACGTTTAAAGTAAAAATAACCATGAACGAAGTAACGGAAATGACCACTTACGCAAAAGTTAAAGAAATTGTGAACTCTCATCTAGAATAAGTCTCCAGTTAACTCTTTCTCTTAAATCTTTCAATTATTAACGCCCCTATTTTTAATTTGCCTATTCCCATTAAGCCGACTCCGAATAAAAAACAAATTTCCGTGATAAAACGTCTAATCAAAAACGTATTTGCGACAAAAAAAAGTCGAATCGTATCCAATTATTACAACATCATTAATTCCCTTTCCTCATTAACTCCTGAACCTTATCAAAACGTTCCGGAAGGGGAAAACATTGTCGTTTTTGCTCCCCATTGCGACGACGAAGCGTTAGGTTGTGGAGGTATTTTATATAAACACGCCCAAAAAGGTTGCCAGATAACCGCAGTTTTTATGACCGATGGATCTCAATGCGAAACTAAATTAAGCAAAGAAGAAATTATACAATTAAGAAAAGAAGAAGCTCATAAAGCAGCCAAAGTTTTGGGAATCAGCCGTTGTATTTTTATGGGTTTTCCAGATAGAGAACTCCAGCACAATGAGGAAAGCGTTGAAAAAGTGGTATCTTTATTAAAGGAATTTAAACCAGAAACCGTTTATATTCCTTTTTATCTGGATAACCATCCCGATCATAAAGCGACCGCCTCCATATGCGTTGAATCCTTAAGACGTCAACCGGTCAAAAACTCCTTTTTTTATGAAGTGTGGACGTCAATGATTCCCAACCGGATAGTGCATATAGACGACTGCATAGATAAAAAAATGGAGGCTATTTCTATTTACCAATCCCAAAAAGAAATTGACAGGTTTGGCGATCAAATAAAAGCTTTGAATAAATTTCGATCTGTAGGAACAAGCGAAGGTTTTGAATATGCGGAAGCTTTATATAAAATATCAGACGATGAATTAAAGCAATGGAACTTCTAAAGGGAAGCTAAAAAACATGCCGGAATACGAAGAAATTGAGGTTGGAGACGAGGCGGAACTGACTCGAACGGTTACAGAAGACGACGTTCGTTATTTCGCGGAAATTTCAGGCGATCAAAATTTAATTCACACAGATAAAGAGTTTGCAAGTAATACTCGATTTAAAAAACCCATTGTTCACGGAATGTTTACCGCTTCTTTATTTTCAAATTTAGTCGGCAATGTACTGCCGGGAAATGGTTCGCTATATCTAACTCAAGATTTAAACTTTAAAAAACCAGTTTTTATAGGCGATACTATTCGAGCAAAATTGACAGTATTGAGAAAAGTGGACGGCCCCAAAATTTTAGTGTTAAAAACCACTGCGTCCAATCAAAATGACGAAATTGTACTAACAGGAAAAGGCCAGGTCACATGGGCTCGACCTTCTGAAGAGTAAGATTTTTCCAATTAAAAAACGACGTTTATCGAAGGTATAAATCATGTTCGATCTAAAAAACGAAGTCGCGATAGTAACTGGGTCCAGTAGAGGGATTGGAGCGGGTATCGCAAAAGCTTTAGCAAGCTATGGCTGTGCGGTAGCGGTCAATTACTTAAATAGTCCAGAAAAAGCGGAAACTGTAGTCGCCGAAATAAAAAACGCTGGAGGCAACGCTAAGGCGTTTAAAGCGGACGTTTCAGATCCCGACTCTGCGCAAGATTTAGTGGATCAAACATTAGGGAACCTGGGAATTCCCACGATTTTAATAAACAATGCGGCGTCTCCCATAATTCACAAAAAAATTATTAAAACAGACTGGAGTGATTTTACGTCCACTTTTGATATGGCCGTGAAAGCCACATTCAATTGCTGCCGATCGGTCATGCCCCATATGAAAAAAAATAAACGCGGTAAAATCGTTAACGTAATCAGTCAACATATTTATGGAGTCCCTCCTTTCGGAATGGCCACCTATGTCACTGCCAAATACGCTTTAGAAGGCTTTTCAAAATGTTTGGCCACAGAAGTTGCGCCAAATATTCAGGTTAATATGGTGTCGCCTGGACTTACTGAAACAGATTTAGTTAGCGGTTTACCCGATTCATACAAAGAAAACATCGCCCAGCAAACTTTAATGAAGAGAAACACCGAATTAAAAGATATTTCAAACGCTATTTTGTTTCTAGTTTCTCCATTTTCAGACTATTTAACGGGGACGAATTTGCCTGTTTGCGGCGGCAACGTTATGTAAGATGTCATATGAGTTCTCAACAGAAAAACGAATAGAAGCCAACCTTGACTCCAATTCAAAACAAGAGCTTTCTCTCCGGCTAATCGAAACAAAGTTAGAGTTCCTCATCGAACGGGGCCGTTTTTCAGACGCTGGGGAATTACTGCTAGAAACCACTAATGGGTTTGAATCCAGTGACTCAGGTAAACTAAAAGCGCGTACTGTTTGCGGTATCCTTCTAGGAAAGCTTTCTCAAACAAATAGCCCCAAAGCGCGAGACCTTATATCTAAACTTCCGAATTGGATATTTGAAGATAGCTCAGTCCAATTGGCTATGGGCAAAGTATACGCCAACCTTGGAAACACAAACGAAGCCGAACAACGTTTTAAAAAATCTGCTGCATTGGGTCCGCTCAATCCAGAAGTCTATTTAAATTTAGCGTCGCTATTTGTAGAAGAAGATCCTCAAAAGGCATTCCTATATTATCAAGATTTTTTTAACAAGAACCTTGAACCGTCTTCGGCAAAAACATTTGTAAAAAAAGTAAAAAAATTACTTTTGCGCTCGCCTCAAGCCTCCGACCTAAAAGTAATAAAAATAGCTATTATAGGAAACGTCACTTTACAAACATTTCGGTCGTTTTTAGAAGCTCAATGCATTTTAGCGGGAATTCAAGCAGAGTTCTTTTTTGGAGGCTACGACGTTTTCGCTCAGGAAATGATAGATCCTGATTCAGAGCTGTATGAGTTTAACCCTAAGTTGACGTTTCTTTTTTTAGACGCTCCAACGCTCATCCCAGAATTATTCAATAATTTTTTTGAAGTAGACCCTAAAGAACGAATTCAATTATGCAGAGACAAATTCGAAACTATTCAATCATTGTCTAAAACATTTTTGAGTCGATCACAATCCGCGTTAGCGATTTCAAATTTTTCTATCCCAAGAAGTTTCTTGATGGGAACTCACGATCATAGGGAAAACCCAGGTGAAAAGGAAACTCTTGAAACTTGGAACCAATGGCTTCGCGAATTAGCTAAAGAAACTCCTGGCGGACTCTACCTCTTAGACATAGAAAACGCCGTTTCACGTTCTGGCAAAACGTTTGACGACAAGATGAAATATCTAGCGAAGATGTCGATACCTGAAATAGCTTTCCCATATCTTGCAAAAGAAATGCTCCGCATCATAAGACCCATTTCAGGGTTATCTAAAAAATGTCTTGTTCTAGACTTGGATAATACGATGTGGGGCGGGGTTCTTGGCGAAGATGGAATCGAAGGGATAAAAATTGGTATCGAACCTCCGGGCAACGCTTTTAGCGACTTTCAAAAAGCTGTTAAAACATTATTAAGGCGAGGAATTATTTTAGCGATCAACAGTAAAAATGACCTTGAATTAGTTAAAGAAGCTTTTAAAAAAAGACCGGAAATGGTTTTGAAATTGGACGATTTTGCGGCCATTCGCGCCAATTGGCAGGACAAAGCTCAAAATATGCGCGAAATTGCCGCCGAACTCAATATAGGAATTGATAGTTTCGTATTCATGGACGATAACCCCGCCGAAAGATTTTTAATTAAAAATGAATTGCCCGAAGTTTTGACTGTAGATATGCCCGAAGATTGCTCTAACTACGCACAAACTCTCCTGGACCTTGATGTTTTTGAGGCCCTTCATATTACCGCCGAAGATAAAAATAGAACGCAGTTATATAAAGCCGAAACTGAAAGAAAACAGTTAAAAACCCAAATCACCGATCTCAGCGATTACTTATCTTCTCTCGAAACAAAAGTAGAAGTTTTTCCGGTAGATTCTTTCTCAATCGCAAGGATATCTCAATTGACTCAACGAACAAACCAATTCAACCTGACCACCAGGCGTTATAGCGAAGCCGAGATAAAATCTTTTTCCGAGGCGCAAGATACAAAAGTATATTGTCTAAAATCTTCCGACAGGTTTGGAGATCATGGCACGGTTGGAGCCTGCATTGTTAAAGCCCAAAACCATGACGTTTGGGAACTAGATGTTCTATTAATGAGCTGTAGGGTATTAGGCAGAGGCATTGAAGAAGCCTTTATGCATTTTATTTGCGAAGAAATAAAAAAAGAAGGAGCCCAAATTCTAATAGGGCGCTATCTGCCAACCAAAAAAAATGGAATGGCAAAAGACTTTTTCAAACGGCTTCGCTTTGACCAAACCGAAGATTTAGAACAAGAAACCGTTTACCAATTGCCGCTAAAAGAAAGATCCATTCGCCTTCCATCATACGTTCGTTTAAATTCATAACGTTATTCTTTCATGTTTCAAAATCCAGAGTCCTTAGACCTTTCAATCGTTATTCTTAACTTCAACACTAAAGAAGTTTTGATTAATTGTTTACGATCCGTATATGAACAAACAAGCGGAATTGACTTCGAAGTTATCGTCGTTGACAACGCTTCTACAGACGGGTCGGCAATAGCTGCAAAGGAACAATTCCCTCAAATCAGGCTCAAAATTAACGAAGATAATTTAGGTTTTTCGGGAGGCAATAACAGAGGAATCGAAATTTCGCAAGGAAGATATATCGTATTGTTAAATAGCGACACCCTTTTAACCGAAAACTGTTTTGAAAAAATTGTCCGCTATTTAGACGAACACATCGAATTTCATATTTGCAGTCCAGAAGTTACCGACGAAGCTAATAACGCGCTTCCTATGCGGCACTGGGAGGATAAACCTATTGACGCGGTTTATAGAATTCTAGGATTGTATTCTTTTTCCAGAGACGCGGCTCAAATGACAGGAGAAGGTCCTAGAGAGGTCGAAACAATAGGCGGACAATGCTTCGTTGTTCGTCGAACGGTTTTTGAGAAAATTGGTTTCTTAGACGAATCCTACTTTCTCTACAATGAAGAAGATGATTTTTGTCGACTGGCCCGCAAATCCGGTTTTAAGGTCTGCTACTTTCCAGAAACTTCATTGATTCATTTATTCGGAAAATCAACCCACCTCCCAGAAATTAGAGAAAAAGTCATTATCGAAACATACAGAAGCGACTTAACCTTCTATTCAAAACATTATCCGCTGATTTGGAACCTGGCTTTAAGGTGTTTATACAAAACAACGTTTATCCTGGGAGCCGTAAAAGCTTTCGTCAAACAAATTATGGGAACAAATACCAAAGGACCCGACGGGTCGGCGGCTCTAAAACTAAAACTCTTCTTTTTAGAAACGCCCAGTTTGAAAAAAAAATAAACAGCGTTTACCCATTAGGACGATATCTAGGCACATTGGGATCAATGATTTGCGACCAGGCGTCTATTCCGCCTATCAGGTTATGCACTGTCGTAAAACCAGATTCAAGCAACAACGCAGCCGCCCTATAAGAACGCTCTCCAACGTGGCAATACACTACAATCTCTTCTTCGAATATAAATTCTTGCGTTCGATCTACTAACTCTGCGAGTGGAAAATGTTCGGACCTTTCTATAAAAGCCAGGTTTCTTTCCCACTGCTCTCTAACGTCAATAAGAAAAATATCGTCGCCTCGATCCAGGCGTTCTTTTAACTCCGTTGGTTTAATTTGAGATATTGGATTCATTTTGTTCCTTATTTATTTAACAAACGCTTTTGTAAAATCTTGTTGATACTCTTGCGGGCTTCCAAAAACGTTGGGTTGTGTTGCAAAGCTTTCCTAAAATTCAAAAGCGCATTCTCATCTTCGCCTCTTTCTAAGAAAAAGTTTCCGATATTTAAATAAACGTTATGAAGGTTTCTTTTGCCTTTAAGGGCAAACTCAAAATGCATAAGCGCTTTTTCCCTTTCATTTAAAGCCCCATAAACCAATCCCAAATTATTATGAATTTCAAAGTTTCCAGAATCTATTTTTAACGCGGCTTCAAAATGCTTGGCGGCTTCTTGCATGTTACCCTGATTTCCAAAAATAGTTCCCAAATTATTATGGGCCTGCCAAATAGTCGGATCTAAACGCGTCGCTCGCAAAAAATGTTCCTTACTCTCTTCCAAACGATTTAGCTTTAATAAGGCCAATCCTAAATTATCCTCCGCCTCCGCATAATCTGGTTTTACTTTAAGCGTATTCGAATAACTCTTTGCGGCTAAATTAAATCGACCTGCTTTGGAGTATTCATTGCCTAAATTGTTATGAGCAATCCAGGCGTTTGGATTTTTCTCGATGGTGTCTTTCCAAAGAGCAATTGGGTTTTGGTAAATCTCCTGCTGTTTCCAGGTTAAAAATCCCAAAACACAAACCGTCGAAAGGCCAGCTATTATCGCCCAATACTTAAGTAAGGTACCTTTAGGAAACTTTGTTATCAATTGGTTTGTTTTTGAAAAAGCTCCGCAAACCGTCAACGATATAATTCCTTGCCCCGCTATATATTGATAATGATCGGCTACAAAAGAATATCGCAAGAAATAAATATTCAGGAATCCCATAACAGGGAAAAGCGAAACCAAATAATAACCAAGGGCAAAAATTGGATAATATCCCCATCTATTTCTACAGCGGAAAACTAACGTCAAAACCACCGCTAACATTAAATGGGGGAACCAGGATGTGATAACGCTGGGATCAAAACTCCATCGAGGATAGATAAAAGTTAAATCAATGGGAACAAACAGTTTCTGAAGGTAAAACCAAATAACAAACCCGGCATTAACGGTTCTTTCAATAAAGGTTAAAGACCAATCTTCTCCACTCGCGCCGGCGCTTGTATATTGAAACCAAATCGTTATCAATCCAAATACTAAGGACATCGCGAAGAACGGGCCTGTTCTGCAAGTTGACTCCTTACAGGTCAACGGCTTAAGAGTCCAGTGATATAAAAGCAAAACAACGGGAAACATAACAACCGCCGTTTTACTGAGTAATGCGCAAAGGAAAAAGAATAAAGAAGCCCCTAATCGCCACCTCCCTCCTTGCAAATCATACTTAAAATAAAATAATGCGGCGGCGAGATAAAAAAACATCGATTGAACGTTTTTAATCTGTGTAACCCATGAAACGGATTCTGTTTGAATTGGATGCCACGCAAAAACCAATGCGGCAAACCAGGCCCCTGGCAGATTCAACGTTGTCAATATAAGCCAGAATAAAACAACGTTAGACGCATGAAAGGCAATATTAACGGCATGATATCCAAATGGATCTATTCCCCATAACTGACGTTGAAACCAAAGGTTGGTAGATACAAGCGGAAAGTAATCCGGCGCGTCGCGCGTAAACCAAAATCGATAGAGAGCGTTAGGGTCTTCCATGATTGGATTGGCGTCGAAAAACGTATTATCATCCCAAATAAAACGCGCTTCCAAAGAAGGCAAATAAACAATTGCCGCCAAAAAAAATAGAAAAAAACCTTTCATAAAGACGTTTTCTAATAAAGTAATTTTTTTCCAGAAACTCAGATTCATATTTCGCGAAGGAAGATAATCCGTAGGCAGGTCAAAAAGAAAGTGGTTAAGTAATTTTCAAAAGCTATTCTACATTCATACAATTTTTTAATCTAGAACAACTATATGGAATCAATCTAAGGTATATATCCTTAAATTCATGTTTGTTAATAACGTTTTACAACCTTGGATAAGCCCTTATCTTATTTCTTCAATACCCTTGAAAATTTTTATTCAGGGATCATATTAATTAAAAGTCTGTCTTTCCTACTGGCCAACTATTTTTTAAATCTAAATAAACCTGTAAAAAACATAGATCCACTTTAAGGAGGTTGTAATTATGTATAATGAAACCGCAACCTGCACAATTGGTTCCTATTTAATTGATCGTCTATATGATTTGGGCGTAACTCATATTTTTGGAGTCCCCGGTGATTTCAGCCTTAAGCTTTGTGAATTATTAGAACAAGATAAAAGAATTGCTTTTGTTGGGACCACTCGCGAGGACACGGCAGGCTTCGCCGCAGACGGATATGCCCGTAAACATAACGGATTAGGAGTTTTACTCGTTACTCATGGCGTAGGAGCCCTTAGCGCCGTCAATCCGATAGCGGGAGCCAACGCAGAATCTTCTCCTGTCTTAGTGATTAGCGGAGCCCCTGGAACAAATGAAAGGGGGAACGGCCATTTAATCCATCACAGCTTTGGAACCAAAGATGCGCAAAAGAATATTTTTAAAAATTTTACGTGTTGCGCAATCTCGCTGGAAGACCCTTCATTAGCCTCGCGTCAAATAGATCAAGTACTGCATAATATCTTAATTCACAAAAAACCGGGTTACATAGAACTGCCAAGAGATTTGATAAACAAAGAGATAACTCTATGGGAAAACAACGAAAGTTTTGAGCAAGATGATTCTAGCGACGAAGAAGCGTTACAAGAGGCGCTTTCAGAAACAATTAACCTATTAGAGAAAGCGAAAAACTCCGTAATTTTAGCGGGAGTGGAATTACACAGGTTCGAAGCTCAAAACAATTTTATACAATTGGTGGAATCCTCAAATTTGCCCGTTGCGGCGACTATAATGGGTAAAACTGTAATTGATGAAAGCCATCCATCCTATCTTGGTATTTATCAGGGAAAAGTAGCTTCAGACCAGGTTCGGCACAAAGTGGAATCTTCGGATTTGCTCATAACATTAGGAGTTATGCTAACAGACATTAACCTGGGTATGTATACCGCCAAATTAGATCCAAACCAAATGGTGCGCGCAAACCAGGGAGAAGTTATCATCAAGCGTCATAAATTTTCAAATATTTCTTTGCGCGATTTTATACAAGGCTTAACTCAAAAATTTAAGACAAGAAATTTCAACATCCCAAAACATAATTTAACCCTCGACCAAAATATAATTCCATTTTTACCTTCAACAGGTTCCCTAACCATGTCGAGCATCATAAAAATCTTAAATCAGAAATTACCAAAACAGATTTCGGTGGTGTGCGACACAGGAGATTGCCTTTTCGCCGCAGCCGACTTGAAAGTCTCGGCTCAATCTTCGTTTTTTGCTTCGGCGTTTTATACAACAATGGGATTTGCGATACCCGCCGCATTGGGAGCCACTTGCGCTTCTCCTTCGGTTCGCCCACTAATTCTTGTCGGCGACGGAGCTTTCCAAATGACTGGAACGGAACTTTCTACCTTTAAGAAGTTAAAGCTATCGCCAATAGTGATCGTTATCAACAATGGAGGCTATGAAACCGAACGAGTCATCCTCGATGGAGCTTTTAACGATATTGAAAACTGGGACTACAGCGGAATTTGTGGATTGCTTAATTATGGCAGGGCTTTAAAAGCTAAAACAATAAAAGAATTTCAAAGCGCGGTAAATCTTGCATTTGAAGACGAAAACCAAATGTATGTAATTGACGCCAACGTCCAGGAATCTTCTTTGGGAATGAGAAGGTTGGCCACAGAAATTGGAAAAACGATAAAAGAAAACAATTAAAATTTCAGCTAAAACTAATAGTTTTAAGCCTTTGCGAAGTGGGCTGAAAAATGTCTTAAAAATGGCGGTTGTTTGGTAATTTTATAACCCGAAATCTGATCTCGTTTTTCCCAAACTTTTTTGATTATCTCGACTACATAGTCGAAATGACTTTGTGTATAAACACGGCGAGGAAACGTAAGTCGAACCAACTCCATTGGAGCGGGCGTCTCATCCCCTGTCTTAAGATCTTTCTGACCAAACATAACGGAACCCATTTCCACTGCCCGAATACCTCCTTCAATATAAAGAGCGTTTACTAACGATATACCTGGAAAGCTTAAAGGAGAAATATTTGGAAAAAACTGTTTGGCGTCAATGTAGATTGCGTGACCTCCCGCAGGGTGCATGATTGGAACTCCAATATCCATAAGGTTTTTTTTCATATACTCTACCGTTGCATGACGGTAAATCTGGTAATCCATTTCAAGAGCTTCTTTTAAACCCACGGCAATCGCTTCCAGATCTCTTCCGGCAAGTCCCCCATAAGTTGGAAAACCTTCGGTAAGAATCAACATATTTTTAAAATCTTCCGCCCATTCTTCATTCCGACATCCAAAGAATCCTCCAATATTAACAAGCCCGTCTTTCTTTGCGCTCATAGTCGCCCCATCCGCCAGCGAAAATATTTCTTGAGCGATTTCAAGAAGAAGCCTGTTCGACTGCCCAGGTTCCCGTTCATGGATAAAATAAGCGTTTTCCGCAAAACGCGCCGCGTCAAGGATCAAAGGAATCCCAAACGGTTCCAACACATTTTTCACTATCTTTATATTCTCAAGGGATACTGGTTGGCCGCCAAAAGTGTTATTGGTAATGGTAATCATTACAAAAGGAATTCTCTCAGCTCCCTTTTCCTCAATCAGCTTTTTTAACCGTTCAACATCCATATTGCCTTTAAACGGATGCTCCTCCGAAAAATTCTTTCCCGCGGATATAACTAAATCAACCGCTTCAGCGCCAACAAACTCAACATTGGCCCGAGTCGTGTCAAAATGACCGTTGTTTGGAATAATATCGCCTTGTTTTATTCTAGTTTGAGATAATATTCTTTCCGCAGCGCGCCCCTGATGAACGGGAAAAACATGTTCAAACCCTGTAATCTCTTTAACCACAGATTGAAAACGAGTCCAGGACTGGCTGCCTGCATAACTTTCATCGCCAAGCATTAAGGACGCCCATTGCTTTGTTGACATAGCTCCCGTCCCGCTATCAGTCAATAAATCGATAGTGATCTGGTCTGCCGTAACTAGAAACACATTATAATTAGCGTCGTTCAACCAACGCTCACGCTGATCTCGGGTAGATATGGAAATTGGCTCCGTCATTTTAATTCGAAAGGGTTCAATTATAGTTTTCATAATTCCTCCGAGATTTGAGCATGTGCATAATTATGGAGAACCGACATATTTTTAAAATCGATAAAAGGATCAGTCTAAAACCCAGGACCCATATATAAATATAGGTTTTTATTTTTAGAAATCAAAAAGGGTAATCAAAGGAAGGGAAAAATACTATTTCAAATTTTGAAAAAAGTCAGGACGCCTTAAAAATAAGCGGAAAATTTACTGAAGACCAAGCATGGGCCAGTAAAACAAATACAAAAACAAATAACTAAAAATCCCCAATACACCCAACACGATTCCAGATCGAATCATGTCTTTAAGCTCAATTAATTTTGACGAATAAGCCAACGCAGACGCTGGGGTTGCAATCGGCAACATAAATGCAAAATTACTTGGCAACACCACGGTCATAGTAGCTAGGACTAAATCAATTCCATATGAGGGAGCGATTCCCAGGGTAGGTGGAATTAAAATAGCAATTACTGCGGAATTACTCATGAAGGTCGTAAAAACCATCGAAAGAATTGCGATCGAAACAAGAAAAAACAAAGGAGATTGAGTTTGGCTGTCAAACGCGTGCTCGGCCAACCAAAGTGCGGCGCCGGTTCCAACCATAGCTTCACCCAGACAAATGGCTCCGCCATACATGATAATCACGGCCCAATTTACGTGATCTTCAACCATTCCCCAATTAATCAAATTAAAAAGAAATAAAACGGTAATAGATAAAATAGCAATGTTGGCAATTCCCAAAACTTCGCCATAAAAAAACCAACTAAAAAGCGTGGCAAGCATCACAAACCCGACGCCTTTTTCTCTTGGCGAAACCATCCCCATTTCCGATAACTTTTGACGTAAAGCTTTTCTGGCCGGCTCAATATCGCCTTCTCCGGGAGGAAACATGAAATTTAAAACGATCCAACCGCATAGAGCCAAAATAATTACAAGGGGAAACGACAACTTCGAATATTCTAAAATACCTATAGTCCTTACTCCATCAGTCGCCTGCTCCAGAATCTCAACGGCTAACGGCACTCGCCCCCCTCCTAAAACCGTTGCGGCGCCGCCTATGATGCATCCCCAGGCCATGGCAAAAATCAACGATTGAGAAAAGGGAGATTTTTGGCTAGATCCAAGGTTTAGCGATTGAATAATCTGTAACAAAATTGGAAAAAGCATAGCGGCAACGGCGTGTTCGCTCATAAAACAACTTCCGACAAGACCAAAAAAATAAACTCCGCCTACCAGCTTTTGAGGCGTTCTTCCCCACGTCTCAAAAATCCATATGGAAAGCCTGCTGGTAAGCCCCGAACCGGTCATAGCCGCCGAAAGTATAAAAACGCCTAAAATAAAAAAGATCGCCTTGTTGCCAAAAAAAGAATAAGCCTCGGTGGAACTCATAATTCCAAGCAACGGGATTCCCGCTATGGCTAACAGGCTGGTTATAGAAAGCGGTATGAGATTAGTCGCCCAAAGCGAAACGCAAAGAAAAAACAGGCAAAGGGTTTTATACCCTTGTTCCGAAATATTATCCGGCAATTCCCTGCCCAATAGAAAAAAGAAAATAGCAAAGATTAAAGCCAATATCAGTTCGCGACGCATTCGGTCCAAAAAAACGATCCAAATAGGCCGCCGATCAACAACAAAGTTTGAATTTAATTCCGCATTCATAGAATCTTTTATAGGGAAATTAGCCAATTATAATTTCGGCAAACTTTCAAAAGCCCGCTCTTTATACAATAAACGCCTTCTCAACCGTTAACTCTTTATATTGATCTTTGGGGCTTTTTTTAATTGGGGAAACAACAGGCGGGCAGGGGTAAATCTTCTCAAACTTTTAGAAATAGTCACATCGAAATATAAGGAGCGCGTTTAATTCTTGTCAACTTGCTCTATAGTCCAAAGATCGCAAGAGCCACAGATATCTCTATAGTTTTCTCGGAAGTGGTTAAACTTGTCGCCTCTCCAGATATTTCCAAGGTCCTCTTCAACGGCATTGCCCATTTTTTCAGTTGGCAACAAACAACAAGGCGTGACGTTACCTTCTCGGCTCACATAAGCATAATTAAAGGTTTTTAAACAATATTTGCCGGACTGATGAAGCCTTTTGCGAAGAAGTTTGTAAAACGTTCGCGTTACGCCCGAGGAAACGGCATATTGCAACCAATCCAATTGAATTCCCACTTCTTTTGCAACGCTGTCGGCTTTTGCGAAAATCCGTTCTTCTTCTTCCTGACCCGGTCGCTTTAAATCTGGCGCATATTTTCTATCCAAACGCCCCACATTGATAACGTCGCAACCAATCTTTGCCCCATACCGGATCACGTCGCACAAATCCTTTTCGCAACCTTCATGCAAAGTGGCTTGTAATCTGATTGACGGTTTTCCATCTTTCCTGTTACGCGCAAGGGCTTCTATATTTTCAAAAACTTTTTTGCTGGTATGACCGTCTTCAACTTCTCCCTCAACGCTATCGATAGAAAACGTTAAAGCGTCGACGCCAGAATTTAAAACCATATCGGGAGTGACCGGTTTCACGAATAAGGCATTGGACGTAATCGAGACATAATGATTTCGTTCCTTGCAATAATCGATCATGTCGAAGATACGGGGATGAAGAAAAGGTTCTCCCCAACCGGTTAGCGTTATACTTTCCTCATTTTGTAATTGGTCGACAACGGCGACAAACTTATCCCAATCCATATGTTCCAATTCGATTTCCAAATCTTCGCGCGGACACATATGGCAATCTAAATTACACCGATTGGTTACTTCGATTTGGACCAGTTTGGGTTTAGCGGGGATTTTATATCTGATGCGATCTACAGTTTCTAAAAGAAGGCTTAACATATATCGTTGACTAAGTTTTTTAAAAATCTTAAAATTTATGGACAAAATGCCCTAAGACCATAATACCCTTTAAATTAGATAATTAATACAATTTAATTCGGTTTCAGCCGTTTAAAATGGTAACCTATTACAACTTATCGGCATTCTATTTAATCCGGCAATAATTTTTTTGCCTTTTTAAGGTGCTATTAACCTAAAACGCTTTATTTCAATAACTTTATCATCAAAAAAAGCTTTCGCTTAAAAATAAAAAAGGTACATAAGTAATGGGAATGACAATTACCGAAAAAATTCTTGCAGCTCACGCACAAAGAGACAGCGTTCAACCAGGAGAAAATGTTTGGGTAGATGTTGATGTCTTAATGACCCACGATGTTTGCGGCCCAGGAACTATATCCATATTTAAAAAGCAATTTGGCAATAACGCCAAAGTGTGGGACCCGGAAAAAGTGGTCATTATACCCGACCATTACATTTTCACCAAAGACGAAAAAGCCAATAGAAATATAGATATTTTAAGGGATTTTGTCAAAGAACAGGATTTACCTCATTACTATGACGTTGGAACGGAAAATTATAAAGGCGTTTGTCATGTAGCGTTAGCTGAGGAAGGGTTTAATCGACCGGGAGAAGTGCTTTTTGGAACAGACTCTCATACATCGACATCGGGCGCGTTTGGACTATTTTCTACTGGAATTGGGAATACCGACGCCGCTTTCATTTTAGGAACCGGAAAACTATGGGTTCGAATACCGGAATCAATGCGCTTTGAATTTACCGGAAAATTCCCTCCCTACATTATGGCTAAAGATATATTACTCCAGGTTATTGGCGATATTGGAGTTGACGGCGCAACCTACCGATCTATGGAATGGGCTGGCGAAGCCGTCATGTCGCTTTCCATGGAAGAAAGAATGACCCTTTGCAATATGGCCATTGAAGCAGGCGGTAAAAACGGCGTTATCGAGGCGGATCAGGTGACTAAAAATTATAATAAAGGAAAAACCGCAATCGACGGCAAATTCTACAGTTCTGATTCCGACGCGAAATATTATTACAAAAAAACCTACGACGCTTCCAAGATGGAGCCAGTAGTCGCCAAACCACATTCTCCAGACAACAAGGCGCTGGCGCGAGAGTGCGAAGACGTAAAGCTAGATCGTTGTTACATCGGTTCCTGCACGGGAGGAAAAACAACCGACTTCATAGCCGCCGCAAAATTACTCAAGGGCAATACAGTCAAAATCGATACATATATTGTCCCGGCAACTAGAGAGGTGGAAAAAGACCTTTCCGTTGAAACCGTTGAAGGAGAAACGCTCTTAGACATTTTTAAAAATGCAGGCTGTCGCATTGGCGAGCCTTCATGCGCCGCTTGCCTCGGCGGACCCGCGGACACATTTGGCCGAACGCAAGGCGAAGAAGTGGTTATTTCAACAACCAACCGAAATTTTCCGGGTCGAATGGGCTCTAAAAAATCTTCAGTTTACTTGGCCGCCCCTTATACGGCTGCGGCTTCGGCGTTAACTGGGCATGTCACAGACCCAAGAAAATTTCTATAAACAAGCGGGCCGATAGGTTCTAGTTTTTTGAACTATCGGCTTCCCATTTCATTCAATCAAAAATAATTTGCGCAAAATATGAAAAAGATAATCGAAGGTTCCGCCTATGTATTAGGCAACAACATAGATACAGATCAAATCATTCCCGCTGATAAATTGATGTATAGCCTTAGCGATCCCGAAGAACGAAAGTTTTATGGACAATTTGCTCTTTCCGGAGTTCCAGACACTCAAGCCGGTTTGCCAAAAGGTCAGGTTTCATTTGTAAACGAAGGAGAATTCTCGTCTCCCTATAAAATAATTGTTGGGGGAAATAATTTCGGATGCGGATCTTCCCGCGAACATGCGCCGGCTTGTTTGGAAATCGCTGGAGTTGAAGCGGTTGTCGCCGAATCTTTTGCCAGAATCTTTTACCGCAATTCAGTCGACGGCGGTTTTTTTATACCGTTTGAAACGAAAGTATCCGTCTACCAGGAAATCGAAACCGGAGACGAGCTTCGTATTGACGTTGAAGCCGGAACGCTGGAAAATAAAACAAAAAATAAAACCTATAAACTAAAACCGTTAGGAGATGTCGCAGATATAATCGAAGCGGGCGATATTTTCCAATACGCTAAAAAAGCCGGGTTAATTAAAACCTGAGAACCTATATTATATAGAGAAGCTCAATGCCCTTTAAAGGCATTCATTATAAATTTCTTAATTTAAGGGAACCTCTAAAAATTCAGATTTGCAGGAGTCTGGCCCTTAAATTCAAGGGCCAGGCGACAACAAACCGGTAAAAATGCCAATTATTAGAAGTCCTCTTAAATTAATTTATCCCCTATTTTCTCTGGTTCCGCCCATCCTCTGAAAGGAGTAGGGATAATGTTCTTAAAAAACATAACGTTCTTTATATTTATTTTATTTGTCCTTCCCGGTTATGCTGGATCGTCGGAACAAATAAATCCGAAAATTAAAACCATAATCGATCCCACGGAAATGGTTCTCATACCAAAAGGACCGTTTTACATCGGAAGCAGCGAAAAAGACATCGACTGGATGGTCGAAACCTTCTTTGCGGAATCACGCGATTGGTACTTAGACGAAACCCCATCCCACGCTTTATATCTAAACCAGTTTTATATTGATAAATATGAAGTGACTGTCGGAGAAAATCAAAAGTTCCTTCAAAAAACTCGAAGGACAAAACCAAAATACCTGGATAACCCCAAATACAACGCCGTCAATCAGCCAATTATAGGAGTTACCTGGCAAGACGCCGCAGACTTTTGTTCCTGGGCGGGTAAACGACTCCCCACAGAAGCGGAATGGGAAAAAGCCGCTCGCGGCGACGACGGCAGAAGATATCCCTGGGGCAATAATGCCGACATTAAAAAAGCAAACGTGCGCGGCACCGAAGATTCTTTCCGCTATAGTTCGCCCGTTGGCAATTTCCCGGAAGGTCAAAGCCCATATGGAGTTATGGATATGGCGGGCAACGTATTTGAATGGACTCAGGATTGGTACAAACCCTTTCCAGGCAACGAAGGCCAGAACGACTTGTACAACCAAAGATTGAAGGTCGTCAAAGGCGGTTCATGGAAAGCAAATATGGATTTAGCGCGATCCGCCTTAAGGGGAAAACGGTTTCCGCATCAAAGCGCAGATCATGTCGGGTTCCGATGCGTAAAAAGCTCAGATAAAACAGCCTCGTTAAATTAAAAAATCTTATAAAGGAAGTCCCATGCAATTAATACTCAAAATTAGTTTGGTAATACTTCTGGCCTTTGCGCTATCTATACCCGCTCAAGCCTATGACATGAGCAAACATAAAGGAAAAGGCGGGAAACACGGCGGCCACGGCTATGGGCGTCCTAAAGGTCCGCCAAAGGATATTCCCGGACATATCAAGTCTCGAACCAGCGAAGACGGAACCGCTATTAATTTAAACAATTCGCAAGTGGGTTTAAAAGGAATCACCTTTATGGCGAACTCCGAAAACCTGAAAAACCTTTCCAGCCTGGCGATGAAAACCAATCTATTGAAAGACGAAGGCGTAAAAGTCCTGGCAAGTTCGCCGACATTTCAAAACTTAAAACTATTATCGCTGTGGGACAATCACCTCACAAATGCGGGAGTGGAATTGATTGCAAATTCCGAGAATTTTAAAAACTTGACCCAGCTTAACATCGCCCAGAATTATATAACCGACGAAGGCGTCGCTGCCCTGGTCAATTCGCCTAACGCGGCAAACCTGGTGGTTTTGGACTTGAGCAAAAATAAAATCTCCGACGCCGGGGCGATAGCGATAGCAAACTCTCCGCATCTTAAGAACCTGAAACGGCTCGAATTATTTAAAAACCAAATTGGCGACAAAGGCCTGGAAGCGTTGCTTCACTCAAAGTCGCTACCCAAATTAGAGTTTTTAGATCTGGTCAGCAACGCTTACAACTTTGACAACGCGCTTAACATGGAAAAAGGCACGACATTGCCTTCCATCAAAAATTTAATTTTGTATTAAAAAACAAAAAAACCGACAACAAATTTGAAAAAAATTTGTTGTCGGTTTTTTAATATCCACTAAAAACTAAGTCCCCTCTACTTCACATAGCTTCATCTAACCGCTATCCACTTTTTCTAGAACTTTTTGCACTTTTTCAAAATCATAATCTCTGGTAAAATTATTTATTAAAGCAACGAAATCCTCAAACTCAGACCCCATACCCTTCAATTCTTGAGTCAAATCATTCATTTCGGTTAAGCTATAAACATCTGCGGCTTTTTTCAATTTTTCCAAAATATCCGCAGGAATCTTGACGTTTTCCAAATCAAGTTCGTTTGCAGTTGCAGAATCACTGTCTTCTTCAGGTTCGCTTTCTAATTCCACTTCCAAAAACTCACAAATACAATCAAACACAATTTCAAAGGAAAAAGGTTTCAATATAAATTTACAAAAACCTTTTTCTTTATAGTTTTCGCGAAGACCGTCAAAAATTGAAGTCGTTACGCAAACGACTTTCGGCTCCTCCTGTCCATATTTTTCCCGTATAATCTGGGTCGCTTCAACACCGCCCATAACGGGCATATTCACGTCCATAAAGACGATATCAGGTTGATGCTTTTCCACCATTTCAACGCCAATTTTTCCATTCTCGGCTTTTACCACTTCCAGCCCCATATCAACCAAAAAGGTCTCCAATACCCGTTGATTTAACATATTGTCGTCGACAACCAAGGCCTTCACATTTTGCCCAGGCGCTAATCTTAAAGCTCTATTTTTGGATTTCTTATCGCTCTCGACAGAATCCTCAGAAATGGGAAGGTCTAAAATAAAATAAAACATGGAACCTTTTCCCAAAGCGGACTCGACTCCCAGTTCTCCACCCATCATTTCAATCTGTTTTTTAGTAATCGCCAATCCCAATCCAGTTCCGCCTTTCTTGCGTCCTTCGTCTTCTTGCTGAAAAGGATCAAAAATTTTACTTTGCTGTTCGCTAGACATCCCCGGACCGGTGTCAATCACTTCAAAACGATAAGACAACTTTGAGACATCCGTACTGGGAAGAGGAACCCCTCTAAACAACACTTCGCCGACATCGGTAAACTTAACCGCATTACCGATAAGATTAATCAATATATGTCTGATCTTACCGGGATCGCCTTCGACAAACGAAGGATCGCCACTCGGCGTTTCCATTTTCCAAACCAATCCTTTTTCTTCACATTTGATTTGAAATAAGGGAGACAAGCCATTAATGAGTTGGTTTAAATCAAACGTCTCCAAATTCAGATCCATCTTGCCCGCTTCAATTTTCGACAAGTCTAAAATATCGTTAATGATCCCTAATAGATGATCGCCGCTATTTTTAATCGTCTGAATTTGCTCTAGCTGAGTCTTATCGAGCCCCTTATCTCGCTGTAAAATCTGAGCAAACCCCAAAATCCCGTTCATAGGAGTTCGTATTTCATGACTCATATTTGCCAAAAACGCGCTTTTAGCCTGGTTAGCCGCTTCCGCAGCCTCAATGGCTTTTCCCAACTTAGATTCGGCGCGTTTTCTTTCGTTGATTTCGTTTGTTTTTTCTCGAATCTGTTTTTCTAGATTTTCATTGACCGCTTGCACTTCTTTTCGCGTTTTTTCTAACTCTTGGTTTTGCTTTACGGCGCCTTGGTTAATCGATAGAAGAAGGTTAAAAACTTTTCTTCCCGTAGTTTCTATCTGGTGAGTTTCTCCCTGATAATCGAAATCCAAAACCTCTGTATCTTCCTCGTAACAATTATTACTTTGATCTAATAAAATTCTATTCACCGTAGATAAAATGTATTCCGAATCGTAAGGTTTGGTGAATAAGTAATCCACATTGTTTGTTAAACACTTAAAAAGAGTGTCCATACCAGAAAGAGCCGTCACCACGGCAACGGGAATGTCTTTAAGCTCTGGGTTTCCTTTTACCTTTGCGGACAATTCAAAGCCGCCCATCTCAGGCATGTTCACGTCGGAAATGATTAGATTAATCTCATTTTCCGAGGCAATCTCCAAAGCTTCCATACCGGAATTGGCTTTTAAAACTTGAAAACCGCCTTCTTCAAGAAACCGTTTGAGTAGTTCCGCTTGCACCCTGCTATTTTGAACAATAAGCACCGAGGCTTTCATAATTTTGAACTCACAACTTTTTGTTTCAAAACTAAAGTTCTAATTTTTAAAATTCATTAGAATCTATTCTACTGTTCATTTAGCGCTTAGCATAACAATCAAAATACCCAAAACACAAATTTCTTCTTGTACCAATTATGTGACAACTGTAAAGCTTTATCGTAGAACCAAAAAATAATTTGGCCTCAAAAAATTCTTTACCGCAAAGGCGCAGAGAGCGCAAAGACAGGCAAAAACAAATGAGTAAAAAAAGAAGAATTGATTTACTTAAAATAAGATTTAATCTATTTTCAATCTATAGAACACAAACATTAACTAAATAATCGAGACATTTGATAGCCTCAAATATCTCAACTCACAAAAATAAAATTGAACGCTTTATTTTTACCCTTCGGTCCTTAGCGTCCTTAGCGTCTTCGCGGTTTATTTTTTCTTTTCAGGAAAGTATTTTGCCAGGACGGCTTGCACCGCTTCGGGTTTGTGGAATTGATCGACCAGGTCTTCGCCGCTATAAGAGTTCAAAGCGCCGACTTCCGTATATCGGAGATGACGCAAGCCCTCGGCATTGGCGTCAAAGCTACCATTGGGTAATAACGCCACATCCATTAGCCTCAAACGGATAGAGATAAAGAACCGTTTCGTAACTATCCAAATCCCAAACCTGAATCCGCCCAGCGTCGGCGAGTTTTTTTGCGAACTTTTGGTCTTCGTGGGCGTAGCTGATAAAAACGTCGTATTTGTAATCTTCGAGCATGGTTTGGCTTTTGAAAAAATTTATGAATGCCAAATTCTACACGGATTTAGGTTTTATGCCAAGGGGGGATTTTTAAATGGAGATTGATTAAATCTAGGCGAGATCCTTCAACAAATAAAAGTTTGTTTCAGGATGACAAGTCACGGGGTTGGAGCTAACCAAACATTCTTTTGATCAATTATTACTTTTCTATTCTAAAAACAAAGTAGAAATTTTCTTATCTAAACCCTTCCCTTAACAATCTTAATGGATCTGTAGTTTATTTTTTTTGAAGCTTCTTTAAAGGTCAGGAGTTTCTCTTTCGCGCCATGATGCCCGATCACCGATTCGGCGTTTGCCATCGCCAGTTTGAGGGAAAAAGCGATATCGTTTTTCTTGATAATTCCCGCTAAAAAAGTGGAAGCAAAAGCGTCTCCCGCTCCGGTGGTTTCCACTATTTTTATACGTCGCGGCTTTCCATAGTAGATGCAACCATCGTTATAAACATAGGCTCCCTTTTCTCCATTTGTAATCGCTATCGTTGTCGGTCCCTCTTTGGCCAGGTCTCGAAACTGGCTTTCATAATCCTTATCTCCAACCAACAATCCAGCTTCTTCTTTGTTTAAGACGAGAACGGAAACTCTCTTTAAAATATTTTTTAGCGTTTTAACGCCTTGCCTCGCTAAACCCGGACTCAACACAAAAGCGATTGGAATTTTATTTTTTCCGGCAAACTCTGAAAGTCGAATGAGGGTTTTAAAAGATTCTTTCATCATCGCTGAAAAATAGAACCATTTGGTTTTCAGCTTTTTTGCTTTTATCTCTTCCCATCGCAGATCGCCATTCGATCCTCTAAAATTTAAAATAGTGCGGTCGCGACCTTTATCATCAATCACAACCGAAAATCCCGCTTTAGCGTCCTTTTTAATAACCGTCAAAGACGTGTCTATATTCTCTCTCGAAAGATTTTGAAGAATCGCCGATGAATAATCGTCTTTTCCCAGCTTCCCAAGATAGGCCGTTTTAAACCCAAGTCTTGCTAAAGAAACCGCCGCGTTTGTTCCGCCTCCGCCGATTGAAAACTCCATCTCTTCAACCAGGATTTTTCCGCCTATGGGAAATGAAATGTATTCTTTATCGCTCTTATCATATAAAATCTTTGAAGTTTCCGGTTTTATATAGAGATCAATTGTCGAACTTCCTACACAAATAACGTCATACATAATATTTATCTTTTTCTATATTTCTAAAAGTACGGAGAATTGTTATGTCTTTCCGCTTGGATGAGCTACTACAAAAGTTTAACGAATTAGAACGGGAAATTCTGTTTGAAATTAATAAGAAAGAAAAAGAATTCTTTTATGAAATAAGAAAAAAACGCGTTCATTTTGAAAAAGAGATCCTGGATCAGCACAAAACCCTGGTTAAAAAAGTTAGAGCTTATCTAAAAGACGCCGCTATCTTAAATGTCTTAACAGCCCCTTTTATTTGGTCTTGCTTATTCCCCGCTTTATTTATGGATTTAGTATTAAGCGTTTATCAGGCTGTCTGCTTTCCAGTATACGGTATCCCTAAAGTGAATAGGAGTAACTATGTGGTTTTGGATCGACATTATCTACGATATCTGAATTGGATTGAGCGTATGAATTGCGTCTATTGTGGATATTTTAACGGAGTCATAGGCTATTGCAGGGAAATAGCGGCTCGCACAGAACAATATTGGTGTCCTATCAAACATGCCAGGAAAAACCTCACACTACATAGTCGACATAAAAACTTTTTAGATTATGGAGACGCTCAGGGTTATCGGCAAAATATCGAAAAAGTTCGCAGAAATTTTAGCGACTTAAAATAA
Organism: uncultured Nitrospinota bacterium; assembly: GCA_964344185.1. GTDB lineage: Bacteria > Nitrospinota > Nitrospinia > Nitrospinales > JAJDAT01 > JAJDAT01. Next base: position 251,757 of record CAYFMN010000002.1, read on the forward strand.
AGGGAACCTCTAAAAACTCAGATTTGCCAGGAGCCTGGCCCTAAAACTCAAGGGACAGGCGATAGCAAACCAGTAAAAATGCCAATTATTAGAGGTCTCCTAAATCTTCTTCATTTTAAAACCGTCTAACGTTAAACGCATATTTGTAAAGGGCGTAAACCGCCATACTGGCCGCTAAATGCTTAAGAGCATGGCCTCCCATTTGACTGCCGATTAATTTGAAAACCTCTTTATCAAAATGTTCCAATACTTTTGCCAGAGCGTACCAACCAAAAGCAAAAGCCAAGAACTTAATCTCCATGTCATCTTTGGGAAATAAAAAACAGATTAGCGGAACCACAACCATTGGCAAAAATTGAACCAATCCATAAAGTCTTAAATCCCCCGCCCCCGCCGCTTCGGTAAATTCCCAATACCAGACACTGCCAACTCCCAATAACAAAAAAACCGGAAGTAAAATCAATCCCACAGTTTTATTGACTCGCTCGGCTATGACAAAAGCAAAGAACGACATAAACGCTAACGTCATCGGCAAACGATCCCAAACCAATGTCGCGTTATCCGGAGCCCAATGATAATAGGCCGACCCAACGCTGACTAACGCGACTCCTAAAAAGAAAACACCCCAATGATAAATAAAATCTTTCTGAGTTGCGGACTCTTTCTCCGCCGCTAACCGTCTCAGACCGATCAGACCAAAAACCAAAAATGCAAAGTTGGATATAACGTTCCAAAAGTTGGGAATTCCAAGCAGATGTCTATTATCTGCAAAATCATGGTACTCAGCAGGCTGGGAAACTGGAGATAGTTGGAACGCGACAACCACAGGAATAACAACGCCGACTGTTAAAATAGCCAGCCGTTGTTTAAACGTTAAGGCGTTCACATTTTCATTCCTTAACCCCGAGATTTTCCCGGAATCCTTGAAACAATTCTTTAATGGGAGGAATCAATTTGTTTTTTAAGTCGTCGGGAACCCAATTTATTTTATCCAACGGCCATTTTTCAAAGGTATGAATATCTAAACCAGCCTTTGAATAACCCGCTTCTAAAGCTTCTTCCATTCCATAAACCAATGCGGCATTGAACACTTTCAAGTACAATTCCCAAATCAGTTCCGAATCGTACAATCCAGCAAGGTAATGACCGACCAACTCTTTAATAATCGGCTCCGCATGCTCAATAAAATCGGGGTCCAGGGCCTTTTCCAAAGTTCGATAAACAATGATCACATCCTGCATCAGGAACTTTAACTCTTCGGAATCTTTTTTGATTGGACGGTTATCAAGATTGAGCAATTCCTTGAGTACTTTTAAATTTCGAATAGAATCGTAAATAATGGATTCTTCCCAAGTCGTCGTATTCCAGACAAAAAAGACTCGCAACCACCGAACGCGCCGATTCGCCTCCGAAAGATGCATGATCAGAGACGGTTTGGAATGATTGCTGTATGGAAGCGTATCTCCCCAACCTTCCAGTTGAAAATCTAACCCGAGAGGCCTGAAAGCGTTTGCCGCGACTTGATAATACAGTTCCATAAACCGTTTCAGTTCTTCCTTATCGTCAAAACTTTTCTCTTGCGGTAAATTAGCGATGCAATACATTCGCTGAATTTTATTTTTTGCAAAACCGCTTTCGTCGGCAATTAAATAAGTTCCTCCCCAAATACCAGAACTAACTTCGTTATCCTCCGCCCCGTTGCCGGAAAATTGCGCGTAAGCAGATTGCGCAATTTCTCGATACATATGGTTCAAAACAAATAAGTTAAGATATTTTTCCGCGCGAAAGAGCGGTCCTATTGCTTTAATTTCCGGTTCTTCCATTAAAATTTTCTTTTCTGATTTTTAGATAAATGGAGTCTGTCGCTTCTATGAGGAATGTTAGATCTCGTTTAACGGCTTGCAAGCTATTTCTTTTCCCAAACGGCTATCAATTCTTGTACACGTCGAACTTCGTCCCTGGATTTTTCTTTCAACAATTCTATCGCCTGTTTTCCATATGAAACGGCGGCTTGAAAGTTTTCTATACGCGCGTTCGAATCGGCCAAATCAGCTAACCCCAGCCCCTCTTCGTAAGAGTCGCCCAGTTCTTTATATATTTCAACCGCTCTTTCCTGAACAACAATCGCTTCTTTGTAACGACTCAATTTAACGTAATTCAAGCCAATAGCCGTTAGAAGTTCTCCTTGTTTACTCAAATCCCGCCTTTGGATTGAGGCTTTCAAACACTCTTTATAACAATCAATTCCTTTTTCAATTTCACCCGACTTAATATACACATGCCCCAATCCATTGTAGGCTAAACCTTCCATTTGGAAATTATTTTTTTCTTTGGCCAAAGCCGCTTGTTCGTAAAAATATTTTTTTGCTTGTTCCAAATCGCCTATAATCGCGTGCGCGTCTCCCAAGCTTGCTAATGTCTCTGCCAAGTCTTCAAAAGTTCCAATTTCCCTAATTAAGATCAATCGCCGTTTAAAATATTCTATAGAACGTCTTGTTTCATTCATCTTGGCGTAAGCTAATCCAAGGTTGGAAAGGGCCAACGCCTGTCCATGACGGTCGTCTAATTCTTCGGCGAATTTTAAGTCTTCAAGATAATACTCAATAGCGCGACGAGTATCCGTTATATTGGCGCCAGCAAGCCCAAGCTCTTTTCCGCTATGTCTATCATCAAGACTGCGCGACAAATCTTCCGGTGGAGGCTTCATTTCTCCCTTGCCGGAAATATCCGTTTGAACTTTACTCAAATTCAACGCCAACTCTTTAGCCACCAAAGCTTCCAACCTTTTCGCATCCTTGTCCCATGACTCGGTATGAAGCGATACCGACAACTCTTCGTCCAACGCTTGTAAAGAAACAGGTAAAGTCTCCTCAGTTGGGAACTCCATCTCGTCCAACAAAACTGAAACAACGGACGTTCTTTTTGCCAATGCTGCGGCTATTTCAGCGGCCATCCAATCATTGGAGTCATAATCGTCTATTGGGTTCCATCCATTGCTCATAACGGCGACCATTACGGCGGCTTCTCCAATTTTATTTTCCAGAAATTTCTCAACTCCCTCGCCTTTCGGGATTTCAAGATTGGCAATTACATTGTTCTCCCCAAACCGGGCGCAAAGAAATTCCTTGATTCTATCTATTTTGGTTATGTTCTCAAATTTTCGACGACTAAGAAATATTTTGCCTATTCTTTGCACTTATATACCTTCCGCTCATTAATTGGATTTAAAAGACCCGTCTTTCAAGCTTTCTACCAAACTCTTTGGCAGGCTTTCTTTTAAACTACTCCAATCAGAGTCGTCATATCTTGCCCTATTCGCCCTGATATTTTCCAATGTGATCGAACTTTGATCTTGATAACGTTTAGAAGGAGCTATGGTCTCAACCGCCATCAACAACAAACCCTTCATTTTTTCCCACTGGTCTTGCCCTGCGCAAGCGTTTGCCAACCCATTATAAGCGTTTTCAATTTGATCGATATTTTCGGACTTTTTACCTTTTTCCAAAGCCGTCGCAAAGTTCTTGATCGCATCGTCCCAACTTTCCTTTTGCAAATACAGGTTGCCCAGGCAAAGATGCGATGCGACCGCTCCAGATTCGTCTTCGCGTTTCTCATCCGACTTAATCGCCAGTTCGTAACTTTCAATAGAGCTGTCCCAATTTTTAAGACCGCCATAAACGCCGCCGAGAAGTCTATAAACTTCGCCAAGTCTATTTTGTTCGCCGAGTTTTTCGCTCCATTCGATTGACTTTCGAAAACAATCAATAGCTTCTTGCTCGTTACCCGATTTTTGATTTGCTTTTCCAAAATTGCAATAGATACCTCCCAGCGTCTTATCTACCTCTGGGTAACCGCAAGAAATGTAAGCGTTAAAATTTTCCAGAGATGTCTCAAAATTTTCAAGCTTCAG
>CAYFMN010000002.1:255676-274759 GCA_964344185.1 uncultured Nitrospinota bacterium
GTTTAGCCGTCCCAGGGTTCCATAGCACAACGCCTTTTCTTTTTCATCAGCAAGAGGGTGATCATGCCACTGCGACAAAATTTTATCAGCCAATAGGGGATGCGAATTCGCCAGCTCATTCGCCATTTTTTTTGCCAAGTCGACAAAATTTGCATCGTCCTTTTGGCTTAAGAACATATTTGCAACGTTCTCAAACAAGGTCCAAACTTTACCGTTAGAAACATGCCCTAAATAACCGTCCAGAAATATTTCTAAAAATTCGGCGACATCGTCTTTATTTTCTCCCAACGCGGCGTATTCCAGGCAATCGGCTAAATAACAATAAGCGGATTTCGGATCGTTTTTGAGTTGAGCGTAAAACAACGCATAATAAAATTCAGAAATCAGTTTCTGCCTGCCTTTTATTTCCTCTTCAGACATTAAAAATTTTGAACCAGTCGAATTCAAAAATTTATCGCGTAAAACCGGATGCACGAAAAACCGCAGAATCTCGTCCCCAGGTTCTTTTGTGGCGACCAGCATTCTTTTTTCCGACAACGCTTTTATGTCGGCGGCAAATCCCGATGGGTCTTTTTTTTGTTCCTGGCAAAAAGTCTGCCAAAAAGCTTCAAGCATTGGAGAGGCTAAGGAGCTATCTAAAAAAAGAGCGCGACTTTTCAATAACTCCAAACGATTTTTTGCCAATTCTCCCAGGAAAAATTCTGTAACATTTTCTTCCCGAAGTTTTTTTAAAACCACTCGCCTTTCTACCTTTGTCCCCGCGTTGTGCGCGAACAAATTCAATTCGAAAGGAATTCCTCCGCAAATTTCGGACATCTCCCACTTCTCTTCAAAAGGCAAACCGTTAAACTCTTTAAACGAATTTAAAAAAACAAGCCTCTCGTAATTTGTAAATTGATTTAGCAAAACCCAATCAAACTCTATTCCGTTGCTAAAAACGGCCGGTTTTTTTGCGACAAATAAAAATTTTGTTTTTGCCCCGGAATATTTGATCAAAGACTCAATAAAATCCTTTAGTAAAACATCGCCAACTCGACATTCATCGTCTAACCAATTTTCGAAGTTGTCGAACACAAACAAAAGAGAACGGTCGGTTAGCGCTTTGGCCAACGCTTGCGCTTTTCCTTCAGGGGTTGGATAGTCTTGCTGATTCCGAATAATTTGAGAAAGACCGCTTTCAGAAAAACGGTGAAATAATTTCTCAAGTTGATCTATTAAATCTCCGTAAGCCCCGTCGGAATACCCTCCTCCGTCCAGGAAAAATATTTTCTCAACAGCCAGCGCTTCGTCCATCGTCGTCAACAGGGTTGTTCCCAATTGGTGGGCAAAAAACGTTTTCCCTAATCCCGAAGCTCCGTAAACGCCAACCGCTTTCGTGCCGCCTTCTAAAACGGCTTCCACTCGCGCCATTGAGTCCCAACGGCCAATAAACCTTTGCGAACCCACTGGAGCCGCCGACGGTTCCGCCGCTTCTTGTATATTAAATAATGGATGTTTATCTTCAATCTCTTCTTTAAAAACGACTTTCTCCTCGCGCGAAAAAGCCGAAACCAAAAATGCGGCAGGCTCCGAATCTTCATCCAGCCCGACAAACGCTAAAGATTCTTCAACAGAGGTTGCTATTAGATCTTGTTTCATTCTCTCAACAAGTTCTTTAAAAAATTCAGACACTATTTTTGAGCCGTCTTGATTTTGAATGGAACCCGACAACACAACCGTTTTGGGAACTCCTTTTTTACTAAAAATCTCTCCCACTTCTTTTGAATCGTTTCCGGAATATCCTTCAACTGCAATCAATAATGGCGGACGGTTTTTAGGGAAAAAACCGGCGAAATCTTTTAACGAGAGAAACGTATCTATGTTTGAAGCGCTGTCTAATTTAATCGAATAGTCTCCTTGAGAGTCCCTATCCCCCTCAAAATAAATAAAATCATATTGTCTTTTTTTTAATAACCGAGACAACGTTTCACGACATCCAAAATAAAACTCTTCTAAAACCAGATCGCCCTCGGTCAAAACCGGGTCCAATGCCTGGCACAAAGTTTTTTCTTTATCGTTTACGCGATCGCCGCAGGCAATCTTTAACATTTTAAAAGGACGATTAATGGTAAATTCTATCAAAGCCTTCTGTACTCCCTTAAGAGGGTGAAAATCAACGCGCTTCGCGTCGTGTTATACTGTTTTTCCTGCAACAGTTAACTAAACCAAAACCAAGTAATTACAATATAATAACCTAGCCGGACAACCTTCAAAAATATATTACTAACGGTACTATACAAAACAATGTCACAGAAATCTAACTCTCCTCGAGAAGTAATCGTAAAAAACATACGCATAGGCGGCAATAACCCAATTTCATTGATCGCGGGTCCATGCGTTATCGAATCGGAGGATCACGCTCTTAAAACTGCGGAGCGACTTAAGCAAATTTGTAGCGACGCAAATATCAATTTAATTTATAAATCATCTTATGATAAAGCAAACAGGTCGTCATTAAACTATTTTCGAGGTCCAGGGTTAACGGAAGGACTACGCATATTAGAAAAAGTAAAGCAAAAACTGGATCTGCCTATCCTTTCAGACGTACACAAAGAAGAAGAGGTCGACCCCGCTGCGGAAGTTTTGGACGTATTGCAAATACCGGCGTTTCTTTGCCGCCAAACCGACTTACTCGTTAAAGCTGGCAAAACTGGAAAAGCTATAAATGTAAAAAAAGGCCAGTTTATGGCCCCCTGGGACATGAAAAATATTCCTCCCAAAGTCGAATCAACGGGAAATCAAAATATATTGCTAACCGAAAGAGGCGTTTCGTTTGGGTACAATAATTTGGTTGTCGATATGCGATCCCTCGTCGTTATGCGAAACTTGGGTTACCCCGTTATTTTCGACGCAACCCATAGCGTTCAATTACCAGGAGGTCAAGGGGACCGTTCGGGCGGTCAAAGAGAAATGGCGCCTCCCTTGATTCGCGGAGCCGTGGCGATTGGTTGCGACGCGTTGTTTATGGAAGTTCATCCAGATCCCAATAATGCGCCTTCCGACGGCCCTAACATGATAAAGACAGAAGATCTTCCAAAATTATTAAAACAAATTAAAGCGTTAGATCAATTAAGATTGGAAAGCTTTCAATGATGCGTCGATTCTTTTTCATCCTTATTGCGTTTTCGTTTATCTTCCTTTGCAAACCTCAACCTAGCAACTCTCAAAATCCAGGAACTTGGGAAGTTTTACCTCCGACTCCAACCGCCAGAACTGAAGCGGCAATCGCTATCCTGGATCAGAGAATTTACGTTATAGGAGGGTTTTCCCCGCAAGGAGTCACGGATTTGGTTGAGATTCTCGACGTAACCACGGGCGAATGGTTTGAGGGCGCCACTCTTCCAGAGGCAAGGCATCATGCCGCTATTGCGGTAACGAATGGCATCATATATATCATTGGAGGCTTTACTTCAGGCTTTTGGACTCCTGCGTCGGATGTTTTCGCTTATAATCCCAGCTCAAACCAATGGTCTAAAAAAACTTCTATGCCAACTCCGCGGGGAGCTTTGTCGGCTGGAGTAGTCGATGGAAAAATTTTCGCAGTTGGGGGAGCGAATAAAAAAACCTTTCGCTTAACCAATACGGGAGCCAATGAGATGTACGATCCAGAATCCAATCAGTGGACTTCGTTAGCTCCTTTGCTAACGCCTCGCGATCATTTAACGGTCTCCTCTGTTAACGGGAAAATATACGCCATCGGAGGGCGGATCAACGTAGATTACAATCAAAATTTAAACGTCAACGAAGCTTTCAACCCAGAGACCAATACATGGTCGACATTAGCGCCATTGCCAACAGCCCGCAGCGGCATTACGTCGCAAGTTTTATATGGAAACATATTTGTATTAGGCGGCGAATCTGGCGGAGGAACCTTTAAGGAAAACGAGGCGTACAATCCCGAAACGGATAATTGGGAGATTATGGAACCAATGCCAAAAGGACAACACGGATTAGGCTCGGCCGTTCATGAAAACCAACTTCATGTTATAACGGGCGAGCCCAATCCGGGAGGAGGGGGTAGCAAATTTCACGCGGTTTTTAAATTAGAACCGTAATTTATTTTTACAGGTCGAACCTGCTATTTCCTTTTTAACGGACCGGTGGCACTCCCGGATAAATTAATTCCCTGGTAAAAAATAATTCATCCGGGGTAAGGAGGTGTGCCTGTCCGAATCTTCAATCACTAATAAGGCAAGGAGCGTGCCAAAACAAAAACAAACCTCTAAAAAACGTATAACTCGATATATTATAACCAGTTATAGTGCTTCCATCTTTTTTCAAACTTCTTCTTTTAAAGCAAAATTGCGGAAAAAATGACCTAAAATTGTCAAAATTTTCCTCAAATTATAAGCTTATGATAAATTTTTCCAGGAATTCAGTCATGTTTTTGACAGCTAAAGGCATTTGAGATTTTAAAGACATAGCCATCGGTATCAAGGAGGGATTTGTCAAAATATACCATCCAGCCTTCACTTTTGAAACGTTGCCGTTTTCGTCAAAGCAAGGCGAGAAATTTGCCAGTTCTTGATCCACCGTATCCGATATAACCCGAACAGAAACTAAAGGAATTGATTTTTGACTAGCGCCTTCCAACAAGGCAGACGTTTCCATATCAACGCCTAAAGCCGAGCATTGATCCCCTAATTCTTTCTTTTTATCAGGAACGCAAACCGCTTGGTCCGAAGTTACTAGCGCTCCGGTGTGGACGGCAAATGAAAAACCGTCGGGCATATCCTTCGCCATGACGATTTCTTTTGAGTTCAAGTTTTCCGTAGTATGCACTGCATAATCTCTACCGTTGGCCTTAAAAGCAATATCAATCACTTTGTCAGCGACCAGAACGTCGCCCAGTTTTAAGTTTAAACTAAGCCCTCCGGCAAAACCGCAAGAGATAATTAACGTTGGAGAATAAGCGTCGATGACCAGATCAAGAACGTTGCGAGCTCGGTTTTTACCCACACCTGATTGAACGACTAAAACTTCCCGCCCCAACCATGTCCCCAGGAATCCCTTCGCATTACCAAACGACGGCCGTTCGTTGATTTTCATTCGTTCTTTTATCAGCGAGGCTTCTTCTTTCATCGCCGCGATAATGCAAATCAATGACTTCATAATTCTAAAAACATGGAAAAACGATACCAGCCTAAAGATTATTTTTGGTATTTGTTTCTATTCACCAACCGTTTTGTTAAACAAGTTATTTTGCCTATAATTTCGGGCTCTTCGCCCGGAGTTTTAGCGTATTCAAAGTTTATGGAAATTTTTATATCGCATGATCGAATACTTTCCCTTAAAGGGTCCGAAACTTCATACGCGCCATCTGAAGTCATTTCGCTTGAAACTCTTACTAATTTTTCAGGCGATCGCATTGTTTCCCAGGAAGCCGCCCCTTCATATACAAAACTCACTTTAGTCATACAACCACGCGCAAAAGTAGCTTCATAGGCGGAGTTCAATACTGGAGTTTGCGCGGGTTCCCCAAATCGATTTCTGGCAATATCAAACACTTGATCGTCAACAACTCCCCGAAGAGCTATCGTCGACGATTTCATTATCCAGTTATTCGCGTTTATTACCTGAACTGCGACGTTAAATTGCGATTTTTCTCCTTTATCTTTTTTTTCTTTCAAGCACGGCGGCAATTCTTTTACTTGATCCATTCCCTCCGCTGATTTTTGGGAAACTCCTGAAAAAACCGACAAAAATATGATTAAAAAACTTAATGTAAGCGTTTTCATTGCCATTGCCTCCTGTAAGAAGGTTTCTCTTTCTAAAAAAACTAATTCTTTTTTCTTCTAATACTTTAATTTTAATTAAAGGAGATCTCTAATAATTGGTATTTTTACCGGTTTGCTATCGCCTGACCCTTGAGTTCAAGGGTCAGGTTACTGGTAAATCTAATTTTTTAATTGAGTCAATATATCAGAAGAACTACTTATATTTATAGTAGACGATTTAGAGGAGAATCGAAACCTACTGAAACAATATAGATTATCAAAGCTCCTCTACCAACAACGGCAAATAAGCGTTAAATCTCATAAAATGAGGAGGTTCCGACCTAAAAACAACGGCTAGAAAATCGAGATAACACATCATGAAGAATGAAATGGAACACAGGACTTACTAATGAGGATACTTCAATTACAGGCCACATGGCGATTATAGCAAACGTGTTTAGCGTCTTGACCCAAACGCCCTTTTAAAGAAAAATAGCCATTAGAATGCCAACCGCCTCTGAAATAGTAAAACTCTTCAGAATCTTGTTGATATTATTGAAATTAAAAAAATACCCAGAGTAGGAAAAATTTACTTTATTACAGATTCCATTTAACAAAAATAACCATCCTATTTTCCTACGTTTTAAAACTCAAAGTTTAAATGACTAAACTTGCAATACAAAGAGTTCCTAAGAAATTCTTTTCCACATCGTTTTTAAACGCGTCTTCGTCAGAAACATCCCACATTCCAACAGAATAAATTGAAAACTTTCGCGTCTGCATATGTTCGAAAATAGTAGAATCGGGATTAACTTTAAACCTTAGCTCTAAATCGTTTGTTGCCAACGGGCCTACATGCTTAGTGGCCAATTCATCTAAAACCTCTTCTTCAGCTTCCAACTCAATTAAATCTCCAACAAATTTTCCTATCAATTCTGCAGGTTCATATCCCATAAGCTTAAAAGCTTGGTTTGCAAAAATAATTTGACGATCCTCGTCTAATTCAAAAATTAGTTCTGGAATTTTTTCGACAATCGTTCTATAAGTTTTTTCACTTTGAGCAATTTTTTGCAATAAAGCTTCCTTTTCCTGATTTAACTTTTTAATGCGAATTTGGGTTTCAACCCGCGCCAATAATTCTTCGTGCTGAAACGGCTTGGTTACATAATCTATTGCCCCTAATTTAAATCCTTTAACTATGTCTTCTTGATCTGTTTTCGCCGTTAAAAAAATAATGGGAATATCTTTATCTTTGTCCACACCGCTCTTAATTTGTTTACATACCTCATAACCATCAATACCCGGCATCATAACATCGAGAAGAATCAAATCAGGATTTGCTTTTTTCAGAACCTTCAAAGCCATTTCCCCAGATAGCGCAACAAGCACTTCATAGCCCTGCTGCCCTAATATATCAGATAAAACATTAACATTAGCATGGGTGTCGTCAACAACCAGAATTTTCATTTTTTCCGAAACAATTTCGTCCATTGCTGTTCAGGCTTCAGGATTCTCACAAAAGTTTTATGTATTCTCTTAATAGGATAATCCAATTCCACTGTAAATTTACAAACATTTTTTTCTTAATTAAGATAAATTACCGTTTTACGAATTATCACTAAAATGTAAATCTAATGGACAAATTAAAGCTTAAGATTCCCATACGTCGAGGCGACCGATTGGAACTTACAATAGATGCTTTAGCGTCAAGCGGCGACGGAATTGCTCGATTTGAGGAATACACCATCTTCGTTCCACAGGGTACTCCTGGGGACATAATATCGGCGTATGTAGAAAAAACAACGCCTCGGTTTGGAGTTGCCAGGATTTTGGAAATAATCAGTCCCTCAAAAGATAGAGCGGCTCCATTTTGTCCCGTGTTTCCCCAATGTGGCGGCTGCAAACTACAATTTCTCCCTTACGACAAACAAATGGAGTTTAAAGTTGAGGTTTTAAAAAACGATTTACAACGAATAGGAAAAATTGATTTTCAAGACGATATCAAAACTCTGCCTGCGGAACTTCCTACCGCTTGCAGAAACAAAACCGCATTTGCCGTCCAAAAAAAACCAAAGGCAAAAAATATCAATATTGGATTTTATAAACACAGAACGCACGAGGTTATCGACTCTTCGGTTTGCGACGTCCTGCAACCTCCATTAAATCAAACTAAAGAAATTATTCGCGAACAAATAGATATTTCAGGGCTATCCGTTTACAACGAAAAAACACACAAAGGCTTCTTGCGCGGCATTATTATCCGAAGCTCTCGTTCTAACGAAGAAACTTTAGTGGGGTTTGTAACGACCCGGGGTAAGTTTCCAAAAGGTTTTATCGAGCAAACCGCCGAAAAAATTGTTCAAGCAAAGATCAAACTCGTTGGCATTGGGCAAAATATCAACTCAAAAAAGACAAACGTTATTTTAGGAACGAACACCAGAAACTTATGGGGTAAAGACTATATAGAAGAACAATTAGGCGATCTCAAGTTTAGATTGTCTCTACCTTCTTTTTTTCAAGTTAACAGTCTTCAGGCGGAAAAATTATACGAACTTGTCGAAACCTGGGTCGGCTTGGAAGGGGGTTTGGTGATCGACGCCTACAGCGGAGTTGGAACGATAACGCTTTGGCTGGCCAGAAAAGGCAGACAAATAATAGGAATAGAAGAATTCGAACAGGCGACTGAGGACGCTAAAATTAACGCAAAGTTAAATAACATCGACTCTTGTCGATTTGAAACGGGAACGGTCGAAAATTGTATAAAAGGTCTCGTTTCCGGTCCTCCAGTCGATACCATAATTGTCGATCCGCCACGTAAAGGATGCTCTCCAGAAGTTATAGAATCGATGTCACAACTATCTCCCAAGAAAATTGTTTATATATCGTGTAATCCCTCCACACTCGCGCGCGACTTAAACTTGATTTGCGAAAAAAAATACAAAATATCGCAAATTTACGCGGTTGATATGTTCCCACAAACCTCCCATGTAGAGTCCGTCGTTCTATTAACAAATATCACAAATTTGTAAAACTTTGATTTTCGGGAAATTAGCTATTGTCATAACCAATGCATAACTTTATACTCTTGTTACGCAACACATTGTTTTAATAAGAGTTTAAGTTTTCAAAAAACTGACATAAGGCGAATCTTCTTCCTTACTGGCGGTTTTCGGAGCGAGACCCTTTGGAAGTAAAACAAAAAATTGAAATTATGCGCAAAATGGATTTGTTCCAAGCGTTAAACGACTCCATTTTGGAACAATTGGCCTCTAATTGCCGGGAGTTTTCCTTAGAACCCGAGGAAATTTTGTTCGAAGAAAATACCCTGGAAACCGCAATGTACTTGATCCTCTCCGGAGACTTATTGGTTTTTAAAGGGGTCAAACAAATTGCATTACTGAGCGCGGGACAATATGTTGGAGAAATGTCATTGATTGAATCCAAACCCCGTTCGGCTTCAACAAAAGCGGTTTCGCAATGCCTGTTGCTAGAAATATCGGAAGTGCAATTTAACCAATACTTGGCGACTGAACCTAAAGCATTGATATCGATAATTCGAACTCTCTGCTCTAGAATCCGCACAGACTTGGCGGTCATGGCCACCGACCTGCAAAAAGCCAATATTTTTACGCACGACATTAAAAACTGTTTGACCCCGCTCGGATTAGTCGAGATGTATCTAGAGGATTTAATCGAGTCCTATTCGGGTCAGAATGGTCAGCAAAAAAGAGCCGGCGTTGAAGATCTTGAAAAAAGCTTTGAAGTCATGGACATTGTCAAAAGTAATTTAACGACAATGATCAACCAAAGTCTGCTAAACGCAAAAAAGATAAAAGTCGAATACCAAAAAAGTTCGCACAATGTTATGGCTCTGATACACGAAACACTGGAACAAGTAGCGTGCCATAAAAACCTGGAAAAAAAACATGTAGAAATCGTCGATTTCGACGATACCGCAAAATGGACCGTTAACTTTCTCGATATAAAACGCGTTATCCAGAATACGGTAATCAACGCTGGTTACGTAACGGAAAAAGGAGGAATGATCAAAGTGGATATCCAATCCATCGACGATTTTTTCCAGGTAAGCGTTACCGATTACGGATGCGGTATCCCAGAAGATATACAGCCTCTCCTATTGAAAGAGTCGATAACAACCAAAGGCGACGAAGGGAACGGCCTTGGTTTGTTATCTTGCCGGGAAATTATCGAAGACTTGCACGGCGGAAAATTCTGGTTTAAGTCAAAAGTAGGAGAAGGAACCACTTTCTTTTTTACGATTCCCAAAAAAGCGACCGAAGTCGTCAAGAAATAAGAACTTTCTAAAATCCGGCATGTTTGGGAGTGCGCGGAAACGGAATGACATCTCGAATATTTTCCATTCCAGTAACAAATTGAACTAATCTTTCAAACCCCAATCCAAAGCCAGAATGAGGAGCGGAACCAAATTTTCTTAACTCTAAATACCAATAATATTCGTCCAGGTTCATTCCCTTTTTCTTTGCTCTATCTATAAGAACCTGATAATCGTCTTCTCTTTGACTTCCTCCAATAATTTCTCCGATGTGAGGAACTAAAACATCCATAGCCCGAACGGTTTTACCATCGTCGTTGACTTTCATATAAAACGGCTTGATTTTTTCAGGGTAATCATAAACAACGACCGGTTTTTTGAACATTTTTTCAGTTAAAAAACGCTCGTGTTCAGAATGCAAATGTTCTCCCCATTCAACTGGATACTCAAACTTTTCGCCAGATTTAAGCAAAACATCCACCGCTTCCGTATAGCATATTCTTTCAAAATCAGAATCTAAAACATGCCGCAGGCGCTCAATCAAAGTTTTATCAATCCGCAAATTAAAAAACTCCATATCATCGCCGCAAGATTCAAGAGCGTCTTTTAAAAGATATTTAATAAAATCTTCGGCCAACTCCATATCGTCTTCTAAATCATAGAAAGCCATTTCAGGCTCGACCATCCAAAACTCAGCCAAATGTCTGCTCGTATTAGAATTTTCAGCGCGAAAAGTAGGCCCAAAAGTATAAATTTCTCCCAACGCCATTGCATAAATCTCTCCCTCTAGCTGACCGCTCACAGTCAATCCAGTTTTCTTTCCAAAAAAGTCTTGGGAATAATCCACGGTTTTATTTTCAATTGGAGGATTGGCTATATCCAATGTCGTTACTTGAAAAAGCTCGCCGGCGCCTTCACAGTCGCTTGAAGTTATTATAGGAGTGTGGATATAAACAAAACCGCGTTCATGGAAAAACTGATGAATAGAATAAGCCAAGCGATTGCGAACTCTCATAACCGCTCCAAAAGTATTTGTCCTTGGCCGCAGATGAGAAATAGTCCTTAGAAACTCAAATGAATGTCGCTTCTTTTGTAGAGGAAACTCTTCTGCATCGGCAATTCCATAAACCGTCACGTTTTTAGCCTGGATCTCTACCGACTGTCCCTTTCCGGGAGAAAGGGTTAATTTGCCTTTTATTGATACACAAGCTCCTGTGGTCAATTTTTCGGCAACATTCTCGTAGCAATCTAAAGAATGATCTACAATAATCTGGATATTTTTGATAGTCGAACCGTCGTTGAGTTCTACAAATGAAAAACCGCCTTTCGAATCTCTTCTAGTTCTTATCCATCCTTTAACAATTACGTCTTCTTGTTCTTCCTTTTGGACCAACAAATTCTTTATTTTTTCTCGTTTTTTTAAGCTCATCGTTAAATTTAATTAGTCAGTTGATTGAGTTATTAAAAAAAGTTAGTTTCCTAATTTCTGCATTTCTTTAGGACATCGCATATCAATTCGATTTCCATTTCGGTTAAACTGCTTGCGGACGGCAAATACATTCCATGCTTGCACAATTCTTCCGCATTTGGAAAGGACTCGTTTTTATATTTCTCGAAATAAAGGGGTTGCAGATGTATAGGAATAAAAAAAGTTCGCGTTTCAATTCCTCGTTTCGCTAATCTCGCTCTCAATTCGTCGCGCGAAACGCCAAATTCATCCTGAATTAAAATAGCATACATCCAGAATGCGTTTTTGATTCCCTCCGTTACCGGCGGCGTCACAATCCCAGGAACGTCTCTCAATAAACCTGTATACAACTTTGCATGATCGATTCTGGCTTGCGCCAACTCGTCAAATCGTTCAACCTGCGCCAATCCTATAGCTGCTTGCATATTAGTCATGCGAAAGTTAAAAGCCAGATACTTATGCCAAAAGTGACGATCATTAGAAAACGCATGATCTCGAATATTGGCCGCCTTTTGATAGAGTTCCCCATTGTTAGTGGTAATCATTCCGCCTTCGCCGGTGGTGATAATTTTATTCGCGTAAAAGCTAAAACAAGCGGCGTCCCCAATACTTCCAATAGTCTTCCCTTTATATAAAGCGCCATGAGCTTCCGCCGCGTCTTCTAGCACAAATAAGTCGTGTTTCTCCGCTAACGCCATTATACCGTCCATATCGCAAGGATGACCGTAAGTGTGGACAGGCATAATCGCCTTTGTATTTTCCGTAATTTTTTCTTCGATCTTGGAAACGTCCATATTCCACGTTTCCATCTCAGAATCTACTAAAACAGGAGTCGCCCCAGTGTGACGTACCGTGTTTGCAGAAGCGATCATGGTGAAAGAAGGGATTATCACCTCGTCTCCCGGTCCAAGCCCCATAGTAGCCAAAGCCAAATGCAACGCCGTGGTTCCGCTTGTGGTGGCGACGCCATACTTCGCCCCGCAAACTTTTGCGAACTCGCGTTCAAATTCCAAAATGAACCTGCCGGCAGACGAAATCCAGTTAGTCTGGAGACATTGGGTAACATACTTTAACTCGTTACCGCTTAATGTAGGCTCGCAAACCGGAATAATTTTGCCGCTGCTTTCAACAACCGGGACTCTTTTAAACGAAATCTCCAATTCCGGTTCCGGATCGGGGATTAAATCCATTTTTTCTCCCAAATCCGGCTCTTCCGGCTGAATTAGTCGTTTTTTCGAGGGCATTCATGCTCTCCAAAGGTAGGCAAATAATCTGACACAACTCATTTTTGCGCATTAACTCGCAAAAAAAGCGGCATTATTATAATTATCGCATTTTTTTATGTAGAGAAACCAATTTTAAGTCGATATTTATATAAGGCCTAAATAATCATTGTTTTATCGGTTTATCGTCAAACAACGCTTTTTTTAAAGGCCGGTTGCTAAATACATCGGCTAATAGGAGTTTGCCTAGTAAGAATAGGTAAGTTAAGAAGTCTCTGCCGCTAGCTTGCCATTGACAAGGCAATGCTTTTTTTATATTTTAGTGGTATCCGAAAACCTTTTGAATTCAATTTTTAGGCCGGAACCGCATTTTTTGGCGGCAACGGCCTTTTTAACCTAGGGAATTTTGTGTACATTCTTGGTAACTTTTTAGCGGCGACAGCCAAAGTATTAGATATCGTGCTGGTGCTATATATGTGGATAATAATTATTCGTGCTTTATTATCCTGGGTAAACCCAGATCCTTATAATCCAATTGTTCAATTTTTATATAACGTTACGGAACCTGTTCTATATAGAATACGGCGAGCGATCCCCATGTCGGGAATAGGAATTGATTTTTCTCCGATTATCGTTCTTTTAGCTATCATTTTTTTACAGAGTTTTCTGGTCAATTCGTTGTCTCGTTTTGCCATGCAATTGCAATAGAGGTTTATGAGATTCACCTACTTAGACATTCTGGAACAATGCTTTCACGACAAGTTTAGAGGGTATAGCAAGCAAGAAGTCGATACCTTTCTGCAACTTGTTGCCGAAGACTTTAAGGAAATGACGGATGAGCTTGAACAACTGCGCTATGAAAACGACCGAAAGCAAAAGAAAATTCTTAAACTGGAAGATAAGTTAAAAGCAGCCGAAAACCATTCTAAAAATGGAAACGGCAACGAGAATGGCCATTCTAAAAGTTCTAACGGTTTTGGCAATATTCCTCCGGAAGTCTTGAAAGAAAAAGCTCAAAAAATAATTGAAAAGGCGAAGGAACAAGCCACTCATTACAAACAAGATGCGGAAAAAGAATTACGCCGGTTGCAATCCGAAATAAAACATTTAAAAGGCGAAAAAAAAGATTTGCTGGAAAATTTCAAGGCCAACGCAAGGGATTATCTACAATCCTTACAGGTCAAAAAGAATGGCGCTCAACATGCCAATTCCAACAAAAAAGTATAAAAACGGTATTCGTTTTTCCGCAACCATTCAACCAAAGTCCTCCCGGAACGCCATCGCCGGTTTTCACGACGACAGTTTAAAAATAAAATTAACATCGCCGCCAGTGGATGGGGCGGCCAATAGAGCTTGCGTTAAATTTTTAGCAAAACAACTAGGAGTGAGTCCCTCCAGCGTTTCCATAATTAGCGGATTAACTAGCCGCAAAAAAACCATCCAGGTTGACAACATAACCGAAAAAATTTTTATACAAACAATTCAGCGGCTTCAAAAAAATCTCTAAATACCGGCGCTCTAATCGATTTGCTATCGTCCTCTCCTTGTTTTAAAATTGCTACTCTTGGTCTGAGAAGAATTAGTTTCGAGGTTATTCGAAAATGAATCTTGTTCCAAGTTAAGATACTATCGCCGTCATCCTTGAGGAACTTCGAAGAAGTGACGAAGCTTGCTAGGTCAAAAATTTTCAACTAACCTCTAGTCATCAAAAATTTTCTATCCACTTAATTTAACCCCTCAATCTATACATCATGTTTAAAACCATAGAATACGTTGGCGACACGGTCCGAATGCTCGACCAAACAAAATTACCGCTCGAAAAAACCTACATAGACTATAAAACCATCGAAGACGTTGGCGGGGCCATTAAAGGAATGATCATCCGCGGAGCGCCAGCCATCGGCGTCGCCGCCGCAATGGGAATGAGCCTTGGCGCCGAAAGCATCCAGGCCGACGACTTCGACTCCTTTTTTTCAAAATGGGAAGCCATGGGAGAACAGTTGGGTAAAGCCCGCCCCACGGCGGTTAATTTAGCCTGGGCAATAGCTCGTATGAAACAGGTTGCTCTCGATAATAAAGACTTGTCTATTCCAGAACTCAAAAAGCGATTAAGAGAGGAAGCGCAAACCATTTGCGATCAAGATATAGAAGCGTGCAAGGAAATGGGAAACTTTGGACAAACTTTGATCTCCAACGGTTCGCGGATTCTCACCCACTGTAATGCGGGGGCTTTAGCAACCGCCGGATTTGGCACAGCCCTGGGAGTGATTCGAGCGGCGGTCAATCATGGTACAGACATCAAGGTATTCGCCAACGAAACCAGACCATTTTTACAAGGAGCGCGATTGACCGCCTGGGAATTAAACGAAGACAACATCAACGTCGAATTAATCACGGACAATATGTGCGGATTTTTTATGTCCAAGAACGAAATCGACGCCGCTGTTGTTGGCGCTGACCGGATAGCCGGTAACGGCGACGTAGCAAACAAGATAGGAACTTATATGGTCGCCGTTTTAGCGGCGAGGCACAAAATTCCATTTTATGTCGCCGCTCCAATCTCTACTTTGGACTTAACGCTTGCAAGCGGAGAGGAAATTCCAATCGAAGAAAGAAGCTCGGACGAAGTGGCTCACATAAACGGCAAGCGGATCTCTCCAGAAGAAGTATCCGCCCGACATCCCGCTTTTGACGTCACTCCAAACGACTTGGTGACCGCTATTATTACCGATAAAGGCATCGCTTACCCGCCATACACCGAATCCTTAAAGGAACTTGCTTCAAAACCATGAAAGCCATGATCCTGGCGGCAGGGCTTGGGAAACGACTTCTACCAATAACCAACAAAATTCCTAAACCCCTTTTTCCGGTAATGAATCAACCGGCGCTAAAGTACACTTTGCAGGCGTTGCGATCTTTTGGCTTCCATGAAATCATAGCAAACGTTTATCACCTGTCTTCGACAATCATCGATTATTTTGGAACGGAAATTCAATATTCAATTGAAAAAGAAATCCTGGGAACCGCGGGAGGAATCAAAAAAGCTCAAGACTTTTTGAGAGGGAAGCCTTTTTTAGTAATAAACGGAGATATTTTAACCTCAATCAATCTGACCGAAGTTATTAATTTCCACAAAAGTCGGAATGCATTAGTTACGCTGGTTGTTCGTCAAGATCCAAATCCGGAAAAATACCCGCCTATAGAAATAAACGACGAAGGTCAAATCGTTCGTTTCCCAAAAACAAACCTGCCCGATCCAACTTGCAATACAAAACGAGTGATGTTTACCGGCGCGCAAATAATTGAACCGTCGGTCTTGGATCGTATACCCCCAGGCATTTTTTATGGAACCACCAAAGACGTATATCCTGCAATCTTGGAAGAAAAATTACCCATTTTCGGTTATCTACACAAAGGATATTGGAACGACATTGGGAATCGAGAAGACTATTTAAAAGCGCATTGGGATATCCTGGATGGACGACATTCCTGTAGTTACCCGAAATCTGAAGTTTTAGCTCCTAACCCGCAAATAACGCAACCCGTTCATATTGGTAAAAATTGCCAAATATCGCCAAAAGCCAAGATAGGCCCTTACGTTGTTTTAGGAGATAACTGTATCGTTGAAGACTATGCCGAAATAAAAAATTCCGTCTGCTGGACTGGCTCGAAAGTATCGGAAAAAAGTAAAATCTCCGGCTCGGTCCTAAGCTTTAATTACAAAACAGAACCCGAACAAACTATAACTAATCAATTGATTTGTTGATTAGCAATTTAAAAGAAAATTGTTAATCAAAAGTAATCTCAGTTTAAGCCCGTCCCTCCCGCGTGTCTTTCTGAACCGATATTTCAATATCGGTGAAGAATCTCGCCTCGCCCCGATAGTCATTCCGACCGTAGCGGAGGAATCTATGCTTCGGAGAAGCATGTACCTTAAAAGGTTTTAGAACAACGACCACCTCTCACTAACTCTGCGAAGACAAAAGATCTAGCGCTCAATATTCCTTCAAAGCCTTCGCAATCTTAACAAGCATATCAGCCAACTCGTCGATTCGTTCTTTAATTTCGGGAACAACGTCGCCAGTATCGGAAAAAGACGTAGAAGAAGCGTAAACAAAACGCGGAATCACCATACAACGAAAATCCAGCATTAGGCTATTCGCAAAACTCATTGGCGACATGAAGCTGCCGTCTCCACCCGCAGCGCATAAAAAACCAACCACCTTGTCTTGCCAGGCGCTACCGGTTAACTCGATAAAGTTTTTGGCCGCCGCGTTTAAGTCGTAGTTATAAACAGGACCCGCCAACAAAATACCATCGGCCTCTCTCACCAGCTTTCCCATCTCACTCACCGCCGGCAATGAATAAACAGAGCCGCCGTCGCACATTGGCAGGTCGCGTTCAGCAAGATCCAACCATATCGTTTTTTCATTTAAACCTTCTAACCGGTTTTGCGCGTTCTTCGCTAATATCCGGCTACGGCTCTCGGGATTCAAACTGCAAGAAATAACCAGGTACGCCATAAAGTTTCTCTAAAAATATAAATAACTGGGTCTTGTAATAAAACAAAAAACCTAACGACTAAGTATCAGTCAATATTATTAACAGCCAAATCCTTGATAAAGTTCTCTGCTATAATTTAATTAAACCTCTTAATATTAATCATATTATGAAAACAAAAAAAGTACAGACAAGATCGACTACTTTTAGAAAATCAGATCAAAAAGCCAGAGTTCTTAAGTCCCTTCTGCGTGTCATCCCGAGCCTAGCTTGTCCTGAGCCTGTCGAAGGAAGGGATCTCGTTTTTTATACCGGTTATTTTCCTGGTTTCCTAAAAGCTACAACTTCATTATTAGTGATGTTAGTGAGCATTGTAAGTTTTAGTAAAGCCGAAGCCGCCCCTCAATCTATGGTACGCATTCCAGCAGGGAAATACTTGTCGGGCTTTTTAGCGGAACGCGCTTATAACGAATGTCAAAAGAATAACAATAAATGTCGAAAAGTTTGGTTCGAAGACGAAGAGCCTATTAAAGAAATCGAGATAGATGAATTTTATATCGACATTTACGAAGTCACTCAAAAAGATTATAAAAAAGTAATGGGCGACAACCCGTCAATGTTCAAAGGCGATAACCGTCCCGTTGAACGGGTCACTTGGGGCGAAGCCAACCAATATTGCCAAAAAGTTGGCAAACCCGCAAAAGGCGGCAAAAACTTAACCTACGTTTGGGGAAATGCGGTCAAGTCCAACAAAGCAAATTTTTGCGACGCTCATTGCAGTCACTCCTGGAAAGAAGATCAATTCTCGGATGGATACGAACACACCTCTCCCGTTGGAAGCTTCCCTCCCAACGGTTATGGATTATACGATATGGCCGGTAATGTATACGAATGGGTGGCGGATTGGTACGAAGGAGATTATAATAGCGTTCGCCCGACGAAAAACCCAAAAGGCCCCGCAGACGGCGACGAAAAATCGACTCGCGGCGGATCGTGGATCAATTATTCCAGCGGTACGCGGCCAACAGACCGAAGCGGCGGTGATCCCGACGAACGATACGAATATGGCGGTTTTCGTTGCGCTAAGTAAACATAAAACCTAAACTAATTACATCCATAACAAACAAACTATGTTAAAAGTATTGGAAGCTGACAACATGGCATTATTGGATCAAATCAAAACCGATTTAAACGAAGCGCGCAAAGCAAAAAACACGGCCGTATCAAACGTTCTAAGCACTTTGTACGCCGAAACCGTCATGATAGGAAAAAATGACGGCGACCGTGAAACGACCGAAGAAGAAACCGTTGCGAAGGTCAAAGCTTTTATCAAAAATATCAACGAGACTTTAAATACGATTCCCAAGGGTAATGAAAAACGGGTCGAATACGAAAACGAAAAAAAAGTTTTAGAGAAATATTTACCAACGCAATTATCGGAAGACGAGTTAGCGAAGATCATTGAAGAAATTGCCGCTAATCACGAGAAGTCGATGAAATCGATGGGCAAAGTAATGGGAGAATTGAAGGGAAAATACTCCGGACAATTCGATGGCAAGCTCGCCAGCAACCTCGTGAAGAAAATCTTAGCTGGTTAGCCACAGAATTCACAGAAAAACACAGAAAAAACTGCAGAAAGGGCTAAACAAAAATTACATTAGTCTATTTCGCTCGCTTCCGCGTGTCATCCGAGCTTGCCGAGGAATCTCACCTTGATTAAAAGAAATCAAGTAATCTTTTTTTTAAAATGAGTTGTGACTTTGAAAAATCAGATCATCTCACCGTCATCCTGGAGTCCTTCCGTAGGAAGGGCGAAGCTTGCTATATTGCAGAAAGTATTTG